>JBDRQE010000045.1:0-88931 GCA_043826415.1 Pseudomonadota bacterium
TATAATCATTGTTTTTTGCACCCAGGTTGACAGCGTTGAGCCATTTACCAAAAAAGTTGATAAGGGCCTCGGCAAGAATACATCATCCCATTTTGCTGGTCTTTTCAGCCATCTTCTTCGTCACGAAAAGAGTTTCATAGCTCTGCTATGCGCCTCTTTCCGTTCCTCGAACATGACTGAAAATCCTGCGCAATATGGACCGACTTATTCTTGCCGAGGCCCTAACCTGGAAGTTGACATTGGCAGTCAAAAGTATATACTAAAGCATATACTAAGCCGGTGCCAAAAAAGATGCTTGTTCAATCGGAATATCAGCTAACGGCCTCAAATCAATTGTGGAGATCAACATGCTACAAATACGAACGGCCAAGCTTTTTAAGAACGGTAGCAGTCAAGCTGTCAGGCTTCCTGCCGAATTTCGCTTCAAAGGCGATGAAGTGTATGTTACGCGTAATGAGGCAACAGGTGACATAGTGCTCTCGGATCGGCCCGGCACGAAGATTTGGGGCGATTTCTTCGACTTAATCCACTCCCTTGATGTGCCACCTGATTTCATGGACGACAGGCCCATGAATGTACCTTGCCAGACATCAGGCGTTTTTGACGATATGAACGTGCTCAAGAACGAGAGGAAAATCTGATCATGCAATACATGCTGGACACAGATACAGCAAGCTATGTCATCAAAGGGCGGTCTCCCGGTATCGAGGCAAAGCTGGCAGATACCCTGCCTTCTATGGTTTGCATATCGGTAATGACACAAGCTGAACTGCTGTATGGACTTAAACGTTTGCCTGCCGACCATCGTCTGCACCTGATAGTACGGCAGTTCCTTAAAATCGTTCGTGTCCTTTCGTGGGATACTGAAGCAGCCGTCTGGTATGCCGGCATCCGTCATCAGCTTGTAACTACCGGCCAGTCCATCGGTGAATTGGACATGATGATTGCCGCACATTCGTTATCCGCCGGAGCAGTGCTGGTTACGAATAATGTGCGTCACTACGAACGAATCGAGGCGCCACTGATTATTGAAAATTGGGCTTAAAAACATGGAAACGTGGCCTGCCCCCGTTGTTGCTGGATATATATACTGACCCCCTTATTCTCCATATATGGTGTCCGCATATTCACAGCATATTGCCGAAAAGGACACTGAGCTTTATTCAACATCGTCCCCGACCCGGACAAACAAGGGCAGCCTGATCTTCTTTGCCAGGTTGTCTTCTCGCCATTTTTCATCATTGATTAAAAATAGATTCCCGTTACTTATCATTTGCGCTGGTTCCCACGCCAGAGCGTGGGAACCATAGGCAGTAGGGCAAACACGGTCTGCGACGCAGACCGGAATGGGTTTCCATGCGGCGCATGGGAACCAGAACCCCGCTTAAGTTAATGACATTGAGAAGCAACTAAGGGCCTCGGCAATAATAAATTGTTCCGTATTGCGTAGGATTTTCGGCCATATTCGAGGAAATGAAAGAGGCGCATAACAGGGCTATATAACTCTTTCCGTGACGAAGAAGATGGCTGAAAAGACAAGCAAGACGGGATGATTTCTTGCCGAGGCCCTAAACAGTTACAGATGGAATTCCATTTATTTGTCGGTGAGTCCAATGCGGGAACATGAACGATTGATGGGGTTGGCTCTAGCCGAGTAAAGAGGGGTCAAAGTAAAATAGAGAAGAAGATCGAGAAGGGATTTTATTCACCATACATCTCGGTAATGATTCTCCGTACCTGAGAGGCATCATCACTCGACATCTGATCAATTTTCTTTTTTAGCCGTGTTTTGCTGATTGTTCGTATCTGATCAACAGCCACTTCAGCCTGTTTGCCGACGCAGGGAATCTGAAAGCGTGTTCTCCATGTTGGGTGGATTTTCGAAGTTATCGGACAAACGACCACCGTTTCCAAATATTTGTTCATGGCGTCATCGCTAATGATTACAACAGGACGGATTTTGCTGATTTCGCTGCCGAGGGTTGGATTCAAGTCTGCAAAATAGATTTCGTACCGTTTAGGCGTCAAAGTCGTCATCCTCCAATCCGTCAAGCAGCGTTTGGTCATACTCGTTCCAGTCTTCCCCCTCATTCGCCATGGCTTTGTAGGTGTCAGCCCAGGAGAGCTTGTCGTCTTGTTTCTTCCGGAGGAGAAGCCCCTGAGTGGTTTCTTCCAGAACCAAAGAATGAGTGAAACCGTATTTTTGCAAGAGGACTTTGGGCAAGCGGACCCCCAGTGAGTTGCCTATATGCACTATCTTAATATCCCGAGAGCGTAACGTTTTATCCATGGCGGCACCTGCATTTGAATGTGAGCGGTATTCTTTTGTGATTACTGTAATTACACGATGCCACGGAAAGCAAAATAAATCAAGACAAAATCAATCGCATCAATCGGGGTCAGACCACGTTTCCCATGTTTGGCGGGGTACAGCACAGCCTGCAACAACCCCCGTAATGGTCGAGGAGCCGGAAAAATTGGCACTTGCAGCCAAAAAATGATACATTATTTTTTAGCTATCCTCTATCCTCAAACCGAGCACAAGAAACCGGACCATCCACCGCAAGGAGAGACGCATGTTTGATTTCACCTTTCACAACCCCACCAAGATCATCTTCGGCGCCGGCACGGAGGCCCTGATCGGCGCCGAGCTCAACGCCGCCGGAATAACCAGGGTCTTGCTGGTCTATGGCCGCAACTCGGTAATCAAAAGCGGCCTGCTGGAGCGGGTCCTGGCCAGCCTCAAGGCCGGCAATATCGGTTATAGCCAGTTTGGCGGAGTGGACTCCAACCCGCTTATTTCCCATACCAGGGACGGCGTAGCCCTGGCCAGGCAGGAGAAGGTCGAGGCGATCCTGGCGGTGGGCGGCGGTTCGGTGCTGGACGAGTCCAAGGCCATCGCCGTGGGCGCCCTGAGCGAATGCGATGTCTGGGACTTCTTTGTCGGCAGGGAGGTTACGCGAGCCCTGCCGGTCTTCACCATCCTGACCCTGGCCGCCACCGGCAGCGAGATGAACGGCAACTCGGTGGTCACCAACGCGGAGACAAAGCAGAAATACAATATCTCCTCGCCCCACGTCTACCCGAAAGTCTCCATCCTCAACCCGGAGCTGACCCACTCCGTGCCCCTGAATTACACGGCCTACAGCGCGGTGGACGCCATCGCCCATGTCATTGAGGGCTATTTCACCAAAAAGCCCGGCACCCATCTCCAGGACCGGCTGGTGGAAGGGATCATCAAGACGGTGATCGAGACCACGGATCTGATCATGACCAATCCCTGTCATGCTCCTGCCCGCGCCTCTTTCATGTGGGCCGCCACCCTGGCCCTCAACGGCCTGACCCCGGCCGGGATCGGCGAATACAATTTCCCCAACCACATGATCGAGCATGCCCTGAGCGCCATCTATAACATCCCGCACGGGGCCGGGCTCTCCATTGTCATGCCCGCCTGGATGAAATGGTATGAGGCCAAAAACCCCAGCCAGTTTGCGCGGTTCGCCGAGAAGATCTTCGGGCTGGAGTCGGCGGAGGCCGGAATTGCCGCCCTCGAGCAGTGGTTTGTGACGATAAAATCGCCGGTGCGTCTGGGCGAGGTGAATATCCCCGCCGCCGACATTGAGGCCATCGCCGAAAACGCTGCAGGGTTGGCCCGGCAATGGGGGATTGGTGCGCTCTATACCAAGGACACCATTGCCGAGATCCTGAGGCTGGCAATATAGGAAGAATCCCCCAAGAACGTGCCGGCAACAATGCTCATGTCCATGCATGCCAACCACAGAAGAATTTCTGCCACACAATGCATAGTAGCCCTGCTACTGGTTATTCTTTTACTCAGTATAGGCAGTTGCGGGAAAAAGCAGAAAACAGCCGAAGAAAGAGTTCCCCTGGATCCCGGCCAACAAAGAATCGCCGACTGGCATGCCTTGATGAGAGCAAAGCGTAATGCGCCGGTAATGGAGAAGCTGAAATCCGTTAATCATTTTTTCAATCAACTTCAGTTTGTGAGTGATCTGAGCCACTGGGGAAAGAATGACTACTGGGCCACTCCCTGGGAAATGCTGGCCAGCGACGGCGGCGACTGTGAGGATTTCGCCACCGCCAAATATTTCACTCTGCGCCGGCTTGCTATTCCCGATGAGAAGATGCACCTGACCTATGTCAAATCGCTGAAACTGAACCAGCCGCACATGGTCCTGAGTTACTATGCCGAGCCAACTGCCGATCCCCTTATCCTGGATAACCTGATGGAGGCAATTCTCCCGGCCTCACAGCGGACTGACCTCATTCCCGTCTACAGTTTTAACGGCCAGGGATTTTGGCTGACAAGAAGACAAAACTCTGAGCGTTTAGGAGGAACAGAACGCTTGAGTCGATGGCAGGACCTGCAATTACGATTCAGTCAGGAGGCCCTGGCTGCGCCACTGCCCGATTAAGCACTTTGCAGGAGACAGGAGAGAGGCTGACCTGGCCTGTCAGGCCAAGAAGAGTATCCTTCCGATGTACAGAGAAACTGGCGATCAATCATCAGATCCTGTCCATGAAGGAAGCATTGTTGGTCTCGTAAAAAGTACAAATTTCTATAATGTCATTTCGACCATCGGGAGAAATCTTAATAGTATCCACTGTTTGAGTAGTAAGATTTCTCGCTGTCGCTCGAAATGACAAACTTTTTTGAGTTTTTACGAGATTGTCAAACATTCAATAGAATTTGCTCTACTCTTCTCCCCCGCGGGATTCAAGTATCAAGCCCCTTGACTATACGAAACATATGTTTTATATAATATGAAACATGTAACATAAACACTAAAAGGGATCTCTTGTGGACTGGCTGCTTCTTATTCATCAAATACCGGCAAAACCCACTTACTTCCGGGCCAAGATCTGGCGTCGCCTGCAACATGTCGGCGCGGTACCGATCAAGCAGGCAGTTTATGCCATGCCTAAACAAGAACAGGCCTATGAAGACCTGACCTGGATTGTCAAAGAAATCATCAAAGGCGGCGGGGAGGCCATTCTTCTGGAGGCCAGATTCCAGGAAGGGTTGAATGACACCCAGGTGATCAACCTTTTCTGTGAGGCCCGGCAGCATGATTATGAAAAAATAACGACTGAGGCCCGTGAACTTCTGGCAGACTACCAGCATACCAATGCCGGATTGAGCAGCAATCTCGTGGAACTCAAGGCCAGTCTTGCCAAACTGCGCAAGGCCTTTGCCGGAATCTCGGCCATCGACTTCTTTCCCGTTGCGGAGCGGGCAAAGGCAGATGCCGTCCTGGCCGACTTGGAGACCATTCTTCAGCAAAGAAGAAGCCGCCGGCCAAGACCGGAGCTTGAGGGGTACAAATCCGACATGCAGGGCAAGACCTGGGTCACCAGGGCCAATGTCTACGTGGATCGTATGGCCAGCGCCTGGCTGATCCAGCGCTATATTGACCGGGACGCTGTCTTTAAATTCGTTCAGGATCAGGACTACGAGCCGGCTGCTGACGAGATCCGCTTCGACATGCCTTCAGGGGAATACACGCACGAAGGAGATCTCTGCACCTTCGAGGTCATGACCCAACTCTTTGGCGATGGCGATCGGAACCTGGAACTATTAGCTGGAATAATACACGACATCGACCTGAAAGATGACACCTTCAACCTGCCGGAAACAGACGGGATACATGCCTTTTTTGACGGCATTGTCGCCGCCACCGACGACGATCTGACGCGCATCGAGCACACAGGCATTGTCCTCGATGGCCTGCTGGCCGCCTTCAGGAGCAGAAACAGCAGCAACTCGAAAAAAGGAGACGAACAGGGCCCAATCTAGGCACCAGGAAAACAAGCAGCGGAGACCTTCTTCCGCTTTTTTTAGCAGTTGCTACAAAAAACATATGAAACAACAAGACAGATGCATATGTTTTCACCAATCCCGACAAGCGGGAAAAGTGCCTTAGAAACCATCTGTCTTTAACACCATCCAAGGAGAAGATTATGCCGCCAACAGAGAAACACTATGCCACCAGCAGCCGGAGAACCGGAAAAGAGTACGCCGACCTGCATAACTGGATCGATGATGCCGAGAAAAAATATGAACGCCATGACTTCAAAAAGATCTGGGCCTTCGGTCCGGAAATCGCGGCAAAATTCGGCGAGGAAGGAGTCCAGGAATACATAGAACATCTGCGGGAAGATATGGAAAACAAGATCAGCAAGCTTGTGCCTGAACACAAAGAAACCTTGAAGGACGCCTTTATCTATTTCGGGATCAGCTCATAACGGGCAGCATCGTGTGCACGCGACGATATAAGGAGAAAAAATGATGACACAGGTTTACCGTATCACAGAACAGGACATCAACCTGCTTCGTAAGGCCGGAATGAGTACAACCGACCTTGACCACTCCCTGCAGGTGGCAGCCAAGGCCCTGGATATCGCCGGACGCACAAACGCCAGCCTCGACCTGGAGCTGGTTGGCCGCGGTGCACTCTTCCACGATCTGGGGAAGAGCGTCACCCACGAAATCAACCACGGCAGGATCGGCGCGGAGCTGGGTGCAAAACTGGGACTGCCTGAGGAAATCACCGCTGTCATGGAAAAACACATCCGGGGCGGACTAACTGAGGCAGAGGCAGAGGAACTGGGCCTGCCGGTCAGGAATTACGGATTGCACCGGCTTGAGGAACGGATCATCATCTATGCCGACCGACTGGTGGATATCATCCATGACGGCATTGTGGAGATACAAGAAGAAGCCGAAGCGGAGGCGCGTTTTGTCGAGATCCTTACCAGGTATCCAAAATACGGCAAGAACGAAATCACCTTGAAACGGTATCTGGGCTATGACGAGGAGATTCAGGGATTGATCAGCGGACGCATCATCGATACGCCGCGCCTGAAAGAATTGATGGCCGAAGGCAAGGCCCTCCTCCTCGATGTCCGCCGCAAGGCCGACCACGATGCCGCACCCGGCATGATCCCCGGCGCAGTCTGGCGCGACCCGGAAGAAGTAGAGCAGTGGGGCAATGCAATGGCAAAAGAGAAACGGACGATCATCTACTGCGTCCGTGGCGGCTCAGTGAGCCAATCGGTGAGCAAAAAACTTCTGGCAAAAGGTATTGATGTCGCCTGCCTTAACGGCGGCCTCAAGGCCTGGGCAGATCAGGGCGAGGCCCTGATCTGAGACGACAGCTACACTCTCCAGCCGCCAGAAAAGGCAAGACCAACAGACAGGGATCTTCCATTATGGTTCTCTCACCCTTCAAACTGCTCTGCGGCGTGGGACTGCTGGCCATCTTCAGCAGCACCATATCCAAGAGCCCGGCGCTGCCCTTGTTTGTCAGCCACCTGGGCGGCGGCCCGGCCGAGATCGGCATCATCGCCTCGATTTCAGCCTGCACCGGCATCCTCTTCAGCCTTCCGGCCGGCATCCTCTCCGACAGAATCGGCCGGAAGCGCATGCTCATCGCTTCCGGCATGGTCTTTGCCACGGCCCCCTTTCTCTATCTGCTGGCCCATGAGATCTGGCAGCTGGCTCTGGTCCGCTTTTATCACGGCCTGGCCACTGCCATCTTCGTGCCGGTGGCCATGGCCATGGTTGCGGATCTCTTTGAACAAGGGCGGGGGGAGAAGATGGGCTGGTTTTCCACCGCCACCCTGCTGGGACGCTTTATGGCACCAGTACTGGGCGGTACGATCCTCGGGATGCACACCCTTGATGCGGCGAGCGGATTTCACACCCTCTACCTTGTCTGTGGCCTTGCCGGGTGTGCTGTTTTTTGCACCCTCATTTTCCTGGACCCGGGCCACAGAGAGGTCAAGAAAGATCCGGGTCCAGGTCCCCATTGGCGGGAAGGAGTACAGACACTCCTGCAGAACCGGGGCATCATGATGACCTGTGCAGTGGAGGCAGCTATCCTCTTTGCCTACGGCATCTTTGAGACCTTTCTTCCGGCCTATGCCCTGACGGTGGGACTGAATCTCTATCAGATAGGCATATGCCTTTCCTCTCAGGTCATAACCATTGCCCTGGTAAAACCGGTCATGGGCCGTTTTTCCGATCGCCATGGCCGGCCACAACAGATCGTCTTCGGCGCACTGGCGGCAGGCGTCTGTATCGCCTTGTTCAGCGTAGCCGCCTCCTTTATTCCCCTGCTTGTCTTAAGCATCCTGCTGGGGCTGACCATCTCCATGGTGACCTCTGCCAGCGCCGCCCATATAGCCGATCTGAGCCATGCGGGAACTCAGGGCTCGTCCATGGGCATCCTGGGCTCCATCATGGATATGGGCCACACCCTGGGGCCCCTGCTCGGCGGCATCCTTGCCGCCTCATTTGGGCTGACGGCCTCCTTTCTCGGTGCCTGCGCCATCTTAGCGGCAGCAGGTCTCCTCTTTTTCAGAGAACAAGGGAGGGCCTGAAAGCATAATTATACAATGCCGCGCACACAGGAATTGACACCGCCAGCCAAAGAATGATACCTTACTTTCACTTGCCATCCCAGTCCATGCTTCCTCAAAACTATCACCAACGTCATGTTGACATGAAGCTAACGCTGTAGTTGTATACATGCAATAAGCAACCAGCCAAGATGACACCTGTTTAAGGAAAACAGCTTATCTATATAACGACACAATTCTCAACCCATATATGTCTTTCAATATCGACAAAGCCTTACAACTCCTGGAACAGGAGGTGCAAGATTATCAAGTCCCGGTAGTGGACCTGATTGCCGTGCAGACCCATGATCCCTTCAAGGTTCTGGTTGCGACCATTCTTTCGGCCCGGACCAGGGACGAGGTAACCGCCCAGGCCGCCGCCCGCCTCTTTGCCAAGGCCGCCACCCCGCAGGCCTTGGCGCTTCTTGACGAAAAAACCCTGCAACAGCTTATCTTTCCGGTGGGGTTTTACAAAAACAAGGCCAGATACCTGGCAGCCCTGCCGGAGGTCCTCGAAAAACACTTTTCCTTTCAAGTCCCGGACGAAATTGAACAACTCACGTCCCTGCCCGGTGTTGGCCGGAAGACAGCCAATCTGGTAAGGGCCCAAGGATTCGGCAAACCGGCGATCTGTGTAGATACGCATGTCCACCGGATCATGAACATCTGGGGATATGTGCAGACTACAAACCCCTTGCAGACCGAGATGAAGCTGCGGGAAAAACTTCCTGAGCATTATTGGATTCGAGTTAATTCCCTGCTGGTAGCCTTTGGTCAGGGAACCTGTCGGCCTGTGGGTCCCCACTGTGAGAGCTGCGTCCTTGACGCCCTTTGCCCCCGGATCGGAGTCACCCCAAGAAAACTCAAACTAGCAAAAACAAAAAAACAGGCCGGGATCAAACGACTGATTTCCTGGAATGTCAACGGACTGCGAGCTGTGGCCAAAAACGGATTCGTCGATATCGTGCGCGATCTGGCCCCGGACATTCTCGCCCTTCAGGAGATCAAGGCCTTGCCTGAACAATTGCCGGACTCGGTGCGGGAGATGGCCGGATTTACGAGTTATTTTCATTCCGCCCAGAAAAAAGGTTACTCAGGAGTGGCCATTTACAGCCGGGAACCGGCAAAGAAGGTCTATCAAGGTATTGGCGACCAGCGCTTTGATGAAGAAGGACGGGTTCTGACCCTGGAATTTGGCGATTTCTATCTGGTGAACTGTTATTTCCCCAATTCCCGTCACGACCTGAGCCGACTGGAGTTAAAACAGGAATTTAACTGTGCGGTGCACAAATTTATTGAAGGTCTGGCCCGTGATAAATCAGTGGTGATCTGTGGTGATTTCAATGTCGCCCATACCGAGATAGACCTTGCCAACCCGGCAGCCAACACAAAAAATGCCGGTTTCACCTCGGAAGAACGGAAATGGATGGACTCATATATCGAAGATGGATGGATTGATACATTCAGAGAATACAATCAGGAGCCGGGACAGTACTCCTGGTGGAGTTACCGCAGCAACGCCCGGGAGCGGAATATCGGTTGGCGGATTGATTATTTTTTTGTTGATTCCGCCAGTAAAACACGAGTAACCGGCGCCGACATCCTGGCTGACATCCCGGGCTCAGATCACTGCCCTGTCACTCTGGATTTCAAATAATCTCCCCTTACCCGCCGGGTAGAACCATGCCGACCGAGACAACGTAGACGCATCAAGGAAAGAAAACCCCGGCAAAGAGCTAATAGAAAACAGTCCCCCCCCCAATTGCCGGCCCAAGCGTCACAAGCCACAGACCGCAGCATCCGTCAAGGTAACCCCACGCGAACGGGATATTTTATCCATGGTAGCCAAGGGACAAACAAGTAAGATTGTTTTTTACCTGCTCTGGCGGCGCCAAAAAACAATCCAGAATACGAAACCGCCGGCCATCATCAGACTGCTGAGCAGCTGCCCCATGGTCAGCAGACCAAAGAAAAATCCGAGCTGCGGATCCGGTTCCCGTACCCCTTCCACCAGAAAGCGGAGCACACCGTAGCAGATAAGGAAAAGAAAGACCATGCTGCCATGCGGCCAGCGGGAACTCTCTTGCCAGGGTCTGTACTTCTGAGACCAGAGGATGGAAAAAAGCACCACCCCTTCCAAAAACATCTCATAGAGTTGCGAGGGATGCCGGGCCAGAGGGCCGCCACCGGGAAAGATCATCCCCCAGGGCAGATCAGTGGTCCGGCCATAGAGCTCACCATTGATAAAATTACCCAGCCGGCCCAGGCCCAGGCCAATGGGCACGGTCACCACATAGATATCTGCCACCTTCCAGTAGTCAATCTTCTTGTTACGCGCATAGAGCCAGCCACCCACCAGCACCCCGATGCAGGCACCATGGAACGACATGCCTCCGGTCCAGGTGGCTGGAATTTCCAGGGGGTGGTGGAGATAATAGGAAAAATTATAAAACAGGACATAGCCCAGACGTCCACCGAGTACCACCGAGAGGATGAGCACCAGATTCAAATTCTCAAAATGGGGTTCCAGTTCCCGGTAGGGGAAGAGACGGATCTGACGGCGCACCAGAAAATAACTGGCCATGAAGCCGAGCACATACATCAGCCCGTACCAGCGGACATGCAGGGGACCTAAAGAGAAGAGAACGGGATCGATATCGGGAAAAGTCATCAGAACAAGGCCCCCTTAGATCTTTTTTGCCATCTTTTTCAAATGGACCTGCAGGACAGAGATAGCAGCCGGGGTAATGCCGGAGATGCGTGAGGCCTGACCAAGGGACAGAGGTCGCACCGTGGACAATTTCTGCACCACCTCATTGGACAGGCCTGCCAGCCCTTTATATTCCATATCTTCCGGCAGAGCCATGGCCTCCATCTTTTTAAATCGATCTACCTGTTCCTGCTGGCGCTGGATATAGCCATGGAATTTGATCTGCAGCTGGATCTCATCCCTGACCGCTGACTCTGCCAGTTGTAGAATACGATTCTGAGTTTCCGCTTCCAGAGGCAGTCTCGCCAGTTCCGCCAGTCCCAGTTCCGGCCTCCGCAGAAGTTCGGCAAGGGTTATTTTCTGTTTGAGTTCAACGCTTCCCAAGGCCAGCAGGAACTCATTGGTCGCCTTGTCCGGCCTGACCGGAATAGATTCAAGAAGAAGCACACCCTGCTCAATGGCGGTCTGTTTTTCCCGGTATCGCTGATATGCCTGATCAGCAAGCAGGCCGATATCATGGCCGATCTGACAGAGACGGGTATCGGCGTTATCCTCACGCAACAGCAGCCGGTATTCGGCCCGCGAGGTAAAGAGCCGGTACGGTTCTTTGGTACCGCAGGTGACCAGGTCATCAATGAGCACTCCGATATAGGCCTGGGAACGATCGAGAATCAGGGGTTCCTGATTTCTGACATGATGGACAGCATTGATCGCCGCCATCAGACCCTGGGCCGCTGCCTCCTCATAGCCGGAGGTGCCGTTGATCTGGCCGGCCAGAAACAAACCGCGGACACGTTTCGTCTCAAGCGATGGTTTGAGTTCCAGCGGATCCACATAATCATACTCAATGGCATAGCCGGGCCGGATGACCCTGGCCTGCTCCAGCCCTTTGATACTCTGGAGCATGGCCACCTGAGTGGCCAGGGGCAGGCTGGTGGGCAGTCCGTTGGGATAGACCTCGGTGGTATCAAGGCCTTCCGGCTCCAGAAAGACCTGATGGCGCTCTTTCTCCGGGAAACGCATGACCTTGTCCTCAATAGACGGACAGTACCTGGCTCCGATCCCTTCAATGATCCCGGCATACATGGGGGACTTGTCGATGCCCGCCCGGATGATTGCATGGGTTTGAGGATTGGTATAGGTGATATAACAGGGCCGCTGGGGCAGGACATAGTCACCTGCGCTGTGAAAGGAAAAATGGGCCGGCGGTTGGTCACTGTGCTGGATCTCAAGTTCGGAGTAATCGATACTGTTGGCTGCAATGCGCGGGACCGTCCCGGTCTTCATCCGCCCCACCCGAAACCCGGTTTCCTTAAACCATCGGGCCAGACTGGTTGAGGGACTGTCGCCCATACGGCCGGCCGGAAAATTTTTGAGCCCCACATGGATCAGACCGTTGAGAAAGGTACCGGTGGCCACCACCACTGCCTTGACTCGAATCTCTTCTTCAAGCGAGGTGATCAACCCGCAGATGCGGCCATCCTCCACCAAGAGCGAATCAACCACTGCCTGCCGGATCTCAAGATTTTCCTGATTCTCCAGGATAGACTTCATCCGCAAACGATAAAGCAGGCGATCCGCCTGAGCCCGGGAAGATCGGACTGCCGGCCCCTTGCTGGTGTTAAGACGGCGGAACTGGATGGAGGTGGCATCAATATTCCTGGCCATTTCACCACCCAGAGCATCGATCTCTCGCACCAGATGCCCTTTGGCCAGACCGCCAATGGCCGGGTTACAGGACATGGCACCAATGGTGTCAACATTGATGACCGCGACCAGGGTCTTGCATCCCATTCTGGCGGCAGCCAGGGCGGCCTCACAGCCGGCATGCCCGGCGCCAATGACGACAACATCATAGGTATTCAGGAGCCGTTGCGAACTAACTGTTTCATTTTCTTTCATTTCATTTCGGCTCCTTATGCCGATTGAGCCATTCTGATAATGGGATTTTTTTATAACGGCTTATTTCCTGGTGTGACATTCTTTCTCCAGAGAACTATCTTTTTTCCACCAGATAAGGGCCCATCGGGGAGGATAGTCCCGGCGGATGATAATCTGTTTTTTCTCTGAATGAATGATCTTTGAGTTGAGATAACTCCGTAAGGCGTCATTTTCTTGGGCGGTAAGATCTTTGAACATCCAGGCGTAGGAGCGCAGGGCCTCTTCGATATCAGTAAAGGTGTTGTCGCGGTCCAGTTGCAGGATATCTACACAGGGGTGGATGCCCATGGTATAGAGCATATTGACGGTGTAAATATAATCCGGACCAGACTGAAATTCACGGCCAATGGCGGCAAAGGCAGAGGGATCAAAAGGAGTAGGGGCTATCCGATCGGCAATGAAGACATATTCTCGAGCATGATCATTCATTTTTTGCAGGGCCATGGAAAGATTATCAACTGCCAGCGATCGGGAGGCAATGACAATATCATGCATCCCGATATCCAGTTGCTGCCAGTCATCCTCCCATGCTCCTTGGATGGTTCGAATATTCAGGATATTTTTCTCTTTTATCTGCTTGTTCAGGACATCAAGCATCCCGGCTGAATAGTCAACAGCCGTCACCGAACGCACCTGTCCGGCCAACGGAATGGCCAGGGTTCCTGGACCGGAACCCAAGTCGAGAACGGTTCGATCAAGAGCCAGTGGCAGGCCCTCCAGAAAAAGGGAGGCATACAAAGAGCCGGCATTTCTGGAGGCAAAGGAATCGGCCTTTTTATCCCAGTCCGCCGCCCCCTTGCTCGACCATGATTTCTGTTTTCTGGCATTCTGCCACAGCAGATTCCAGTCGATATCCGTCAATGTTGTTTCAGGGGGTATGGGCATGAACGCACTCAACGAGCAAAAATGATGAGAAAAAAATCAATTGAATTGAACGCTGAAAAGTAGCACAGCTTTCATACTTCTGCAAGTGAAGCCCGAAAGAGCAGTGAAAATGTTTGACAGTTACCGGTATCTGTGTTTATAATCTTTCTTTCGTTTTCTATCCTGCAATGTGCCATACTCCAACAAATCGTTGCCTAATAACAACAGGGATGGCATAATCGCTACAAGAAGCTGAAATGAAATAATCAGTTAACTATTTATTATTTCGGGACAACTTTTCAAATGTCGGGCAGGATTATTGGGGCCGGAAGAATCAAAATGAATTTCAGAGAATCAACTTTTCCGGCTGGTAAAATAAGAAATATCCATGGATATCCTGGATCAGGAGTGAGTGATGAGCAAACGTACCTTTCAACCAAGTAATATCAAAATGAAACGTAAACATGGTTTTCGTCACCGCATGAGCACCGCAGCGGGTCGTGCCATTATAAGTGCCCGCCGCGCCAGAGGACGGAAACGGCTCTCTGCCTGATTGCAGTCAGGTGTTCAGACTCCGTAAGAGTCACCTGCTGCGTAAAGGGTGGGAGTTTGAACAGGTATACAAAAAGGGAAGACGATTGCATGGCAAAGGGTTCACCCTGATTTTTAAACGGAACGAATTCGGATATAGCAGAATTGGGATCAGTGTGCACAGGCAGATCAGAGGTGCCGTGAAGAGGAATCGAATCAAACGGATAATAAGAGAGTCTTTTCGCCTGTATCGGGAATTGTACCCGGAATGTGCCGATATCGTTTTTGCCATTCGTCCGGGAATGGAGCTTGCGTCAACTGCCGAAATCAAGCAAGCAGTAGCGGCTTGCAGTCGAACAGCATGATGCCTTCAAGACTTCTCACCATGAAGACAAGCCTGTCCATACAAAGAATTTTTGTTTCGCTTATCAAGGGATATCGATATATCATTTCTCCCCTGCTCCCACCTGCCTGTCGTTTTACTCCCACCTGTTCAACATACGCGATTGAAGCGATAGAACGTTACGGTGCATGGCGTGGCGCCTATCTCGCGGCTCGTCGTATCCTGCGCTGTCATCCCTTCTGCCGGGGCGGTTATGATCCCGTTAAGTAATACTTCCCTGCCGCAGAATTCGGATTGTCAGCCGTATCTGATCTCCGAAAGATCAAAACATTTTATTTCGATCACAGGCTCTCTTCGATAGAGCGAATCATTTCATGGACTTGGTATGGATACCTATAGAGCACTTTTAGCTGTTGTCATTTCATTTATTATTCTGGTTGGTTATCAATTCTTTTTTGTTGGCTTTGATGCTAAAAAGGCAGGGAACGAACCAGCCCCCCCGACGTCTGTCAATTCTGCTCCAACACCAGCTGCCACAAATCAGACCACGCAGTTGACAGCCCCAACACAAGAAGCTCTAAAACAGCCTCTGATGCCAACTGTTCAGCCAGATCGCCCCGCCCGTGAGATTATCGTCGACACCGACCTCTACAGCGCAGTAATCACTGAAAACGGCGGCGCCATTAAAAGCTTTATCCTGAAAGGTTACAAAGAAAGCCGGGCCAAGAATTCTGCCGGCGTGCAACTGGTCAACACCACAGAGCAGGAGGGGCTCCCCCTGACATTTTCCTGGGGAGGCGTGGCTGCCACCAACACATTTTACAACGCAGATAAGGATAAAATACAGTTTGCCGAAGCTGAAGCCACAAGCACCCTCACCATGAAGGGCATTAACGAGGCTGGTCTTGAACTGGAGCGAACCTACCGCTTTGACCGCAATACTTATCTCATGGAACTTGCTTTCCGGGTAAAGAACACCACTTCCACTCCACTGCAGGGCTCTGCTTTATTACACCAGGTGAACCTGCCTTTTGAGAAAGAAACGACTGGCTCAATGGTCGCTCTCTTTAGTGGTCCTGCACTCTTTATGAATGGTGAGCGTTCGGAGTTCGCCAGTAAGATCTTGGCAGAGGGGCCAAAGACTGTACAGGGGAACGTGGATTGGGCCGCATACGACAGTACCTATTTCATGTGCAGCATCCTGCCTGGAAATGAAAGTGTTACCAGTGTAAGCATGCAACAAGCGGACAAACTGGTGACTATGCAGATTGGCAGCGCACTTGACGTTTTACAACCCGGTCAGGAAAAGATCTATAAATATCACGTCTACTTTGGCCCTAAGAAACTCTCGCTGCTCGAGAAGACAGGATACAATCTGGACAAGGCCGTCAATTTCGGCTGGTTTGACGTAATGGCCAAGCCCACCCTCTGGTTGCTCAATTTTTTCCACACCTACTTCAAAAATTACGGTATCGCCATTATCCTTGTGACGATTGCCTTCAAGCTTGCCTTCTGGCCTATCGCCCAAAAGGGTCTAATGTCCATGAAGAATATGCAGAAGCTGCAACCAAAGATGGTCAAGCTCAAGGAAAAGTATAAAGACGATCCGGCCATGATGAACAAGGAGGTTATGAACCTCTACAAGACCTACAAGGTGAACCCCCTTGGCGGCTGCCTGCCCATGATCCTGCAGATCCCGGTCTTTTTCGCCCTGTACAAGGTTCTGCTCATGTGCATTGAGTTACGGCATGCCCCTTTCATGCTCTGGATCACCGATCTTTCCGCCCCTGATCGCCTGATGATCGGCATCGACATTCCTTACCTGGGAGGCCTGCCCATATTAACTCTGCTCATGGGGGCATCCATGTTTCTGCAGCAGAAGATGACACCAACCACTGCGGACCCGACCCAGGCGAAGATCATGATGTTTTTGCCGGTAATGTTTACCTTTATGTTCTTAAATTTTGCATCAGGTCTCGTTCTCTACTGGTTTATTAACAATATGCTGGCTATCCTGCAGCAATACTTGATCAACCGACAAGCCAATAAACCATTGGCAGTGTAGCTTTCTCTCCTGTGTACGCCCTTTGTATGCGCCTTTCCTCTTTCTCCCCAGGCACAGGGCGACACGCTTTTAAGGGGCCGTAAAAGAAATAGCTCATATTTTTATCTATTTTTTTACGGCCCAGTATGCCGTTAGGGACATTGAATTTTATGAGTTATTTTCGACCGACGGCGTAGATGACAAGTGACCATTGAAGGATAATCCATGGCTTTAGAAAAAAAAGATTTTATCGGGAAAACCGTATCAGATGTAATCAAGCAAGCTTGTGATGCCTTTCAAACGCCCCAGGAAAACCTGGATATAGAAGTGATAGAGACAGGATCAACAGGTATCTTTGGTTTTATCCGCAAGAAGGCCCATATCAAGGCCAGCCTCAAAGAGGCTGTTGTTGCCACGAAGAGTAAGGCCGATAAGCCCCCGGTGATCGAACCTCCTGTACCCGTGCAACAGGAAGCTGCTGCCAAGATTCCCACTCCTCCGGAGATCACTCAACCGGCAGAAATCATTGACAACGAGACGCCATCCACTGATGACGATGAGGATGATTTTGCCGTCCCGGTGAACTCAGAAGAGCCGCTCAGTCAGGAAAGTATCGATTGTGTGCAACAGGAGCTTAGCCACTTGCTTCAGTTAATGGGGCTTCCCTCCAAGATTGAGGTTGAGGCACAGGGCAGCTCCGTAAGATGCCACGTGAGCGGCGATTTTGAAGAAGATCTTACCGGGCAGGAAGGAAAGACTCTGGACAGCCTGCAGTACCTACTCCGTAAGATCATAGCCAGAAAGGTCTCCGAACGGGTTCGGATATCCATTGACGTAGGTGATTTCAGGGAAAAAAGACAGGACGAATTACAGGATCAGGCCTTGGCGCTTGCAGCGCTGGTTAAAGAGGATGGCAAAACTCAGGTCATCCCCTCATTAAACCCATCCGAAAGGCGAGTTGTCCATATGGCATTGCAGGATGATAAAGAGATCCGCAGTCGCAGTGTAGGCGAAGGTCTCTTTAAAAAGATTCTTATCTATAAACCAGGCAAGCCCAAGAGTGGCGGTACCGGCAGAAAGCGTCCACAATCTCGAGGTAGGAGAGGGAAAAGTACTAAACCCACAACCGACAATGGTGAGCAGGAATAAAAAAATCCGTATCCATACCTCTTTTTAGGCGCCGTTACCAAATAACCATTTCGTTACAGCCCCCCTATACCGTTCGCGGCAATGTAATGTTATTACATTTATTTTATTCCAAGGGCTTAATCAAATCATCCCATGTCGTTTGAGAACGAGACTATTGCCGCTATTTCCACACCCCCAGGCGCCGGGGGAATTGGGGTTATTCGTATAAGTGGATCTCGTGCCTTTGAGGTACTCCAGCGAATCTTCAAACCCCACGACCCTTCCTGTTCCTTCCGCAGTCATCAGCTCTATTACGGTCATATTATTGCCCCCGGACTATCCGGGAAGAACAACATTGTGGATGAAGTTCTTGCCGTTTTTATGCGTGCCCCCAAGACCTACACTCGTGAAGATGTGGTCGAAATCCATGGTCACGGCAATTTTCTGCTTCTCCAGTCTATCCTTGAGCTCCTGCTCAGCTATTCAGTCCGTCTGGCTGATCCCGGGGAATTTACCAAACGCGCTTTCTTGAATGGACGCATCGACCTGACCAGGGCTGAAGCAGTTATTGACATACTTTCAGCCAGAACCAGAAAGGGAATGGAGCTGGCTCAGGGCCAGCTCTCCGGCAGCCTGTATGATCGGGTTGACGCCATCCGCCAGGCCCTCGTGCATATGCGTGCCATTGTTGAGGTCGCTATTGATTTTCCTGACGAAGACCTGGAGATTATCAACCATAAAGAATTATACCAACAGCTCGAGAGCAAAGTAAGGGGTCCCCTTGCTCTGTTGATCCGCAATGCCGATCAGGGTAAAATCTTCCGAGAAGGGATTACGGTGGTCATTGCCGGTCTACCCAACGTGGGAAAATCCAGCCTGCTCAACACCCTCCTGCAGGAAGAACGGGCCCTGGTCACGGCCATTCCCGGAACTACTCGCGATACCATCGAGGAATATGTTGATATAGAGGGGATGCCGGTGCGCATCATCGACACCGCTGGGATTCGTGAAAATGCGGAAGAAGTGGAGGAACTGGGAATCAGGCGTGCCAGAGAGCAGATAAGACAGGCTGATCTTGTCTTGTTTATGATTGATATGGCCAAGGGAATCAGCAATGCAGACCTTGAGCTGTTTCACAGTATCAACGATAAGCAGGTGATCCTGCTTGCCAACAAGATCGATCTGCTACCGACAGAGGCACCTGACCTGGGGGAATTTCAGAAACATACCTTGGCTCTGGTGCAGATCTCAGCAAAAAAGCAACAAGGAATCAGCGAGCTGAAACAGGCGATTTTCAAGGCAGTTGTCGGCAATAGAGAACAATGGGAAGAAGGTGGCTGCGCACCAAATCTCCGGCACAAAGATGCCCTGACGCGGGCCTACACTGCCAGCAATCGCGTACTGGAAGGCTTACAGACCGGAATCACCAGCGACCTGCTGGCCATAGACCTCCAGGAATGCCTGGCCGAGCTTGACGCCATAATAGGCGTGACCACCACAGAAGACATCCTCGAGCTGATCTTTCAGCAGTTCTGTCTGGGGAAATAATCCAACCAGTTATTAGTGGCTGAAGCGGTTTGATTGAGCGCCCTGCTTACCCCGTTGACATGAAAGTAATTATAATTACCGACTGCCATCCTCCATCTCCTTTTTCTCTTCCGCTTCCATCTCTACTTCCACCTTTCCCGCTGCCCAACCGATTGCTGCCTCTACCTGCTCCCACCAGCTCATTTGGATGGCCGGAGACATCTCAATGAATATCCGCAAGCACTTGACTGGGCAAAGTAATATTCTGTGCCAGCGACGCCGGCGGAGATACTGTTCTGGGCGAACCGGGCAAGAATACCTGTCAAAACAAGGGCGGTAATAAGAGTCAGGAAAAACGCTGACGTAAAACATGAGTCGGGATCCTACACTCCTGTACTTTGCTCTTGTCACAGACAATCATATCTTCTTTATGGCAGGTAGGAATGTCAATAATTAAGATTTTTATGCCCCTCCCGTGGCGATATTCCGAGACTAAAGCTGCGCGGAAGGCAGATGACGTCAATTAATAATGATTTTCTTTCTGTGCATTTACTTTCTGTGCATTTATTTTGTTCTTGTAATCTGAGGAAGTAACTCATACTATCAAAAATAATTATTCCTGTCGGCCCAACTGAACAATTTTAAAAGAGTTTCTGGAGATGTGAAGAATGAAACAGTTTACTTTATCGGTCCCTGTTGCAATAACCTTGGCCTTTTTTCTTTTTCCCCCCGTTGCGGGGGCAGAGAACGCCGTCGGCAAAGAAACTGTCATCAAGGAAGTCTCTAGGATCGCTTTTATTCCGTTTCCCGGCAAAAGAGTTCTTTGGCAGGGAGAATGGAATGAAGGGACTTCATACCGGCAGGGTGATGGTGTACAGTTAGACGGCAGCAGCTATTACTGCACCCAAAATCATACCTCTACTACAAGTGATTATCCTCCCAATCCTGGCTATTGGGATCTGATGACCGCTGGGGGAGCGATCGGATCACAGGGACCGGAAGGCCCCCAAGGGCCTCAAGGGCTTACAGGACCTCAGGGAAATCCAGGGACTGATGGCGCTACTGGGCCAATAGGCCCTCAGGGGACTCAAGGCCTTACGGGACCTCAAGGAACTCCAGGGACTGATGGCGCTACCGGGCCAATAGGCCCTCAAGGAACTCAAGGCCTTACGGGGCCACAAGGAACGCCAGGGACTGATGGCGCTACCGGGCCGATAGGCCCTCAGGGGACTCAAGGCCTTACGGGACCTCAAGGAACTCCAGGCTCTGATGGCGCTACCGGGCCAATAGGGCCTCAGGGGACTCAAGGCCTTACGGGACCTCAAGGAACTCCAGGCGCTGATGGCGCTACCGGGCCACAGGGCATTCCCGGTCCAACGTATACAGGGACGGCACCAATCAATGTTAACAGTACCACCAATACCATCGGCCTGAACGCCGCAACCAATGCCGGGGACCTGATATCCTGGAACGGCAGCAACTGGGTGGCCATACCACCTGCAGTGAAGTCCGTTACCCACGACAACATGCAGCCCTGGCTGGGGATAAACTATATCATTGCGTTGTACGGAATATTTCCTTCAAGAAGCAGTGCAGAACCGTTCATAGCTGAAATCTCCCTGTTTGCCGGTAACTTTGCCCCTCGGGACTGGGCCTATTGCGATGGGCAACTCCTGTCCATCTCCTCTAATACAGCTCTTTTTTCATTGCTGGGCACCACTTACGGCGGGAATGGTACAACAACCTTTGCGCTGCCGGACCTTCGGGGCCGGGTACCGGTACATCCAGGTGCCGGGCCGGGGCTGAGCCCGCGAACGCTTGGTGGCAAAGGCGGCGTAGAGAGTCTCAGTCATTAATCCCGGAGCCAAGTGTTCACAAGAAGTCTGCCCTTCGGAGCAGGTCTTGTTGTGAGCACTTGGCATGAACGCTTTATGAGCAATTCCTGCAGGCCTTTTTTGTTCGCCCTGATATTTACCCTGTGCCTTGCGCAACCTCTGGTCACCAGCGCCATGGGCCAGGGCACGCGAAACTGGTTTCTCGACCAGATCAACGTTCCAACCGACAGCACCTTCTCGGCCAAGAAAAAGATCGTTGTCGCCATCGTGGATGACGGTATCCGGACTTCCCATAACGACCTGCGCGATTTTATCTGGCAGAACCCCTATGAGATTGCCGGCAACTTCATCGATGACGACGGCAACGGCGCAGTCGATGACAGCAACGGTTGGGATGTTGCCGACAATGACAACTCTGTTACTCCTCCTCCCGAACGGATCATGGAGTTCTACCATGGCACCCATCTGGCAGGCATTATCAGCCAAATCAGCCGAGCAACATTCGGCAAGAATGCTGCCGACGCAATTACCATCATGCCGGTGAAAAGCCTGCCGGATAATGCTCCGAACATGGCCATCCGCCACGGATACCAGGGAATTGAATACGCAGTCCGGGCCGGTGCAGACATTATCCTCTGCGCCTGGAGCGTCGGCCATATTTCCCTGGACGAGGAAAAAATACTCCGCAACGCCCGCCAGAAGGGCGTACTCATAATCGCCTCCGCCGGCAACTTCCCCGAGGAACGCGAACAGTATCCGGCGGCCGACAACTCGGTGCTGGCCGTTGCCGCCCTTGGCAGGGACAACCATCTCAGCAAGCACACAAACTACGGCACCTTTGTCGACCTCTCTGCCCCTGGTGAAGACATTGACAGTGCTTCTTCGGCAGCTGATGCAGTCTTCGCTCCGCAGACAGGCACATCGCAGGCAGCGGCCATGGTGGCGGGAGCTGCAGCAATCTTGTTGACCCAGAGTCCGGGTTCCTCACCGGACAGGATAACAGCCTGCCTGAAGAATGGTTCCACCCTTCTTGAACCGGAGTCAACAGAATACTCTGCGAAACAGGGTGCTGGCCTGCTGAATATCGACGCTGCTGTTGCCTGTCTAGTCGCTGGTGCGGATCCGGTCATGAAACGTCTCCACCCCCAGGGATACCTCGATTTATCCAGAGCGAAGCCTGGCACCACAACCTGGACCATTGAGCCAACCGGCATGTTCAAGGGGATATGGTTGAGCCGGCCTGAGATGAAAGGGGAAGCCATTCCCGGCTCCATTAATTTTTTTTCAAGGGATTCGGGTAAGGGTACGCCGCTTGCCAGCTTCTCCCTTGCAGCCCTGCCGGATCGATTTTTTATCCCCGGGACAAAGGCTGTGATCACCCTACGAACAGATAGCGCAATACAGAACGCCGGCGATTTACTGATGGAATACCGGGCAGAGGCCATCAAGCAGCGGAGCCTGTATTGTCGGGACACAGCTTATCTCACTGAGCCGGGAAGTTTTTCCGACGGCAGTGGCGGCAGCACCTATTCAGCCAACAGTGACTGCAAGTGGCTGATAACCGCTCCGGAAGGGAAAGTCATTCACTTTACTTTCACAAAATTCGATACAGAGGCCATGGCAGACCCACTCTATTTTTTCAATGGTTCGGGAACTCATGAACCAATCATGGCAATTTTCAGCGGCCCCAACATCCCACCGGAGCTGACAACTTGGGAGCGCCAGGTCCTGGTGTGGTTTGTGACCAATGGTGAGACTCAGGGACAGGGATGGAAGGGGGAATTCACCTTCCTGGATAAGGCCCAGGCTCACTATCCGAGTTTACCGAAGTCACAACAATAGGTAAGGCATACATACAGTACCTCTGCAAAGACGAAGAATATATTTCAACCAATTATAAGTGACTCGATCATTTTCACTGTCGTCCCTGCCAGTGACAGGCAAGCAATTAGCGACCACCGCCACCGCCGCCGCCTCCATTTCCTCCTCCGCTTCCACCTCCATTTCCACTGCCACGGCCACTGCCACCTCTACCTGCTCCTACCCCGCTGCCGGCCCGAGTATCACTCCCCATTCTGCCACCGGCCCAGTTTGGATGACCGGAGGCATCACGGAGAATCACCGCCAGCCCTTGGCTGATTTCCGTAATTTCCTGGGCCAGGATATAAATAACACCATCCTGCCCCTGGGCCTTGGAACCTCGGACCTGTACCTTGTCTCCCACTCTCAAGGGCACACCCTGAGCAAGCCAATACCGCTGCGGACCAAGAAAAACCATCATCCTGGTTCCACTATCATCAATCTCCAACTGAAGATTGGGCCGATCAACACCACTTTGGATTGAAACTATCTGACCACTCACAGTCGTCACGGTATTGACATCATACCCTGATTCAAGGTTCAACGCCGGAGGGTTCTCTTCATCGTTTCCCCAAAAGGCATGGGCAGAAAAGGGAACAATCAAAAAAAGGATCCAGAGATGAAAAAAAAGGATAAGTTGTGGTCGCATATATCACATGTCGTTTTACTGGAGGCCAGAGCGATCCTCCAGCAAAACTGTTTTATTATTCAGTTACCGTTGCTGCCGGCGCTGCTGGAGCAGTCAAGCCACTTCCATCCTGTACCCCATTGCCATTGCCGGGACGACTGGTGGCACCACTGGCGGTGGTACCGGTGGTCAGAAAGGTACCATCGCGACGCTGTGAATCCGCCGGACGGGTTGTTGTGCTTTGAGCAGCGGCTTGCGCCTGGCCTCCCTGGCCGACACCGCCTCCAGCACCATTCCCGCCGCCACCACCATTTCCACCGCGAGCCATAGCCTCTCCAGTTAAGGTCATTACACTCATCACTGCCAATCCCAATAGCATCATTTTTGCAATTTTCATAATGTATTATTCCGTAAAAGGTTCAGTTGAATGGTTAAATCCGGGGGACACAGGTTGAAGTCGGGGTGCAGGTCTTGGTACGGCTCTGCGTTTTGGTGGCTGCCATGGCCTCACCTACCAGAGTCATTGCAAAAATTGCTGCTACTACCAGGGCCATCATTCGTTTTGTTTTCATGTTCAATTTCTCCTTATGGTTTCAAACCGGTTCTTATGTATGCCAGAGCACATCCCCAGCATACGTTGTTTGATAAGGATTCCACAATCTGTGCCAGCTATACACCTTTCAGCAACCAACTGAAATTAAACATTTTTTAATTTTCAATATCTTTCCCTCTCCTGAAAACAAGTGCAGATTCTGCATATAAGAGGAAGATCTTGCACCGTTCCTCCTCTTTTTCTTAATCCGGCATCCCGTACTCCTTCAGGCGATACTGAAGAGTCCGAAGCGATATCCCCAGGCGATCGGCAGCCCGTCGGCGATTACCGTCCGTGGCCTTGAGGGCGGCAATAATCACCTGGTGTTCAGCCTCTTTCAGCAGACCACTTCCATCCGGCAAGGCACTCTTTTCGGCCGCCCGGAAGAATTCCGGCAGCTCAGCACTTGTCACCTCGCCCCGCGTCAGGATAACTGCCCTTTCCATCACATTCTGCAGCTCACGGATATTTCCTGGCCAGGAATAGGAACGCAGGGCTTTAAGCGCCGATGTCGCGATACCTGAAATTCTTTTACCCATACTGCGGCTATGCAGACGAACAAAAAATTGCGCCAGGACATCGATGGCGTCATGACGATCACGCAACGAGGGCAAGGTAATGGGGAAGACATTCAGTCGGTAAAACAGATCTTCACGAAAGTGGCCAGTGGTTATATCATGGGCCAGATCTCGATTGGTAGCCGCCACTACCCGCACATTGGCATGCATCTCACGACTCCCCCCCACACGCTGGAAGGTTCGCTCCTGAAGCACCCTCAGCAATTTAGCCTGCATCGGCAACACCATCTCACCTATCTCATCCAGCATGATGGTACCACCGGAGGCCAGTTCAAATTTCCCCTGACGGCTGGTTGAGGCACCGGTGAAAGACCCCCGCTCATGACCAAACAATTCACTTTCCAGCAGATTTTCCGGGATAGCCGCACAGTTCACTGCAATGAAGGGACCATTTTTACGAGGGCTTACGAGATGAAGATAACGGGCCAGAAGCTCCTTGCCGGTACCGCTTTCACCTCCGATTAACACTGTGGCCTCGGTCGGCGCCACCTCTCCTACCAGCCAGCGGACGTGATCCATAGACTTGCCGGCAAAAAGGATGTCCAAAGGGGGGAGACCTTCCATCTCGGCCTCATCGAGAGCAACCAGCCGCCGCTGACGACAATGTTCATCAAGCAGACGCTCGACCAGTGTCCGCAGAGTGGCAGGATCCTTCAATGGCTTGGTCAGAAAATCACTGACTCCGTCCTTGATCGCTGCAACGGCTTCTTCCACCGTACCGAAGGCCGTGATCAGGACAAAGGGCGGGGCTGAAAGATCCAGACGACTAGCCTGAAAAAGCTCAATTCCCCCCATTTTCGGCATCTTGAGATCAGACAGGACAAGATCAAAAGACTGCTGCTGCAGTTTTACCAGCCCCGCCGCGCCATCTGCCGCCTGAATCACCTCATGTCCCGCATCTTCGAGAATGGCTGCCAGCAAACCTCGAAAAGTGCCATCATCTTCAACAACCAGGATTCGTCCTGTCATGCACTTTCTCCATTCTCCAACACAATCGGCAATCGAACGACACACTCTGCGCCACCGTCTTTTCCATTTGTCAACTCTATGCTGCCGCCGCAACCATCAACAATTTTCTTACAGACTGCCAGTCCCAGACCTGCACCACGGGCCTTGCTGGTACGAAAAGGTTCGAACATCACCTTCTGCATCTCAGCCGCAATACCCGACCCATTATCCTGCACCCTGAGTTCAACCCATTCTCCCTCACGCCGCCCCGTAAGGACAATAATGCCACCAGCCGAAGATGCCTGCAGGCCATTGGTAAGCAGATTGAGCAGAAGCTGTTTCAGACCGGCTTCCGAGCAGGATACCATCAACCCATGAGGAAGGTCGGATACAAGACGAATGCCCTGTTCCTGCGCTTGGGGAGCCAGCAATTCCAACACCGTTGACGCAACCACAGCAGGTTGACTTGGCCCTGCTGCAAGGGCCTCTGAACGAGTATAGAGCAGTATATCATGGGCCAGCCCTTCAAGACGCTGAGCTTCACTGACAATCAGGGATGCAAAGCCACGCTCTCTGCCTTCCGGCAACCGTTCTTCCAGAAGCTGTCCATACCCCTTGATTCCAGCCAGGGGGTTGCGAACCTCATGGGCCAAGACCGCCCCCACCTCGCCCAGTCGCGCTAATTCCTGCTGACGTGCGACCTGACGCTGTTGTTGCACCTGCCTCTGCAACAGCCAGATGATCGTCAGCCCCAGCATCCACCCAACTGTCAGCAGGGAAAAGATAACCGTCACTCCCTGACGGGCCCGACGCATAACACTTTCGGACCGCCAGGTATGCAGGGCAAGACGCAGGATAGAGGTCTGGCCTGAGAAATGCACCGGAGTCTGAAACTCATAAACTGTTTCCCCGGTGCCCAACCCTACCCGCTCCTCACTCAAACCTCCTCTTGTCAATAAGGGACGGTAACGCTCATCCGCTACATCAGAACCAACAAGATCGGTATTTGTATGAAAAAGAATCTTCCCTCGGGCAGACAGAAGGGCCGCGTAGGCTATCTCAGGACTCTGGAACGAAGACAGGGATTTTAGAGAGGAATCACGGGCCGCCACCCCTTCCATGGCGGTTGCCATGGTCAAGGCCAGACCTCGCAGATTTTCCTGAGCCACGGGCACTGCTGAACGGTAATTATCCAACACAAACCAGACAAGACCACCTGTCAGCACAAGGGCAGTAACAAGAGTCAGAAAAAAAACGCTGAGACGAAGCATGAATTCGAGAAACTACTCCAGATCCGGGATCAGACAGGATTCTTGAGATGATAGATTGCCGGCAGGTGACGATATTGCTCATTAAAATCGAGTCCATAGCCGACAAGAAACCCATCAGCAATAGAAAAACCGCAATAGTCAAGCTGGACCTGATGATCTCGACGCTCCGCCTTATCAATCAGGGCACAGATCTTGACGGAACGTGCCCCCTGGGAGGTAAAATGGTTTTTCAGCCACTGAAGAGTGAGGCCGCTGTCAATGATGTCTTCCACCAACAGTAGATCGTAATCCTGTACGGCAAGGGTTGGTTGGCTGCGCACAATGATATCACCGGACGAAGACGTAGCATGGCCATAGGAAGAAACCTGAATAAAATCAGCCACCAACGGAACATCAATGGCCCGGATCAAATCGGACATAAAGACAAAGGCACCCTTCAGAACTCCGATCACCAACAAGTTTCCGCCTGCATAATCACGACTGATTGCCTGCCCCAGTTGCACAACCCGCTCATGAATAGAAAGGGCATCCAAAACAATTTCCCGATCACGTTCCTGCATACTGGTCTCCTCTATTTTATTTGATTGCAAAAACAGCACCTTCTTTATGGTACGCGGCACGGGCAAAGTCAAGAATTTAATGGCAGATACTATAGCGATATTCCGAAGGAATAAAACTGCCCAAAAGGCTTGCTGATATCAGTTAATAATGATTTTTCCCCTGTTGACAAAAATGGCTGGTTCAAGTAGATATAAATTTCTTTTATGAAATGTATCAGTCAACGTGGTGTCGTTTTTTTCGATTACCACCTGAAGAAGAAAGACGAAAAGCCAAGAGTTGTCAAAATGGGAAAACCAGTAACTGCATTAACTCCTGCCTTTAACAGCGAAGTTGTTGCTGTTCCAGGCGGTGAACATCTGAACAGTTGTTTTTCGTGTGGGGCGTGCAGCGGCATATGCCCTGTCAGCCAGGCCATTCCTGAATTTGATCCACGCAAGATTATCCACATGATCCGGATGGGAATGAAGGATCGATTACTCGGCTCCGACTTCCTCTGGTACTGCTCCGGATGCAAATCCTGTGTTTTTGTCTGTCCACAGGATGTACGTTTTGCCGAGATCATGGGTGCGTTGGCCAAACTGGCCCTGCAAGAGGGTTATGTCAGCGAGCAGGATCTGATAGACAAGGGCAAATCCGCCCAGGTGGAACGTGACCTCTGTGTCGCCTGCCTCACCTGTGTTCGCGTCTGCCCCTGGTCCATTCCTAAGATTGACAAACAAGGCGTAGCAGTCATCGACGTTGAGGCATGCAGGGCTTGCGGGATCTGTGTTGAAGAGTGTCCTGCCCGGGCCATCAAACTGAATGAGTCTGAAGATGGACGATTGATTGCCACATGTGGGATTTAATTACCCCCACGTGCCTGATAATCTTTGATAAGGACGAGGAAGAAAAATGAGTTTTGAACCAAAGATAACCCTGTTCAGTTGTCATTATACATCACAGCAGAGCTGCGCTGACAAGGGCAACGAGCTGCAACAGCTGGGGTTTCCTGCATCCATTAACCTGGTCAGAGTACCATGCACAGGAAAAGTGCAGGTGACAACCTTGTTGCAGGCCTTTGAAGACGGGGCAGATGGCGTCTATGTGGTTGGTTGTCCTGCGGATGGCTGTCATAATGTCAAAGGAAGTATCAGGGCTGCCAAAAGAGTTGCGGCTGTGAAAAAAGCCCTGGAAGAGCTCGATGTTGAGAGTGCAAGAATCGAGATGTTTCACCTTCCCCGTGGGTTGCATCCGGAATTTGTAGCTGCAGGAATTGCTATGGATAAAAAGATCCGCACCCTTGGGCCAAGTCCGTTTCAAAGTTGAGAAGTAAGCCGCTGTAAAAAAATAACATGACCATTGAAATAACCGGAGCGGCATAAGGAGCCGTAACGAAATTGATATAAATGGGTCATGTTATTTCGTAACGGCTCCTAAAGTTGAACCCTGGAGTTGAATTTTTCAGACAATAAGTGCTGAGAAATTTGATTTTTTACGTTCTACTCTTTTTATTTCAGGAGTATAGAGGATGATTGTCGCAGAACGAAAGCCAATGGCTGAAATTATAGGGATGGTAAAAGATTGCTCCAAGGTTCTGGTTCTGGCCTGTCGCGGGTGCGTAACCGTCTGCTCAGCAGGTGGTGAGCGCGAGGCCGCAGCTCTGGCCTCCCTGATCCGTCTGGGGATGAAGAAAGAAGGAAAAACCATTCAGGTCATCGAAGGCAGCCTGGTCAGGCAGTGCGACAAGGAATATATTGATGCCATTGATGAATGGGCTGGTCAATACGACGCCATTGTCTCCACCGCCTGTGGTGTCGGCGTCAACTTCATTGCCAATCTGCGTAAAGATACTACGGTTTATCCAGCGCTGAACACCACCTTCTTCGGCGGCTCAGCCGAGCAGGGTGTCTGGATGGAACAGTGCGCCGGCTGCGGCAACTGCGTCCTCCATCTCACCGGCGGCCTCTGCCCTGTCGCCCGTTGCGCCAAGAGTCTGATGAACGGTCCCTGCGGCGGCTCAGTTGGTGGCAAATGCGAGATCAACAAAGACACCGAGTGCATCTGGCAGTCCATTCATGACCGTCTGGGCAGTTTCGGCAAGCAGTCGCAGATGGAGTCGATTGCCCCCATCCGTGACTGGTCAACAGCTGGTCATGGCGGCCCCCGCAAGACCGTACGTGAAGACCTGACTCTCTAGAAGATCTGACGACAGGGCTTGTTGATTCCGGCCTGCAGTGACTCTTGAAGCCCAACCTCTTCGAGGTTTCTAGAAAATTGAAAAAACGTTTTTGCCTTCAAATGCAGAAACGTTTTTTTTTGTCCTCTGCCCCTCTTCTCCCCCCAACAAAACCATGGATCAGCGCTCCGCTCCCGACCTGCGAACAGCCCAAAGGCTTATCCTTGATCAGACCTCGGCTCTCCCTGTTCAATTCATTCCCCTGGAAGAAGCACTGCATTGTGTCCCCTCCCGTCCTCTACCCGCCCTGCTCCCCTCACCCGGCTTCAATCATTCCACACGTGACGGCTTTGTTTTGAGCGCAAGAGCGGTTGGTGAAGGGCACTACCGTATAACCGGTGAGATCGCTGCTGGTGACATCTGCAAAAACCATCTGGCTGCAGGAGAGGCATGGCGGATTATGACCGGAGCCCAGCTTCCTGCCGGTAAGGTCAGGGTCATCCCGCAGGAACAATGCACAGTCGAAGGTGACATCCTGCTCATCTCTTCTCCAGGATTGCCGGCAAAAGATTTATATATCCGCAAGAAGGGAAGTAATATTGCACAAGGAAAGATAGTTGTTCCGGCCGGGACTCCAATCCAGCCGGAACATCAGGCCCTGCTGGCTGGTGTCGGATACACAGAAGTTCCTGTTCATCGTCGCCCCAGGGTCAGTTTTTTCTGCACTGGTAACGAACTTGCAGAACCGACAGCGACAAAATTAAGCGGCCAGAAGGTTTCAGAAAATCGTTTTCTACTCAACAGCCTGACCCAACTCTCCGGGGCCATTCCCACTGACTGCGGCCTGGTCGGAGACAATAAGAATGAGCTACGCAGGGTCTTTGCTACTCTTGCCCCCGACCAAACTGATGTGATTATTTCAACCGGCGGTATGGGCCCCGGAAAATATGACCTGCTGGAAGACGCCTTTATTGAGGCCGATGGCCATTTACTCTACAATAGTCTCAGAATACGCCCGGGCAAGGCCACCCTCTTCGGCACCCTGGGCCAGAGTCTTTTCTTCGGTCTGCCAGGTCCCCCGCCGGCCGTACACCTGCTCTTGCATGAATTAGTAAGACCTGCCCTACTTGCCTTACAGGGCATAAAACGGAATCTCCCTGAGAGTGTGAGAATTCGCCTGTCAGAACCCATCAACTGTCCTGAGCAAAAAATACTCTGCTTTAAAAGTGGCATCTTCCAGATCAATAACGGCATATGCACAGCCCGCTTAGCTAGAAAGAGCGAGGTCACCTCCTGCTACCTGCTCTGCCCTGCCCACCGCCGACAACTCCGCGCAGGTGACTGGATTCAGGCCCATTTAACCAGCTCTCCCTTCCGGGGCTGACACCTTTTACCTGTCCTGATCTTCCCGCAAACGAGGCCATGAAAGTAGCTATGCGCTTGTACCTCAACACGCCTAGTGCAAAGAATTTCGCACAATAGCTGAGAAACAATCAAGGGGCACCTCTTGAATCAAATCAAGCCAGACACCCATCAACATACTGATCTTACAACTTAGTTTTTTTCTTAAACTGATTCTGAAGCCGCTCACTGAAATTATCTTTAAAAGTGTCAGTCGCTCCTTGAAATAACGCCCCACCGATGTTACCCTTCTTTTTAATGAGACTAAATATCATTACCATAATTCTCCGGTTCCTTAAAACTGATATCTGAACCATCGGTGTTGATCAGCTGCCATAACGGCACAACAATTAAAGGGAGAGTATCATGGACAGGTGTAGCCCCCCAAAAAAACTATTAAAGTGTTTTGTTCACCTGCAGGCAACGGCAGCCATCCCTGTCATTGCCTGCGTCTTCTTCTTGGCCGCACCTGGTATCAGTAAAGCCCAGGATAACATGTTCCTTTTTCTTCCCGCAATCGTCAGTCATCCACCCGGTACAGGTGTGGTAACCCCGCCTCCCGGGATAGGAGCACCGCCTCCTGGAAATGGACAATACACCATCATAGCCTGGAATGATCTGGGGATGCATTGCATGGATCCCAGTTATGAAGATTTTTCAATTCTTCCACCTTATAATACTTTATGGGCCCAAGTTATTCGCCGTGGTAGTGAGCCTGACATTACAACCTCTAATATCACCGTTGAATATCGGATACTTGGCAATACCCGATCCGATAACAAAACAAACTTCTGGCAATATGCGCAGAAACTTTTCGGCTTACCCCACCCCCTTACTCCCAATATCGGCCTCAAAGGATTTGGCCTCAGCGGACGCATGAAAGCGGCTGGAGACCATTACATTGCCGAAGGAATCCCACTAACCGAATATCTGGACAGCAACCTGACAACCCCCTATCCGTATCAGGTGGCGGAGCTTGTGGCCAAAGATAGCAGCGGTAAAATTGTAGCCAGCACCCAGACCGTGGCCCCAGTTTCCACCGAACTACACTGCGAAACCTGTCATAATGACAACGGTTATGCAAATCATGGTATTGCCACCGGTGTCGTCAAACAGAACATTCTCACCCTTCATGATCAAAAGCACGCTACTACCCTCATGACTCAACGGCCTGTACTCTGCGCCAGTTGCCACAGCTCAAACGCCCTTGGTACTGCAGGAAAGCCAGGTATCCCTAATCTGTCCCGCGCCATCCACGGAAAACATGCGAGCGCAGGCATTGACGATGGCACCATGGCTGGAACCTGCTATGCCTGTCATCCCGGAGCTCGGACTAAATGTCTGCGTGGAGCCATGTTTCTGGCAGGAAAAACCTGTTATGACTGCCACGGCAACCTCACAGCTGTGGCTGACCCCAGCCGCAGGCCCTGGATCGACGAACCTCGTTGTGACCAATGTCACGACGCAGCACACAGTGAAAACAGTGGCACCTTATACCGCTTCTCTAAAGGGCATCAAGGCATCTATTGCCAAGCATGTCATGGAAGTCAGCATGCGATTACCCCTTCAAGGGAAAAAAATGACAATGTCCAGGCAATTATCCTGCAAGGCCATGCCGGAACAATTGACACCTGTACTGTCTGCCATACCAGTAATCCGGACAGAAATGAAGGCCCTCACCAGGGAGATTCGGGAGATTAAGAGAAGATATTGTATGAGACTAACTGTGATGCACTCTCATACAATGTAACAGGGAGTGCAAAATCATCTTTTCGGCAAGAAGCCCCCTTCTTCATTCAGGCCTGATGTTCTTTTTCAGATATGCGCCGCCGCCCATGAGTTTCATCTGTCTTTGGATGTGCCTGGCACGACTGAGAATGTAGCCTGTTGGATGATCGAGATCAGAACGCAGAGGACTGGGCAGGATTGCGGCGAGAAGCGATGCTTCAGGTGAGTTCAGCCTGATGGCTGACTTATGAAAATAGGTACGACTGGCAGCCTCAACCCCAAAAATACCGGGACCAAACTCCGCCACATTGAGATAGACTTCAAGGATCCGCTCTTTCGGCCACAATCCTTCAAGCAATAAGGTAAACCAGGCCTCAAGCCCTTTTCGAAAAAAGGTTCGTCCCGGCCAGAGATAGAGATTTTTCGCCACCTGTTGCGAGATGGTGCTTGCCCCAAGCGGCCGACGTCGATGCTGGTTGGCCTTCCAAGCCTTGCCCATGGCATCAAAGTCAAAACCATCATGCTCAAAAAACTTCTGATCTTCAGCGGCTATGACTGCCAGAGGGGCAGACAAGGAGATTTGATCCAGGCTGACCCAGGTATGGAGCAATCGATACCCCTGATCACCCTGCCATTTCGCGGCAATCTGACGCTGGATCATCAGGGAACTCAAGGGCAGAGGTACCCAGCGGAACAGAAGGGTCAGAGCAACACTTCCAGCCAGAAAGAGACCAACACCATGCAAACACAGGCGCCGAAAGGCACGCAGGCTAACAAATTTCACTCAGCCTCAGTCACCTCTTCCCGGCCAGCCCCCCGACCATAATCATCATCAAAACGGACAATATCATCCTCACCCAGATAACTACCATTCTGCACCTCTATGAGCTCCAATCCTATCACGCCTGGATTTTCCAGCCGATGCTGCACACCGGAGGGGATATAGGTAGACTGATTCTCATGTAATAAAAAGGTCTCATCGCCATTGGTGATCCGGGCAGTCCCGGTGACAATCACCCAGTGTTCATGCCGGTGGTGATGCATCTGCAGAGAAAGCTTTTTCCCGGGATAGACCGTTATCCGCTTGATCTGATAGCGGGGCTGCTGTTCAAGCACTGTATAACTGCCCCAGGGGCGAAAAACTGTGCGGTGAACCCGGAATTCATCGCGCTGCTCCTTCTGCAGTCGGGTCACAATCTTTTTCACATCCTGGGAGCGGGACAGGGGTGCGACCAGGACCGCATCGGCAGTCTCAATCACCAGCGTGTCTTCAAGGCCAACGGTTGCCACCAGCTTGCTTTCTGAACGGATCAGACAATTTTTGGTATCTTCAAGAAGCACATCACCGGTGCTGACATTCCCCTGTTCATCCTTGCTGGAAATCTCCCACAAGGCCTTCCACGAACCGATATCGCTCCAGTCAAGATTGGCCGCCACAACCGCTGCCTTGCCGGTCTTCTCCATCAAAGCATAATCGATGGAGTCACTGGGAGATGCGGCCATGGCATTACTGTCCAGGCGGTAAAACCTTCCATCCCGCGAGCCATGCCGCACGGATTCTGCCATGGCAGCAAGCATCTCCGGGGCATGGATTTCCATCTCCTCACGAAAGGTTTTGATGGAAAAGGCAAACATCCCACTATTCCAGAAATAATTTCCACTCTCGACATAGGACAAGGCCGTGGCCAAATCAGGTTTTTCCTTGAATGAAAGGACAGATCCGCCCTCTCCACGTTCTATGTAGCCATACCCTGTTTCCGGACTCTGCGGTTCAATCCCAAAGGTGACAATAGCCCCATCAGCGGCAAGCTCTGCCGCCTTCTGCACCGCCCTGACAAATTCTTCCTGACGCAGGATCAGATGATCGGCAGGAAGCACCAGAAGAATAATATCATCATCGTCTGTCAGGGCGCAGAATTCTACGGCCGCGCAGACCGCCGGCGCTGTATTGCGCCCCAGGGGTTCAAGGAGGATGGAATACGCTGAGACAACGCCCAGGGCATCAATCTGACTACGGGTGATAAAACGATGTTCCTCACCGACCACCACCACCGGGGGCAGCACATCTGCAAGTTGACAGATCCGCAGCACCGTGGTCTGGAGCAGAGAGGTCTCATCAATCAAGGGCAACAGCTGCTTGGGATACAATTCCCGGGACAGGGGCCACAGCCTGGACCCGGTGCCGCCAGCCAGGATGACGGGTTGGATTTTATACACGTTGTTTCTCCTTAAGATTGGCTATCACCATCCTGCCTTATTCTTTCGATTCTCTGTTATCCTTGATCAGGGCCAGTAACTCCCTGGTTTTTTCTGCCAGCAGCGCAGAATCATTGCGGCTCTCCACATTCAAGCGGAGCAGGGGTTCGGTATTGGACTTGCGGATATTAAACCGAAACCCCGGAAAAGTCACACTCAGACCGTCGGTATCATCCTCTTCCCCTTGAGAAAATCGCGCCTTGACCCGGGCAATGGCCGCATCCGGGTCATCCACCACACTGTTGATCTCACCTGAGACCGGATAGGCCGCCATCCGATCATGCACCAGACTGGTAAGCGTCGTCGACTTCCTGCTCAGGAGCGAGCAGATCAACAGCCAGGGGATCATCCCGGAATCACAATAGCCGAAATCCCGGAAATAATGATGGGCGGACATCTCGCCGCCATAAATCGCATCCTCCTGCCGCATCCGCTCCTTGATAAAGGCATGGCCGGTCCGGGTCATCACCGGAATGCCGCCCGCACCCTGCACCAGTTCCTGGGTATTCCAGATCAGACGCGGATCATGGAGAATCTTGCCGCCCGGTTCCTGGGCGAGAAGTTCCAGGGCCAGCAGGCCGACAATATAATATCCTTCAATAAAATTACCATGGGCGTCCCAGAAAAAACAGCGATCAAAATCACCATCCCAGGCAATGCCCAGATCCGCCCCATGCTCGCGCACCAGCCTGGCAGTCTCTTCCCGTTTTTCCGGGAGAAGGGGGTTGGGGATGCCATGGGGAAAGGTGCCGTCCGGCTCATGGAAGGCCTTAACAAAGGTAAAGGGCAGCTCCGGCTCCAGTAGATTAATGATAGCCCCGGCACAGCCATTGCCGCTGTTGACCACCAGCTTCAAGGGTTTCAACACCTCCTTGTCTACATAACCAAGGAGGTGTTTGATATAGCTCCCCTTTCCGGCAACATTGCTCCGTTTACCGTGCACAGCCGGCAGCTCCGGCAGTCGGCCGCCGACGATCATCTCCGCCATTTTCTTCAGCCCGGACTCGCCGGTCACTGGCCGCGCCCCCTGGCTCACAAACTTCATGCCGTTATAATCCGCCGGATTATGACTGGCGGTGACCACAATCCCGCCATCTATCCCTTCCTGCTCCAGACTGAAGGCCGCGTGATAGATCTCTTCGGTGCCGCACAGACCCAGATCGAGGACATCGACCCCTGAATCCAGCAGCCCGGAGATCAGGGCATCGGTCAGTGACGCACTGCTCAAACGGATATCACGTCCAACCGCCACTTTCCGCGGAGCAAAGACTGCAGCAAAAGCCCGACCTATGTCCCGTGCCAACTGCGGATTGAGCTCATCGGGTACCCTGCCCCGGATATCATAGGCCTTAAAACAGGCCGGTATGGGTTTCACACTCTCCACCAGATTGCCCCCTTCTCTCAAATTTCTCCCTGACGATCAGGGTTGTTCATGCCAACTCAGGGCATGCCCGAAAATAACCTTAACATCTTGCATCTCATCTTTTGGTCATTTTTGGCTGTGGCTCAATCACAAGATCCTCTACGTAGCCCTGCTACGTCTGCGGTTTTGTTCAATCGCCGCAACCAAATCTAACCCAAACCTGAGCGCAATCTTGTCCAGTTTTTTTTTGCGGACAGGCCCTTACGAGGCCAGTCGCACCAGTTCTACCGCCCCCATCGCGCCCATCACGTCACCACAGATCACCACGGCCCCCTCGATCCCCTCAATTTCCCTCGCCTTTGCCAGTGCCCGCTCGACGCCGGCTTTGGCGCTGAGCGTTGCAGCCACCTCATTGCCCAGACGGGTTGCCACCGCATCGGCCAGGGCAGTTGAGCCAGCCACAACCGTTACCGAATCAGCCTTGCCAAAACTGAGGGAATGGCCCACGGTCCCTGATGAGGTACAAACCCCGACCGGCATCAGGGAAGGGAGAAGACGCAGGCCAACCTTGTAGCTCAAGGGTGACTGCCCGGCAAAGATGGCCACAGAACATTCCTTGAGCCGCTGCACATAGATGTCCCCGCCATTTTCAACAATGATCTCCTGGACCCCTTCAGCTATCAGCGCCTTGCCGACGAACTCTGAGAGAACCCCAGCCACCGCAGCCATAGGACCAACCCCTGCCTTTTGACCTGCGGCAAGCATCTCCCGAACCAGGGGTGGCGCCATAAAATCCATGGGCAGGGGATCAAGCGTTGCTAAAAACTGTGGATGCTTTACAATATAATTTTCAAGTTGCAGACGATACTGGAGAACAAGCTCTGTTGCTCGCTCTTTCACATCAAATGTGGTGATGTTTGTGGCAAGGATCTGAAGATCCGTCTCCTGAATCTGCACCTGAATTCTGACGAGCTCTCCCTGATCAGGAAAGTGGCGATACGTCCGCGTACGGTATGATTCCGGTTTTTTAAGGCGCCTTCCCGCTTTCATTTGCGATTCCTGACTGCTGCTTTCTCTACCTGCCCCTGAGGGCCGTTAACATTTCTGCCATGTTTCAGTTATTTTTTTAACAACGGCCTACCATACGATTGACGATGCCGGCTCAACCAGATCTTGTCCTGCTTTTCACCCGTTATCCTGAACCTGGGAGGTGTAAAACGCGCCTTATTCCAGCATTGGGACGGATAGGGGCAACACGCCTCCACCAAGAGATGACCTTGCGCATCCTGGCCCAACTGACCAGGCTTGCCGCCATCCACCCGCATGTCCTGGAGATCCACTATGACGGTGGGACCGAAGAGCAGATGCGTTCCTGGCTGGGCAGTGACTATCATTACCGGAAACAGACGGCTGGCGACATCGGTGGCCGCATGCGGGCAGCCATCAGCAACCATATTGGCCGAATGCACCGCCTGCTCCTCATTGGCTCTGACTGCCCTGATCTTAGCGCGGACATCATGAAAGAGGCCTTTACCTCCCTGACCAGCCATGATCTGACGTTAGGCCCTGCCTGCGATGGCGGTTATTACCTTATCGGAACCCGTCAAGAATCATCAACGATTATCACTCAAACTCTGTTTCAGGATATCTCCTGGAGCACGAAAGATGTTTACACTCTCACAAAAACACGAGCAGAAGAGCACCAGCTGCGCTGCCATTCCCTGACCAGACTCCATGACATCGACACCCCTGCAGACCTCAGACATCTCGATTATCATCCCCACCCTGAATGAGGAGACCCAGATCAGCAACTGGCAAAGGCTCCAGTCGCTGATGGTTGACCGTGCTTCATCCCTGCCCTGCGGTCGCCCTTCATCCTTCCCTGGAGCGAGCGACACTGAAGCGTCCCTGCCCTGCGGTCACTCCTGCGCCGTCCTTGGCGCCCGTGACACTGAAGCGTCCATGCTTTGCGAAATCATCATTGTCGATGGCGGCAGCAGCGACAAGACAGTGTCTCTGGCCCGCAGCCTTGGATTACGGGTCGAGAGCTGCAATTCCGGCCGGGGGGCACAGCTCAACCACGGGGCCGGACTGGCCAGCGGCAAGATCCTGCTCTTTCTCCATGCCGACACAGAGCTGCCTTCCGGTTTTGCCACGTCAATCCTGCATTGCCTGAGCGAGCCCGCGACCATTGCCGGAGCCTTCCGCCTCAAGATTCAGAATGGCGGCCTGCTGCTGCAATTCATCTGTTTCTGGACGAATCTGCGTTCACGCCTCCTGCAGCTTCCTTATGGCGATCAGGCCCTCTTTATCAGGCGTGACGATTTTCTGCAACTGGGCGGTTTCCCGGAGACCCCGATCATGGAAGACTTCATCTTTATCAAAAAGGCCAGAGGGGCAGGCAGAGTCACCACCCTGCCCCTCTGTGTGACCACCTCGGCCAGACGCTGGCGCCGTTTGGGTGTCATCCGCACCACCCTAATCAACCAGCTGGTAATCCTTGGCTATTATACCCGTGTCCCTTTACAAAAGCTGGCCTCATTGTACCGAAGGTAGGGGCCCCTCAGGGGATTTTTCTGCTGGAGTTCTATTTACCGGTAGCTGTTTGGCAGGAGTTGACAATGGAACAACCGGCACAGCAGGCGGTACGGTCCGATCAGAGATCGCCGGTTCCTTTTTCTCAAAGGCCTTCCGCACCTTTTCATCCTTAATCACCTGCTGAAACAGGATCATGGCCTGGGACAGATAGGGGCACAGCTGACATTGGCGCAACATGGGAGTATCAGCGGCCAGAAAAGTGGTGAGAAGCATATGAAGAAGGATGGCAAGGATCAGGGCCTTGACTCCACCAAAGAGGGCACCAAGCACTTTATCAAACCAGCCGGCAATGGTCAATTGCACCACTCTGGTCAAGGCCTTGCCCAGCAGCATGGTCAGCACATAAGTACAGGCAAAGACGATGGCATAGGCCAGGAGAAACACAACCTGCGGATTTTCTGAAACCCCTCGCAAAAAAGGAAAAAGTTTGTCATGATACTGTCCGGAAACAAGATATCCGACATAAAGGGCAACAAGCACCGTGACCTGGCCCAACAGCCCGACCCATATCCCGCGCGCCATAAAAAAAACAAAAATGCCCAGGATGACAAGATCATACGCCGTCATATTAAACCCAATGTCCATATCTCTTCCCCATAGACGACAATTAACAATTGAGACCAGCAAGGCCTACATCCTGCATCGTTTTTAGCAGGAACAGTTGAAATTGCAAGAAATTATTTCTTTCCTTACCCGACAACAGGTCATGCAATTCACTCCCCTCCCGGAATCCCTGTCCCTGGCTACCAGCAAGATCTTTTCCCGGACACGCCTTCAGGCAATCATGCTGAATCTTAACCAGCTCTGCACTCTCCTCCACAACGGAGAAGAAAAGGTCATATGCGAGAAATGGTTACACCGGAATGAAGAGGAAAAACTTAACAGCCTGCACTATGAGAAGAGGCACCTTGAGTGGCTGGGCGGCAGGATCTGCGCCAAAGAAGCCTCCCTCCGATACCTCCAGGGCAGCCATGGTGATCAATCAAAACAGGCGGCTATACATGCCCCGCTTCTCCAGATCATGCCCTCCGCCTCCGGCCGCCCCTTCCTTGACGCCATGGTGCCCCCTGACAATCTGAGCATGCCCCATATCTCCATCTCCCATTCAAAGGGATTTGCCATGGCAGTAGCCGCCTCCAGCCACTGCGGCCTAGATATCCAGGCAGACAGCAAGTCCCTGGAGCGGGTGAAAGATCGTTTCTGCTCCGGGGAAGAAGAAAAACTGCTTGGCCGCGAGTTGAAACATCTGCAGCTACCACAGCACCTCACCCTGCTCTGGGCCGCCAAAGAGGCTGTCAAAAAGGCCTCTACCCTTGAGAGCATGCCCGGATTTCTCGATCTTATGCTGACTCACATCCAAACAATTGCCGGCAATGGCCTCGAATCGCGGGTGCCAAAGATGGCGCTGCAGGGACCGATCCAGAAAAGAGAATCCCAGACGACCTGTCTCTTCACCCTTGACTTTCAAGAAGAGCGGGAGAAGAGCTTCAGCCGAGGGCTTCAATTCCAAGTAGCGGTCTGCCTGTACCAGGGATACGGAATGGGTCTCTGCGTCATCCCCTCGCAAGCTGGAGACAACAATGCCTGAGCTCCCTGAGGTCGAAGTCATCTGCCAAGGGCTCCGTCCGCACCTCACCGGGCGGGTCATCACCGCCATCCAGTGCAGCGGCAAGGATCTGCGTCACCCGGTTCCCCATAGCCTCATGAACGAAATGCTCTGCGGTCAGACGATCCATGCTGTCGCCCGACGAGCCAAGTATCTGCTCATTGAGACCAAAGACCAGACGCTTCTCATCATCCATCTGGGCATGACCGGCAACCTTGGTATTTTTCCCCACGCCACCCCGCTCAAGATTCATGACCATGTCCGCTGGCAACTGGACAATGGTCTTGAGTTGCGCCTCAACGACACCAGACGTTTTGGCGCAGTCTGGCTGCTGCCCCCCGAACAGGCAAATAACATGGAGACGGTTTTTTTCGGAACCACCGGACCCGAACCTTTCAGCAAGGACTGCACTCCGGCCTATTTCATGACCCTGGCTCGGACGAGAAAGCAACCGGTCAAGACCTTTCTCATGGACAGCAAAGTAGTGGCAGGTATCGGCAATATCTACGCCAACGAGGCCCTTTTTGCCGCCGGCATCCATCCCTGTTGCGAGGTTTGCACCTTACAGGAAGACGACTGGCAACGACTTATCCAGCTGATCCGCCAGATCCTGACCCAGGCCATTGCCTGCGGCGGTTCGACCATCAGTGATTTTATCAATGCCAGCGGAGAGAGCGGCTACTTCCAAGTAAACTTCCAGGTCTATGGCAGAAACAATCAGCCCTGCCATGAGTGCGGGACACCGATAGAGAAGATCAACATAGGCGGCAGGGCCAGCTACTTCTGCCCCGGTTGCCAGGGGGAATGATTGACACAACTGCTGATTCAGAGGTTTTTACGATACGATTCCCGGTTACAGGACCCGAAAGTTTTTAAATTGCCACGGGTCTTCTTCATCAATATCTTCCGGAAAGATGGCGCTCCGACCCATCAACGGATTCCAGTCGCTGTAGACCCCGACCATTTTCCCCAGATAGGGACAGGCAACGGCCAGGACCTCATCAAAATCCATCTCTTCCGGCTCAACGATCCCCCGCTCCGGATGACGTATGGCCCAGATCATTCCGCCAAGCACCCCGGCCGTCACCTGCAGTGAAGTGGCCGAATTAAAAGGCGCCAGGGTGCGGGATTCCTCAATGGAGAGGCGCGAGCCATACCAATAGACACCATTCCCATGTCCCATCAACAGCACCCCCAGCTCGTCAATACCCGAGACAATCTCTTGCGAGACCAGCCGCTGCTTTTCCTGGGGTTGCCAATTACGCCCCTGCAGCTCATGAAGTGAAAGCATGGTGTCATCGGAGGGATGATAGGCATAATGGACGGTTGGACGGTATTCCGGATTTTCTCCTGAGCCGATGGTCAGATAATCGGCCAGGGAAATCGACTCATTATGGGTAATCAGATAGCCGATCTGCGGCCCGGCCAGCGGCACCCAGCTCCGCACCATGGTGGCCGCCCCCGGACGATTGAGAAAGATGGCCGCCTGACAGCCGGAGCTATAATGCCTGCCGTCGGCGGGCAAAGATCTTTCATGGCTGCCCCAGCCCAGTTCAGCCGGCTGACACCCCTCAGCGATCAGGCCATTGACAGACCATGTATTAACAAATTCCCCCGCCACTTTGCGGGGAAGGGCCACCTGCGTATCCCGCTCGGCAACATGAATGGTCCGTATCCCCAGCTCCCGTGATAAAGACGCCCATGCGTCACGGCTCCACGGCGCAGCTCCTGTCAGGCCGCTGTCACTGGCCATATTCATCAAGGCCTGTTTGACAAAATGGGAGACAAGACCGGGATTGGCGCCATGGGCAATGACCGCCGTTGGGCCATCCCGGTATTTTTCCCCCAACCGCAGGACTTCTTCGCGCAAGGCATAATTGGAACGCCGGGATACTGGAAGTGCGGCGTCGGTATAAAAGCCCTCCCACGCCTCCACGCAGGTATCCAGATACAAGGCCCCCGACCTGGCACACAATTCAATCAACTCCAGACTGCCCACATTGATGGAAAGGTTCAACAAAAAATCACCATCCTGCAGGAGCGGCCCCAGAAGCTCTTGATAATTCCCTCGGGTCACGACATGCCGTTGAAATAAAACACCATACTCCTCAGCGATCTGCCGGCCGCACTCATCGGCGGTAAGGATCAGCATCTGTTGCGGAGAGATCTCAATATGTCGAAAAATCAGGGGAAGCACCCCTTTGCCGATGGAGCCAAATCCAAGCACCACCAGTCGTCCCTTAAAACAAACCTCTTTCCCAGACCCCTGCATGCAATTATCCTTCACCACTGATCCATCTGAAGATTTTTCCCTTGATTAGACATCAAAAATAGCATAATCCATTTTTTACCACGAAAACAAGAAAGAAAACAATCAAATTCAGCATGATACATTTTCATATCTGACATCTGAAACAAGCAGGATCTTCTCACATAAAGACGGTCATATGCGAACAACAATCTTTTTTGGGGAAGCAACGCATCTTCGCCCATGCATCCTCTCCAACTTTTTATGGCACTCATTTTACTTTGCCCGTCCGCTTCTGGACAGTGTGTCGGCAATCTCAACACTCTGTTCAAGAGAGAATAAATGGGTTCATCGGCTTTCTCTCACATCAGACCAACAATCTTTTTCAGCATGGTATATTCCCTAAATAAGGCTGCCCTGGCCTCTATAGAAGAACAGGAGAAGTAAAACCTTCCCGACAATCTGGCTCAACTTTTTTAGCGCAATCATTTTACTTTAGCCGGAGGAATAGACTATGATACTCATATAGCTTATTCCTCCGTATGTCCAAAATGTAGAAGTTCTCCTCTGCACAGAACAGACTCAAATGGATTCGGAAGGGGAGAGATCCATATGGAGTCATCAGAAAAAACAGCTTGGCTGTCCATCCTGACCAACCTGCTGCTGGTCGTGATAAAAACCGGTGTAGTTGTCATTTCCGGCAGTCTGGCGGTTACGGCAGATGCCATCCATTCTCTCTCTGATGTTATTTCTTCAGCCATTATCCTGATCGGCATAAAAATTTCAGGACGCTCCTCCCTTGATTTTCCTTACGGACTCTACAAGGTGGAAAACATGGTTGCCCTGGTAACCTCGATCCTGATTTTTTTTGCCGGCTATGAAATCATTAAGACAGTTTTTATTACCCCCACCCAAACTCTTCCCACGCAAATCCCCTTGTCCATGGCAGGTATTGGTGCCACTATTCTCATCACCTGGCTGTTTTCCCGGTATGAACTTAAAAAGGGCAGAGAAACGGGATCACCCAGCCTGATAGCTGACGCGCGCCATATCTGGACCGACATGCTCTCCTCAATGGTTATCCTGATAGCGCTTCTGGGCAGTGCCATTGGCTTCTCCCTGGACAAATATGCGGCCATCATCGTCGTCCTCTTTATCAGCCGATCCGCCATCACCCTGTTCCTGGACTCTGTCCGAGTCCTTCTCGACGCCTCTCTTGATCACAAGAGTCTGACTCGGATTCGTGAAATCGTCCTGGCTGACCTGCGGGTAGCGGAAATCAATAATATCTGGGCCAGAAATGCCGGACGATATAAATTTGTTGAACTGGACTTAACACTCCGGGTAAGAGAGTTGGAAGAAGGCCACCGGGTATCTGAAGAGATCGAAAACCGGGTGAAGATGGAAATTTCCCAGGTCGACCGTGTGCTGATCCATTTTCAACCGAAGCAACAAGAAATTCTCACCGTTGGAATCCCTCTCGCCGAAGATCGGCTGACCATTTCAGAACATTTCGGAGAGGCTCCTTTTTTTCGACTGTCCAGAATTCAATGCGTAGAAGATGAAATTGTCGAAAACAATCTACTCAAAAACCCCTACCTCCATGAAGAAAAGGCCAAAGGAATCAAGGTCGCCAAATGGCTGTTGGAAAAGGGGCTTGACGTGTTGATCTCAATCCAAGATCACTCCGGCAAAGGACCTGGTTTTGTTTTGGGTAATGGCGGTGCCGAGATTCTGCTCACCAAAGAGTCCAATGCGGAAAAAGCCCTGACAATGGCAAGAAACAATCTTCGTCAACAACTCTCATGAGAGATCGACTCGACAACAATCAATCAGAAAAGTGCAGCCTGGGTTACTTAAAGGAGGAGAAACATGATAGATGAAAAACAAATCAGAGATGCCTTGCAGGCCGTTCTGCATCCAAAATTAAAAAAGAGTCTCATTGATATCGGCATGATTCGCGATATCTCAGTCAAGGGTGATATCGTCACACTCTCTCTGGCTTTGAAAAGCGATCGTTCTCCTCTTAAAAAGGTGCTGACAGGAGAAATCGAAAAGGTGCTGAGCGCATTACCGGAAATTTCCTCCGTCCAGGTGAAGGTTATAACGTTAAGCCGGGAAGAATTTGAGCACCTGTTCCCCAAGGCCCCTTTAAAAGGTATTGAAAAGATACAACACTTCCTGGCGGTAGCAAGCGGCAAAGGAGGTGTCGGCAAGACCACCATCGCGGTCAATGTGGCTTTGGCTCTTGCCAGACAGGGATATAAGGTTGGACTGTTGGATGCTGATGTTTATGGACCAAGCATACCTGTGATGCTGGACATGTCAGGAGCACTGGCTCAAGAGGACAATATGATTGTCCCCAAGGAAAAATATGGATTGCAAGTTGTGTCGTTGGGCCTGACTGCTGGTCAAAATGATGCTTTTATCTGGCGAGGACCGCTTGTTTCCAAGATGATTCACCAACTTCTGGGTGAGGTGAGATGGGGAGAACTCGACTATCTGGTTATTGACCTTCCCCCTGGAACCGGTGACCCCTCAATTGCCATTGCTCAAGCTCTCCCCCATTGTTCGATTTTGATGATAACCACCCCTCAGGAGGTTGCCTTGGCAGATGTCCGTCGGGCTATTGGACTTTTTCACAAAACAGGCCAGGCGATTATCGGATTGGTGGAAAATATGTCCTATTTTCTCAGCAGTCAGTCAACAGAGGCCATTGAGATTTTTGGCCACGGAGGAGGAGAACGCCTCAGTCAGGAGACAGGCATCCCCTTGCTGGGTGCCATCCCACTTGCTATCGAGATCCGGCAAGGCGGCGATAATGGGCTGCCACTCATGGTATCAGCGCCAGATTCTCCAACGGCTGCTATTTTTCAGAAAATTGCCAAAAAAATATCGGATAAAACAGGATAGAATGATTTTACCATGAATGTATCCAACCTTATATTCGGGCCTGTTCCATCACGACGCCTTGGCCGCAGCCTGGGCATAAACAATATCCCGCCCAAGATCTGCTCGTATTCCTGTCTCTAGATGCGGATTGCCAGGCAGCCATTTTATGACCCCCGAACCATCTGCAAGGAGGTCAAGCGGAAGATAGAGGAGGTGGCCACCACAGGCGAGGCCATGCTTGTGGTCGGGATCAATGACAGCCGGGAAGATATCAACCAGGTCGCGGTGATCTCTTCGGTGAGACGCAGATGGTACTGATGATGCTGGGCAAAGGCCCAGTGAGCGATAACCGCCGTCCCGACACGTCATTTTCACCACAAAAATGAATAAAAATACATTCAAATTCAGCACGATACCTTTGTCAATCAGCCAGAGAGGAGCGACAGGCGATCTTTTCGCACCAGATGGTCCTCTCTGCACGCCAATCTATCTTGGGAAATAACGCCTTTTCGCCCGCGAGTCCTCTCTAACTTTTTCTGGTCACCATTTTACTTTGCACGTCCGCATGCGCTATAATAAGACAACAGCCTTTCAAGAGGCAAAAATGGGCCCGTAAATCATATTATGCGGCTTCTTCAACCCCAATCACCAAGGAGATGTCTTATGACCATGCAAAGAAGATTCAGATGCTCTGATTGCCATCATGAATGGGAAGTCCCGTATGGGTCAGGGGAGAGCGGCAGGCAAATGGTGTGTCCGAAATGCGGCAGCACTAATATCCACAGGATAGACCAGGGCGGCCCGGGCAGAGGGAGAGGCCGAGGGTTTAGCGGCGGAGGAAGAAGGGTATAGCTGAAAAGGATTGAAGAAAAAACCTTGACTCTCTTTCAAAGGAGAATCCCATGATACTGTGCATCACATCCACCGGAAATGAGATGGAGGCAAAGGTAGACACGGCCTTCGGCAGGGCGCCCTATTTTTTTCTGATCGACACGGAGACCAGGAGCACAGAGGTCATTGAGAACCGTGCTGCCGAGCAGGGACAGGGGGCTGGTATTGCCGCCGTGCAACTGGTAGCGGACAAGGGAGTCGAGGCTGTTGTCACCGGCCATGTGGGGCCGAACGCCTTTCAGGCCTTTCAGGCATCGGGGATCAAGCTCTTTATCGGAGCATCGCCCCAGGAGACAGTGCAAGAGGCGCTGGCCAGATTCGAAAGAGATGAATACCATGAGGCATCGCCCCCGACAGAAGCCCCTTACTGTAACACAGGCAGGGGAAGAGGAGGAGGAGGCCGGGGCATGGGTCGGGGAAGAGGGCGCTGCCGGCGCCCCTGAGGGAACAGCAGGATCTGGCCGGACCATCCTGCACCATCCTACCAGCTCTGATCGCTAGCCGGTCAGGAAGAGCTTGTCAAGGGAAACGATCCCGCCAGGGAAGCCCCCTGTCTTCAAGCGGAGAGGAATATGGAATCCTCGGAAAAAACAGCGTGGCTCTCCATTGTAACCAACCTCCTGCTGGTCGGAATAAAGACCAGTGTGGCCTGGTTTTCCGGCAGCCTGGCGGTCACAGCCGACGCCATCCACTCCCTCTCTGACGTGATCTCTTCAGCCATTATCCTCATTGGTATAAAAATTTCAGACCGTTCCACCCGCAACTTTCCCTATGGGCTCTACAAGGTGGAAAACATGGTAGCCATGGCGACCTCGGTCCTGATCCTCTTTGCCGGCTACGAGATCATTAAGGCCGTCTTTATCACCCCTGCCACAGCGATTCCTGCACAGATCCCCCTGGCCATGACCGGCATTGGCGCCACCATTCTCATCACCTGGATCTTTTCCCGATATGAGCTGAAAAAGGGGAGGGAGACCGGATCACCGAGCCTGATTGCCGACGCGCAGCACATCCGGACCGACATGCTCTCCTCGCTGGTCATCCTGATGGCCCTTCTGGGAAGCGGTGCCGGCCTTCCCCTGGATAAATATGCGGCTGTCATCGTCGTCCTCTTTATTGCTCGCTCCGCCGTCACCATCTTCCTTGACTCCGTCCGTGTCCTTCTCGATGCATCGCTTGATCACGGCAGCCTGACGCGCATCCGCGAGCTCGTCCTTGCCGACCCGAGGGTGGCTGAGATCAATCATCTCTGGGCCAGGAATGCCGGCCGTTACAAATTTGTCGAGCTGGACCTGACGGTGCGGGCAACAGAACTGGAGGCAGGACATCGCATCTCTGAAGAGATAGAAAACCGGGTGAAGATGGAGATCGCCCAGGTCGATCGTGTCCTGATCCATTTTCAACCCCGACTGCGGCAGCAGCTGACCATCGGGATCCCTCTGGCCGAGGATCGAATGACCATCTCGGAACATTTCGGTGAGGCGCCTTTTTTCCGGCTTCTCAGCATGGAGCGCGCAGAGGGGAAAATTATCGAGGACACTCTCCTCCCAAATCCCTATCTCCAGGAAGAAAAGGCCAAGGGAATCAAGGTGGCCGGATGGCTGCTCGAACACGGGCTTGACCTGCTGATCTCAAGCCATGATCACTCCGGCAAGGGACCAGGTTTTGTCCTCGGCAATGGCGGGGTCGAGATCCTGCTCACCAGAGAGACCAATGCGGAAAAGGCCCTGGCCGAGGTGGAAAGCAGGCTCGGAGAGTAACTGCCCCGGGAAGAGGAGAGTGCAGCCAGAAGACAAAAAAGTCACATCGACATTGGCATGAGCGACAGCGATGACAGACAACGCAACAAGAGAGGACAGAGAGCGGAAAACATTCAAGACAGCAGATGCCGTCCCTGGGGAAAAGCGCATGCCCATCAAAACAACAGGTCAATTATGCCAGTTCATTGTGGACACTCTGCCGGTGGCCTTGGTGACCATGGACGCTGATTTTAAAATCACCTCTTTTAACAAGCGGGCCGAGGCATTAACCGGATATCCCGCCGGCGAGGCCACAGGACGGATCTGTCATGAGATATTACACGGCAGCAGGTGCAAAGATGAGTGTCCGCTCAAGGAAGTCCAGGGAGGTCATGTGTCGACATCGGGACTGGAGGCGGAGATTGTCACCCGCGCCGGAGAACATATTCCCGTGAGGATTACCCTCTCCACTCTTGCAGGCGATGACAACACCTTTATCGGCTACCTGGAGGCCATTGAAGATATCTCCCGTCAGAAAAGAATTGAACGGGAAAAAAATAATTTCATCTCGATGATTGCCCACGACATGAAATCACCTCTGACCGCCATCAATGGCCTGATCAGAAGACTCAAGCAGGAAAAAAGCTGTCAGAGCAATGAAAGGCTGCAGCAATATTTCAGGGTGATCGGCGAGGCGGAGGAGCGCTTGGAGTCGATGCTTCAGGACTTTCTGGAATATGCGCGTCTGGAGAGCGGCCAGATCAGACTGGATCTCGGCAGGACCGACATCGGAAATGTCCTGCGCCATGTCACGGAGATGTACAGGCCCAGGGCGGCCGAACAGGATATTGTGCTCTCCTGTACCTGCGATTCTCTGAGCCTGATTGAGGCGGATGAGAATCGGCTGCAGCGTGTCTTTGCCAATATTATCGAAAATGCCCTCAAATATTCGCCGGAGAAAGGTGAGGTCACCATCAGCGCCTTGGAGACGGAGAGAGAGATCGTTATTCATTTTCAGGACCAGGGATCGGGCATTCGGACTGAAGATATCCCACACATCTTTGATGCCTTCTACCGCGCGGAATCAAAGGGGAAAGTCAGTGGTCACGGCCTGGGACTGGCAGCGGCCCGGGCCCTTATCCGTCAGCATGGGGGCAGGATATCGGTAAAAAGCATGGTCGGCAAAGGCTCTGTCTTCACGGTACGGCTGCCCAGAGACAAGAAGAAGCCGCAGGAGGAACTCCGATGATGCGCCGACGAGAGAGGGGCACACTCCTGTCGGCTTGTTCTCTGCCACCGGAGGTGTAAAACAGAGGCAATACAATGAGGGCTGAAAAGATGGAGACTCTTCACAGCGACATTAAAGATATTTCTCTGGCTGAACAAGGCCTGGCCCGTATCAAATGGGCCCTGAATGAAATGCCGGTCATAACCGCTATCCTGGAGCGTTTTAGCCGGGAAAGGCCGCTGCAGGGGATACGCATGAGCGGCTGCCTGCATATCACCACCGAAACCGCCAATCTGGCCCGCGTTCTGACAGCAGGGGGCGCCGATCTTGTCCTCTGTGCCAGCAATCCGCTCAGCACCCAGGACGATGTCGCCGCCGCTCTGGTGGCGCATTACCGGATCCCTGTCTTCGCCATCAGGGGTGAGGACCATCAGACCTATTATCGCCACATTCATGCAGCCCTGGACCACCGACCGCAGCTCACCATGGACGACGGCGCAGACCTCGTGAGTGAAATGCATAAAACAAGGCCGGAACTGCTGACCAATATGCTGGGTGGAACCGAGGAGACAACAACCGGCGTCATCCGCTTACGGGTAATGGCCCATGACCAGGCCTTAAAGTTCCCGATCATTGCCGTCAATGATGCAATGACCAAACATCTCTTTGACAATCGCTACGGAACCGGCCAGAGCACCCTGGACGGCATCATCAGGGCCACAAATATCCTGTTGGCCGGAAAGGTCTTTACCGTGGTGGGATATGGATGGTGCGGCCGCGGAATCGCCATGCGTGCCAAGGGACATGGCGCCCAGGTCATCATCACGGAAGTCGATCCGCTCAGGGCACTGGAGGCGCTCATGGATGGATATCGCCTCATGCCGATGCTGGAGGCGGCTGCCATCTCTGACTTCATCATCACGGCGACAGGAGACAAGAATGTGGTTGACCAGCCCCATTTCGAGGTGATGAAGCATGGTTGTGTTCTGGTAAATTCCGGCCATTTCAACGTCGAGATCAATATTCCAGCCCTGGAGGATATGGCGCTTAGAAAAGAGCAGCCCCGTCAATATGTGGAGGAATACTTTTTAGAAGCGGATCGCACTATCCGCTTACTTGCCGAGGGTCGTCTGATCAATCTGGCAGCGGCAGAAGGTCATCCTTCTGCTGTGATGGACATGAGTTTTGCCAATCAGGCCCTCTCTGCCGCCTTCATTTGCAGCAATAAAGGCAGGCTGGAGCCTGAAGTCCATCCTGTCCCCGGCGAAATCGACCGGGAAATTGCCAGGATGAAGCTTGCGGCCATGGGGATCCGCATCGATACGCTTACCGAGGAACAGGAAAAATACCTCTCTTCATGGCAGGAAGGCACCTGAGGCTTATGGGGCACTCCATTGAAATTATCGGCACCGAATCTTTGGGAGTGCGGGGCCTGAGCTGTTTTATCAGGGCAGGAACACGGCGGATTCTCATTGATCCGGGAGTAGCTCTCGGATACATGCGTCACGGCCTGCGTCCTCATCCGCTCCAGGTGGCGGAAGGCGAACGGATACGGCGACGGATCATCAAGGCCTCAACAGAGGCAACGGATATCATCTTGAGTCATTTCCACGGTGACCATGTTCCTCTCAAGGAAGCAAATCCTTACCAGCTGGCCATTCATCATCTCCCTCCAGGCTTTCGGAATGTTCGCTGCTGGAGCAAATCCATGGATGATCCAGGCGAGAAGATGAGACAGCGGGCGCTGGATCTAAGCGCACTCTCAGGCACGAATTTCCATGTAGCCGAAAGCCTCTCAGAAGGTCCCATGACCTTTTCGTCTGCCGTGCCCCATGGGATCAAAGGCAGCCGGCAAGGCACAGTGATGATGACCCGGATTGATCTGGGAGAGCAGGTCTTTGTGCATGCATCGGATATCCAGCTGCTGGATGCTGAGACCATTGAGCTGATCATCGCCTGGCACCCGGATATCGTCCTGGCAGCCGGGCCACCTCTTTATCTGCAGAGACTCCCTGATGAGCTGGCAGGAGCAGCATGGCAGAATGCTCTGCGTCTGGCCGCACGTGTGGATACTCTCATCCTCGATCATCACCTCATGCGCGATCGACAGGGACCTGCATGGTTAGCAGCTCTATCAGCAAAAGTCGGCAAACAGATCTGGTGCGCAGCTGATTTCATGGGGAAAAAACGCCTCCTTCTGGAGGCCTCACGAACAGAACTCTATGAAAAAATGGCGGTACCGACGCACTGGCATGAGAACTACGCTGCAGGATTGATCAACCTCGTCCAAGGGGTGAACCATGCATGAAGGTAAAATCATATTCGGGCCTGTTCCATCACGACGCCTTGGCCGCAGCCTGGGCATAAACAATATCCCGCCCAAGATCTGCTCGTATTCCTGTCTCTACTGCCAGGTCGGCAGGACAGAGACGATGCAGATTGCCAGGCAGCCATTTTATGACCCCGGAACCATCTGCAAGGAGGTCAAGCGGAAGATAGAGGAGGTTGCCGCCATTGGCGAGACCATCGACTTCCTCACCTTGGTCCCTGACGGTGAACCGACACTGGACATAAACCTCGGCAGGACAATCGACCTGTTACGCCCCTTGGGCATCAGGATCGCCGTGATCAGCAACGGCTCGCTTCTCGGGCAGGAAGGCGTCATGGACGAGCTCTCCAGGGCGGACTGGGTCTCGCTCAAGGTGGACAGCGTAAAGAAAGAGAGCTGGCGGCGCATCAACCGGCCGCATCACGACCTCGATCTCCCCCGCATCCACGAGGCCATGCTCCAATTTGCCGAACGATATACGGGAAGACTGGTCAGCGAGACCATGCTTGTTGCCGGGATCAATGACAGCCCGGAAGATATCAGCCAGGTCGCCGACTTCCTGGCAAGACTGAAACCGGCCACGGCCTATCTCTCCATTCCCACCAGGCCGCCGGCCGAGGCCCGCGTCCATCCTCCGACGGCCGATCACCTGAACAGGGCCTATCAGATTGTCAGCCGCCAGATTGACGACGTGGAATGCCTGTTCGGTGATGAGGGCAGCGCCTTTTCTCTCACCGGCGATCTTGAGGAAGAGCTGTTCAGCATTCTGGCCGTGCATCCCATGCAGGAGGAGGCTGTCCACCGGTTTCTGGCCAAGGGCGGGGAAAAGTGGACGCTCATTGACACCCTGATCGCCCAGGGGCGGCTCCTGGTGGCCGACTATGAAGGGAAGAGGTTCTATCTGCCCAGCCTGCAGAAGCGAGACGGCTAGAGACACCCGGCCTGCCCGCAACAGAGACCTCCTGGCAGACCATGGTCACATCTGAGCGACAACCTTTTCGAGGATGGAGCTGAACATCTCCCGTTCCTGGTCGGAGAGGGTCGCGGTGATCTCTTCGGTGAGGCGCAGATGGTACTGATGATGCTGGGCAAAGAGCTCCCGCCCGCTTTCCGTCAGCTCCACCAGCCAGGATCTACGGTCCGTTGCGTGGGGCGTTCTTTTCAACAACCCCTGCTCCTGCAGCCGGTCAACCATCACGGTCAGGGTGCCGGTGGTCACGCCCATCTTGCCGGCCAGTTCCTTCATCCGCAGCAGGCCACCATGACCGACGATCTCGATGGCATGCATCTGGGCCGTGGAAAGACCGGAACTCTTCACCACATCCTGCTCCCAGGACGATATCTTCTCATAAAACTCAACCAGTTGCTGCGCCAGTCCGGCGATGGCGGTTATCTCAACAGGCATGATTCCCCCTCGCAGACGTTCAGCTCGATGGTCAGATGCGAGATTTCGCTGAACTCGGCCAGCAAGCCCTTATAATAGTGGATCTTCCGCGGATGATGGGTAACGATGGAGATAATGGCCGCGTAATCTGCCGGCCCCACCTTCCAGACATGCAGATCCGCCACCCTGTTGTCCGGCTTCGCCTCGATCTTTTCCCTGATGGTCGCCAGATATCCGGGCTTAATGGAGCCATCAAGGAGGATGAATCCCGTCTCCTGCAGCAGGCCATAGGCCCAGTGAGCGATAACCGCCGCCCCGACCATGCCGATCAGCGGATCAAGCCAGTTCCAGCCCAGATATTTACCAAGGATCAGGGCGCCGATGGCCAGGATCGAGGTGAGGGCATCGGCCAGGACATGCAGATAGGCCGCCTTGAGATTGTGATCATGGGGATGATAACCGGCGTGGCCATGATCATGGTCATGATGGTCGCGCAGGAGAAAGGCGCTGACGATATTGACCACAAGCCCAAGGGCCGCCACCAGCATGGCCTCATTGAAATGGATCACCTGGGGAGAGAGCAGGCGCTGCAGTGACTCCATGAGCATGATCAGGGAGACCGCCACCAGGGCAATGGCGCTGGCAAAGCCACCGAGTACGCTCACCTTGCCCGGCCCGAAGGCAAACCGTCCGCTCTCGGCGTGCCGCCTGGCATAGCGGTAGGCAACGATGGTGATCATGAAGGCGGCCACATGGGTGCCCATATGCCAGCCATCGGCCAGCAGGGCCATGGAGCCATAGGCCATGCCCGCCGCCACCTCCAGCACCATGGTGACCGCGGTCAGGATCAGCACCTGCCTGGTACGTCGTTCACCATGCTGTTCCATGACGGCAAAATCATGGTGGTGCTGCCACAGCTCAATGGAATGAGTCTGCATCTGTAACCTCTCTTGAAAAAGTCTCCTGGATATACCATCTTGCCCTGTCATGCAGAGAGAAATAGCCTTATTTTGTTTGAAAGTCAAGTTATTTGATCGTCAAACAAAAATAGCCCCAGGGTGTCATTGCACTTACCCTCCATCCATATTGTTGTTTCTTCCTTTTTCTGGTATAGAGGAAAGGCATTCCCATACGAGATCTTTTCCCCTTCATCTTTGGCCGGACAGCTACTTCTTTCCCATGATAGGCATCTTTGATTCAGGCATTGGCGGCATGACCGTGGCCCGGGCAGTGGAACAGCTGCTGCCGGACTACTCCATCGTCTATTTCGGCGACATCGCCCGCACCCCCTATGGTTCAAAAAGCGCGGCAACCATCACTGATTACTCCCTGCGCAACACCGAATTTTTGCTGGAGAAAGGAGCGGAGATCATCATCATTGCCTGCAACACGGCCTCAAGTGTGGCGACCGAGGCCTTACGCCGCGAATTTCAGGTTCCGATCATTGAAGTAATCACCCCTGCCGCCAACAAGGCCGTTACCACGACCAAAACAGGCAGGATCGGGATCATCGGCACCCGGGCCACCATCAGAAGCGGGGTATACGAACAGACCATCTGCGGTCAACGTCCTGATTTTCATGTATTCTCCGAAGCCTGCCCTCTGCTCGTGCCGCTGGTGGAAGAGGGCTGGACCAACAAGCAGGAGACCAAAATGATTCTCCGCCGCTACCTCCACCCCTTGAGAGATAAACAGATCGACACCCTGGTACTCGGCTGTACCCACTACCCTCTGCTCACAAAGCTGATCCAGACCAGGGTGGGCAAACGAGTCACACTTATTGACTCCTCGGTGGAGACCGCCCATTATGTCAGAAACCTTCTGACTGAGCAACCGCACCTCGTCGCCGAAAAAGACCACGGCATAGCCACCCACCGTTACTATGTCTCCGACCTGACCGATTCCGCGCAAAAGGTTGCCCGGAAGATATTTGAACGCCCCCTGGAGCTGATCCTGACATGAACACTTTTCTCCGCCAAACACTCGTTGCAGCCCGCGCACTTTTGCTGCCGCTCACCACACTCCTTTTCCTGCTCCTGCACCAGCCACTCTTTGCCGGCCAGAACGTAAATGAATCCCCGGAGGATATCGCCCGGAGACTGCAACATGCCTATGATCAAATCTCAAGCCTTACCTTTCACTTCACCCAGAATACCGAAGGGGAACTCAGTGGCAGACCACAGCAGGGAAGCGGCACCGCCTGGTTTGTCAAAGAGAAAAAAAGTCCGGAAGCTCCCGGCACCGTCGGCAAGATGCGCTGGGACTACACCAGCCCGGACAAACAGATCCTGGTCAGCGATGGCGTAGAGTTTTCCATGTATTTCGCCAAACTTTCACAGATGATCGTCAGCCCGGCCGAGACCATGCGATCGGATATCACCTATGCCTTTTTCACCGGCTCCGGCAATCTGCTTAAGGATTTTTCCATCTCTGCCCCCAACCCAGAATTTACCCCAGACACAAAGAGCGTTGAGAGCTATAAAGTCATCAAACTTACCCCTAAGGAAAATCAGTCCCAGGTAAGCGAGATCCATCTGTGGGTGACCTCGGATTCACTGATCCAGCGCATGGAGATTCTGGACTATTTCGATACTCATACCAGCCTCGAGTTCAGCGACCTGCAAGTGAACACCCTGGCCACTGATGACCCCAAGGCCATGGACGCACTGTTCAGCTACACTCCACCTGAGGGGACAGAGATCATCTATCAATGAATCCCCAGGCACCACCAGCAGATCGCTTTCGGGTCGCCCTCATATCCATGCCCTGGTCGATCTTGAATCGCCCTTCCATTCAACTCGGTACCCTGAAGGCCTGGCTGGATCGCGATGACGCTATCCAGGCCCACACCTTTCACCCTTACCTCCAGGTCGCCAAAGCGCTTGGGACCGAGACCTATCACCATCTGGCCAGGAACAGCTGGGCCGGTGAGGCCCTCTACAGCCCTCTGCTCTTTCCTGAACAACGACCACAGGCGGCCCGGCTTTTTGACGAGAGTTGCAAAGGCAAGAAGGAGCTGCGCAAACTTGATTTTGACCAAACCGTCCAGCTCCTTGATCTTTCTCTTGACCAATGGCTGGCTGACCTTGATCTCGCCAGCTTTCACCTGATCGGATTCTCCATCTGCTTCAATCAGCTGCTCTCTTCACTCACCGCAGCGCAACGCATCAAAGAACTCCACCCCTCCTTGCCTATTGTGATTGGTGGTTCCGGATGTGTCGGGCCGATAGGTGCATCACTGCTGGAAAACTTTTCCCAGATTGACTATGTGATTTCCGGAGAGGGAGAAGAAGCCCTGACCCAGCTCTGTCATTGCCTGCAACAGAACAAGGCCCCTGAGACCCTGCCGCCACAGATCATCCTGCGGACGCGTCCTGTCAGCGAAGGCCCCTGCGGGGGTATTGTTGACCTGAACAGGCTGCCGACACCGGATTATTCCCCTTACTTTCAGCAGATGCAGGACACCTTCCCCGGCCAGCCCTTCATCCCCATTCTACCCCTTGAATTCTCCAGGGGCTGCTGGTGGAACCGCTGCACCTTCTGCAATCTGAACTTGCAATGGCAGGGATACCGCTGGAAAAAAAGCGACAAGGTGGCAGGTGAGGTGGCAGAACAATCCCTTCGCCATGGCTGCCTTGATTTTACCTTTACCGACAATGCCCTGCCGCCAAAAGAGGCTGATCTTTTTTTTCAGACCATGGCAGAAGAGAAGATCGACTATGACTACTTTGCCGAGATTCGGGTGATCAGCGATGGTGACAAACTGGCAGCCTACCGTCGCGGCGGCCTCTCTTCGGTCCAGGTCGGCATTGAGGCCCTCTCTACTACCCTGCTTGCCAGAATGGAAAAAGGCACCACGGTCATGGACAATATCGCTGCCATGAAACAGAGCCGAGCATGCCACATGCAGCTTGATGGCAACCTGATCACCGAATTCCCCGGCAGTACCAAGGAAGAAGTGGCTGAGACCCTTTATAATCTGGATTTCGTCCTCCCCTTCACCCCGCTTACCGCCGCCTCATTTTTCCTTGGACACGGTTCACCTGTCTGCAATAATCCAAAAGAATTCGGCATTTCAGCTGTAATCCAGCACCCCAAAAACCGCAGGCTTTTTCCTCAAGAACTCCTTGCCGGAATGGAGATGTTGATCAAGGGGCATCGGGGCGACCGATCCTTGCAGCGCCGACTCTGGCAGCCTGTAGCGAAAAAAATTGCCCGATGGCAGGCCTTCCACACCCATCGCGATCTTCATGGAATCCCTCCGCTGAGCTACCGGGACGGCGGCTCCTTTCTTATCATCCGGCAGGAACAGCTCAATGGCCCCTGCCTGCAGCACCGACTGCGCGGAACATCCAGAGCAATCTACCTCTACTGCCAGGAGATCCGGGATCGAAAAGAGCTGGCCCTGCAATTCCCAACCATTTCGGCCAAGGCTATGAACGATTTCCTGGCCGATCTGACCAGCAAACGGCTTCTCTTTCAGGAAGAAGATCGGGTGCTGGGCCTGGCTATCCCGGCCTTCGGCCCATAACCTCTTTTTGTTTTTAACTTTCTACATTTTGATGGTAGTATATTCGCAATTATCCACTTGTTATCATATCAAACATCTACACAAGGCTATTCCCCATGAATCAGGAAACAACCGAAGCAAGTTTTGCCGATCTCTTCCAGGAAAGTTCATCACAATCCCTGTCCCGTCTGGAACCAGGCCAGAAGATAACTGCCACCATTGTTGGTCATAGCGGCAACTCGGTCTTCCTTGATGTCGGTGGCAAGAACGAAGGGATCCTCGATAGCTCTGAACTGCTGAACAAGGAAGGCGAGCTCACTGCCGGGATCGGCGACAAGGTGGACGTCTATTTCCTCAAATCCACCGGCGGCGCCCAGCTCTTCACCATCAAACTGGGATCCGGCAGAGATGCAGGCCAGCTCGAAGATGCCTGGCGGAATGGAATTCCCGTGGAGGGGGTAGTCAAGGAAGAGATCAAGGGCGGTTTCAAGATCACCATCGGCGGCTCGGTGCGCGCCTTCTGCCCCTACTCCCAGATGGGACTGCACCGGGTTGAGGATGCCGGCGCCGAATACCTCGGCCGCCACATGACCTTCCTCATCACCCGCTTTGAGGAAAACGGCCGCAATATCGTGGTCTCGGCCCGGGCCCTGCTGGAACAGGAACGGGAGCAACAGAAAGAGGCGCTGCAGGAAAGTCTCCAGGAAGGTTCCACCGTCCAGGGCACCATCAGCTCCATCCGTGACTTCGGCGCCTTTGTCGATATCGGCGGCGTGGACGGCCTGATCCCGATCTCGGAGATCGGCTGGAGCCGTGTGCAGGACATCAAGGAACACCTCACCCTCGGCCAGGAGGTCACCGCGGTGATCAAGAAACTGGACTGGAAGGCGGGACGGATCACCCTGAGCCTCAAAGAAACCCTGCCCAACCCCTGGGACGCGGCCCGGGAGGACTTTACCGAGGGATCAACCCATAGCGGAATTGTAGCCCGCCTGACCACCTTTGGCGCCTTTGTCACCCTGGCCCCCGGAGTTGACGGCCTGATCCATATCTCCAAACTCGGCGGTGGCCGCCGCATCAATCACCCTCGTGAGGTGCTGGAAGAAGGTCAGGAGATTGAGGTCAAGATAGAGGCAATTGACAATGAAACCAGAAAGATCAGCCTGGCTCCCACAGATTATGTGAGCAGCGAGTCCGAAGAAACTGCCGAGAAGGACGAATATAAGAAATTCATCTCAGAGAAGAAGTCGGTAAAAAAACAAGCTGAGGCTGTCGGCAGCCTGGGAGCTCTGCTCCAGGAAAAACTTACGGCCAAAAAGGCTGGATGAAGAGATACAGAGAAAGGATAATGATTTCTCATATACTATTGATTTTCCCTCTGGATTGGCATAGTCTTTTTCATAGATCCTGACAGTTACAATATCATCCACACTATCAACGGAGGCACCAATGACCATTACCAAACTCACACTCCTCGGCCTGACCGCAATCGCACTCCTCTCATCCGCCTGCGTGGAAACCGGCATGCAGATGGGTAGCCAAAGTGCCAAAACCGTGGCCACCGGAGGCGCTGCCGGCAGTTCCACCAGCGGTGAAAGTTCAGCCCTGGAAAAATGTGCCGAACCCATGGGCACGATCTCCCTAATCGAGAACCAATCAGCGGGCTGGTACACCATCCTTACCAATGAATACCATCTGCCGCCCACCGCCAACCTTCTCCGCCTGCTGATCCAGCAGTCCAACTGCTTTGTGGTGGTGGAAAGAAGCGCGGCCGGGATGAACGCCATGAATCGAGAACGTCAGTTACAACAATCCGGGGAGATGCGTCAAGGCAGCAACTTCGGCAAAGGGCAGATGGTTTCCTCCGATTATGGTCTTTCTCCGGAAATCGTGTTCAGTGAAGACACCGGCGGGATGTCAGGCGCTGTGGGATCAGCTATTGGCGGGATGATTGGCGGTCATGCCGGTGCTCTGGTCAGTTCAGCAGGCGTCAACACCAAGACACGTGAGGCCAGCGCCCTGCTGACCATGATCGATAACCGTTCCAGCGTTCAGATCGCTGCAGCAGAAGGCAGCGCCTCCAAGACCGATATCGGCGGTTTTGGCAGTGTATTCGGCGGGGCCGGAAACGTAGCAGGTGGTGCAGGACTTGGCGGCTACACCAACACCCCGCAGGGCAAGGTCATTGCCGCAGCCTTTATGGATGCCTACAACAATATCGTTCGTTCCCTGCGCAACTACAAGGCCCAAGAAGTCAAGGGCGGCTTGGGTAAAGGTGGTCAGCTGAAAGTAGGCAACTGAGACCAAAGACTACTGCCACAAGAGAAAGCGCCATTCAGCCAATGGTATTAAATAAAATGTCATTGCCGGAATGGCGCAGTCAAAAATTAAACCACAAACTGACTTACATAATTAAGCCGCTGTAAAAAAATAACATGGCCATTTTAACGCCCGGAGCGGCATAAGGAGCCGTAACGAAATAGATACAAATGGCCATGTTATTTCGTAACGGCTCCTAAAGTCAACAGTCAATAATATCAAGCTGCTTATACACTTCTCTGCCTGAGCATCTCAAACATGATCACGCCGGCTGCCACCGAGGCATTCAGAGAATCAAGCACCCCCTCCATGGGAATGGAGATCAGCACATCGCACTGCTGACGCACCAGGGGTCGGATCCCCTGCCCTTCACTGCCGACGACCACACAGGCCGGAAGCTTAAAATCTGTCTTGTAGATTGACTGAGCCGCTTCATCCTTTACCGCCCCGAAGATCCAGGCCCCGGCCTTCTTTAATTTCTGCAGGGCAGTGGCCAGATTGACCACCTGGCAGATATCGATATGGGAAATGGCCCCGGCAGAAGATTTAGCTGCGATTCCGCCCAGAGGGGCGGAACGCTCTCTGGTAATCAAGACCCCGCCAATACCAGCGGCATGGGCAGAACGGATAATTGCTCCCAGATTATGAGGGTCCTGCATGGAATCAAGGACAATCAGACGGGGCGACTCACCTTGTTCAACCTTTGCTGCAAAATTGGCCAGAAGGGTCTCAAAAGGGAGCAACGGTGCCTGAGAGGTCCTGGCCACCACGCCCTGATGACGGGCCTGGGCAGCATCAGGGCCGGTCAGATGAATCGTGGTGACAAAAGAGATTTTTATCCCTGCCCCCTTGGCCAGCGCAATAATCTCTTCCCGCCTGGCCCCTTTACGGTCATTATGAAGGATGACCTCGCTGATCCTCTCCGGTTCCTGCTGCAAGGCCTCATAAACGGGATGCGTGCCCCAGAGCAGATCCTCATCCATACGCAGAGTACGACTCTGCCCGGCCCTCTCAACTTTCTTCTCTTTCATCGCACACCCAGGATCTCGATGGCCTGCCCTGTCGGCAGACGATGTCCCCGGCTGCGCTCAGCAATGACAACAGCTCTCAGGGTATCAATGGCCTGCTCCAAATGGTCATTGACAATCAGATACTCATACTCCAGCGCTGCCTCCATTTCTATCCTGGCATTCTTCAACCTGAGGAGAATCGTCTCTTCACTGTCGGTTCCCCGACCACGCAGACGTCGTTCAAGCTCCTGCAACGAGGGTGGGGTAATAAAGAGTGAGGCTGCAGGAATGGTCGCAGATTTTCGTAAAATTGCCGCACCCTGGACATCAATATCAAGGATAACATCCACACCTGTTGCCAGTTGGGCAAGCACCGCCGGCCTGCTGGTTCCATAGAGATTGCCATGCACCTCGGCCCATTCCAGAAAAGTACCTTGCTCCCGCATGGCCTCAAAGTGGTCACGGCTGACAAAGTGATAATCAACCCCATCCACTTCACCTGCCCGCGGCAGTCGGGTAGTATGGGAGACAGAAAAGGCCAGGCCAGGCAGGTCCGCCATCACCCTCTTCAATAATGTGGTCTTGCCGGCCCCTGAAGGCGCCGACAGGATAAACAATTTTCCACTGCTCATCACTTGTCCTGTTTTCCCTGTTTCTGGGTCTGTTGACATTCTGCAAGATGATACTCAACCTCCAGCGCCGCCAGACGCTGGCCTATGGTATCAGGCTGCACCGAAGAAAGAATCAGATGATTCGAATCCATCACCAGCATGGAACGAGTTCTTCTCCCCTCCGTCACATCAATCAGCTTGCCCTCTTGTTTTGCCAGTTCTTTCAATTTCCTGGCGGGTGAAGATCCGGCATTAATTACAGCAATAATCCGCTCAATTGAAACAGTATTACCAAAACCAATATTTAAAAGTTTCATCGTTGGTCACCTTTCCTTGAGTATCGTCAGGAACTATTCAATATTCTGAATCTGCTCCCGCATCTTCTCTAGTTCGCTCTTCAACTCGACAGCGAGATAGGCGATGGCTGCGTCATTAATTTTAGAGGCAATGGTATTGACCTCACGCAGAAATTCCTGAAGGAGAAAATCCAGTTTTCTACCTACAGCCTCCTTTTCGGTCAGGAAGGAGAGAAACTGTCCGATGTGGCTTTGCAACCTGACAATCTCTTCTGTAACATCGGTTTTGTCGGCCAGAATTGCTACCTCCTGACACAAACGTTGGTCATCCAACTGTACATTGCCCAGCAGTTTCTGCAGGCGTACGCCAAGCATCTGCTCTCGCTGCCTGAGAAGTTCAGGGATTCCATCCTCAATCTTTTCAATGGTTTGAGTAAACATCTGCAGACGCGTCGACAGATCCAGGACCATGGCCGCTCCTTCCTGCCGACGCATGGTTTCACAAGCGACCAAGGCTTGATCAAGAGCCTGCTCCAGATGCGGCCAGACAACCTCCAAATCTTCACCTTGCTGTTCCTGAACCAGAACCTCAGGGCGAGAGGCCACAAAGGCCGGATCAGGTGTCGATTCACTGCTCAGTTCCTGGGCGATCTGCTCCATGGCATGTTTATAGGCCCTGACCAGCTCCATATTCACATGCATCTTCACCAGATCAGAAGAATCACCGCTCACAGCCAGTAACAGGTCAACGCGACCACGCTGATGAAAACCGCTCACCTTTTTTCGGACCCGCTCTTCGAGCGCACCATATCCCTGTGGCATCTTGATCTTCAGGTCAAGATAACGGTTATTGACGCAACGCAGTTCAGCCATCCACACCCGTCCACCAGATGTGGCCTCGCCCCGGCCAAAACCGGTCATACTCTTACAAGCCATTATCCCCTCATTTTTCTCTTAAGGCTGCTCCCCGTGAAGCTCAGCCAGAATCTCCGCACTGCTCACCGTCGCCGTTCCGATTTTACCAACGACAATCCCTGCCGCCACATTGGCAAGGGTTGCCGCCTCGGCAAAAGAAGCCCCGGCCGCAAGCCCAAGTGCCAGGGTTGCAATCACCGTATCGCCTGCACCGGTTACATCAAAAACCTCTCGAGCCATGGTGGGGATGGTAACAATATCCTGCCCGCTCTCCAGCAGGGACATTCCTGCCTCGCCGCGGGTGATGAGTACTGCCTCACAGGAAAATTCAGTCCGCAGGATTTCTGCCGCTTGAACCAAGTCTTGATCGCTGGCGATCCGCAGGCCTGACATCTTTTCAGCCTCCAGATGATTCGGGGTGATAATGGTTGCCCCCTTAAACCTGGCAGGCTGATCAGGTTTTGGGTCAACGACCACCGGAATCCTGCGGCCATATGCCTGCTCTACCTCACACACCTTTTGCAGCAGATGACTCATCAGGGGTTGTGAGATAACCCCTTTATAATAATCAGAGATGATTACCACATCAAAATCAGCAAGATTGTTATCAATAAAATCAAGCATGACAGCAATGGTCTGTGATGAAGGGAGACCGGCCTGCTCACGATCAAAACGGACGACCTGCTGCCCATGGGCCACCACCCTGGTCTTGACGGTAGTCGGTCTCTTTCCCCGCACCAGGCCCTGACTCGAGGCACCAAGATCAGCCAGCAGCTGTTGGAGCTGACCACCCATTTCATCATTACCGATAATGCCGCAGAGCACAGCCTCACCCCCAAGGGAATAGATATTATGCAGGACATTGGCTCCACCGCCCAGCAACATCTCTTCTCGGGTCACATTCACCACCGGCACCGGCGCCTCCGGTGAGATCCTGCTGACCGTCCCCCAGATAAAATGATCAACAATAATATCGCCAATGACCAGAATTCTGGTTCCGGCAAACTGCGGGATATATTTAATCAGATGGGTATTCATCCACTCAACTCCACTAAACGTTCGGCCATCCGCTCCGAGGCAAAAACCAGCGACTCAATATCGAGGACACTCAACACATTTTGATCATAGAGGACCTTGACCCTGGAAGGGAACCCGTCTTCCAGATCTTCATCCCAGAAAAGCATAACAATAGGCAAACGCGGCAACACTGCCACCTGAAAGGCGGCTGTGCAACTCCGCTCCAGATCCACTCTTACCACCGCATCAAGCCTGCCGACACATTCCCTGAGCAAGGCCTCTTTCCCACAAAAATGGCTGGCAAGACGCTCCTCACAATACACCCGAAGGGTGCGCACCTTCGAAATCGAGTTGGGCAAGGATTCCATCCCCACCCACTCACCCGAGTCGGCCTTCCCGCCTCCATAATAGACATAATTATACAAAAGAATCTGATCACGGGGATCCTGGACTTCTTCTCCTCCAAAAAATACACCCTCACAGGAGAGGGTAACATCATGCCCGAGATAGCGGAAATGTAAAAGATTTGTATCTACTCCCGACCACTCACATCCAAGACTGGATGCAACAGCAGAGAAATCTACACCTCTTACTTTCCCTTTCAAATGGGCCACCAGGGCCATATCTTTTTCATCCAGAAGACCAGCGACCCCAGACAGTCCACCACTCCCGCGGTCAGTCTCGGTAAAATCATCACCAAGACGTTTCAAATCGACATAGGGACACTTCCCGGGATCTTCTCCACCTTTGCTCACGGCTGCTGCAAAGGCCAGACAGGCGGCATAACCACATTCCCCGCAATTCGTCCGCGGGGTAAACTTTATAAATTCCAGGGGTTGCAATTCGTTAGATAAAGAGTCTGTACCCCACAGGAATCCTGAGGAGTATAAGGTTTAAGATGGAAAATCAAAAAGCGAAAAAAAGAAGGCTCTCCTTTCCTCCATTCAAGGTTGGTACAAGCCAGCTGAACTCATAAGGCAGAAGAAGCAACAAAAAAACGATGCTCAAGGCTTTATATCTCCCTTGGCATCGTTTTTTTGTTTTGAACACATACAACCTGTGCCCAGCTATACAGATATGGAAAGCATTACTTCCTCATTGCCTGATCAAGGGCCTTGGTTAAGTCAGCGCTGATATCAATAGCACTGGTGGCATACAAAACACCAATTTTGGAGTCAAGAATTACGGTGTAACCATTTTTCTTGCCATAGGCCTCGACAACACTCTGCAAGGTCTTCAAAATCGGTTCAAGTTCCTTATCCTGCAACTGTTTGAGCTCAAAACGGGCATCCTCGGTTTTTGCCTGATACTCGCGTCCTTTCTTCTGATACTCACGAACCTGGGCCTCTTTCTTCTCTGCGCTCCAGGCTGAACTCTTTTTTTCAATCTCCTGTTGCATAGCTGTCAAGGCATTCTCGTCATTCTGGAACTTTCCTTTCAGCTCCTTGGCCTTGGTCTCAAACAAATTTTTGGCAGCTTTTCCAGATGCAGAATCAAGAAGCACCTTCTGAACATTCATCACGCCTATTTTGAGCTCAGCCGCATTGGCAACCGAGACGTTCCGGCCACCAAAACTGATCACGAGAAATAATAACCCAATAAAAAGCATAGGTCTTAACATCATTTTTTTTCCTTTCATTTTTTTCTTAGACCTACCTGAATTTTTATTTCACAATAACGAAATCAGTACGCCTGTTCTGAGCCCAGGACAACTCATCATGCCCTTGCAGTAAAAGCTGCTCCGCACCATAACTGATGGTGGTCATATTCTCTTTAGCAACACCTTTTTCGGCAAGATACTTCTCGGCACTGAGGGCACGACGCTCACCAAGCGCCATATTATATTCCTGAGTACCACGCGGGTCACAGTTCCCCTCAATCCTGATAGAAACAGGTTTTGATTTCAAAAAGTCTGCATTGCCATCCATACGGGAAATCTGATCCTGACGAATAGCAGAGGAGTCAAAATCAAAATAAAGCGGGACCATGGGCCCTGAGGTACGACCTTCCATAATACCAATCGGCTCTGAGTCAAGGGATTCTTGAGCTCCAGCGGCACCTTCCTGCCCACCCTTCATTTCCCCACCTGTTTTCCCCTTGTCAGCACAACCAACCAGAGTCAACACCAACAAACCACAAACAACCGACAATACATTCTGCATCCTGCTCATCACGCGCACCTTCAATAAGGCAATTTGTTATTTTTATACCCTGAATCAGGGCTCCTCTTACAATAGTTGCGACTATACACCTCCTTTATAAAAAAGGAAATAGCTCTTCTTCATGATTTTTGTTTCAGCCAATCGTTTTTGCTTGAAAAAAATGGCCTACACATCTACATATACATACTTATAAAGACCTTACACGTATAAGGCTCTACACTATTTGTCTAAATTCAACATGTTACAAACTTGACAACAAGCCATGCCCCCTACAAACCATAGCATCAACAGCGCCAATCTTCATACCCTGACAGCATCTAATCAATTTGGTACTTTTTTTGGCATCCATCAAAAAGTCCTTGATGCCGTATGGTCGAATCTGACCCATCCGGATGGAAATTCAGTCGCCTACATCTCAATGGAGATTGGGGCAGACCCCGATGTATATAATCCGTTAAAACAAAGGCTGATTGACCTTGAACGTACCAGTTCCATGGATAAGAGACTGAAAGGGTTTATCAAAAAACTTTTCCAGGGACCTGAAAAAATACCCACCTACAGCGGTGGTCTCGGGGTTCTGGCAGGGGACACTCTCAAAAGCTTTGCCGATTGCAAGATTCCGGTAGTCGCGGTCAGCCTTCTCTATCGTCAGGGATACTTTTCCCAGATCGTTGACTCAAAGCTTGGCCAGATCGTCCAGACAGTCAAGTGGCAACCGGAGGCTACCCATGGACTCTATCTCCTGCATGAGCCAGACAATCCTAAAACAGCCCTGCACGTCGAAATACCGTTTTACAATGCCGACAATCAGATGACAGTGATAAAATCCCAGGTCTGGATGAAGATGGAAATCAATCATTCCCTTGATTATTTCATCCCGGAAATCCTCCTCGATTTTTCCCTGCCGGAGAATCCGGAACTTATTAAAATGGCTGCCGGACAACTCTACAATTCAGAAACTTCCATTATAAAAGCCCTGCAACGACGCATGCTCGGCACCGGCATCATCCCAGCACTGCGGAAATTAGGCATTACCTCAAACACCTACCACTTAAATGAACAGCACGGAGTCATGGCCATACTCCAGCTTATTGCTGAAGAATTACATGAAGTCGTCGGCTACCCTGATATCAGCAAGGCCACTGACCAGCAGATCATGGAGGCCACTGACAAGGTTGCCCTCCACACAATCTACACCATTCACACACCGGTCAAAGCCGGACACGATCGTTTTGACAAATCACTCTATGCAGGCATCAGCCATTCATCATGTCAACGGATTTTAAATCTGCTTGCTCACGATGCAGAGAATCCCCATACTTATAATTTTACTACTATGGCCATGAGAGTGAACAGGGCCGCCAACAGTGTCAGCAAATTGCATCGGGATGTCACCCATAAACAGTTTCCACAATTTGCCCATAAAATTTCCGCCATCACTAATGGTGTCCATCATCTTACCTGGATCAGTGAGGCCAGGGCCGAGGTCTTTAATCTTTTTCCAGAATTGCGAAACTGGCAGCACGATCCCGGCATTTTTGCTAAACTGGGCCCATTGGCCCAAGATTCAAGGTTTCGCAACTACCTGAGCGATGCGTGGAAAAAAGACACGACCATCCTCTTCGATTTCGTCAATACCATGCTCCTGCAACACCGGAATCAAAAACTCGAGACCTGGATTGATCCTCCTAATTTCTTTTCTTCTCTTATTGACCGGAACAATCAGATGGATCCCCGGGTCTTTACTGTAGGCTTTGCCAGGCGCTTTTCTACCTACAAGCGGGCGGATCTGATTTTTGACAACATTGACACTCTCTGCGACATCCTGGTGAGCAACAACTGGCCCATCAATTTTATCTTTGCCGGCAAAGCCCACCCAGCCGACGAGCCTGGAAAGTCAGTCATCAAGCTGATTTTGGACTATCAGCAAGAGCTGTACCAAAAAAGCAATGGGCTTGCCAATTTGATTTTTATCCCCAACTATGACATGAAAATCGCCAAAATGATGGTTGCAGGTGTCCACGCCTGGCTCAACAGCCCCAAGCGTCCTCTGGAGGCCTCCGGTACCAGTGGTATGAAAGCAGCCATGAATGGTGTTCCCAATATCTCCATCATGGATGGCTGGTGGGCGGAAGGATATCACGACGGTCAAACCGGATGGAAGTTTGGACTCGAAGGACCTGTGGAAGAGGCCAACCTGAGTGAGTCACCTGAAACGCTCCTCTACAGTGAAGACTCGGCCTCATTTTACCAGACACTGCCGACCATCCTTAAAGAATTCTATCAGGTTGGTAATAACTCTGCTTTTCTTGACAAGGCGGTCATGAACCTCTCCCTCAATATTCCCATATTCAACACCCATCGCATGGCTGCTGAATATCTGACAAAATATGATTTACATCTCCCTGCAGAACAGGAACACGAAATGCGCCATTTCCGCAGTCTTTACAACAGTAACAATTAAGCGGCATTACGAAAAGCTGGAAGCTTTGCCGATTATTTTTACCCGGAACTTCTTTAAGGAGCCAACGGCCTCCCCAGTGAAACCTTCATTTTACTTAACCTCATTCAGAATATTTTGTTGTATTTGTTTGTTTGTTCTTACAAGCAGCCGTTTCCGGGTCATGGAATAACGAAATTTTGTCACAAAAGTTGAGTTTTTTATTGGAAGATTAGTACGGATGCAGTAGGTTTCGTTATTTACTCGTAATGAGAATAAAATCGGTGATTGGCTTGTCCTTCACACGGAAATCCCTGCAACCAACGCAAATGCTTTACTCCTTTGCTACCAGGAATTTACACACATTTTTTCATCTAATACCATAAAAGAGACTGACAGTAACCTTCAAGTCTCTTTGTTCACCATACGCCAACCGGAGAGTAGATCAAAATGGCCAAAGCTCATATCAGCCCCAATAACGCCACTGACAAAACAATACGAAGCATTGACCGAAAACGTGAGCAAGAAAGGCGATTCATGCTCCAGAAAGCTCGAGAGAATGCCGATGAGTTTGCAGCAAAGTTGGTCCAGCGACTGATCGACAAAGGGATCGTGGAGACTACTTCCGTCCAAAGCCTGCATGACACTTTCGAAGAGCAGCTCAAGAAACTGGCCAATCTGGATGAATTTGAAATTCAGCTGAAGGTTGCGCCGGTCCGCACCCTGGTTCCAGACCCGAACATTATCAGCCTTTATCTCACTCAATTTATCATCGAAGACCTGATCAATCACTCAGCGATCCAGGATATTTATGGAGAGGACTTGGAGATCTATCTGACCACAGATTCTATTTTCAAGACACTCCGCCCTCAGTGATCCACCCAGATACCCTTCCTTCTCTGGTTTACGCCGATCTTCAGGGCAACATCACCGATTTTTCTTCTCTGAATATGGCCGGTATGAGTGGCGGTCATTTTTTTCAACCCGCCCTGGAGGATCTGATCCCTCTGCCTGAAGGCAGTGAGCTCTTTGTCCTCCCTGGTCGACTGCCTGTGGGTTGTGACCAGGAGACGGGTGAGCCTCTGCTCCTGGAAGAGGACCCCTATCAATCAGGTGCTGCAGTGCAGGCAGTTGCCGCCTTCATGTCTCCGGCCTATACGGCTATCTTCAACAGCGCCTATCAGACATCAGGGAACAATGCCCCGCGGTTACCACTCTTTGCCTATACTGCCGTGGGCTGGCACCAGGGACGTTTCTGGGTGGCAGCCTTTCGCAGTGACCCGGATAAACGGCAGGATAGTTGCCAATTTGATCAGGCCGTCATCATCAGCAAGACCAGGAAAAAGCTGAAAGCGGAAAAAGAAAATCGTCTGATACAGCATTTAGGAAAATGCTGCCTTACCTATGGCTGTCCAGCTGCCCGTAATTATTTCCTGGGTCGCTGGGAAGCCCCGCTGCCCACCTCCCCCACCTGCAATGCAAGGTGTGTCGGCTGCATCTCTTTGCAACCAGCCGGCTCCTGTTCAGCCACTCAGGATCGCATCCGTTTTGTCCCCACCGCCGATGAAATCGCTGGAGTAGCCATACCCCATCTGCAAAAGGCTGAACACGCCATCGTCAGCTTTGGCCAAGGCTGTGAAGGAGAACCTCTGCTTCAGGCGCAGGTTATCGAGGAGGCTATCCACCTCATCCGCAAAAAAACCGAACGGGGGACCATCAACCTCAACTCCAACTCCAGCCTGCCGCAGGCAGTGGAACGGCTGGCCCGTGCAGGACTGAACAGTCTCAGGGTCAGCCTGAATTCAGCCCAGGAATCCTACCACAGCCGATACTACCGACCTGTTGGCTTCACTCTTGCCGATGTCAAGAAATCCATCAGAGTCATGAAAGAGGCCAACCGCTTTGTTTCCCTCAACTATTTTATTCTGCCGGGAGTTACTGACTCCAGGGAAGAGTTCGAGGCCCTCTCAACGCTGGTGGAAAACTACCGACCAGACCTGATCCAATTACGAAATCTGAACATGGACCCCGAATGGTATCTGCAGACCTTGGACTTCCACTCCACTGCTACCCCAATGGGCATGCGCACATGGCTGCTCAAGCTACAAAAGAGATTCCCCTCACTCCGCCTTGGCTACTTCAATCCTTTTCTCAATTAAATTACAAACTGATATGAAAAGAACCAAACAATAAGCTGGCAGCACCAACTTATTTCCCTCTTGTTTTTTCACTAGTCTTGATATATATTTTTAAATAATAAAATCTCCTATAACCATCTCAATCATATCAGGAATCCCATGCAAGAACATAACCCTATGCGAATAACGACCCAACGACAGATCATTCTTGAGGAGCTCTTAAAGGTTACCTCACACCCAACAGCCAATGAAGTCTATGACATGGTGCGCAAGCGCCTTCCTCGTATAGGACTGGGAACTGTCTATAGAAATCTTGAGCTGATGTCCGAGACTGGAATGATCCTTAAACTGGAGGTCGGCGGAACCCAGAAACGTTTTGATGCAACGGTAGCCCCTCATTACCATGTTCGCTGCATGGAATGTGGCAAGGTCGATGACATCAAGATGCCAGTTCAAGAGGACATCAATGACATAGCAGCCAAGGCCTGCCAGTATCAAATTCTCGGCCATCATATCGAATTCACAGGTCTCTGTGAAGATTGTGCAAAATCAGCTCAGAAGGAGACAAGTATCAACTGATCAGCAGTAACAAGAGCACTCTGAACGCAAAAAAGGGGTTGTAACCTTACAAGGTTACAACCCCTTTTTTTTTGGCTTGAAAAATTTTCTTTACCGAAAGCAAACTTTACAATATCGCAGTTTACCCACTTTCAGCAGCACCTCGCCCTGTGGCTTCACCACCGCATTAACATCCGTCACTTTTTCTCCATTAAGAGAGACGGCATTCTGCTTGATCATCCGCCGTCCATCAGAGGTGGAGGCAACAAGTTCCACATCAACCAGCAACTGTGGAATCCATATATCTTCAGTGGCTGTGATCTGTCTCGCCGGGATATCATCAGGCAGCCCCCCTTTCTGGAAGACTTTTTCAAAATTCTGTTCTGCCTGTAACGCCGCCTCTGGTGAATGAAAACGTGCCGTCAATTCGCGAGCCAACTGTTTTTTGATCTCTTTGGGATGGCGGGTACCACTATCCATTTCCTTCTTCAGGACGGCCACATCTTCCGTACCCAGGTCACTGAGCAAGTTATAATAACGGAACATCAATTGATCAGAGATGGAAAGGATCTTGCCGTAGATATCATTGGCTGACTCAGTAATGCCTATATAATTCCCCAGAGACTTACTCATCTTATTCACCCCATCCAAACCCTCAAGAAGGGGGAGGGTGAGTACCACCTGAGGGGCCTGATTGCGAGATCGCTGAAGATCGCGTCCCATTAGCAGATTGAAAAGTTGGTCAGTGCCTCCAAGTTCCACATCGGCCTGGATGGCCACCGAATCATAGCCCTGGATGAGCGGATAAAGAAACTCATGGATAGAGATGGGAGTCCCCTCTCTGAAACGAACCTTGAAATCTTCCCGCTCCAGCATTCTGGCCACCGTGAGTTCAGAGGCGAGCCTGATCATGGCAAAGGAGTCAAGCTCGGCAAGCCACTGACTGTTAAAGACAACCTTGGTTTTCTCAGGATCAAGAATCTTGAAGACCTGCTCCTTATAACTTTCAGCATTTTTCGCCACATCCTCACGGGTCAAGGCCTTGCGGGTCTCAGACTTGCCTGTCGGATCACCAATCATACCGGTAAAGTCACCGATCAGAAAGTACACATCATGGCCTAGATCCTGAAAATGCTTCAACTTCTGCAAGAGAACCGTATGACCCAGATGCAGATCAGGCGCAGTTGGGTCAAAACCGGCCTTCACCCGCAGCGGAATCCCGGTGGCCGCAGATTTTTCCAGTTTTTTAACAAGTTCTTCACGGGAAATACAATCAACGACTCCCCGCTCAATGAGTTTTATCTGTTCATCAATGGAAGGCATGGTTCACTTGCTCTCTTTTCCAACAGTTGATCTATAATACAAAAACAGCTATCCCGCTGTCAGCGCACTCAGCTATCCCCTATCTGGCAAACTCTACAGCCCGAGTCTCTCGGATTACAGTGACCCTTATCTGCCCTGGATAGGTCAGTTGTGCCTCAATATTTTTGGCAATATCCTGGCTCAAAAGAATGGCATCGGCATCCTGAATCTTTTTAGCATCGACAATGATTCGCAAATCACGTCCTGCCTGAATAGCGTATGATTTTTCTACACCATCAAATGCATTTGCTATATTTTCAAGATCTTCCAGGCGCTTGACATAGGTCTGCAGCATCTCTTTCCGAGCGCCAGGTCTGGCACCGGACAAGGCATCCGCCGACTGTACCAGGATATCAAGAACACTTTGCGGCGGCAGATCCTCATGATGGGCGCCAATGGCGTAAACGACTTCCTCCGGCTCGCCAAATTTCTTAGCCAGATCACGACCGATAATCGCATGTGATCCTTCAACCTCATGATCAACAGCCTTACCGATATCATGAAGCAGACCGGCCCGCTTGGCCATTTTCACATCAATACCCAATTCTGCGGCCATAATACCACAGAGAAATGCCACCTCCAGGGAATGCTGGAGGACATTCTGACCATAACTGGTTCGAAATTTCAATCTGCCGAGAAGATTAATCAACTCCACATGAACTCCATGAGCACCCACATCAAAGGTGGCCTGTTCTCCAGCCTCCCGCATGCTTACTTCAAGCTCTTTAGTAACCTTGGCGACTACCTCTTCAATGCGGGCAGGATGGATACGGCCATCATTGATAAGCTGCAGCAGGGCAAGACGGGCAACTTCACGGCGTACCGGATTAAATCCGGAGAGGATGACCGCCTCCGGTGTATCGTCAATTATGATATCAATCCCTGTGGCAGCCTCAATGGCGCGGATATTTCTCCCTTCACGCCCGATGATCCTGCCTTTCATCTCATCATTAGGCAGAGGAACCATGGAGACGGTTCTATCGGCAACATAATCGCCGGCATAACGGGAGATGGCAAGGGCCAGGATATTCTTCCCTTTTTTATCAGCCTCCATTTTCATCTCATTTTCAATGCGAGCAAGTTTCTTAGCGGCATGCATACGCGCCTCACTCTCCATTGAATCCATGAGCAATTTTCTCGCCTCTTCCCGACTGATTCCTGCTATCTTCTCCAGTTCATCTCGCTGCCGGAGTACAAGTTGTTCCGCCTCGTCAATTTTGTTCTGCAAGCCCTCTTCCTGCTGTAGCAGGCGGAGCTCACCTTTCCGGATTTCATCCTGTCGTTTATCCAGGCTCTCTGATTCTCTTTTCAGCTGCTCTTTTTTCTCACTGAGCTGCCGTCGCTCATCTTTTAACTCAACCCTGTCAGCCCGGATCTCCTCTTCAACGGCCTGCTTCAACTGGTACGCATCCTCTTTACTTTGCAGCACTGCTTCTTTCTTGATGCGCTCCGCTTCAAGAATAGCGTTTTCTATAAGCTGTTTGCCCTGACTTTCTATGTTGGCCCGATGGTTCTCAACAAAGCGTTTTCTTATAAGAAAACCGCCTATTATGCCAAGCAGCAACCCAATGGGCAACAGCAAAACTGACTGATTAAATATCTCCATAGCATTCTAATCCTGGTAGGCAATATCTGATTAAGCAGGAACGGAACATGACAGCGGGCGATACGAGTACGCACCACAGAAGAGGAACAACAAATACGAGAGAGGGGCTATCCAAGCAGTAACAAAGATCCAGGGACCAATAGCTGTCAGCTCTGTAAAATTATCACAGAATTTAATATCCAGACAATCACAGTCGTACCTGAATCAAGCAACGCCTGTCGGCAACATCCTGAATCAGGAGAAATGAATACTAAATTTTACCATATGAAACCAGTCCACAACTCAGGGGCTTTTACAAATAAGCTCATTCCCCTGTACAGCGGTGACTGAGAATATAAACACAGTTTTTCTTCCCGAATTTCGTAATCTTGTTCATCGTCATTCCATCTGCAATCAATAATTTTGCTGATGAATTCCAGTCAACTCGCCTCAGTCTGTATTGGCCACCACCTGCAGAGACTCAACACGTTCGTTCCCGAAGCGCCCTGGATATAAAAAACGGAATAACATACATTATTCCGAGAATAAAAAAAATCCCCACCCTGCCGTGTCCACAGGATGATTAAACCTATTAAATAGGTGGGCAAACTCATGGTCTCATCCGGAAGATTGCTGCGCAATCTTCTTTTCGAGAACAGAGGAGGTACCCTTTTTGTGAGAGTTGGCTCAACATTCTGAAGATCACCAACAGGGCAGGGAAACAGAATTTCAAAACATCTCATGCCAAAAAAAAACAGATACCACAATACTGATCGTAAAACACCTCAAGCAACTATAGCAGAAATTTAAGCAAACAAAAGAGAATTATCACCCTTCCTCTCCTTTTTCTGGAGAAAGCCGCGAATCAATCTGCCTTGTCAAGCTGTTTATCCTCTGCTCTGTGTCAGACCTATATATATCAAATTTAGACTTTAGCTCAAAATATCTGGAGGCTATATTCAAACTGACTAATACAGCAACCTTACTCACAGGTATCGTTCCGGCGTTTCCAGATATATTCTCCTCGACCAGTTCCTTCACGAGATCAAGGATATCTGCCACTTCACTCTCTGAGGCCCCGGTATAAAAGGTATACTCCTGGCCTAAAAGCTGAAACCGAACAAGCCTTTCCAAGTCAAGGCCCCATGACTGTCAGGATTTGCATACTATTCTTCTCAAAAGTACGTCTCAAAAAACATCTTAAAAAAGACTTCCCTGCACACCACCCTCAGCGTTACGACTGCTCTTGCCGGCATTTCCACTCTCAATATCTCCCGCCTCCCATTCTTCAATACGATCAAGAAGACCTGAAACCCTGTTGCTGATCTCCCCTCTTTCATCTTTGAGAGAGGCCAACTCATCCTGCAGCATTGCAATGGACTCTTCCCGTTGCAACAACAATTCATCAATTCTTTTTTTTTCTGCCTGCAAGGCGTTAAATCTATCCAGTAACTTGGAGACAAAATTCTCGAGACGGCCTAGCTCACTATCCTGTATCATATCATTTACTCCTGTTTTTATTATAATAAATGCACAGCTATTTCATAGTTTTCAATATACCCACGCCCTTTATTCTCTGCAAGCATTAAGCTATTGCCGCAGGACAATATCGTCACCGAAATCGCACATGCCAATGATAATTCATATCTCCTTTCAGTCTCTGGAATAATGCCAGCTCAATGGACGTCCGTCCCGGTAAGGCATAACGCCATGGAACATCCGGGGATCGTCATCGAAGACCATATCGAGAAAATATTTATCCCCCTCCCACATTGGCAACAGATGCAGCTCATCCAATCGGCACCATTGCAGATCACCCTCCTCGCTCGAATCCTGAAGCTCCCCGCTGAAACGATCTATTCGATAGATAAAACCAAACCAGTCTTCCCCCTTCCTACCGAAACCTGTCCAATTTACAGTTCCTCGCAACGTGGCATCCTCACACACGAGACCTGACTCCTCAGAGACCTCACGCTTGAGACACGACAAAATATCCTCTTGCCGTTCCATTTTGCCGCCAAGACCATTATATTTCCCGAAATGGGGATCACCAAGCCGTTTATTTCTGTGAATCATTAATGTTTTTTCACCATCTTGCGAAAGAATAAAACCAAGTGTTGCCAATATTGGAGTGTACATCATCTCCTCCTTATGATTAAATAGAGATAAAACTCCCCACGCGTTCAAACGGCACAAGTGCCAGATCAACCAGGAAAAGGGGAAAACTTTTAAAGTTCAAATTTAATTGTAACAGTATGAAATCAGACAGCTCAGATTTTTTTATCCGCATTCGACAGATCTGCACCCAAGTGCTCCAGCCCCCCTTTTTCATTGCCGCCATATTGTTTCTCTCTCTTGCAGGCAATGTTGACAGTCTGGGCGCAACTGTCAACAACAGAAATTTCCCCATCGTTCCCGCCATCCAGGCCAATGTCAATTTCTGGGAGAAAATTTATTCAACATACTCTACCAGTGAAGCCGTTATCCATGACAAACATGATTTGACAAAAATATATGCTGTGATCCCCATTATTGATTATCTTAAGCCTGGTGCCGCCCAGCTCAACAAACCCATCCTTAAAACAGTAAAGATGAGATATTCCACAATGCTGAGTCGGCTTGCACAAGGGAATCCTCCCCGCTCCAAGGAAGAGTATCACCTCGCTGCCATGTATAAAGGCGCCGGAAAATCACAACTTCTCAAGGCAAGCGAGTCCATCCGCGCCCAGATTGGCCAGAAAGAACGATTCAGGGAAGGGGTTATCCGATCCGGCGCCTATCTTCCTGAAATCAGAAGGATATTCCGTTCGCACAATCTTCCGGAGGAACTCGCCTACCTGCCCCATGTGGAATCATCCTTCAACCCTGACGCCTACAGCAAAGTCGGGGCCTCCGGACTCTGGCAGTTCACCCGGTCAACGGGAAAGACCTATATGCGCATCGACAATCTTATTGATGAACGACAGGACCCCATTATTGCAAGTCATGCCGCGGCAAAATTTTTAAAAAAGAATCACTCACTTCTGGACAGTTGGCCTCTGGCCCTTACTGCTTACAATTATGGGACATCAGGTATGCTCCGGGCAAAAAAAGACAAAGGGACCTATGAAAAGATCTTTCTGGGATACCAGGAGGGATACTTCAAATTTGCCTCCCGTAATTTTTATCCCGAATTTCTAGCCGCCCTCAAGGTCGCTCAAAAGATTGAACAGGATCCGTCCCTGCGGCGCCATAAACCTACAGCAACAGCCACCGTCCGCCTCAAAAAACATGCATCAATAGCCACCATCAGTCGTAATTATAAAGTCAATATCGACACCCTCAAGGCACTGAATCCGGCCATTAAAGCATCGGCCTTTCAGGGAAAACAACGACTTCCACAGGGATATCAACTGAAACTTCCAGCCACTGCCCAAAAGCACACAAAGCGGACCATGACCATAAAAGCAAACCAGGGCCTCATGAAAAATCGTATTTACTTGCAATAAATCTCTTTTCAAACACACCTGACCATTTATTTACTTCAACATAAGGAGCCGTCCGTGGATATCTCAAAAAGAATTGCTGAAATGAAAAAAAAACCTGGCTTCCAGGACAATGTTGGGATGATCCTCATCCACAACGGTGTGGTACGGAGTTGGTCCAGAAAAGATAAAAGCAAGGTCAAAGCACTGGAGGTCACCCCAGATCTAACCAAGATAGAGGCCATCCGTCAGGAGTTACTCCAACGTGATGGCATTTTTGACATTGTTGTCGAGACCAAAAGCGGCGTATTCCAGCCGGGCGATGACCTTCTCTTTCTCATCGTCGCCGGTGACATTCGAGAAAACATCAAACCTGTACTGGCTGAACTTCTTGATCGGGTCAAGGCGGAGGCTATAGCCAAGAGAGAAGTCATCATCGACTAAAGGAATCAGCCTGTTCAACAGTAAGGACTTTCAATCAGCAGAATGGCGTAATCAAATTTAACGAGCCCAGGATTGTTAAAAAATAAGCCGTGAATTCTTTTTTCTGTTTTAAGGGCCTCGGCAAGAATAAGTTGTTCCGTATTGCACAGGATTTTCAGTCATATTCGAGGAGCGAAAAGAGGCGCATAGCAGGGCTATGAAACTCTTTTCGTAACGAAGAAGATGACTGAAAAGACCAGCAAGACGGGATGTTTTATTCTTGCCGCGGCCCTAAGTACGACACAGAGTTTGAACGAAAAAACCATGCATAAACAAACTCATATTTTTCACCTACAGGGCCAACATGCTTCGCGCCGAACAATTTGTTAAAAAATTCAAAAACGTAAAAACACTGCCGTATGTTGTTACTGAGCTTTCACGAATGATAGCCAACGACAACACAACCATGAAAGATTTTGAAGACATTATCAAGATGGACCCCACATTGGTGGCACGCCTGCTCCGCCTTGTCAACAGTGCCTTCTACGGACTTTCCCAACCGGTAACCTCGATCAGCAGAGCCGTGGCCTTCCTGGGAATGCGTAATCTTCGCAGCATGGCTGTCACCGACGCCCTGCAGAATATCTTCAAGGAGAAGGGCAGCGCCGGGATTTTCTCACGGAAACGGCTCTGGCTGCACTGCGCCGTTGTCAGCACCTGTAGCAAAATTCTTGCGGAAAGGATCTTCGGCATCAACGGGGATGACGCTTACCTCTGTGGAATTCTTCATGATTTTGGAAAAATAATTGAAGAGCAGGTCGCCACAGATGATTTTCTTGCTGCCTGTGAGGCATGCAATCCTACAGACTCACTCATTGAACATGAACGACATTTTCTTGGAACCGATCACTGTGAAATCGGCTATCTTCTCTCCCAAGAGTGGGGAATGTCTCCCAATATTCAGGAGGCCATTCGCGATCATCACACCCTGTTTGACAATGCAATCCCCAGCAGCCTGACCAGTATCCTTCAGATCGCCCAGTATATTACCGGGCAAATGGGTTACAGCTCCCTGCCCGATACCACATCCCCTCTTTCTCCCCCGCTGGTGCTCCACCTTCAGGAAAACATGGCTGAGTACAAAGTGCTGATTGACGATTTACCGGAAGAGATAGCCAAGGCCCAAGATATTTATGAGACTTAGAGAGCGCAAAAAATAAAGTTATTTGGCGCACTGTGCAGGAGCCCCCAGTATGGATAACAGTTTTGCAGTTTTTAACCAGATAACAAGCTTTACACCCGAGATCCAAGAACTTCTTGACCTCTTGGCCGAGACTGACCACAACCATTTTTACCTCTGTATTGATCATAATGGACTGGTGCAGACTGCCGGACAGCCCTCCCTCTATCCCCCTCCACAGATCATGGAGGAGCTTGTCACCCAGATTAAGACGGGACAGGATATTCAGCCTGGATGGACCACAAGCATTGGATTCTATCACGCCCTCAGCTTACCCGATCTCAAAGCGACACTCCTCTTCAGCGATGATGACTGCCTTGAGACACCATCATCAAATATATGCAAGAGCGTCAAGCTTTGCCTGGCTCTGTTCCAATGCCGGCAGGAACAGAAAAAGACACTGCAACATCTTGATATTCAAAAGAAACAGTTTGACCGTAAATTTTCAGTCCTGGAAAAAAAATACCAGACCATCCTTGAGGAAAACGAAAAAAGTTATCAAACTATCAAGGAACAACAAGATAATTACTCCAAGACCTTACAATCCGAAATAGAGGTTCAGACCAAACAGTTACGTGAAGCCACTGCAGCAGCCGAGGCAGCCAATATTGCCAAGAGTGAGTTTCTTGCCTCCATGAGCCATGAAATCAGAACCCCCATGAACGGCATCATCGGCTTCACCGACATGCTGTTGAACTCCGAACTTGACGAAGAACAAAAAGATAGCGCTCTTACCATTAAACGCAGCGGGGAAGCCCTTCTTACTCTCATCAATAATATCCTCGACTTCTCCAAGGTTGAGGCCGGACATATGGAAATCGAAGCCATTGATTTTGACCCGGAAATAACAGCACATGATGTTTGCAATATGGTACAGCCCAAGATTGCAGGCAAGCCCATTGAGATGCTGTGCCGTATTGACGAGCGATTGCCGGCAAATGTTATAGGAGACCCGGGAAAATTTCGTCAGGTCTTGATCAACCTCCTGGGTAATTCCGTCAAATTTACAGAAAAAGGAGAATTGGAACTCTCTATAGAGGTTGAAGAAGAAACAGATGATTCAATTATTCTCCACAGTAAGATCCGGGATACCGGCATTGGCATTGATCCTTCCAAAACAGAGACCATTTTTGAGGCCTTCAAACAGGCAGATGGTTCAACCACCAGAAAATATGGCGGCACCGGCCTTGGCCTGTCAATATGCAGAAAAATAGCACAGTTAATGCAAGGAAAGGTCTGGGCGGAAAGCATCCCTGGCCAGGGATCGATCTTCCATTTTACTGCCACCATGAAAAAATCAGAACGATCCAAGCCAAAAACTGCAGATCTCAGCACCTTAAAAGATGCGCGAATTCTCCTGGTCGACGACAACAGAACGAACATTGACATCCTGCTCAAGATCTTCCAACAACATGACATTCAAGTCACTGCAATCATGGATGAAACCAAGACGATAGCAACCCTGATTGCGGCAGATCTGAACAACACCCCCTTTGATGCCGCTATCCTTGACCTGCAACTCCCGGTTATCTCAGGGTTTAACCTTGCCATACAGATCCGCAGCACAGATACGAAAAGTCACAACATCCCTCTTCTTGCATACACCTCCAGCACCGAAAAAATCGCCAGCCGCTGCCGTGATGCCGGCTTCAACGCCTTTCTCACCAAGCCAACCCGACGTGCCATGCTGCTCAAGACCTTGGCGAAAATTATGAGCAGTGCGGAAGACAACAGTATCCCCAAGGAAGAAAAAAAACTTGTCACCCAGCATTCAATTCGTGAGGAGATGAAACATTCAAGCAGGATACTCCTGGCAGAAGATAATCTGGTCAACCAGAAATTAGCAACCATGATGCTCAGCAAGGCGGGATATACGGTTCAGGTCGTCTCCAATGGCCGCCTGGCAGTTGAAGCCTTTACCCGGAACTCGGACCAGTATGACCTCATCCTCATGGATATCCAGATGCCCGAAATGGACGGCTTTGAAGCTACCCGCCAGATCCGGGAAAAAGGTTTTACCGATATTCCCATTGTGGCTATGACCGCTAATGCAATGAAAGGAGACCGGGAAAAATGTCTTGAAGCCGGCATGAATGATTATATAAGCAAGCCCATCAAGCGCGAAATCGTCTTCAAAATTCTTGAAGAAAGACTCTATGGAAATCATTGATGTCGACAGGGTAGCTATCACAAGAGATAATGAGCACTCATAGCCAAAGTAAAATATCGCTACACTACCGGCTCCTGACCTGGGCGGATCAGCAAAACGCTACATCTTCCGGCCTGAAACAGGCACTCCACACCTTCGTCCGGGTTCTCCTGATTACAGCCAGAGAATTTCACAAAAACGAGCTTTCACTGCGCGCCAGCGCCCTCACCTACACCATCCTCCTCTCCCTGGTACCCATGCTGGCCATGAGCACTGCCCTGATCAAAGGGTTTGGTGGTGACAATCAGCTGCAACAGGTTGTCTATGGCTACATCGAAGCCCTTGAACAGAGTTCAAACACCCCAGAACCTGACCTCTCTCGGTTTGATCAAACTACTGCCACAGAAACCGATGCCAAAGAGACCCCCGGCGCAACCCTGACCGCACATCTCCGTTCAGCTGCGGATAAACTTTTCGATTATGTTGACAAGACAGATTTTACCACCCTGGGGACCATTGGTGTTTTTGTCATGCTGATCACCATCATCATGGTCTTCGACACGATTGAAAAAGCAATGAACACTATCTGGCAGGTGCAATCCGGCCGCTCGGCATTGCGCAAGATCACTGATTACCTTGCCGTACTTGTCCTTATGCCGATTGCTGTCAATATCAGTTTTGCGGCCACCACGATTATCAAGAACCCAACGCTTCTGGCCAGGATTGAACCGTTCCTGCCAGTCATCCGGCTGCAAAATATTTTTCTTCTCCTGCTGCCGATCTTATTCATCACCCTGGCCTTATCGATCAGCTACATGGTCTTTCCCAATACCAGGGTCCGCTCGCTCCCGGCATTCATTGGAGCCCTTCTTGCCGGTTCTCTCTGGTTCATCACCCAGAATATCTACATCAGCCTGCAGATTGGTGTCTCCAACTACAACGCCATCTATGGTTCTTTTGCCACACTTCCCCTGTTCCTGGTCTGGTTATACCTTGGCTGGATTTTTATCCTCACAGGAGCCCAGGTCGCCTTTGCCTGCCAGACATATCATGGCTACCAGCTACTCACTAGAATAGCAACACCTGCTCAACAACTGAGCGCCGCTTTTGACATCACCCATCAGGTCTTTTTATTTTTTGACAAACAGCAGCGACTGACAGTCAAGATGCTCACCGAGCTCTGTCCTGGGCACATGCCAACTCTTCTGGCATCGACACTGAAGCAACTGCTTGCCGCGGACATCATCCACATCGAGAGCAAAAGCCAGTCCCTCTTTCCAACCCTGCCAGCCGAAAAATTAGATCAAGGCGCGATCGTCAGGGCCATTCTGGGTACAAATAGTCCTGACACTGAAGGCGGCCGACAAAGCCGACGCAGCCTGGAGGCGGCAACCCAAGCCGCGGCCTCTGACCTCCCAGAAAACCAAAATTAGTATCCATCTTGAAATATATGTTGTAGGTTACAATGTAATCTTGAAAGGTTCATAAAAAGTCATTGGAGGGGATGGCTACGCAAAAGTCGCCATCAATCTTAGATTTACTGTCAACACTCAACCACAGGTAAAGAAAGCATGAAAAAGAGTATCCTGATCGCCATATTTGCCAGTTTGATCATCTCCGCCGGATGCAGTAGTGACGAGCCCAAGAAACAGCCAGTGAAAGGTTCAACAGACCAGACCATTCAGACTGCAGCTGACAAGGCCCATGAAGTTATTGACAAAACTGCAAACGCCTCCAAATCCTTGGTCGAGAAGGCAGAAGAAATAAAGGATGCTGCCCGGAAGGCGGCAAGTGACATGAGCGCCAGCATCAAGAAAGACAAGGAGCAGGTCACAGAAAAAGCAACCGATCCCCAGACAACACCAGCACCCGCTGACAGCCACAAATAACGGCTCAGCCAGCTCTCAATATTCAGACAAATAACCGCCCAGGATTCATCAGGATTAGCCCATGACCAACAATGACATTCTCCGCAGAATCAGATATGCACTTGACCTCCACGACACAACAATCGTTGAGATGTGCAAACTCGGAGGACACGAGCTGGAAAAGACCTCAGTTACTGCCTTCTTGAAAAAAGAAGAGGAGGAGGGCTACCTTGCGTGCAGTGATCCAGTCATGAATGCTTTTCTCGATGGTCTTATTATTCACAAAAGAGGACAAAAAGAGGGCAAAACAGCTCAAGAACACAGCACATCGCCCATCACCAACAATATCATCCTCAAAAAACTGCGTATCGCCCTGGAACTGAAAGAAGATACCCTGCTGGAGATCCTGGAACTGGCCCACACCACTATTACCAAGGCCAAGCTGAGTGCCTTGTTCAGAAAGGAAGGCCATAAGAATTACAAGGAATGCGGCAATCAGTTCCTGAGAAGTTTCCTGAAAGGACTCACCATTCGCTGCAGAGATCAACAAGATGGTTCCCGCCCCGAGCACGCCCATTCATGAAAAAGATCCTGGCCAGGAATGAATCAGACCTGCTGACCCTTCTCACAGATTGCGGCTACTCCAAGACAAAGGCCAAACAACTGGTTAAACATGGAGCCGTTGCCGTAGGCGATAAAGATGCGACACGTGCTGACCAGCTTGTGTCGGCAGGAGAATTGGTCTGCATTCGGTCTGAACAGGAAATGCGCGAGCAGGCAAAAACGTGCCCAGGACTTTCGATACTCTACGAAGACGAGGCTCTTATCGTCATCGACAAGCCTGCGGGCCTGCTTACTATTGCCACTGAAAAAGAAAAAAGAAAAACCGCTTATTACCTGCTCAGCACCTATCTGAAAGAGCGGTCAAAATCAACAAAATCTCGAATCTTCATTGTCCATCGACTGGATCAGGGGACATCCGGCCTACTGGTCTTTGCCAAAGACGAGACAGTTAAACAGATCCTTCAGGAACAATGGGATCAGGCCGACAAGCGATATACCGCCATCGTGGAAGGAGTACCCCGAGAGAAAAAGGGACAGATTGTCAGCGCACTCTCTGAATCAAAAGCCCTGCGGGTCTATACCGTCAGGGACAAGAGCGAGGAGGGGAAGGAGGCCAGGACCAACTATCAGGTTATCAAGGAAAGTGACGCCTATGCCTGGCTCGACATAACCCTGCTTACCGGTCGCAAGAACCAGATCCGCGTCCACATGGCGGATCTGGGCCACCCCATTGCCGGCGACAAAAAATATGGCGCCAAGACCAATCCCCTGCGCCGACTGGCCCTGCACGCCTATTACCTCTCCTTTAATCACCCGACCACGCCGCAAAAACGAATGGAATTCGAGATACCAACCCCGGGGAAATTCCACATGCTTTTTGCAAAAAAGAAAGAACGATAAGACGTGGTCATTCCCAGACCCCGGCAATCTGTGCCCCGCATTGCGGGCAGCAGCCATGAACCAGCCTTTTCTCTTCGATAGTAAACCCAAAACGAGTAATCAGCCGGGTCTGACAGGACGGACATATACTATTTTCTCCCCCTGACCCAGGAACGTTCCCCTCATAAACAAACTTAAGCCCAGCCGCAAGTCCTATATCCCTGGCCTTCTGCAGAGAGTGCACCGAGGTGGCTGGTCTATCCGTTAACTTATAGGTAGGATAAAAGGCGGTCACATGCCAGGGAATGGCGGGATCAAGGGAAACTATAAACTCAGCGATCTCCGTCAGCTCTGCATCGCTGTCATTGAGCCCTGGGATGAGCAGGGTGGTAATCTCCACCCACACCCCGAGCTCATGCATAAGCCGTACCGTATCGAGCACCGGTTGCAGATGGGCGCCACATATCTTTCGGTAAAAATCATCAGTGAAGGCCTTGATGTCAATGTTAATGGCATCGAGAACCGGCACGAGTTTCCTGGTTGCCTGCTCGCTCATATAACCATTGGAAACAAAGACATTCTTCAGCCCCTGCTTCCGGGCCAGGACAGAGCAATCATAAGCAAACTCGAAAAAAATCGTCGGCTCCACATAGGTATAACTGATCGATTGGCAACCGCTGCGCACGGCCTCTGCCACCACATATTCAGGTGATCGCTGGATTCCAGGTGGTGCCTCCGCAGCAAACTTACCGGGCTGGGAGATAGAGAAATTCTGGCAATGACGGCAATGAAAATTGCAGCCAACGGTGGACACGGAATAGGAGCGGCTTCCAGGCAGAAAATGATAGAGGGGTTTTTTCTCCACCGGATCCACATGCTCCGCTACCAGCCAGCCATAAACCAGAGAGAACAGGACTCCGTTTCTGTTCTCGCGCACCCCGCAGATCCCCCGATGTCCCTCCTTGATCCGGCAGTGATGGGCACAAAGTTCACAGACTACCTCACCATCATTGCCCTGGCTGTACAATTGTGCTTCATGCATCAGAAGCCCCTCCCGTATTATTTGTTCTCCCTCTCCACCTGTTGCCACCTTCCCTCAAGATACAGATAGTGGGGATTAAAACGGCTTTTATAATTCATAGCCGCCACTGACTGAATATAATAGCCAAGATACAGGTACTGAATCTCTTGTTTGCGACAAAGCTCTGCCAGAGTCAGGATATTGAAGGTTCCCAGACTCCGTTTGGCCTCATCGGGATCAAAATAAAAATAGACAGCATTCATCCAATTTTCACCCACATCAACAATGCCACAGCCAACCAGCTTTCCATCCAGGCGGTATCGAATCTCCATGGAGGAGACAATGGAGGTCAGGAAAAAACCGGAATAATAGCTCTGGGCCTGATTATTTTTATGCGGATAGCGACGGGAAAGAAATTTCTGACACAAGGCCAGATTCTCGGGAGTGGGCTGCACCGGCCCGAACTCGATATCCAGATCCTGATTTTTTCTTATCACCCGGTGCTGATTCCGATTGAGTTGCAGCACCTGCGGATGCAGCCGTATAGGAACACAGGCGGAGCAGGCAGTACAACGCATGGCATAGAGGCAATTCCCGTTTCGGCGATAACCGGAGGCCAGAAACAGCTCCATAATCCGCTCCGGCACAGGAGCAAATAAGGCCTGATAAAAAACCGCCGTCTGAGGCAGATGATAAGGACACTCCACTGCCATCTCGACAAAATAGTCCTCGAAACAGATTTGCAACTCCGCAAATTCCAGAGCGCATTGTCGATCGTATTGAGTCATAATACACTTAAAGGCCGTTAAATTCTGCCTTAGATCAGCCCCTGTTCCACCATGGCCCGAGCCACCTTGATGAATCCGGCAATATTAGCACCGGCAACATAGTTCTCAGGCATGCCGTATTCACAAGCCGTATCAAGACAGCTCTGATGAATAAATTTCATAATCACTCTCAGTTTGGCATCGACCTCTTCTCTGGACCAGGAGAGATGCGTGGAATTCTGGACCATCTCCAGACCGGACACTGCCACCCCGCCTGCATTTGCCGCCTTACCTGGACCATAGAAAATCTTATGCTCAAGAAAAAGTTCAACGGCTTCAGGTGTAGACGGCATATTGGCACCTTCACACACCAGATCCACCCCACCTGCCAGGAGCAGGGCCGCATCCTTGCCGTTTATCTCATTCTGGGTAGCACAAGGAAAGGCACAATCTGCCGGAAAATTCCACAAGGGGTTATGATCCAGCAGTGGCTCGCCAGGGACATACACCGCGCCGGGATAGTGCTCTCCATATTCAGCTAAGCGCCCCCTCCGGATATTTTTCAGCTCTTTGACAAAGGCCATTTTCTCTACATTAAGCCCCTGCTCATCATAAATAAAACCTGTTGAGTCGGAAAGGGTCAACACCCGGCCCCCAAGTTCCATAACCTTCTCCGCGGCAAACAGAGCCACATCTCCCGCCCCGGAAATCAGGCAGCGTCGGCCTTCCAGAGTCTTGCCCCTCGTGGCAAGCATCTCGGCAGCAAAATAAACCATCCCATACCCTGCAGCCTCTGGACGAATCATACTGCCGCCCCAGAGCAGGCCTTTACCCGTAAGTACCCCCGAAAATTCATTACCCAGTTTTTTATACATCCCGAAGAGATAGCCTATCTCCCTGTTTCCGACGCCTATATCACCAGCCGGAACATCTGTATCAGGACCGATATGTCGATACAGCTCTGCCATAAAGGCCTGGCAGAATCGCATAACCTCTCCATCAGATTTCCCCTTGGGATCAAAATCAGCTCCCCCTTTTCCCCCGCCTAAAGATAAAGGAATCAGCGCATTCTTGAACACCTGTTCAAAGGCCAGAAATTTTATAATGTCCAGATTGACAGAGGGATGAAAACGAAGCCCCCCCTTGTACAAGCCAAGGGCGCTGTTCATCTGCACCCGGTACCCGCGATTCACCTGTACCTGACCACCATCATCCATCCAGGGCACCCGGAAGGAGATCGCCCGCTCCGGTTCAAGGATCCGCTCCACCACCGCCAGACGACGATATCCGGGATTGCGCTCCAGCACCGGTCCGATCGTATCAAATACCCCCTGTACCGCCTGATGGAACTCGTGTTCTTCGGGGTTCCTGTCTTTCACCCAACTCATTATCTTATCCACAAATGACATCCTTGTTTCATAGTTCACTGCAGATCCAGCATCTTTATGGACAACCTTGTTATGTTAAGGGCGTGGAAAAGATTCGACAAATATACAATAAAAACAATAATTTAAAATAGAGAATCCTCTGTAATGGAGGGGTGCCTTATCAAAAGAACCCTACTCCAAAACAGAGGCTTTTCATGCACCACAAGGATATCAAGCTGGCAGTACGAAAACAACTAAAAAAGCAGTTCCCGAATTGGAAACGTCTTTCCAGGAAGGTCAAGAAGGAACTAGCCAAGAATGTCCTGGCAGAAGTGGTCAGTGGATATAATTTCAAACAGGAAATAGTGGCCCCCCTTGCTGAACTGTTGGCCATCGAAACACAACTTCCGGCCAAAGGCATCGTCAGTCTTGACAAAATGGCAGGCTTTATCGATATGTTTAACAATAATCGGATCATCAAATTCAGTACTATTTTACCCACAGATTCGTTTAAAGAACCATAAAGTCGAGTAGACCGGCTTCTCCGATGAAAACAACGCAACCACAACGAGTCTTTTATTGACGCCTTGCCGCAAGCGGCTACTACGTGCCTGCTGTATTGCCTTGTTCGCACCGTTGTCACCGGCCCCTCTCAGAACCGTG
>JBDRQE010000046.1:0-119714 GCA_043826415.1 Pseudomonadota bacterium
CCTCCAATTGAGTCTGACTTGTCGCCAGACAAGCAATCGGTCGCAGAATATCCGGTTTTTGCTATGTCAGAGAACAATATAGCGGGAAATTGCCCACCCCCATCGTAATGATGGGAATCATTGTGAAACTCTAAACTCCAGCTGAAGTGACTAAACTCGAGAATCTGTTGAACAAGAGTCGCGGCTCTTGTTCCGGAATTTATTATCTGATTGATATCATCACTTGCTGCGGTTCCGGGTGGCAGGTGACGTTTTACCAGTTCAGAGAAAGCCAGAATTGCTGCCAGGATATTATTAAAATCATGGGCAATACCCACCGGCCAAAGTACCTATCGACTCCATCTTCTGGGCCTGCCTGAGTTGTTCCTCAAGCTTCATCTGCTCCGTCACATCATGTTTTACAGCCACATAATTAATAATTTCTCCAGCGTCATTCAGGACAGGCGTGATTGATTCTTCTTCATACAAAGTACCATTTTTTCTTATTCATCAGACGTCCCTGCCATGGTTTACCACTGGCCAGAGCCCTCCATATTTCCTGATGTAACAACAACACTGTCGATGCCTTATTCTATGGCAGTTACCAGACGCCGCCGTGCTTCCTCTCCCTGTTTGAGTTCACAATCAATTAACACATCGTATGCATCATTATAAAAATACGACACATGACAGTAAGAATATCTACTCCATCTTCGACAAACGATTCTCGACAAATTGACAGATAGGAACTATCCATATGTTATCATGCAATCACGTATCCCAATTGATGTCAATTCTGAAAATGCTTCTGAAGCATGATGAGCCACCCTGTGTCAGGGCTACCGCACATCTTGCTGTTATTTCCAATAATAATTTTTGTTTTAAGGAAATTCTGTGGGGAAAAAACTCCCTCTCATAACTCTTGTTCTAACCATTATCCTGGGTTGCTGGCTCACCTTCTATTTTTCCGATAAAGAGGTGATCAAACGTCAACTTACCGACCTTGCTGTAGAGCTTGGCAAGGAGGGGCAGGAACCGCCGATACAGATGGCCATGAAAATGCGCAAGGTCAAGAACATGCTGGGAGAGAGCTGTCTGGTGACTATTCCTGAGAAGACCTATCACGAGGCCCTGGAACAGGATCTGATGATCCACTACCTCATCTACCACCGTAACCGCTACACCTTCCTCGTGATTGCTTTTGAAGATGTGATTGTCAACATACCAGCCAAAGGGCAGGCCGAGGTGCAAAGTACGGTTCGGCTCCGACGCAGAAATACCACGCAGACAGACTCTATTGAAGAACTACACAAGGTGGAGATGTCCCTGGTGAGAGGCGATAAGGAATGGTTGTTCCATAAGATCATTTTACCCGAGGCTCTGATCGAATAGAATCATGACGAAGTTCAGCAAACCCTGCTAAAGTCTGATCACATGTGCTAACGACATACTTTACGATGACCGATACCGCCCCCTGCCCCTGCAACTCTGACCGACCATACGCTAAGTGCTGTGAGCCACTGCTCTCCGGTGATCGTATTGCCTCTACTGCTGAAGCCCTGATGCGCTCACGCTATACTGCTAATGTGATCCGAGATGTTGCTTACCTTCTCAGGTCCTGGCATCCCTCGACCAGACCAGACATGATCGACCCTGCCACCATCCCTGACTGGTACGGCCTTCATATCGTCCGTACTGAACAGGGGATGGAAAATGATAATGAGGGTATCGTCGAATTCAAGGCAAGCGCATGTATCCAGGAAAAACCATGGCAACTGCACGAGATCAGCCGTTTTGTGAAAAAAGATGGTCAATGGCTCTATGTCGATGGAGACATTAAAGAAGACTCCCCTCCTGCAGGGAAAAATGACGCAAAAATTGGCCGGAATGCCCCCTGTCATTGCGGCAGCGGCAAGAAATTCAAAAAGTGCTGTGGAGGTGGAAAGAGCGACCGATAATCGCTGTTAGTCTACATTGTTATTCTCCAATTATTTTCACCAAAACTCTCTTTTTGCGGCCGCCATCAAATTCACCATAAAATATCTGTTCCCATGTCCCGAAATCAAGTTGACCAGCGGTAACAGCAACCACGACCTCTCTTCCCATCACCTGCCGCTTCAAATGAGCATCGGCGTTATCTTCACCGACATTATGACGATAGGAACTGACAGGTGCATGGGGAGCAAGCTTTTCGAGCCAAATCTCATAATCATGATGTAAGCCGGATTCATCGTCATTGATAAAGACTGATGCCGTGATATGCATGGCATTCACCAACAGCAAGCCCTCGGAGATGCCGCATTCCTTAAGACATTCCCGCACCTGAGGCGTAATATTGATAAACGCTCTCCGTGTCGGCACATTGAACCACAATTCTTTACGATACGATTTCATATACTTCCTCACCTTTTTGTGTTGATTACTATGGATCTCCTGAAACATTTTTTAAAAAATTTGGAAAATTGAATAAAATAAAGTACCCTTCCTTACACGCGTCATCTCATTCCATGTCCATTGAACAGCACAAAAAGAGGAAAAGGATGTACTGTAAATGGCCAGGGCAATATAACATTGCTGCCCTTTCTATCTTGCAACAGCAAGGAAAACAATGATTTCTACCATCATTTTAAAAAAGCTCATGCAGGCCGTAACTGACCTGCTGCCCATTATTCTGGTGATCGCTTTCTTTCAGATTGTTGTCCTGAAACAGCCATTACCGCAGATGGGCGAAGTCCTTTTCGGGGCCCTTCTCGTGGTGATCGGCCTCACCCTCTTTGTCCAGGGGCTGGAGATGGGCCTTTTTCCCATCGGTGAGGCAATGGCCCATGCCCTGGCCAGAAAGGGCAGCCTCTTCTGGCTCCTCTGCTTTGCCTTTGCCCTCGGTTTCTCAACCACTGTAGCCGAACCCGCCCTCATCGCTGTTGCGGCTGAAGCGGCTGAGATTGCCAGTACGGGGGGACTTATCGATTCGAGCCGGGAGACGCTGAAACAATACGCCTTCGGCCTGCGTATGTCCGTCGCTTCCTCCGTAGGACTTGCCATCCTCATCGGTGTCATGCGCATTATCCGCGGATGGCCCATTCATTATCTGATCATCGGCGGCTATGTGCTTGTCATGCTGATGACCACCATTGCCCCGCCAGAGATCATCGGCATCGCCTACGATGCCGGCGGGGTAACCACCTCAACCATCACCGTACCACTGGTTGCAGCGCTGGGTGTGGGGCTGGCCTCAACCATTCGCGGCCGTAGTCCTCTGCTGGACGGCTTTGGACTTATCGCCTTTGCCTCTCTGCTCCCCATGATCTTTGTCATGGGGTACGGAATCATAATATTCAGATAAGAAATGTCAACTTTCATTGAATTCATACATGATTTCAGCAAAATACTGCTTTCAACCTGCAGAGATGTGCTGCCTATCATCGTTCTTATCACCGGCTTTCAGATCCTGGTATTACGTCAGCCCATTCCCCATCTGCGCCGCCTGATTGTCGGGGGCATCTATGTCGTTATCGGCCTGGCCCTCTTTCTGGCAGGACTTGAGAAAGCGCTCTTCCCTCTGGGCAAGATCATGGCCGCCCAACTCTCTGATCCCGCCTTTATCTATAGCACAGATACCGTTGTCTTACAGGCCGACTGGAAGGCATACGGCTGGGTCTATCTCTTTGCGGCCATGATCGGCTTTGCCACCACCATAGCCGAGCCCTCTCTCATGGCCGTGGCTTATAAGGCCAACGAGGTCTCTGCCGGGACCATCAGCCAGTGGGGTCTACGAATTACGGTGGCCCTGGGAGTCGCCTTTGGCATAAGCCTGGGCACATTTCGCATCGTCACCGGAACCCCGCTCTATCTCTATATCCTTGTCGGCTATATGATTGTCATAGTCCAGACCCTCTTTGCTCCCAAAAGCATCATCCCCCTGGCCTACGATTCCGGCGGAGTCACCACCTCAACAGTCACAGTCCCCTTGGTGGCGGCACTTGGTCTCGGGCTGTCCGCCACCGTCCCGGGACGAAACCCCGCCTTGGACGGCTTTGGCCTTATTGCCTTTGCCAGTCTTTTTCCAATCATAACCGTCATGGGCTATGCTCAATTCATGCACTGGCGAAGTCAACGCAATAACTAAATCACGGAGAACAGGAATGCGCTTTAAACTCATTTTATCCTCAGTCAAACCGGATATCACCGATCGTGTTGTGGATGCGGCCAAAGGAGCAGGAGCCACAGGGGCTACAATCATACCGGCAAGAGGTACCGGTATCCGTGAGGCAAAAACTTTTTTTGGCCTCACGCTGGAGGCACAGACCGACATTATCATGTTTCTTCTGGAGGAACATCTGGTGACCAAGATCCTTGATACCATTAAAGAAGCTGGAGAATTCCATAAACCCGGTACCGGTATCGCCTTTGTGCTCCCTGTCGAACATGTTGTAGGGCTGGAAAGCCAGATGGAACGATTTAAAGAAGAAGTCAGGGAGAGTTATTTTTAACAAGCCACATTTATTTCTGAGAGGAAAAATATTATGGAAGCTGACACTATGAAAATAGTAAGGGCAAGAGACGTAATGCACAAAGGGGTTGTCTCCATTGACGGTATGGCCACCGCCAGAGAAGCTGCCGCCAGGATGCGTTCTGAGAAGGTATCCTGCCTGCTTATAAAAAAACGAAATAACGATGATGCCTGGGGTATTGTTGTCGTTCAGGACTTTGTCAGGGGTGTTATGGTCCCGGGTCGCTCACCCAGCGAGGTGAATGTCTATGAGATCATGACGAAACCTGTCATCACCGTGCCGGCGGATATGGACATCCGCTATGTGGCCCGCTTGATTTACCGGGCCGGGATACGACGGGCGCCGGTCGAAGAAAAAGGTGAGATTATCGGCATGATCTCTCTTTCCTCGCTGATTCTCGACAATGAACTTTTTTAGCCGCCATTACGCAATCGCCAGGCCTTTCAGGCTAGTTCATAACAGTTTTTCCATACCACTCGGATAAGTGAAGACCACCGGCTTTGCCGGTGGTTATTCACTTATGATATCATGATGCATCATGATATCATAAGATCTGGGCATTCATCTTTCCTTATTCCTCCTCGCCCTCTGCAACAAAAAAACAGCGGTGCATAGTTTTTATTGCACATTTATCACTCGTTCTTGTTTTACCTCTTCCATGCCTACAATTAATTTATTTAAGAAAATACAGTAATACAGCAATATAGAAATATAAAACATTTTCTTATCAAATTGGCTCCATTATTGCTTTACCAAAACAACATCATATATGGCACATACGTTTTTATGGATAAACCGTCTGTGCTTGTCAGATAGTGAAGTTCCCCAAAGGAGGTCAAATGGCTCAACATCTGGAATCTCAAACAACACTGTCTTCTTTTCAGGACATTCTCATTTCAAACAGGAGGTGGATGATATGAACATCAAGTTTCGTGTATTGCCGATAATCGCCCTGGCGATGGCCTTGTTGTTTGCTCCGCAGGCGCGGGCCGAACAACCTGCAGCAGCAGCCGGTGTCGATGCCGGTGCACCAACTATCAACCTTGATAAAACCTCCCTGGATAACGGCGGGGACTTTGTAATTTCCGGCAAGGCTCCAGCTGGCTCCAAGGTCTATATCGAGCTCTGGTCTGCTGAAAAAACAGTAAAGGCCAATCGATTTGATGGAAAAAAAGATCCTAAAACAGGCGTCATTCCCTATAAATTCTATATTACCAAGGACATGCCGGCTTTTTATAAAATTGTTGCTCCGGTAGAAATGGCAGCAGCACTTGACAAGGCCAAGGCAGCAGGCAGCAAATGGAAATATTCCGAGGTGCTGAAGGAAATTGGCGCCGATGCCGCTTACAGCGTTCCGGCCAAAGTTCAGATTGACAGTTATCAGGCCACGATCATGGCCAGTATTATCGGATCACGCGGCACTCTGCTAACGCCCATGGACGAAAAGGCCAGCAAGCGCGAATCGATGAAACTGGTGAAGGCACGCTTCCGCAGTGTGGGCAACCTGCTCTCCGCCAAGGTCGAAACAGCCCCTGATGGTACTTTCTCAGCAAAAGTCAGTATCCGTTCAGGTCTGGCACCCGGAAAATACAATGCAAAGGTGACTGCCGTCACTGAGCGGATCAAAGAAGGAGACAAGGAAACGATCAAAAAAGTTTCCAGCGATGTCGTGACCTTTGAAAACAAGATCGCCTTTCCCTCTGTTTATCTGAGCACCGCCGGCACCAGCATCAATATCATCTGGCCCTTTCTCCTCGCATCCTGCGTCACCATCTTCGGTGTTCTCATGGGAGCAGGCGGCGGATTTATCCTGAACCCCCTTCTGATTATGTTCTTCCCCCTGCCGCATACCATCGTCGCCGGAACGGTTATGCCCACCGTCCTTTTTGCTCAGGGCACTGGCATTGCCAACTACTCCAAGATCAAATTTATCAACTGGAAACTGGGTTGCGGTATCGGCTGCGCCATGCTGGTGGGTGGATTTATCGGTCCGAAACTGACAGAGATGATCACCCTCGATCAGTTCAAATTCCTCTTCGGCTGGGTTCTCCTGATTCTTGCGGCCTTGATGTTTTGGCAGACAACCCCCGGCTATCTGGCCAATAACAAGAAAGAACAGGCTATCTTGAAGGAATTCAAGAAACGGGCAGCAGAAGCCGCCAAGGCAAAAGGCTAAACAGAAACTTATCTGGAGGAATCCATTATGAAAGTAGATTTTTGGGGTCAGGAATTTGAAGTCAACATGGTTGTCGGTTGTATCGGCGGCTTTCTTATCGCCATCATGTCATCGATGTTCGGATTCGGCGGAGGGCCCTTCATGGTGCCGTTGATGACCCTCGCGCTTCGCCTGCCCATGTATATCGTCGTCGGAAGCTCCCTGCTGGCCATCTTCTTCAACACCGCCATGGGTACTATGCGCCATATCCAGTTTGGCAATTTTGACCTGGTTCTCTTTCTGGTCATGTTTCCGGCAGCCATCCTCGGCGGCTACATCGGCCCGAAGATTGCCAAACAATTAAGCCCGGTAATGGTTAAACGAGTCGCCTGTGTCGGTCTGGTTATACTTGGCACCAAACTGCTGGGACTGTTTTAACAGAGTAAGCTTGTCCCTGGATCCGGTTTTCATGGCGCCCTCCTTGTTGTGGGAACTGGATCCAGTTTTTAATAACTTTTTTTAAAAAGGGGAATTTTCCCTCCAGATCCGGTTTTCATAGCGCCCTCCTTGTTGTGGAAGCTGGATCTGGTTTTTTTAAAAAAGTTTGAAGAGTTTCCAAAAAAAGGGACATTTCCCTCTCATTCCAGATTCTGTGTTGCCCCCCAGCACCAGATTCCGGAATGAGTTTTTTTTATATAAAAAAACAACGATACAAATCTAACCAATATTGACAATCTCGAAAAAACTCAAAAAAATCTGTCATCAAGTGACAGCGAGAAATCTTACTCCTCAACCAATGGATACTATTCAGATTTCTCCCGATGGTCTAAATGACATTATGGCAATTTATACTTTGTACAAGTCTATCAATATTCAATCGGCAGTTGCTTCACTTGGCCACGAGTGAAAACCGGACCATCCTTGCACACCAGGATGGGACCGACATTACAATGGCAACAGACCCCTTCCCCGCATTTCATCCTGTTTTCCAGAGAAAGATAGACCTGATCATCCGTCCAGCCGATCTTTTCCAGAGGCGGCATGGTGAACTTGATCATGATCGGCGGACCGCAGATCAGGGCCACACTGTTTTCAGCTGAAGGCGCAACCTCGCCGGCAATGGTCGGCACAAAGCCGACCAGGCCATCCCAGCCCGGCGCTTCACGGTCTATGGTGACATGCAGGTCAATATCACCCCGTTGCGCCCATTGCTGCAACTCATCCCGATAAAGAAGCATGCCCGGTGTACGAGCGCCATAGATAAAGGTGATCTTGCCGTACTCCTGACGGCGGGCAAGCAGAGAAATCAGGGTGGCACGCAGGGTGGTCACAGCAAAGCCGCCGGCAATGATGACGATATTCTTGCCCAGCATGTCTGTATGCACCGGAAAACCATTGCCCAAAGGGCCACGCACTCCCATACGATCACCAACATTCATCTGATGCAGGGCTGTGGTCACCTTACCGGCCCGGTTGACCGTAAAAAGCAGATGGTCTTCTTCTGTGGGCGAGGAGGCTATACCGATGGGTATTTCTCCCTGTCCTGCCAGCGACAGCATGGCAAACTGCCCCGGCACATGCTTCCATGCCTTTTTGTGGGCCTCATCCTCAAAGACAAGTTTGAAGGTCTTCTGGTTGCCGTCTTCCGTCTCAACCACTATATCGTCGATGCGGACAGGGTATGGCATATAGGATATCATTATCTTACTCCACCGCCGTGAGTTGAATCAGGTCATCCATGACCTCACGGATATCAATGTTAACAGGACAATCCTGAACGCAGCGTCCGCAACCCACACAGGAGAGGGGGCCAAAGCGGTCCGGAAAATATTTCAGTTTGTGCAGAAACCGGTTCCGGGTCCGCTGTAGCTTCTGTCCCCGTGGATTATGGCCGGAGGTGTGCAGGCTGTACAGAGGGAACATACAGGAGTCCCAATAACGGATACGTCGTCCCTGGCCCCGTACCACCTCGTCCTGGATATCAAAACAGTAACAGGTCGGGCAGATAAAGGTACAGGCCCCGCAGTTGATGCACGACTCACCCAGCGACTGCCACATCGCAGCATCATACAGTGTACCCAGCTCACTGCCTTTCAGGCTATCAAGCTCCGTGGAACTTGTGTTGCCCACTTCATTGCGTCGGGTGACAAGGTCGGCAATATCGACTTCAGAGGCAGACGCAAACTCAAGGCCAGCCATCAGGGCCTCACCTTTTTCGCTGCATACCTCAACAACAAAACCATCCTCAGTTCGTGACAAAGCAAGATCAAGACCTTCATTATCGAGCGGTGAGCCACCCATCCGGGTACAGAAGCAGGTTGACAGGCTTTGGTCGCAGGTAAAACCGACCAGTACCGTCCGCTGCCGATTGGCCTGAAAAAAAAGATCTTCCATGTAGGGCAGGTTGTTGAGCATGACACTTCTGGCATCGCAGGGCCGGACACCAAGCACGATCTGCATGTTTCGGGATATTTCAGCCTCCCGCATCAGTCCCTTGTCCGGATGGTTATTCTTCAGGGTATAGGTGAGCAGGGTCTCCGGTTGCGGAAAGAAAAACGGCTTCACCGATGCCGGCGTTGGCCCAATCGGCAGGGGAAAAGTGAGCGCTATGCAGCTGCCGTCCACCCGGCGCCATCCAGGGGCGCAGTCAGGAGAAGCAGCGGCTTGTTTTTCCATGGCAGGAGCATACACCACATGGACCTTGTTCCACTCCTCAATCAGCGCGTCCAATCCTGCTGGAGAGATTTTCAAAACCTTCACTGTTATTTGCCCTCCTTGACAGCGCCGGGCACAGGAGTGAGCTCGGTTACTATAAATTTCTCAGGATCATCCATGGTATAGGTGGTCAATGGCAAAGGGGCATCAGGTTCCATCCCCGCCTCGATATTGTAGAGGTTCAGGACGTCCTTGTTCAGCTTTTTCGTCAGCATGCGCATATTGATCCCCATAGGGCAGACTGTCTCACAGGTGCCGCAGTCGGTGCACCGTCCGGCACAGTGATAGGCCCGCAGGATATGGAAAAGACCGGTATCCACTGCATCCAGACTCTTGCCGACCCACTGGGGCTTGGCATCATCGACGAAACAGGTGGGACAATAGCAGAGAGGACAGGCATTACGACAGGCATAGCAGCGGATACAGGTGGCAAATTCTCTGGTAAACCAGGCCCACCGTTCCTCCCCTGTTTTTTGTTCTATAGCATCAACCTGCATAAAGGGATTGGGGTTCTTCCGCTCAGAGACAGGCTCACCAATACGGAGATCAACGAGCACCGGATCAGGATGGGTGCAGCTCTGACAGTTGTCGCGCACCACGCTCCAGCGGCTGATAGTATCGGCAAAGTCGGCACCCTGTACCACCAGCTCATGATCACCCTCTTCCACTGCCAGGATCTCCAGACCGGGAAACAAGGCCTCCACCTTGCGCCGACTCACCATACCTCGACTGCCGACACCCATGACCACCACCCGGTCGCGTACCACCTGATGCTCCTGGATCTGGACCACAATATTGCGTGACCAGCAGCCGGTGGCCAGAATTGCCACCTTGGGGAGCGGGCCTTCCGGCTTAGGATCACGAGGCCCACGCGGCGGTTCCACCGATTTAAGAGCCGCCGGCAGATAATTGGCCAGATTCAGCACACAGAAGGTGTTCCAGATCAACTTGCTGCAATCCTCAGGACTTCGAACCACCAGCGGCTTGACCGTCATCGGCAGGCTGCCTGCGCCATAGCCGAGAACAGCGGCCACCTCTCCATTCTCCAGAAGCTTCCTGGCCTGGACTCTGATCTCTTCACTAATTCTCTTGTTTATTGTTGGCATGATTTCCTACGCGATCTGTAATTCCGTTTCTAAAGCATCGATCTTCTTAACCAGCCTGGTCGCAGGCCCCAGTGCTTTCACTCTCTCCGTCACACCCTGGACAACTTCAGCAAACTGCTCGCCCTCAGAGGCCGACACCCAGGAGAAATTAACCCGTCCCGGTTCAATACCGATAAAATCAAGCAGATTACTCAACAGAGCAAAGCGTCTCCTGGCAAAATAATTGCCGCTGATATAGTGACAATCACCCGGATGGCAACCGGAAACGAGGATCCCATCGGCTCCGGATTTAAGCGCCGACATGATCATATTCTCGCTCACCCGGCCGGAACAGGGCACCCGGACAATCCTGATATTAGGTGGATACTGGAAGCGGCTGACGCCTGCCAGATCGGCTCCGGCATAACTGCACCAGTTACACAAGAAAGCGATAATCTTCGGTTCCCAGTTAGTCGTCTCGGTCATAATAGTCTCATTGTTTTTTTGGTCGGACAGCTCTTTACTCATCAATAAAAGGCCGCATCAACGGCAGCCATGATCTGTTCATTGCCGATATTCTTCAAGGTCACGGCATCGGAGCGGCAACCTGCAACACAGGCGCCGCAACCTTTGCACATGCTGGTGGTCACCACCGAAATCCCATTCTCGTCCAGAGCCACCGCATGATAAGCACAGACCTCGACGCAGACGCCGCAACCGGTGCATTTAGCTGGAGTCACCACAGCAGTGACGCTTTCGGCAGGCACTGCGTCATACGCCAGAATAATGGCAGCCCGGGCCGCTGCAGCCTTGGCCTGAGCAATGGCCTCTTCTATTGGTTTGGGATAATGGCAGAGACCGGCCAGAAAAACTCCTTCCGTGGCAAAATCAACGGGGCGCAGTTTCATATGAGCCTCGAGCAGGAAGCCCTGGGAGTCTACGGCACACTTAAAGAATTTGGAGATGCTGCCCGTCTGCTCCCTTGGCACGATGGCAGTGGCCAGCACCAGCAGGTCAGGATGAATAGAGATCTGCGCATCAATGATCGGATCATGGGCATGAATAAGCAGACGGCCTTCCTTTTCACTGACATGGGGAAAATGCTCGAGATCATACCGGATAAAGATAATCCCCTTGGCCCTGGCTTCCTGATAGAGACGCTCACGCTGGCCGTAGGTTCTGATATCCCGGTAGAGCATGTAGATATCCATCTCCGGATTCAGCTCCTTGAGCTTGACCGCCGAATCAATGGCATGGGTGCAGCAGACCCGGCTGCAATAGGGCCTCTCGGGAATCCGTGACCCCACACAATGGATGAAGACCGCCTGCTTGACCTCTTTGAGGGTTGCATCTTCTTCCATAAAGCGCTGATCGAGCTCGAGCAGGGTCTGGACGCGAGGGTCGATCCCATGGAGAAACTGCCACTCCTCTTCAGGCTGATACGCCTGCCCGCCCACGGCCATAACCGCCACCCCGTGCTCAAAGGAGTGGCCATCGTTGAAGGTGGTGATGAACTTACCAACCGAGCCCGCCACATCCGCAATTTCCGTATTATATTTGACGCTGATCAGGGAATGACTGGTGACTCGCTCAGTCAACTCGTTGACAAAGGGCAGGAACGTATCTCCTTTCCAGTTACGATACACCTTGCGGCCATTACCACCTAAGCATTCACTCTGCTCAATCAGGGTTACCGGATAATTCTGTTCAGCCATGGACAGAGCTACGGTCATCCCGGATACGCCGCCACCAATAACCAGGGCCGATTTGGTCACCGGCACGCTATTGTAAGGCAGGGCGACTTCACCCCGAACGCGGGCCACGGCCATGGCGACCAGATCTTTGGCTTTGGCTGTGGCTTTTTCCGGCTCATTCTGGTGGACCCAGGAATCCTGGTCCCTGATATTGGCCATCTCAAAGAGAAACTTGTTCAGCCCGGCGTCACGCAGGGTTTCCTGAAAGAGCGGCTCATGGGTACGGGGAGAGCATGAGGCAACGACAACCCGGTTCAGCCCCTGTTCCTTGATGATCGAAACCATCTGGTTGATGGTATCCTGAGAGCAGGTAAAAAGATTACACTGGGAGAAAACCACGCCATCCATGTTCCTGGCATGGGCGGCAACCGCCTCCACATCTACAACACTGGAGATATTAATTCCGCAATGACAGACAAAGACGCCAATGCGGGGAGCCTGAGCGTGAATATTCATCTCGGCCGGATACACCTTTTTACTGGTCTCAGTCCAACGGGCCGGGGCCATAATCCGACCCGCTTCAGCAGCGGCCGCACTGGCCTCCATCACCGATTGCGGAATGTCCTTGGGTTCAGAGGCCGCTCCACAGACAAAGATTCCCGGCCGGCTGGTGGCCACGGGATTGAAGTTGTCTGTTTTGATAAAGTTGTCTGCATCAAGTTCCAATCCCAGCATTTCCGCCAGTTCAACCGTGTACCGGTATACCTGCAGACCAGTGGAGAGAACCACCATGTCAAACTCGGCAAACATGACCTTGCCCAGTTCATCCACATAGCGAAGTTGCAGGTTATCCGAACCGTCTACCGCCGGAATGACCGAATGCACCCGTGCCCGGTGGAATCGGACGCCATCTTCCTTGGCGCGGTTGTAATAATTCTCAAAGCCCTTGCCGTGGGTTCGCATATCCATAAAAAAGATTGAAGATTCAAACTCACCATGGGCATGCTCCTTGGCAATCACCGCCTGTTTAAGGGCGAACATGCAGCAGATAGACGAACAATAGGGATGACCGACACGGTTGATATCACGGGAGCCGATGCATTGCAGCCAGGCGATGCGTTTTGGTTCCCGGTGATCCGAGGGGCGCTCCAGATTGCCCATACAGGGGCCTGATGGGCTGAGCAGACGCTCAAACTCCATAGAGGTCACGACATTGGGCAGACGGCCGTAGCCGGTAAAATCAAGGGTGGAAGGATCAAAACGGGAGAATCCCAAGGCCAGTACCACCGAGCCGACCTCCAGAACGTGTTCGCGAACCGTATCGTCAAAATTAATGGCACCCGCCGGGCAGACCTTGGCACAAATGCCGCAACGTCCGGGTTTGTTGATCCAGATACAATGATCAGAATCAATGGCATACTTTAAAGGGACGGCCTGAGGATAGCTGAGATAGGCCGCTTTGCGCTCACCGATACCCATATTAAAATCATTGCTGACTTTTTTCGGACATTTTTCAGCGCACAGGCCGCAGGCAATACATTTTTCCGGATCGATATAGCGCGGACGCTGACGAACAACGGCCTTGAAGCTGCCAGGCTCGCCATCAAGGGAAATCAGATCTGACAGGGTCAGGAGGTTGATATTGAAATGGCGACCGCATTCCACCAGTTTCGGTGAAAGGATACAGGCGGAACAGTCATTGGTAGGGAAGGTCTTATCCAGTTGGGACATCTTACCGCCAATGGCAGCTGTTCTCTCCACCAGATGGACAAGAAAACCGCTGTTTGCCAGATCAAGCGCCGCCTGAACACCGGCAATACCGCCACCAACCACTAATACCGATCCTTTAGACATGATATATTGAATTACGAATTACGAATTAATAATTACGAATTACGAAACACGAATTACGAATGTTATAATTTTTCATTCGTAATTCGTAATTCGTAATTCTATTTCACCAGTGCCTTCACAATCCAGTTCCACAGATGGGTGGTCTGCCATTTGCCGCCGTAATGCTCGGCCAGATCCTTGACCTGGGTGTGGCAGTTATGGCAGGGGGTAATCACTACATCAGCACCGGTGGCATGTAACTGCTCGAATTTCATTCTTCCATGCTGCCTTCGATTGTCGGTAAATCCTGCCTGCAGGGCCCCGCCCCCGCCGCCACAGCAGTAGTTATTAGACTTATTGGGCCAGACGTCGACGAAGTTTTCTTCACCGCAGACCTGCTTGATGACAAAACGCAGATCATCGGCAACCGGGTCGCCAAAGCCCTGACGCACGAGCTTGCAGGGATCCTGAACCGTAAATTTCAGCCCTTCGCTGTTCCATGAAGAATCGACCTTGAGCCGACCTTCCCGGATCCACTGGGCATAATAAGTGATTATACTGACAACGTTAAAGTTGTGAGGGATGTTGAAGCGTTTCAACCCTTCCAGGGTTGCATAGAGCATGTGGCCTCACTCCGTATTTATATAGGTCGGGCACCCAAGGGCGTCCACCGTCTCCGCCTGTTTGCGGACGGTGTATTCCCAATCTTCCGGATCGCCGGAAAAGAGACAGTAATTGGCGCCGTCCCACCATTTCGAGGAATAGGTCCAATCAATACCGACTGCGTGGAAGATCTTCCAGATGAAGGCCATCTCTTCCGGCTCAACCGTCGGCTCCTTGGCATTCTGGTTCAGATAAAACTGGGCGCCCACCTTATCCATCGGGGCCTGCATATCAGCCCATTCCGGCTCATTTTCATGAATCTCTTCGAGGATATCGCCCACGACCCAGACAAAATCTTCATTGGGGATACCGGTTGAGTTCCCGGGATCTTTCTGCAGCTCGCAGGATTTCTGCAAATTGACCGGACGTTTATCTTTTGGCCGCATACCCTTCAGCTCATAGACAAAACGGCCGATATTGATGCCCATGGGACAGGCGTATTCGCAACGCTGACAGATGGAACAGGAGTAGATCCAGTTGCTGTTTTTCAGCAGATCATCCTGGCCGAGCACAAGATAACGGATAAATTTACGGGGATCCATGCCTTCGATTCCACTGGCCGCACAGCCACTGGCGCAAAGGCCGCAGGTGAGACAATAGTCGATTCTGGCATCGGGAAGCTTCTCCTGAAACTGTTTTTTCAGTTCAGCCCGCAGAGGTAAAAGATCAATTTCTGTCATGACATACCGCCAGTAAGAGAAATGGGGGGGAGAAAGATTTGCATTTGTCAGGGGATTCATACCCATTGAAAATGGGTTTTGTTATAAACGTCTTCGGGAAGATTTGCAATATCTTCACTCAATATTTCTTAATTCAAGCCGATAAGATATTGAAACAATAAACAAAAGTACATATGCACAATATCCTCTTTCTGCTACGGTACGCCCTCAGGTATCATCCATTTTCACGGTAAAATACTCAAAACACCTGCAAACCTCTTTTTTTCCGGCCTCACGTACCTTTATTTTTCTTTGGCAGTGTAGCGGATAACCGTGGCCTTTTCCAGGGTGATCATGCCGCCACTCATCATCTCATCAATGCGAGGCATGAGGGCATCAATCTTTTCCTGACTCTCCACTACCTCGACAATAATGGGGAGATCAAGTGACAGCCGCAACAGCTTGTCGGTATGAAAGACACTGTGAGCGCCAAATCCTGCGACACCCCGCAGCACCGTGGCCCCGGCAAATCCTTCGGTTCTGAACAGCTCCACCAGAACTTCATACAGCGGACGATGGCCGACCTTGTCATTCTCGCCCAGGAATATCCGCATCAATACCTTTTCACCGCTGAATCGTGTCATGACTATCCTTGTTTATTTGAGGTTCTCTCTAAAGAATTTTTGCCGCATGAATCCCCAGCCAGGTGAAGAGAAGACAGACGGTGACGCTCACGACTACATTGGTTGCGGCCACGAAAAAATTTCCCTCTTCCAGCAGCCGAAAGGTCTCATAGCTAAAAGTGGAAAAGGTAGTGAACCCCCCAAGAAAACCAATAGTAAGTCCAATGCGCAGACTAACCGGCAGCACGGTGCTCCGCAGTCCGAGCTCCATGACCAGGCCGATCAGAAACGCCCCCAGGATGTTGACAACCAAGGTCCCATAGGGAAAGTCCCTGCCGAACAGGTCATAGACCCAGCCTGAGATGTAATAACGGGCCACACAACCAAGTGCGCCGAAACCGGCTATAGATACAACCACCTGCATCGAAATCCTCCAGAAGAAACACTCCAATTTTTTCAATCAAATCAACATAGACTACGACGTACGCACTGTCAAACCCTGCAAGGCACGGATCTGGCACATGAGCACGATAAAAAAGAATGCCGACAAGGTCGGCGATTGCCACACCGAAATAAAAAGTCGCGGCTGGTGAGACATGCTCTCAAAGCCAGCCGGCGATGAGGCTGGTCGGTAACATGGCAACGCCTGCGGCGGCAAAAAGCCATAAAACCGTCGCCTTTATATCAGGAGAAATAATGATTACCAGGAACCTGCAAAGCTATAATGGGCGGACTCAGGGAGAGATAGTATATCCGGCAAGCATCAGATTTGTACGCTGCCGGCCTAATCGTAAAACCAGCCAAAACATGTTTTCCCATTATGCGAGGAAGGGGAAAATATACTTTCCAGCTGTGAAGAGCAGGCAGAACACCAGCACCCACTTGATGAATTTCGCCGGCACAAATTTCTGCAGCCGTGCACCGCAATACATGCCGGCAAAGCCACCCACTCCAAAGAAAAGGCCTAAAAGCCAATCCGGCGTAATCATCACCCCGGGGTAATAGGGTGCCAGAATCTGATAAAAAATCACCCCGGCCACCGAGGTAACAAGGGTGCCCATCAGCGCGGCCCCGGCCACAGTATAGATAGGCAGCCCAAAGAAACTAACGAAAAACGGGGCAATAATCGCACCGCCGCCAATACCATATACCCCGCCCACCATGCCGACAATCAGGCTGAGAACCATGACTCCAATGGCGTTCACGGTAAAGGTCTCTCCGCAGAAATCATAGACGATCCGGCTGAACGTCCATTGTTGAACCGTAACACGTGCAAGTGGGACAACAGGGGCCGTGGTCCTCGTTGCTTCGGTCTTGACCTGTCTTTTGAGTTGTCGCTGAAACCGCTCCTCTGTCGAAGAACGGCCGATTTCTTTTCTCTTGAAAAGCAGATCTTTTAATAACTTTCCACCGATATAGAGCAGCACAAGGCCGACGAACAGTTTGAAATGCTTCGGGTCGGGCAGGTATTTGATGCGGACGATGGCCCCGGCCAGCACTCCCGGCAGGGTGCCGATAATCACAATCCAGGTCAGGGGCCAGACCATTCTCCCTTCCCTGATATAACGGAACACCCCGCTGGGAATAGCCACAATATTAAAGAGCTGATTGGTGGAGCTGACTGCAGGACTGGTAAAGCCAAGGACACTGACCTGGAAGGGCAGCAGCAGAAAGGCCCCGGACACCCCGCCCATGGAGGTGAACAGAGAAATGACAAAGGCAACCAGCGGCGGCACCAGCGGATTGACCTCAACACCGGCAACGGGGAAATACATCAGACGCGCCCCTTGCTAGGCAATGGTTTGTAAGATTGCGTCCACCACCTGGCGGACCTGACCCAGGCATCAACGGCCGGAGGGGTTGGTCTCCGCACACCGACAATGCCCATCCTTTTTTTCCGCAAGAATGCGTTCCATGATCAAAGATCGGCCATGACGCAGGACATCCTGGTTCAGATCCTCCTCGGTATAACCAAAACAGTAACAGATCAGAGGTGACATAGAGAGCTCCGGATAAGAGAATCAAAAGAGTCCAGCTGCACAGAGTGCCTGGAGCTGAACATCAGAAAAAATAGCGCAAGCGCAAATCCACAAGAAAATTATTGGTTTTTTCACCATACTCAGTGCCATCATCACCCTGAATGATGTTGGCCTTGAGCCGCACTTCCGTATTGGTAATCCCTGTATACACCACTTCCGGAGAGAGGGAATAACTGCTGTCCTGCAGATTCATGATACAGGTAATGGCCGGGGTGACATAGAGCAGATCAAAGGGTTCTTTCCGGCTGATCCTGGCATAGAGATAGTCCCGCATGGGATTCGCCTGGCCGACTCCGCTTGCACTCACCGCTGTTGCCTGGACCAGCAGCCTGTCGCTTCCCGTAGCCAGATAGGTCTCATACGCATGGTCAATGAAAGAGAAATAGCCTGCCATCTCTTCAACTTCATATCCTGTATCATCATGATAATATTCGATAATACTTGTAACGTCATTCTCCGTCAAATAACGAAGTCCCAGAAGATAACTGAAGGCGTCATATTCCGTGACCGATAACTGCCCCAGACTGTCAATCGCCCTGCGCTGATACCCATCAACCCAGGCCGCCTCGCCATGTACTTCAAAAGAGGACGTTATATTACGTGAAAAATCGGCGCCATATCTGCCGGGCTTACTGGCGCCGGTCAAGACCATGAAGTCAATGTCCGTGTCATACAACAGGAGATAAACCTTCCCCGCAAAATTGAGGTGATCCAGCCCGCCGAAATCATCATTGACTGAATCATACACAGGAAGAAGCACCGGAGTAAAGGAAAGCGTCTGCAGGGGCCCGGAAAAACTTCTGGTAAAGTCGGCCGAGGCCACAACAAAGCCTTCAAGACTCAGCTCCGGATCATCGGGGTTTTTAGGCCGGTCAAGGAAGGCCGCCGGATTCCAGGCATAGCCCTTGCCCCAGCGCAGGCTCTTCTTCCCGGCATCCAAAACAAGAGAAGACGAGGGTTTCAGGGAAAGATATCCCTCATACACGCTTGCCTCATCAGACCATTCAGCAGAGGCATATCCAGCATTGATATTGATCCTGCTGAACAGGCGGGTGATCCCTTGTTCATAACTGCCCTCCAGCTGCAGCTTGAAGGCGTACGCATCGGCCGCCACATCCTGGTTGTAATACTTGAGCCGATACAGAGCCGCGTCCAGATCGGCGCTGGAGATTTCCGGGCTGAATTCCGCATATCCTCCGAACTGAAAGGGCTGTTTTTCTATCTCGGAGATATCAAACGAATAGTCCTCAGTACTCCAGGCCGGGGCAGGGCCAAGGAGCAGTAAGGCACAGAGCCACCACGGACAGGATCGAGCCTCCACCTTGCGGCCTTATTCGGCGGCTTCGCGCAGGGAATCGATATTGGGCATGAAGGTCAGGGTAAAGACCTCATCCTTGAATTCCCGCTGTCTGATCTTGGCCGTGATCATCACCGATTTATAGCCCTTATAGAGCGGGCTGTCGGTTTCAATCACCGAGGGCCGGACGATGCCGCCGCCGAAATCTTTCACCTCTTTGAAATAGAGGGTCTTGATCAGCATGGAGGCCTCGGTCAGACATTCTATCTTGGTGGGTAACAGGGTTTTCGCATCCGCCCGCAACCTGATCCGGTCATAGGGAACGGTCCTGGTCCTGGCCTTCAGGTGCAGGAGGAGCTCGCCGCCCTGCTCTTCTTTCTTTTCCACCGTGTATTCAACGGCATAATCGAGCTGCAGGATATCGGCGTTATTAAACACCCCGCCCACCACCGACTGCAGGCTGGTAATCCGTACAGGCTTGCCGACATTGGGGATAAAAAGCCACATATTCTCCCCCAGGCGCAGGGTGCTGCGCCCTTTTTCACTGGCAGGCTGCAGAAAAAGAGAGGCCACCTTATCCGCGTCTTTTTTGACGGTATAGAGGATAAATTCCTTTTTCCGGCCGTCCGGTTCGATATTGATCAGTTTTCTATAGGACTCATAGGATTCGGGGTTCAGATTCCGGTCGATTTGCCGCAGGAGCTCGATGTCTTCTTCAGCGCCGAAAACCGTTGCCGCATACGCCGGGGCCAGTAAAAAAAAGGCCAGTAAAAACGTCAGAAATCTATTCATTGTAATTCCTCCTCTATACATGCCTGAGCGCTTGAATCGGATCCATCCGCGATGCCTTGACCGCCGGATAGAGACTGGCGATGACCGAGACCACAATCACCGTTATGGAGATAAAAAGCAGGTCTCTCGGGTGGAGTTGCGCTACCAGCAGCAGGCCTTTCTGCTGACCGAAGTCAAAGGTAAGGTGGGACAGATTGAGGATTTTGACCAGTACCGTGGCCACGCCACCGCCGATTATCGCCCCGAACACCCCGAGCAAAAACCCTTCAACGACAAACATCGACAAGATCTTCCCCGGCAGGGTGCCTATGGCGGCAATGGTGCCGATTTCCCGGATCCTCTCATACACCGCCATGATCATGACATTAGTGATACTGATCAGCACAATCATGGTCAGCATGAGTTTGATGGAAACGGTCATGAGATCGATCATTTTAGAAATATTAAAAAAGGGAGAGAGCTTTTCCCAGGTGTGAATCTCAAACAGGGGTTTGTTCTCTTTATTCACCTCACCGGCCACAATTCCTTCCAGCCGTGAGCTGAAGCTGTGCAGTGTGTCAAAGTTTTTTAAGCGAATGGCAATCTCGCTGACTTCCGCCTCTTCCATGCGCAGCAGCTCCACCGCATCGTCAAAATGAAGGTAGCCGTCCCTGCCGCCGGGGCCGGTAATGCCCTCGAGAATGCCAGCCACGACAAACTGCCGGCCGTTGACCGATCCATCCTTATTGGTGGCGATGATGACCACCGTGTCATCGATCTTCACCTTCATCCCTTTGCTCAGCAGGGCCGGAATCAGAATTTCTCCTCGCTTGAGTGTCTTGCGACCTTCGGTTATCCGGGAAGGCAGCAGGGGCACCGTAGCAAACTCTTTCTCAGGATCCACACCGTTCAGGCGGATATTACTGGTCTCGGTAAAATTGCTGAACATGGCCCCGAACTTGATTCTGGGCGAAATGGCCTCTATGTCCGGCAGCTGTCCAAGAATCTTCTCGACTTTCCCGGCGCCCTTGGCCTTCATATTCAGGGTCAGCGGCAGATTGTCGATGGAGGCCACATAGCCCTTCCGGTGCACCTGCAGATGACCGAGCATGGAATCGGTAATCTGGCCGACCATCATATTTTTAAAAGATCCGGACACCGACATGAAGATAAGGACAAAGACGACGCCGACGGTAATCAGCGAGGCGGTCAACAGAGTCCGGCGTTTATAACGAAGAAGATTGCGCAGGGCGATCTGCAGTATCTTAAGCATGATGCGCCTCCCCTTTTACCTGCCGGCTGAGAAGTTTGCCATCCTCAAGGGTATAGAGGATTTCCGCCTCGCCAACGATCTTCTGATCATGGGTGGAGAAAATAAAGGTGGTCTGAAGCTCATCACGCATCTTTTTCATGAGCTCCAGGACCCGGTAAGCGGTCTCATGATCAAGATTGGCAGTGGGCTCATCGGCCAGTACCAGCTTGGGATTGGTGACAAGGGCCCTGGCCACCGCGACCCGCTGCTTCTGGCCTCCGGAGATCTGATCCGGGTATTTATTACTCTGGCTGCTCATCCCCACGGCCTCGAGAAGATCCGTCACCCGCTTCTTTCGTTCCGCAGCAGGCATATTCTGCACCATCAACAGGGGGTATTCAATATTTTCATACACCGTCAATACCGGCAGCAGATTGAAATCCTGAAAAATAAAACCTATGGAAAGCCCTCGAAACTCTGCGCTCTGCCGACGATTCAGTGAACCGACATCCGTCTCGCCGATGGTCAGCCTCCCTGCCGTCGGCTTGTCCAGACAGCCGATAAGATTCAGGAGCGTTGTCTTACCGCTCCCGGAAGGCCCGATAAAAGAAACAAATGCCGAGGTCTCGATGCTGAAACTGACGCCTTTGAGCGCCGTCACCGTCACCTCCCCCACCTGATACCTCCTCTCCAGATCCTGCGCGACAATAAATGCCATTCTTCCTCCCCAGTATGTCCTGTTGTCATTGTCCGCCGGGACAGAATGAATTTTGCATACAGCCGCAAAATAAATTCAGTCCCCTCAGCCCGCTACATTATACATTATGTAGTTCCGTTGCCGGAACCCATTTCTCAACGATCGTTTTCCCCACCTTTCAGGACAAAAGGATCATTTACAGCAAAAAATATACCAACGCAGGACCATTTCATTACTATACTGAAATTATTGGACAAAACGAAAAGTTCAGCAATAACCTGAACCGCTCATCTTCTTTCTTGCTGTTTCAATTGTATGCAACGTATCAGAAAAACTGACTCCTTTTTACCCATCATACAGAACCTCTCTTCCGCAAAGAAGACCCGATCATCAAAAAATGTTAACAGAAGAGAAAAGACAGCACGACGCCCACGCCAATGACCCAGAGGATATCCACCTTTTTCAGCAGGGCGAGAAAGGCGGCAATGGCAAGCACACTATGGATCCAATCCCAGTGCACCTGCAGGGCAAAATGAATCGTGACCGTCGCCAGCAGACCGACAAAAGAAGCAAGGACTCCGGAGATGGTCCGGTTAAACCAGGGCAGGGAATGGAGGCGGCTGAAATAGGGTACGATCCCAATCACCAGGAACAGGGAGGGGGAAAAGATGGCAACGGTGGCCACCAAAGCACCGGCCAGACCGTGCAGCAGATAGCCGACGAAGGTCGCGGTAATAACAATGGGACCGGGGGTAAACTGACCCAGGGCGATTCCGTCAAGAAATGTAGAGCCGGTGAGCCAGGAGCGGACCTCGACGATCTCGTGATACATGAAGGGCACCGAGGCAAAACCCCCGCCGAAGGCCACCAGATCGATCTTGACCATGAGCACTGCCAGTCGCGCCAGTTCCGGACGAGAAAAGACCAGCAGGGCCAGAGCCACGCCGGCAAGAAGAAGAAACCCCGCAAGTGGGAGAAGACCACCCGCAAGCTCCGACAACACCGGCTGTTTTTTTTTCATCCCCTTACCCCGCAGGGCCAAGCCCAGCAAGGCGGCAAACAACAGGATCAGCAGCGGATGCGCCTGCAGCCGGAACAAGGTGGCCGCAAGCAACGCAATCAGGCCCTGCCGCCAATCCGTAAGGGTCGAGCGGCCAAAGGAAAAAGTGGCATTGGCGACGACCGCAACAATCAATGCCTGCAGCCCGCTGAAAACGGCGACAACCGCCGGCAGGGAGTGTGTCCGGCTATAAAAAACAGACAACAGAAGCATCAGCACAAAAGCCGGCAAGGCAAAGCCGACATAGCTGACAACCGCGCCCCGCACCCCGCAAGTCCGCAAGCCCACATAGGCGGCAACCTGCATGGCCGTGGCCCCGGGAATCATCTGGCACAGGGCCACGCCTCCCTGAAAATTCTCCTTCGTCAGCCACTTCTCCCGCCCGACCGCCAGCTCACGAATGTAGGCAATCATGGCCGGGCCGCCAAAGGCCGTCAACCCCAGGCGCAAAAAAGCAAGAAACAGCCGCCGCAGGCTCGGGGCCGGAGACAACACCGGTAACGATTCATCCATGATTCACCCCTTAGGGCCTCGGCAAGAATAAGTTCAGATTTCCTGATCCGGTCGCACTTGGAGTTGGCACATTTTTTGGTGCCCACTTCGGGAGGCAATCGGATAAAATGGGGACTGTCCCCAGCAGTATCGGGGGCTGTCCCCATTTTATCTTCTCTGATCACAACAGGTTCATACGAAAACGTAGCTCCTGATAGCGCAGCATCACTCCTTCCCAAAGGATCTCTTCCAGGTAGAGTTGATCCTCGACCAGATCACCTTCCCGGCAGATCCGGTTATTGATGATAATCATGCGCTTGGCTGCATCCTGGGCATAGACATGGCCGGTCAGCTTTAATGGCGGCAGGATCTTCTGCACAGCAGGCGGCAGGTCCTGCACAAGGGGCACATTTTCTGCCGTCTCCGCATCAGCCGGCGGCAGGACTTCGGGAGGAAGGTCTTCCGCCTTGATAAGCGCCTGTTCTGTCATTGCAGGATCTGGAATGTTTGCCGGCTCCACCCTTTCACTATCCTCTGTCGCCATCACAAAGGGCTGTGACATCACTTGTTCTTGAGGCGCAGAAGACGTAACAAGCACGGGAACCTCATCTTTCTCACTGACCACCGGTGGTTGGGAAACAGCTTTTTCCTTGACCGCAGGCGGAGAGTCAACTGGCGGAGAAGGCAGCTCTTTCAATGCCACAACACTCTTCTCCAGAGCGGAAACTTTTTCCTGCAAGGCGACACTGCGGCTCTGCATGCGCCAGTAAACCCCGAGAACCAGCAGAACAACAACGACACCCGGCACAATCCATTTCCCCAACGCGGATCGTTTTTCTCGCTTTCCATGGCGGAAGTTCGGCCCATGATCGCTTTGCAGATCCGGGATCTCACCCTGCTTGCGCTCCCGGTCTGATTTCTTGAGTGCCTCCAGAATATAGGACATGATCACACACCCATCGCTACAGTTTTATTTTTTTTTGAGGCGGAACAGCATTCTTGTCGGCAGGAACCTCTTTCCAGCTCTGCATCCCCTGTCCCTGGTCCGTCCGGAAGACAAACTCCCAGTGGCCATAATAAAGGGAAACGGCCAGGACGGCCAGAATAGAGAGAAGCAGGGTTAACAGCACACCGCGAAAAGAGAACCTGCGCAGCATGAAGCGGAGCCCCGCCCCCTTTTCGGACCGTCCCAGAACTTCACGCGCTGCCTGATTAACAATCCTGACATCAACCTGCTCTTTTTCCTCCACATACGCCCCAAGCAAGGCTCGATCACAAAGGACATTGATCAAGCGGGGAATTCCCCGACTCAGCTCCGCCACCCGCCGCACCGCCGCTTCTGAAAACAACCTTTTCCGCCCGCCGGCAATTGCCAGGCGGTGTTCCACATAGGCAGCAACATCCTGGCGGGCCAGTGGAAGCAGGTGATAACGGGAAGTGATTCTCTGATTGATCTGCGAGACCTCTTCATGATCAAGAAGCTGTCTCAACTCCGGCTGCCCCAGCAGGATGATTTTCAGTAATTTCTGCCTCGCCGTTTCCAGGTTGGTGAGCAGCCGAAGCTGTTCCAGAGTATCCACACTCAGATTCTGAGCCTCATCAATGAGCAAAGCGGTTATTCTTCCCCGGGCATGGGCGGCCAACAGATAGCGGTTCAGATGATCGACATAGGTCTTGACACTGTTTTTTTTGCCGGTCACAACAATTTCAAGCTCATCACAGATCGATGCCAGCAGTTCCATAGCATTTAATTTTGGATTGAGAATCAGGGCCAGATCAGTATTCTCCGGCAGCTGCTCCAGAAGACATCGACACACCGTTGTTTTGCCGGCGCCCACATCACCGGTCAGCAGGATAAAACAGCCATCACCACTGACACCATAGAGCAGATGGGCAAGGGCCTCCTGATGCAACGCACTCATATAGAGATAGCGGGGATCAGGAGCGATGGAAAAAGGTTTCTCTTTTAGTCCGAAATATTGGCTATACATAATCAGAAAACAGACAATCAGCCGCTGTAAAAAAATAACATGGCCATTGAAGTAAGCGGAACGGTATAAGGAGCCGTAGCGAAATTGATATACATCCATTCAACCATGGTTCTTTCGTGATCCACTATAGGGTATATTGGCAACAGTTTCCAATTTTTCTTGTTTCTCGTTGAAATTCTTTAAAATACTGCTACGATACATCAAGGATGTTCCCCGGACATAACAATCAGCCGATTACCATATAGTTCGCCATGCCCATCTACGAATACAAAGCATTTGACCAGAAAGGGAAGTCTAAAAAAGGCATCATCGAGGCTGACAGCGAGGCTGGGGCCCGCAGTAAACTCCGGGCTGGTGGGAACTATCCTGTGGAGCTCAAAGAGAACCTCTCCCAGACAACCAAAGCAGGGAGAAGTTCTCTGGGATCTTCCGTGATATTTGAAAGAGTCAAAGCGATGGAGATTCACATCTTCACCCGCCAGCTTGCAACCCTGCTCGGTGCCGGCATCCCCCTTGTCAGCGCCTTGAGTTCCCTGCTGGCACAGACAGCAAATCCCGCCCTCAAAAAAGTACTGGCCCAGATCAAGGATGCGGTCAACGAAGGGAATACCCTGACCAACGCCCTTGCCCGCCACCCCAAACTCTTTTCCAGGATCTATATCAATATGGTACGAGCCGGCGAGGCCTCCGGCTCACTGGATATCGTTCTCGAAAAGCTGGCAGACTTTGGTGAAAAACAAAGGACCCTGCAAGGCCGACTGAAGGCCGCACTGGTCTATCCCGTCTTTATGGCTGTTATCGGCAGCGCCATCCTCTTTATTCTCATCACCTATATCGTTCCCAACATCACCAAGGTCTTTGCCGACATGGAACGGACCCTGCCCCTGCCTACCAGGCTTCTCATCAACTTAAGTAATTTTTTACGCGGCTACTGGTGGCTGCTTCTACTCCTGATCATTGGCGCCGTTATCTCCCTGCGTCTTTTCATTCAAAGCCCCAGGGGCCGTCAGCTCTGGGATCTGTGCAAACTGAAAATGCCCATCATAGGTGCGGTTAACCAAAAGATCGTCCTCGCTCGCTTTGGCTCCACCATGGCCAGCCTGCTCGGCAGCAGTGTGCCTCTGGTCACCTCCATGCAGATTGTCCAGTCCATTGTCAATAACTCCCTGATTGCCGAAGTCATTGAAGAGGCCATCGAGCAGATCCGTAAAGGCAAAAGCATGGCGCATGCCCTGGGTTCATCCCCCTGGTTTCCACCCATCTTTGTGCAGATGATCAGCGTCGGTGAACAGAGCGGCAACCTCGAGCCCATGCTGATCAAGGTCTCTGATGCCTATGAGCGCGAGGTGGATATGGCGATCATGGCGATGACCTCACTCATTGAACCCATCATGATTGCGGCCATGGGTGCGGCTGTGGGCTTTGTCGTCCTCTCCATCCTGCTCCCCATCTTCGAAATGAACCAGATGGTGGGATAAAAACACATAGGGCTTGTCCACAAATAACATGGACAAAATCGCGCTCAGATTTGGGTTGGATTTGGTTGCGGCGATTGAACAAAACCGCACTCGTAGCAGGCCTACGACGAAGATTTTGTGATTGAGTCGCAGCCATAAATGACCCAAAGATGAGATGCAAGATGTGCATGTTATTTGGGTCAGGCCCTTAACGTGACAGGTAAAACTTTCAATCCGACCATCGCAAATTATGATCTACCTTGACCTGATTCTCAATCTCAGCCTGCTGGTCTCACTCAGCATTATCTCCGGCTTTATCGAAGCCCGCTGGCCCCGAGATAACCGCCGGGGGCAGATCCTGCAGGGCCTTCTCTTCGGCAGTGCCGCAGTGATCGGCATGCTGCGCCCGCTTGTTCTCGGTCCCGGACTGATCTTTGACGGCCGTTCAATCATGATCAGCCTGTGCGCCCTCTTCTTTGGTCCATGGGCAGCCGCTCCGGCCGGCGCCATGACCATCATCTGCCGTATTGGACTGGGAGGCCCGGGGGCCATCATGGGTGTACTGGTGATCCTGGCATCGGCCACGATCGGCCTGGTGGCTCATTTCCGTTTTCAACCCAATCACAGCCCACCGACGACCAGACAACTCTACCTCTTCGGTCTGGTCGTCCATCTGGTCATGATCGGCCTGATGTTCACCCTGCCTGCGGGGAAAGGACTCCAGGTTGTCAAACAACTTGGCCCGGCCGTCCTGCTCCTCTATCCTCTGGCGACGATCCTGGCCGGCAAAATTCTTGCCGATCAAGTCTCGGCCACCCGCACTCTGGCCAACTTACAGGAAAGCGAGAGGCTGTTCCGCGATCTCTTCGAGTGTCATAAGGCCGTCAAACTGATCATTGATGCCGAGACCAGTACGATCATCGATGCCAATCAAGCCGCTGCAGACTATTACGGTTGGACCCGGGAACAACTCAGACAGATGAAGGTTCAGGATATCAATATCCTTTCACCTGAAGATATTCAAGAGGAGATAGACAAGGCCCGGTCCGGGAAAAAGGTGCATTTCGATTTCCGCCACCGCCGGTCAGACGGCTCCATTCGCGATGTGGCCGTCTTCAGCAGTACAATAATGATCAAGGGACGAGAGCTGCTCCATTCCATCATCCACGACATCACGGAACAAAAACAGGCCGAGCAGATGCTGCTGGAAAAAGATGCCAGATACCGGGACCTTATTGAAAATGCCCCCATCGGCATTTATTCCACCACCTCACAGGGACAACCTTTATCGCTCAACACCGCCATGGCCCGGATGCTGGATGTCGATTCGGTTGAGGAGGCATTGGAGCAGTATACTGATCTGGGAACCCAGCTCTACGCCTCCAGTGAACAACGGGACCAATTCATCCACCTGCTGAAAAAAGACGGGCGGGTGGAAAATTTTGAATTCCAGGCTAAAACCGCCAAGGGCAGACTCATCTGGCTCAACTCCAGCACTCGCATCGCCGAACAACATGAAGACGGATCCTTCATCATCGAGGGCTTTGCCACCGATATCAGCGAACGGCGCAAGCTCGAGGACCAGTTCCGTCAAGCCCAGAAGATGGAATCAATAGGACAACTGGCCGGCGGAGTAGCCCACGATTATAACAATATGCTCAGTGTGATTCATGGCTATGCGGAGCTGGCCCTGAACAAGGTGGCCCCCGGCACATCACTGTATAACGATCTGCAGGAGATTCTCAAGGCTGCCAAACATTCCACTGAGATCACCAGGCAATTACTCACCTTTGCCCGGAAACAGACTGTGACTCCCAAGGTCATCGACCTGAATGCGGAAGTTGCCGGGATGCTCAAGATGCTGCGTCGCCTGATTGGTGAGGATATCAACCTGATATCGATACCCGGAACCGAAATATGGCCGGTAAAGATCGACCCTTCTCAGGTTGACCAGCTCCTGGCCAACCTCTGCGTCAATGCCCGTGACGCCATTACCGGTTGCGGCAATATCACCATCGAGACGGAAAATGTCACCTTCAGCAAGGCTTACTGCGCTGAGCATCCAGGGTTTCTTCCAGGTGAGTATGTCCGACTGGTTCTCAGTGATGACGGCTCCGGCATGGATAAAAAAACCCTCGAAAAAATTTTCGAACCGTTTTATACCACCAAGGAAGTTGGCCGGGGTACCGGCCTGGGCCTGGCAACCATCTATGGCATTGTGAAACAAAACAGCGGCTTCATTAATGTCTACAGTGAGCCGGACAAGGGGAGCAGTTTTCATCTTTATCTGCCCAGACATGCGGCAAGAGTCGTCGAGAAAGAAGAGAGCAGTAAAGCGGAAGTTTCCTCGGGCAGCGGAGAGGTTATCCTGGTGGTGGAAGACGAGATCGCACTTTTGACCCTCACCCAGATAATCCTTGAAGGCCTGGGGTATGTTGTGCTGGCGGCCGGCACGGCGGACGAAGCCATGCGCCTGGCGGAAGGACACCGGGGAAAGATACATCTGCTCATCACTGACGTGGTGATGCCGGAAGTAAACGGCAGAGAGCTGGCCGGACGCCTGCAGTCCCTCTACCCGGCGCTCAAATGCCTCTTCATGTCCGGCTACACCGCCAATGTCATTGCCCTCCACGGCATCCTCGACGAAGGCATACACTTTATCCAGAAACCGTTTTCACGGGATGCGATTGCCACCAAGATCAGAGAGGTGCTCGCCAGGTAATTGCCGATGTCTATGACGCGCTCCGATCCAGACGTCCTTACAAAGAACCATTCTCCCATCAGAAGAGCTTCGATATTATCACGGAAAGTGCTGGACAGCATTTTGACCCGGTCGTGATTGAAGTATTCACAATCCTTGAATCTGAATTTGCCAATATCCCGGCAAATGAATGGATGACACCTGCCGAGATCGAGTAACAAAAATTCTCTATCCTCAAAGATATAGCCGGGCAAAAGACGCTTTACCCGGCATGATGGATGGTTGTCTATCTCATTTTTCATTTCCAAGTTGGGCGGATTCGGGTATCCTGCCCCAGAAAGATACTACGTACAGACGGCCCGGAGTTTTAAGCGAAACCAATCGGATATCACACCTGTGATGGTGATGAATGGACGCGTAAACCAAAACGTGGACAGCTTCTCAGAAGGTAATAACCATGAAAAAAATTTTTTATATCGCGGCAACCTGTCTTACTCTTCTCTCCCCACTCTCCGCCTGGAGTGGTTGTGTGCAAGGGGATTGCGTCAACGGTCAGGGGACCTATACCTGGGATGACGGGACGACATATACCGGTTCCATCAAAGACAAGGCCCCGGAGGGCAGTGGCAAAATGCTCTATGCCGACGGAGGAGAATACACGGGCGAGTTGAAAGCCGGCGGCCGCCATGGCAAGGGCAAGATGAGTTTTCCTGATGGCCGTAAATATGACGGCGAATGGGCTGCTGACCTCATGAACGGCCAGGGGGTGATGATCTGGATGGATGGCCGTAAATATGAAGGTCAGTGGCTGGACGGTCTCCAGCACGGCAAGGGGACACTCACCGCAGCCGACGGAACGAGCAAGGGCGGCAACTGGGAAGACGGCGACCTGATCGAATAACAAGGCATGACCGAGAGGAGAGGCAAAGATATTTCCGCCATCCTCACCTGCACTTCTTCCTCTGGGAGAGTTGTCTGGCGATTCAGCTACCTTGCGAAAAAGAGTTGTTATTGACAATCTCGTAAAAACTCAAAAAAGTCTGTCATCCTATGCATGCCGACTGTCATATCGACTGCAGGGAGAGATCTTTATCCACATCGTTGAAGATTCCTCACATGCGTTCGGAATGACAAAGGGAAGCACAGATGTCATTTCGAGTGACAGCGAGAAATCTTATTCCTCAACCAATAGATACTGTTAAGATTTCTCCCGATGGTCGAAATGACATTATGGCAATTTGTATTTTTTACGAGACCATCGTTATTGACATCCAGAAAATTATTTCCCCCTGTGCTCTGAGGGTTGGATTACAGGTATGAAGAAAGTATTAGTTCTCTATTATTCGCAAAGCGGACAACTGAAAAAAGTCATGGATAAAATCGTCGCACCACTGAAACAGTGCGATGACCTGCAGTGTGATTATCGCGAAATCAAACCAGTCGTCGCCTATCCGTACCCATGGTCTTTTTATGCGTTTTTCAACGTTTTTCCCGAGGCAGTCTATCTTGACGGTTGCGAGGTGGAACCCATCGAGACGGCGGATGAATACGACTTGATTGTCCTGGGCTACACCTCATGGTTTCTTTCACCTTCCATTCCGGTCAGCGGATTCCTGCAAAGTGACCAGGCTAAAAGACTCTTTAAAGGCAAACCGGTGGTCACGGTGATCGCCTGTCGTGATATGTGGTTGATGGCTCAGGAAAAGATGAAAGGACTCCTGACCGATCTGGGAGCCCGCCTGTTGGGCAACGTGGCCCTGACCGATCAGGGAAAATCACTCTATACCTTTGTCACCACACCGCGGTGGATGCTCACCGGAAAAAAAGATGCCTTCTGGTTCTTTCCCAAAGCCGGTGTTGCCGAGGAAGAAATTGCCGCTGCATCTCGTTTTGGAGAAGAGTTGTGTTCTGCCTTGCAGAAAGGGGAAGAAAAGAAGGACAACCCCCTGCTGCGCAATATGGGGGCCGTCAACGTCAACGGTAAACTGATTGCCACTGAACGCATTGCCCACCGCAGCTTTTTGATCTGGAGCAAGCTGATCAAAAAAGCCGGGGCCCCAAATTCTCGAGGCCGTAATCTAGTCATCACGATCTATGCGTTCTTTCTGCTGACATTAGTGCTGACCATTGTCCCGTTGAATATAGTGATCCGTAAAATTATGTATCCATTTCAAAAAAGAGCAATCGACAGAGCCATTGCCTCTTATGAACAGCCTTCAGGAAGATAGCAGAACGAAAATGTCTCGGCAGGTTTACCTTACTCATATTGCGGCTTTTTTACCCAATGAACCCGTTGCTAACGACGCCATGGAATCCGTCCTCGGACAGATTGGCAAACGCCCCTCGCGGGCTCGCAAGCTGATTCTTCGCCGCAACCAGATACACTCCAGATACTATGCCATTGACCCTGTTACCGGGGAAACGACTCACAGCAATGCTCAACTGGCGGCCGAAGCAGTACGGACACTCGGGAAACAGGGATGCAATATCAACAGTATCGAACTGCTGGCTTGCGGCACGACCCTGCCCGACCAGCTGATGCCCAATCATGCCCTGATGGTACACGGCGAGCTTGGCATTCCACCCTGTGAAGCAATTGCCACAGCAGGAATCTGTCTTTCCGGAGTCATGGCCCTGAAATACGGCTATTTATCAATACTTGCCGGCCAGACCAGAAATTGTGTGGCCACCGGTTCGGAGAATGTGTCTTCAATCATGCGCGGCAGCAATTTTAGCGAAGAGACCCTGTCACAGGCTGAACTTCTTGCCAAACCTGCAGAGATCGCTTTTGAAAAAGATTTTCTGCGCTGGATGTTGAGCGACGGTGCCGGTGCAATATGGCTGAACGATACACCAAATGATAGTGGGAACTCTCTGCAGATCGACTGGATCTTTCAGCAATCCTACGCCGGCGATCTCGACACCTGCATGTATGCCGGAGCGGAAAAAGATGAAGACGGGACTTTAAAAGGATGGCGGGAATATTTGCCGCAGGAATGGCTGGAACAGTCAATCTTTGCGATTAAACAGGACGTCAAACTGCTCAACGACAAGATTATCGAATACACAGTGACCAGACCCCTGCAAGAGCTTGTGGCCCAGGGCAGAATTGATCCAGAAAAGATAGACTGGTACCTGCCCCACTACTCTTCCGGCTTTTTCCGCGACAAGGTACGGAAAGGGATGCAGGTAGCAGGGTGCGATATCGCCGAAGAAAAGTGGTTTACCAATCTGAGCGCAAAAGGCAACACCGGTTCGGCCTCGATTTATATCATCCTTGAAGAGCTTTTCCACTCAGGGCGTCTGAAAAAAGGAGAGACACTCCTCTGTTACATCCCCGAGAGCGGACGTTTTTCCACCGCCTTCATGCATCTGACGGTGGTTTAAATGAACAACAGCAAGGTCCCGCAACAGAAGATATCAACCTACGCCAACAACAAGAAAGCAATCTATGCCACCGATGAACAGGGCAGATATGTCATTGTCGCCTCATCGGGCTGGGAGGTTGAAGAAGCAGCCACAAAGCAGGCACTTCAGGAACTTGCACGTCTCGCAAACCAAGCCTACGACCAGGCACTTGCAGGCCTGGCCTCACCCTTATATTTTCATATGTTCGCACGCCGGATGGACCTGCAGACCCTGGCTCAGGCGACAGGAATGTTTCAATGGCGCATCAGACGCCATTTCACTCCCGCAGTCTTTGATAAACTTTCTACAAAGATGTTTGCCCGCTATGCGGAAACCCTTGGCATCAGTATAGAAGAGCTGCGTGTGCTGCCGGAAAGAAGAGTACATGGCGCCTGAGCAGAGTTTCCGACACGCCCACTCGGCGCATTGTGAAAGCGGGGTGATGTCACTGATGATGCACCATTATGGCCTGCCGCTCTCAGAAGCGATGGTCTTCGGCCTGTCGGGCGCCCTGATGTTCGCCTATCTTCCCTTTGTGAAGCTTGGCGGTATGCCGCTCATTGCCTATCGCAGCAGGCCGAGAGCTATCATCAAGGGTCTGCAGAAAAATCTTGGCATCAAGATGAAGATGCAGACCTTTTCTCAACCGGCCAAGGGCACCCTGGCCCTTGACTCCCTGCTCGAACAGGGCAAGATCGTCGGAGCACAGACATCCGTCTTCTGGCTGCCCTACTTTCCCGAAGAGATGCGTTTCCATTTTAATGCCCACAACCTGATCATCTACAGGAAAGAGGGCGACGAATATCTCATCAGCGACCCGGTCTTTGAAACACCGGTGCGCTGTGAGACACAAGCCCTGCAGAAGGCACGTTTCGTAAAGGGAGTGATGGCGCCCAAAGGGCTTCTTTACTATCCGCTGCATGTCCCTGAAACGATCAATTATGCTGTCATTATCCCTAAAGCTGTCAGGAAGAATGCCAAGGCAATGCTGAAGACCCCGGTACCGATCGCCGGTATCCGCGGCATCAGATCTTTAGCAAAAGCCATCGGTAGACTGGAGCAGAAGGACCGCCGCTACGCGAAACTCTTTTTAGGGCACATTGTCCGCATGCAGGAAGAGATTGGAACCGGGGGGGCGGGATTTCGTTTTATCTACGCATCCTTTCTGCAGGAGGCCGGTACACTGCTTGGAAGTCCTCTCCTGGCCGAGAGCTCGGAGATGATGACCCTTGTCGGGGATCAATGGCGAGAATTCGCCCTGATGCTGGCCAGGGCGATTCGCAGCAAAGGAAGCCGGACCATTGATTTTTCCACCCTGAAAAGCAAACTTGAAAGCGTAGCCGACGCCGAAGCCGCCGTCTACAAGAAGCTGCTGGAAGGCAATCTGGTCTAGAAAATGATCTCCATCAAAAATCTTGTCAAGCATTACAATCATCATATTGCCTTGGATCACATCACTCTGGACGTCGGAAAAGGCGTTATCTTAGGACTGCTTGGACCCAACGGCGCCGGCAAGACAACACTGGTGTCGATTCTCAACGGCTTGATTGATTTTCAAGAGGGTGAGATCGAGATTTTCGGGCTGCCGCTCTCCCAGGAGCTGAAAGCCATCCGCAGGCGCAGCTCTTTTACCCCCCAGTCCCTGGCCCTCTACGATAACCTTACCGTTCTTGAAAATTTACGTTTTTTTGCCGGGATTCAAAAGATCTGCGGCAAAGAGCTGCGCCACAATATCGAGTATGCGATTTCCACAGGCCGGCTGCATCCGCTGCTGGATCACAAGGCCGGCATTCTATCCGGGGGCCAGAAACGTCGATTGAATATTGCCATAGGGCTTCTCAACAACCCTGAGATCCTCTATTTTGACGAGCCGACTGCCGGGATCGACCCCGAATCACGTATGAGTATCCTGGAGACAATTCACTCCTTTAAAAACGATGGCAAGACCGTTATTTACACCTCGCACTATATGCCGGAAATCGAAAAGATCTGTGACCAGGTGGCCATCCTCGACCGGGGCCGGATCATTCGTCATGGTCTGCTTGAGGCGATGCTCCATGAAGAGAAAGCCGACTCTGTGGTCATCGAATTGCGCCACTCGCACGCAGCACAACTGCAGGCCTTCGCCCAAAAATATACCCTGATGAAGGTGATCGATGCGGCTACCGTCATGCTGGAGGGGCCGGATGCTGCCCAACTCGGAGCGATCCTTGCTGCTCTGGAAGCAGAACAGATCGATATCAAGCAGATCCGCTATGGGACCACGAATCTTGAGGCCCTCTTTATCCGTTTGACCTCGCAAGGAAACTGTGATGTTTAAAGCAATGCTGCTCAAAGAGTTCCTTCTTCTCTTGCGTGATAAGTACGCGCTGGCCGCACTTTTCATCATGCCTGCCATTTTTATTCTGATCATGTCGATAGCCCTTCAGGATACCTTTGGCAGTGACCGAGCACTGTTAAGCTATGCCGTTATCGATCAGGACAACACCGCTGAAAGTGCCAAGCTGCGAACCTTTTTACTTTCCAATGGGAGACTGAAAGAACATAAGGAGCCCATCACCAATGCCGCCCAGCGACAAGAGGCCCTGAACGGGAAGCTGTATTTCATCATATCTATTCCGCCGGGATTTGCCCAAAATCTTGTCACAGAGCAGGCTGCTGCACTGCTGCAGCTCGATGTTGCCTCCGAAGTGAAGCAGGAGATGCTGACGCTTGTACAGGCTGAGCTGTCAATGGCTATTATCCGACTGCGTATGGAGAAGATCCAGGAAGGCCTCGCTCCTTTTCTACCGGAGGTGGCACAAAAGCTCGATGCCATGCAGAGCAGCAGGGACAACCTGATACAGGTACGCTTCAATGCTCAGGGCATACATGAAAAGCCGACATCCACCCAGCAAAGCGTGCCGTCGTGGATTGTTTTCGGTATGTTCTTCGTCATCATTCCGATGTCGACGGTCTTCATCAACGAGCGCAAACAGAACACCCTGATGCGCATGAGTGCGATGAACATATCTGTTCCCGTCCTCTTTGCAGGTAAATTAGCCCCCTATATCATTATTAACCAGATCCAGGCCTGGCTGATGATCGGGGTCGGGATCTTCCTGGTGCCACTGTTCGGCGGGGATGCGTTAACCCTCGGCAATTCGATCGGTGGCCTGATTATGGTTTCCCTCGGCTTGAGTCTGGCAGCCATTGGGACATCAATCCTGATCGCAGTCACAGCCGATACGGTGGAGCAGGCGACAACAATCGGCGGGATCATCAATATTTTGATGGGAGCGATTGGCGGTGTAATGGTGCCCAAATTGTATATGTCTCAGTCGATGCAGCAACTTACCAACATCTCCCCGATGTCCTGGGGCCTTGAAGGCTTCCTTGATATCTTTCTGCGCGGCCAGGGAGCGGGAGCGGTTATTACAGAATCTTTAACATTGGCAGGATTCGGGGCAGGACTGCTGCTTGCTGCCGGCATGATACTCAAGGCAAAAATGAAAAGGGGAATATGAAGGGTTCTTTAGACCAGGCGTTGAAACAACGACTAAAAGCAATGATCATCGAAGAATGTGATATTGCGGACATCAGCCCGGACGAGGTGGATGACGATATCCAGATTTTCTCCGATGCAAGCGGACTTGGACTTGATTCTCTCGATGCACTGCAGATCTCCGTGGGCCTGCAACGCCAGTTCGGGATACACCTGCCCGACAGCAAGGCCTTCCGCCGGCATCTGAAAAGCATTAACGCCCTGGCAGATTTTATTCAGCCGGAATAGGAAGGGAAAAAAACCGCGGCTTACAGCACCCACGGAATAAACATCTTTGTCCGTTGCCTGTACTCCACATATGCTGCCCCGAAAAAACGGACATTCTCGCCTTCCTCGACCTTGGCCACAATGACAAGAAAGACATTCACCACCACAATCAGTCCACTATTGAGCGGCGTGACATGTTTCAGGAACGCCCCCCAGCCCAGAAAGAGCAGCGAACCGTACATCGGGTGACGAATATAGCGATACAAGCCTTCTTCGACCACATGGACGGTGTTCTCAAAAGAAAAATTCGCCGGCATTTCAGCACGTTGGGCATAACCGCCCCGCTGTTTCAGCATGAGAAGCGACTGGATCACAAAAAGAATCGAGACGAGCAAAAGAAACCAGCTGAAAAGATGGAGCGGTGAAAACGGGTCTCTGAACCAGTAGGGGTGGTTCAGTAAAATCAAGGACAAGAGCCCTTCAAAAACAAAAAACCGATAAAAACCATGTGTCCCTGGATTGGCCAAGGCCCGCCAGGAGATACGCACAAAAAAAATGGTACCAAGGATAAAGAGGATAATCCGTATCACAGCCGATGCCTCATAAACGGACGAGCTTGCCAAACTCATCTGCCCCCAGGATCAATTTCACGGTACTGAAAGAACCCATAATGGTACCGATAATTCCTGGAGCCATGACGTTCTGGCCGGCAAGATACAAGCCTTTCACAGAGGTTCGGTTCAGCAGAGCCGTGGACAGCGTCTGGCTGGAAGAACGCAGAACTCCGTAGGCACTGCCCCCCGGGCTATTGACCCAGTCACGCATGGTCAGGGGCGTATAGGCATCAAGGACCTTCAGACCCTGAAAGGAGCCGAACAGCTCTTCCGCCTCCCGGATCAACTGCTCGGCATGCTGCTCTTTTGCTTCGAGATAGTCATTGCCCCGGCGCCCGCTTTTTGTATTCTCAGCGGATGCCCACAACTCATCCTTGCCGGAGGTGAGGATTGACAGGAGGCTGACACCTTCCCTTTCACTTTTCCGGATCTGGTAATACTTGAGATCCCGGACATTCCCCTCCTGGTCCCTGTTTATCTTAAAGATATTGTAAGGAATTTCAGGATGGCTGGTACCATCGAGGCTGGCATGGACTGAAAAGATACCGTGAGTATCCTCCAGTCCACTGATCCGTTGCCGATAGGAGGGTTTCACGGCTCCTTGTGGAAGCATCTGTAAAACAACTTTCGGATGCACGGCACCGATAACTATGGAGGCCGGCAAACTCTCTCCGGATTTGAGTTGCAGGCCGGTCACCACCCGCGAACTGACATTAATTTTACTGATCTCGGCCCCGGTCACAATTCTGCCCCCCAGTTCCTGCAGACGGTCAACCAAAGCATCCGCCATTGCCGATCCACTCCCCTGCAAACGATACGAGGAAGAGACATAGGAGGCCAAAGCCATATTGTGATAATAGGCCGGGCAGTCATTCAAGGGCACGCCGATCCAGCAGGCGGGAATGGCCAGGACGCTCCGCAGACCGGACGAACAGTGAAGATCATCTAAAATCTCTCCCAGGGGCTGGGACTGATCCAGCAGGGCAAAATCGTTTGCCGTGGCATATAATAAGTCCAGTGCATGCAGCTGGTCTGCTGCTTTGTGGATGGGAGCTACTATTTTGCTTATCTTTTCGCATTCGTCGGGAAAGGTCTGTTTGAGCCTTTCTGCCAAGGCGTCCATCCCCGGCGGCAGGTCAAAACTTGCCGGATGCGGATAGTCGCCACCACCATCGAACAGATAGCGGTCGATGATGCCGTTTTCCCCCATGCGCACTACCGGAATCGTGGCACTAACCCCTAAATAATCAAAAAATTTTCGCAGGATCTGCCCCTGATCGAGCGACCCAAGATAATGGATCCCAACGGGACACTCGATTCCGTCTCGAGTGTAGCTGCGCATCACGCCACCCGCTTGACCATTTTTCTCCAGGACGGTCACCTCAAAGCCCAGTTTCGCCAGAATAATTGCGGTGCTGAGGCCGCCGACACCTGAGCCTATTATCAGGACATCTCTGGGAAAAGATGAGAGAGAGGCCATAGACTATTTACACCCGGCTTTCTTTACCGTCGCATTTCGCCAGCAGGTGGGATCTGACGCCAGATAATCACCGGTGAGCTGGTAGGCTGCACCGCGACAGCCATAACATTCATCCGCCTTATCGCAGTCACGGCATTCTCCTTTGATCATCTCCCGATAATTTTTCAGATTGTTGACCACCTCACTGTTTTTCAGGATATGGGCCAGTTTGTTCTTGCGGACATTATCCAGCGGGATGGTGACACCGACACAAGGCATGACGTCCCCGCTCGCTGTCACCAGGCAGGAAACCTGATGGCGCATGCACTTATTGCCCACCAGCGGCGGCTGCGGCTCCCAATGACGTCCATATTTCTGCTGATCAATTTCCGAGAGCTGGGTGAATAATGTCTTCAACTGGCCTGAATCAACTGACAGCCAGCTGTTTTCCAAGGCATTTTCCTGGGGAGTAATCACCTCAAAATAGGGCTCGATCCCTTCATCTCGCAGCCAGGTCCACATCTCCGGCAGCTCTTTGATATTCTGCTGACAGATAATGGTGCTGAGGGCGAGAAAGAGCTCCTGCGACGGATAGCCCGCCTCTTTGAGATTGGCAAATGCCGTCTGGATGATGTCGAAGGCACCCGTCCGCCCGGCTAATTGATCCTGAATATCCCTGTCTCTCGAGTTCAGTTTCAAGACCACCCGCACCTGAGCCTCTGCCAGAATGGCGGCGAGCTCCGCATCCACCCCGGTTCCATTGGTGAACATTTCAATTTCCAGGTTGTGCTCTTTGAGGAAGCGTATCATTTCAACAAGGTGCGGATAAATACTTGGTTCACCACCTAAAATAATAATTTTCCGTGCCCCCAGTTCCTTGGCCTGGAGAAGGACATCCTTGATCTCGTCCCGTGAGAATTCGCCTGACAACTCGCGTTTTTCTGGAACATAGCAGTAGGAGCAATGGAAATTGCAGATACGACTGAATTCGATTTCCATGGACAACAACCTGCCTGCGGCCACCGCCTCTTTTATTTCCTGCTCAGTAAATTCAAGATTATAGAGCTGCATAACTCTTTACCACCATCATTTTCAAATTAAGATTGATACTCTCACAAAAAGTCATTTTGGGGGATGGCTAAGCAAAAAGTCGCCATCAATATTCTTCAAGGTCATTAAAGGTATTCATCTGCTCCCAGCGCTGAACTTCCAGCTGGTAACGGCCTTCCCATCCATATTTTTTCATCACTCGCCGATAATGCAGCTTCAAAAACGGTTTCAGGAAAAACCGCCAGACCCCGGTCCAGATCTTACCATGCCGACGGGTAGACCGGGGAGGATCCCACCAGCTGAGCACCACCTGGCGCTGATACCAGAACTGATACTGCAGTTCTGCCGTATCAAGATATCTGGTGCGCACATTGGCCCACAGTCCATTATATTTTTTATAATTACTCGTATTGGTAATCAGATCCTGCGAGAGCAGATGTTCACGCATACCGGTCTTCGGATAAGGAGTGATGATCTGGCAATAGGCCGCATCCGCTCCGATTTCTTTAAAAAATTCATAATTTTCCTTGATGGACTGGACGTCATCCTCCGGAAAACCGAAAATGAGGCCGCCGATGACCATCATTCCATATTTATGACAATTTTCAATGGCCTTTTTCGATGCCGCCACAATATCTCCCTTGCCGGCAGCCTCCAGATTCTTTTTCGAACCATTTTCGATACCAAGGAAGACAGAACAAAAACCGGCGGCAGCCATCTTTGCCACCATATCTTCACGTGTTGCCATGGTAAGACAGTCCGCCTGCACAAACAGCTTCAGATTTTTATATTTCCTGGCAATAATGGCATCACAGAGCTCCATCACCCGGGAAGGGTTCAAGACCATGTTGTCATCAGTTATAAAAATCGTCCTCACTTTTCGCTGGTAGTAGATATCGTCTATATCTTCCAGCACCCGACTGATGGGATAGGTACGGAAGGTTCGACCGTACATATGCTTCATGCTGCAGAAATTGCATGAACGGGTACAGCCGCGGGAGGTCTCCAGCATCTCCACGCCGGCGTTCATCACATGATAGCCCCAGGTCAACCTGCGTTTGTCGCGAATGGGCAGTTTCAATGTTGCCAGATCAAGATTTTCCGCCCGGGGATTATGCATAAAGGCATCGTCTTTCTTGTAGGAAAGTGAAGGTATGTCGGCCAGGCGATCTCGACCATCCAGAGCATTCACCAGCCGGCGACAAACCTCCTCGCCCTCCCCCCTGACCATAAAATCAATCCATTTTGCTTCCGGAGAGGCAGCGATTTCCTCAGCCATCAAGGTTGCATGATAGCCGCCAATGACCAGTTTCACATGGGGCTGCAACTCTTTCATCAGGTGCGCTATCTTGATGCAGGTATCATATTGCCAGGCCATGGCTGAGAGTCCCACCACGTCCGGCTTGATTTTTTCTATGACCCTGGTCAGATACTTTTTCACCGAACGCCGCTTGCGGACCAGATCGACCAGATAGACATCATGATCCTTGTCGATATTCCCGCCGACACAGGCAATACCGTGATTGGGCATATGGATTGCCGCTTCATGGATAATCACCGGCACCACATCCGGCATGGAGATCAGCAGAACCTTCATGCCAACTCCTCGGTTTGTTTGCTGGGCCCGCCATCCTGGTCACAGGACTTCGTCCGGAGCCGGAAGTTTTCCCTCACCTTTTTTTCCAGATCAGCAACCGATACCGGGCAAGATTCAGCCCCAGGTTCAATACGCTCAAGGATGGTCATACTGATACTCTTTCTCTGCCTGGTGTTAAAAAGAAACTTGCCCGGGGTAAACAAGCTGTCCGTGTTCGAGAGGCTCAGCACATAGATGGGACACCTCTGCATGCGGGCTATCTTGAAAACCCCTTTATGCAAAGGACCGATATTCCCGTCACGATTTCTGGTGCCTTCCGGAAAGACAAAGAGATTGCCGCCGAGACTCAAGAACTCTCCCATTTTCTCCATCTGTTCGATCATTCTCAGCCCGTGTTCTCCTTCGGTGGTGGCAGGCAGATAACCCGAAGTCTTTATCATCCAGCCAAAGACAGGGGCCTGAAAAAACCTCGTCTTCACGATAGTTTTCTGGCGTCTGAACAGAGAGATGAGAATAAGCGGATCCAGATAGGAGAGGTGGTTACAGACGACAATTGATGATTCGATTTTCCCTATATTCTGATCAATGCTCCACTCCTGGCAGGGAGAAAGAATACGGAGCAGACCCAGAAAACCCTTAAAAAAAAGATGATTGAGGTGCTGGAAGGCATATTCCCGCTGAGCAGAGAAGAGATACGCCGCCCCATAAAAAAATGAAAAGAACAACAGAAATCCCAGGATAAAATAGGACCAGCAGGCCATGGTCACAACAAAATCGACAACTCTGCCTCCCCAACAACTCCGCGGAGAACTACACACCTGCATTTCTGCCATTGGCAATAAGCAGACAGGTATTGACTCCCCCAAAGGCAAAATTCTGGATGGCGGCTATTTGGGTCTCAGCCCTGGTGATCGTCCGCACATGATTGAGCATACGGCAGCGCTCGTCAACGGTCTGCAGATTCAAGGTCGGGGCGATAAAACCCTGCTCCATCATGTACAGGGTCAGGATCATCTCAATAGCCCCGCAAGCCCCCATGGTATGGCCCATATAACTCTTGAGTCCGGTCACCAGAGGTTTGCCTCCATACACCGCATCAATGGCCTGGGCCTCAATAACGTCCCCCATCTTCGTGGCCGTGGCATGGGCGCTGACAAAATCCACATCCTGAGGTCTGATGTCGGCATCCTTCAGGGCCAGCCGCAGGGTTGCAGTTATCCCGTCAAGATTGGGCAGGATAAGATCACCGCCATTATTATTGCAGCCAAATCCGATCACCTCACCAAGGATAGTGGCACCACGCCGCTTTGCCGATTCATACTCCTCGAGCAGCACGGCACCGGCCCCCTCTCCCACCACCAGGCCGTCACGCTTAATATCAAAGGGGCGAGGCGTGCATTCGGGCCGGTCATTATACGCTACTGAACAGGCCAGCAGGTTGTCAAAAACAGCGACCGTTGTGGTATCATACTCATCGGCCCCGCCACAGATCATGGCATCCTGCATCCCGTACTTGACCATCTCATAACCAAAACCGATGGACTGACTCGAGGTTGTACAGGCCGTTGACGAGGCAATGACCCGGCCGGTGATTCCGAACATCCGGGTGATATTCACCGCCGTCGTATGCACCATGGACTTGAGATAATCGACGGCCCCGATGGAAGAAAACTCAGAGGGCAGCTTGCTGAAAAAGGTCTTGTAGATATTACGCTGCACAGTGGGGCTGCCATGGGTGGAGCTGAAGGAGACACCCAGGCGTCCGGAGGTGATAAATTCCTGCTCCAGCCCGGAGGCGGCAAGCACATCCTTTGCCACCTGACAGGCATAAAAGGCCACGGGCCCCATGGTCTTGGTATCTTTACGGGTAAAACCGTAGTCAATGGGATAATCAACCGTGCCAAAGACACGGGAATGAATATGCTGGGTGAGCAGACCGTCGTCCCGCAGGGGTTTGACCCCGGATCTACCCTGAAGCAGACTGTCTATAATGTCGCTGGGCTTATAGCCGATGGGGGTAATGGCGGAACATGCAGTAATGACGACTCGTCTTTTCATGGCGGCCTGAAGATCAGCTGGGATGAGCGGCTTGTATGGCTTCGATATAATCGAGAATATCGTTGATAGTCCTGATGGACATGGCCTTTTCCTTTTCTGCCCTGGCCAGCTGAAAACCGAGCATTGTTTCTATTTTTGCCAGTAACTCTATGGCATCAATGCTGTCAAAGCCATGATCATCGCGGAGATTGTCCGTGAGTCCCGGATGGGAAAACTCAAAATCATCTTGCAGAATTGTTATAATTTTTTCTTGCAGTTCATCTCTGTTCATAGTGCCGGGCCGGAGGGAAAAGATTCAGACAATGTGATGCTCACCGTTATTGCGTATCGACAGTACACAGTTTCTGCTCAAAATGAAAATGAATTATTGCCGAAAGCAGCCATAAAAGCTGCTGGAATGCTAGGAGCTTGTCCGAGAATAGACATTTTTTCTCAAATCGAGGCATCTGTGAAAAATAAGCACAGGCATATACTTAATATTCCGAGCATTATTTTTCACAAGTAACGAAGAGTTGGGGAAAAAGGGCATTCTCGGACAGCTTCCTATTGGACAAAGCGATCAAAATGATACCATTCAAAGGGATGTGCACGCAGTTTTTCTTCCAGAAGATCTGCGTATTGCTGGGCAGCTGCCTGAATGACCGCATCTCTCTCGCTTTTATCTCCCCGCTTGATATAGATGGGATCGGAGAGGATAAATTCGTAACTGTTTTTTCCGGTCCGAAAGGGGAAAAAAACAAATATCGGCGCCCCCGAAACCAGGGAAAAAATATAGGGCGCCTCCGGAACAAAGGCTTCACCGCCTAGAAAATTAACCCTCCTCTTGCGTTGGTCGGAACGCCAGACGATATCACCCGTCATGGAGACAAGCCCCCCGTCCTGCAGAAAACGGATGCCCTCGAGCGCATCAAAGGGCGAGCCCCCATCTTTTTCAACGCCTATGATCGTTACCCCGGATTGGTGCAGGTGTTCTTTCTGCAGACGCTCAAGATCTTCTTTATCTTTTACGCCCATATAGAGAAGAAGCTTCAGGCGACTCTCCTGTTTTTTGAGCAGATGGGCGGCCATCTCCCAGTTTCCCAGATGAGACATGAGCAGAATCGCCCCCTTCAGGTTTACAACCGATTCCAGCTTCTGCCAGTCGTGCGAGGTAAACCTTGTTTCCCGCTGATGAATGGAGAGAAAACGGTCAAGATGAATAGTGGTAAAGCTCTGATACTGGCGGAAGGTACACCAGAGGTGATACAAGGCTCCTTTTTGCGGATAGAGCAAGGCGTAAAAGCGACGGCTTTCCGGGACGTTTTTTGAAAAAACAAAAAAACCGGCGGCAATGATTCGTGAGACAAGAACAAAAAACCAGGAGCCGCATATTTTGGTTAGCGTCTCCAGGGCCTGATACCAGCCGCCCCTCACTGCCTGCCCCTTAAGAAAATGCGTCTCCATATCAGTCTGCTGAAGGTCGCGGAATTCCTGAAAAAATCTTTCCAGGGATGAAAATGGGATATACGTTCAGCGCCCTTCTGATAGACCACCTGCACCGGGGCCTCAAGGACAGGAATTCCCCGCCCGCGGGCCTTGACCAGAATTTCCACCTCAAACTGGAAACGTCTGGACTGCACATCAAGGTCGAGGGCCTCGGGCAGAGGATAAAGCCTGAAGCCCGATTGGGAGTCATGCACCAGCGGCCCGCCCGACGCCCAGACCCAGAAATTGGAAAATTTCCGCCCGAACCTGCTGGTCCAGGGCACGTGCTCCCCGCTCATCCCCTGACGGTTGCCGATAATAATCACCCGCTGTCCATCCGGCACAGCACGGAGGAGATTTTCCGCATCCTCCGGTTTGTGCTGACCGTCTGCATCCAAGGTGATGGCCCGGTCGCAGCCCAGTTTCACGGCCGCAGCGAATCCGGTGAGCAGGGCCGCCCCCTTGCCCTGGTTTTCCGGGTGGCGGAGCACGGTGATATCCGGGATGCGGTTGAGGATGTCGGGGGTGCTGTCGGTTGAGCCGTCATCAACGACGATGACGGGCAGGCCCAGTTTCAGAGATTCCCGGATCACCTCACCAATCCGTTGCTCGTGATTATATACCGGGATGATACAGGCCACTTTCATTTTGTCTGCCCTCCCGCCCAGGCCATGGCCCAGGTCCCCGGTCCCATGTGCACACCGGAGGTCAGAGACAGGGGCACCAGCAGGATCTCGGCCTTCGGCGCTACCTGCCGCACTTCCGGCTGCACCGTTTCCGTCACCCATTTTTCATTGTCGGAATACTGGAGCATAATCACCGGGGCAACACCGGGCGCCCCTTTCCGCAGCTTCTCCAGGGCAAGCGCGAGCTGTCCTTTGCGGCTGGACACAACGCCTGCCTTGCGGACCTCGTTGCCCACCGGACTGATCACCGGTTTCATGTGCAGCAGATCAGCAAAAAATCCCTTTGTCCGGGCAACCCTGCCGCCGGCCACCAGATATCGCAGCTGGTCGATGAAGACATATTCCTCGCAGTCGGTCATTGTTTTATAAACAAAGGCAATGACATCTTCTACGCAGGTGGCGTGTTCGGCATAGCGGGACGCAAGCAGGGCAATGAGTCCCAGACGGCCGGAGGCGGAGCCGGTATCGACGATCTCCAGCAGATTGGTCGGATCGTTGCCTTCTTTCCAGCGCCTGGCGATGTCAACATTGCCGGTGAAGGCCGACCCGACGCAGAGGTAGAGGGTCTGGCCGAATTGCTGGCACACGCTCTGATAGTGCTGATGGCGCTCGAAAGTGGAGGCCTGGGCAGTGGTGACCTTTACCCCATTTCGCATCAGGGCGTAGATCTCGGCCGGATCGTGCAGGCTTTCCGGTCTGCTCTGCTCCTGGGCGAGGATGTAGCTGTCAAGCAGGGTGATGCCATGGCGTCGCGCCATCTCCCGGCTCAGAGAGCCGGCGCCATCGGTCATGATGTGGACAATCTGCCTCTCTTCCGGGCCGGTAAAGCGGCTGGGATCGTTTTGATCCATGGCCTCATCGGACCAGTCGACGATCTCGCCCAGCGACGAAAGGCGGCTGCGCAACTCCTGTCGATCGCTGGTATGGATATGGACCTTGATCCCCGATTCCGCCGGCAGCACGACCACGCTGTCACCCCATTCCGTCGGGATCTTATCGGCTCCGGTCTGCTTGTCCTCGGTCTGGATGAGGGCACTGACACAAAAACTGGCGCTGGAACTGGCATGAAAGTCGGCGCTGATAGCCAGCTTGCCGGCAAAGAGCTTGGGGATCGAGGGAAGGGCGGCGGGCTGCCCGGCAAGCTGGCGGAAAAAGCCTTCAAAGAAGATATACATAGCCAGGGCCCCGGCATCGACAACACCCGCCTGCCGGAGATCGGACAGCATCTGGGTGGTGGCCAGAACCGCCTCCTGCAACTCGCTGCAGAGAGATAAATAGTGTTCCTCCGGAGCTGTCTTCCCCTCCAGGCTGGCGGCGAGAGCGTCAAAGACATTGAGCATGGTGCCGGCCTGGGGGCGGGCCAGGGCAGCCCAGGCCTTGTCGCGGCCCCGTTGTGCATTCCCGGCCAGATCAGCAAAATCCTCCGACTGCAAAAACTCCTGAAAAAAGGCGGCGGCGATATTGCCGGAATTGCCGGTGGCGCAGCGGGTCAGCAGCTCCAGGGTCTGTGCTTTGTCGGTCTCGCAGTCCCGCAGGGGGGCGAGGCTGATGCGCAGATTGGCCCCGGTATCGCCGTCGGCCACGGGAAAGACGTTGATCCGGTCAAGGAGGTCGGACCAAGCCGACAGGTTCTCGTAACCGCTGGCAAAGGCGTGGCGCATGGTGCTCATGTGGTCAGGATTTGGATGATGGCATCCCGGTCATACTTGCCGTTTGCCTGCAGCGGAATGCGGTCGATGATCTTGAGCCGGCGCGGCAGGGCGTAGAATTCAAGCGATGCCGCCAGGGTTTTCCTGAGCAGCTCCATATCCACCTCCGTCCCCTGGATCAGGGCCACAATCCGGTGCTCCCGGCCCCCGGCGTCGGGCAGGGCCATGACCACACAGTCGCTGACCTTGGGCACCTTTTTGATGATGGCACGCACCTCTTCCAGATCCACCCGTTTGCCGCCCACCTTGGTCACCCCGTCCACCCGTCCCTTGAGCATAAACTGGTTTGTCCCGCATTGCTCCACCCGGTCGCCGGTGGTAAAAAAGCCGTCGCCTGCCACGGGCAGTTCCGGCGAGAGATAAGAGGAGCGCACACAGAGGCGGTCTTCCTTGATCGTCCACGAAACCGAGGGGAAGGTGGTGAAGGATGTCTCGCCCGCAGACCTGTTGCGAGCGGCGATACCGCCTGTTTCAGTCGATCCGTACACCTCGACAATGCCCACCTGATTGAGCTGAAAGAAGGCCTCGTTGTCCTCTGCGTCCAGCATCCCGGCGGAAGAGAAGGCCAGCCTGAGGGTAGAGCCTGCCACCTTTTTCCCCCGCAGGGCCCGGTAGTGCGGGGGGATGCCGGCAAGAAGGGTGGCCCCCTGTTCCTGGATCGTATCAGCGATATCCCCGGGGTACGAGGGGCTGTCCATGATCACCGAGGCCCCCGAGACCAGGGGCAGGATCACGGAGAAAAGCAGGCCGTAGATATGGTAAGGGGGGACGGTGGCGACAATGCAGTCTTTTTCGGTAATCCCGAAGTGGCGGGCCAGGGAGAAGCCCTCGCCGAAAAGATTTTCTCCGGTCTTTGACCAGATCTGCGGCGTGCCGGTGGAGCCGCCGGTAAAGATCCTCAGCAGTTCCGCCTGCGGCGATATCGGGGCGCTGGCGGCAGGCACCGCCGCTCTCCCCGCTGACGGACGGATGATGGCGGTGCCCTCCGGCAGCTCTCGATCAACATCACAAATGGCGGCGGTAAAGCCGGTGAGCTGCTGCATCCGGACCAGGGCTTGGGTGGAAAGAGCGAAGGGCAGAAGCAGGGTCGGGCCGTTGGACTGAGAAGAATGAAGTGCGGCGAGCAGGACAGCGGCCATAACCGCTTTGTCTTCCACGGCCAAACAGATGGAGGCCCCCTGATATTCGGGAGCAGCCAGAACGGCGCGCAACCCGGCCGCCATGGCATAGACCTCCCCGAAGGTGGCGCCGGAGCGGATGAGCTCCTTGTCGGCAAACTTTGGCCCCGCCAGCAGGGTTTGGATGTCTTGGTTATTATTTGGCATGAAGAGTTCTGTTATGACATTTGTTCTCTGCACTTCCGCACGAGCAACATCCTGTATTTCAACGGAAAGGTCAACTGGCGGCCTTTGCGTGATTCTGTGAAAGCCGATCAATCGCCATCTGGTTGATTTTTCCGTTGGGAATTTTGTATATCCCACACAATCGTATCGGAACTCAAATCTTGTTCGTGTGGCCACATAATGCCGTGGTGGGCAGGACGGACAAGGCAAAAGTACGATTCGTCCGCGAGTTCCTTGAAAGCACTGCCATGCAGATAGGGCTTTACGTCAAAAATACCTGAAATACCACTGCTGGTCAGGATATCGATGCGAAAGTCATTGAGTGGATCAGCTTTTATTATTTTATCCATTTCCGTCTCTCTTATCTCAATGGATCAATCTTGAAAACAGGTTCACCGGCAACGGCCAATTTCGAGTCAGCCATCAGGTCTTCCTTGTGAATTTCAATCCATGCCTGCACCAGTTTCATCTTGGCAGGCGGCAGGTCACCGCTGAGAATTTCTCCATCTTCAATCGATATTGATGCTATGTGGTCTCCATATTCCGCGTGAATGTGCGGGCGAGAGTGCTTTGTGTTATCATAAAAGTACATCAAGATAAGTATTCCATAAAACGCTTGATATCATCGACATGGTCTAATCCTCTTGGCTGTGTTGTTTTTCGCCGGTGGGCAGCTCTTCTTCGATGACGCCTACGCTTTGGGGAAGTGTTGGTGGTTACTGAGCCCGGATTGAAAATTGGGATATTTCCGCCATTCACTTGAAGCTCTTGTTGAGTATAATAGTTTCGTCCCCTTTTTTCCCTTATTTTTCCTAATTTTCTCCTATCTCATCTTTTCAGGATATTGCAGGACAATCATAGCCGACAGGACAATCAATACCCCCGGCAAGACAGTGGGTTTAGGCAAACCATGGCCAAGCAGCACATTGATGATCAGCACAAATGCCGGATAAAGATAGGAATAGGCCATGGCCTTGGTCGCCCCCAGGATAGGGGTGCAATACTGGGTTAGAAAAAAGGTCGTGATGGTTGTAAACAGAGCCAGGTAGAAGATGCCAAACCAGACAAAGGCTGGCACCTCTTGCCAGGCAACACCCAGAAGGCTTGAGCCTCCAAAGAGGAGCAGCCAGACACTCCCGGTCACAAGTATCCAGAAGGTCATGACCAACATCGGTTCCCCCCGGTGCAGCAGCTTAATCAACGGGGTGTAGAGTCCCATGGCCAGACATCCTCCGAGAAAAATCACATCCCCCCTGTTCCAGTCCATATTCATCAACACCCTGGGATCACCCCGGAAAATCACCCAGATCGCACCTGCCATCCCGCAGACCAAGGCGATTCGCTGGGCTCTGGACATCTGCTCCCGCACCAGCAACGAGGCGTAAATACCGGAAAAAGAGGGTACTAAAGCGAAGATCACGCTGGTATTCAGCGCGGTTGTAAACCGCAGAGCCCAGAACATACACAAGAAAAAGATCACCAGTGACAGGCTGATCATGGCACATCGCAGAATAAAAGGCCAGCGAACGGCCAGACCATGACGGAAATAGACATAGGGGCCAAGCATGACGGCGGCAAGCACAAACCGCACCAGAGTAAGGGCCGCCGGGTCGAGCATCCGGGTAAGTGCCGCCCCCATCGGAAAGGAGGTGGAGACAAGGATAGCACAGAGAACCATCAAGAGATGGATGTGGGGAGGAACCCTTGATAATGTCATACTTATTTTACCTGTCTCGCTCGGTAGCTCTTGTTAACTAAGAAATGAGGGGGGGGGTTGTTTCCCCCCTTGAAGGGAACAGAGCCTTAAACTATGAAGTCAATTTTTTTCGATTGTTTCGAACAAAAATCCGATTTTCGCGTCGTTCGACTTCAAACAGCCCAACAGCTGTAATCAACTCGTTAAGTTTGGCAAATCCATAGTTTCGTGGGTCGAAATCATTAGCAGTTTTGCTAATAAAGTTTCCTACAGGACCAAGATGAGCCCATCCCGTATCATCAGAGCATGCTTCAATAGCGGCGCGTAGAAGATTCGTCAGTTTTGTGTCGCCTCGCAACTCTTTTGTGTTACGAGGTCTTAACGATGACTCCTGTTGATTTTCTTCTGGTTTTTTTGCAAAGACTTCCGTGTAGATGAATCGATCACAAGCAGAGACAAAAGGTCTTGGCGTTTTCATCTCACCGAAACCGTACACACGTCTCCCTGATTCGCGGATACGGGAAGCTGGGCGTGTGAAATCGCTATCGCTTGACACGAGGCAAAATCCCGAAAAATTACCTGCATAAAGCAAATCCATAGCGTCGATAATCATAGCACTATCAGTAGCATTTTTCCCTGTAGTATATCGAAACTGCTGGATTGGTTGTATTGAGTGTTCTAGGAGAACTTGCTTCCATTGGCCAAGATTGGGTGTTGTCCAATCACCATAAATTCTCTTAACGCTTGCGATTCCAAGTTTTGCAATTTCTTCTAGGAGCCCCTCAACAATGGAAGGATGAGCATTATCTGCGTCAATGAGGACAGCAAGAGAAGAATTAAGGTCATTTAAAAATGCCATAAGGATTTCTCATATTTAGTAGTGTAATATTCAGAATATAGATATGTTTCTGTCCATATTCGCTTGCCTCAAATCAGTCACATCCTACCTACTCGCATCCCGGCCAAAAGACTGTCCGGCCAGGCTTCTATCCCGGGGCTTGAAGGTGTCGTCGGCCATCTCTTTTTTCACCACCTGCTGGAAGAGTTTCGCCATCTTCATCTTCTGCGATTCCTCGTGGTAGAAGGTGTTCCAGGCATAATCGAGCAGTCCCTGCAGTTTGTCCGGACTCATCTGTTTGGGCTGGAAGACCACCTTGTCCGCTGAATAGTCGTTCCAGTCCTGGGAGAGGATGCGGTTCTGCTGGTTCAGCTCCTTCCAGGCCTTGGTGTGGGGGAAGGGGGTCAGGACCGTGAATTCGGCCAGATCAAGCTCGATCTCGAGGAGAAAATCAATCAGGCGCTTGATGAAGTCTTCATCGTGATTGTCGAGGCCGAGGAGGATCGTGCCCTCGACGCCGATGCCGTGGTCGTGATAGCGCTTGATCCGCTCCTTGATATAGTCCGAGGTGTCAAAGACCGCCTGATACACATACCAGGCCCCGGCCTGGGCCGCGAGATCGAGGACCTCGGGTTTGTCTTCAATGGGATGGGAGCACCATTTCTTTTTCAGGGGGATCATCTCCCGGAACAGCTCCATCTCCCACTGGGTGTTCTGGGCCAGGGAGTTGTCGACGATGAAGAGGCGGTTGTTGTCGATGCCGGCCATCTCGGCCACTGCCTTGTCAATGGGCCGGGGCCGGAAGACGCGCCCGCCGAGATAGGAGACGGCGCAGGGGTAGCAGTTGAATCTACAGCCGCGCGAGGCGTGGACCAGATCCACCATCTGCACGCCCTTGTAGTTGTAGAGCTTGCGATTGAGGAGATCCCGGCGGGCCGGACCGACCAGGGCGATGTCCGGCCGCTCATTCATAAAATCGTAACAGGGTTTGAGTTTGCCCTGCCGGAAATCGGCCAGTACCTGTTCCATCCGGCTCTCGGCTTCGCCAAGAAAGACAGAATCTGCATGTTCCATGGTCTCTTCGGCGTGCAACATGGTGGCAATGCCGCCGAAGATGACCTTGATCCCTTTTTTCCGGTAGAGATCCGCAATCTCCCAGCCGCGTTTCACCTGCACGGTGAGCATCATCGAGATCCCGACCATATCGACCGGATCATCAAAATCAATGGTCTCCAGATTTTCATCAACAAAGTCCACGTCGACATAATCGGGCAGGGCGGCGGCAAAGACGACCGGGCCATGCGGCGGCAGGTGAAACTCGGTCTGCCGGTCCAGCTTGGCCCACTTGGGATAGATGAGTTTAAATTTCATATTTTATCAGCACTGATCAGTGTCATAGTTAAGGTATAAGCGCTCAGACCGGAGGCGGTTAGCTCCAGCGTTTCAGGTACTCTCTCGGCAGCCACAGAGATGGGTGATCCGGCAACGATGCTTCGGCTCCTGTTCAGATCGGGATCGTAGATATTCATCCGGCTGCCCTTCTCATCAATCAGAAGGTCTGTTATCTGACCGTTGTCCGCCTGATAGCGGCAGACAAGCTCACCGCCGACAAGCCTTCCCGCCTTCGGTTCCTCTCCTGCCGGGGGCAGAAAGATAGCCTGCACATCACGGATCAAGCCTCCGGCAAATTCCGGCTTATCAAAAGGCGGCAGGGCCCGGCTCACTGTAAGTTTCTCCTGAGCAAGTTCAGCCTCAAAGAGGACAAGGCCCTCCACTGTCATGAGAGCGCAATGAAGTTTTTGTCCGTCAAGAACGGTAACCCCGATTACCGTGGCACCGCCCCCATCAGCCATCTTGAAGGCAATGGAATGAACAAACTGCCAGTTTCCAGTGACAAAATTATTTCTGCATCTCTGCAGGAGTTGCCCAGCCTGGCTGTCATCGACTGCATCCAGAGCCGTCAGATCCGGCAGACGCACGGGCTGCAGAGCCGAACAAGCCGCCAGCAACAGCAAGCACAAAAAGGGTAAAACAGACTTCATGGTTTCATAAATGTTGCTGCCGGAATCTTCTCATTCAAGACACCATGGGAAAAAATCAGTCTGGTCAAAGAATCCGGCCCTTCATACAGCGTTACCGATTCCATCAGACCGGATCGGCCTGCCAGCCTTAATTCAATACGGCTGATGATCCTGGCCAGCGCCGCTTCTTTCGGGGTGAGCACGATGAGCCCCCCCTCCTGGAGCTTGGCCTTAAAGGTGGGGGTGTCGCTGATATGCCCATCAAGCCATCCTGTGATCTCCTGGAGGACAATCGCCATGGAATCGACGCCCATTCCTTGTTCTTCTACAAATTGGTCATTACGCTCTATGAATTTACGGGGCCTGCCATCATCCATAAGCAGAACGGTGTGTACGGGCGAGAGATATTCCCAGCGTAAGGATGCAGGTGCCTGAAATACAAAGGTCCCTTTCGAGATAATAGGACGAACAAGGATGGGCAGATGTTTTTCCTGAGTAAATTCCGCCTGCACAGAGTCCATGCGCACAGGAGAAAGACCTGCGGCATCCTGCGCCTGGGCCGGAGACAAAAAGCCAAGGCCTGCGGCCAGAAACAGCACCACTATCCAGGAGCGCATGGCTAACACATCCCGCCATTGACCGAGATAACCTGGCCCGTCACATACGAAGCATCGTCGGAACAGAGGAAGGCCACAACTTTAGCCACCTCATCAGGTCTGCCGATCCGGGCCATGGGAATCAAGTTTTTGATATACTCCTTGGGGGCATCCTTAATCATATCGGTCTCAATAAGGCCCGGCGCCACCACGTTGACTCGAATACCCAGGCGGGCCACTTCCGAGGCAACCACCCTGCTGGCCGCAGTCAGGCCGGCCTTGGCCGCCGAATAATTTGCCTGACCGCGATTGGGCATGAGGGCCGAAGCCGAGGACAGGGAGATCACCACCCCGCTGCGGCTGCGCACCATTTTTTCGATGACCGGCCGGGTCATATTATAAAAACCGGTGAGACTGGTATCAATCACGGACTGCCAGCTCTCCGGTTCCATCATCATGAACAGACCGTCATGGATGATTCCGGCATTATTGACCAGGACATCAATCCTGCCCAGCCGCTGCGCAATGTCCGCAATCACCTCTTCCGCCTTCCGGCCATCCCGGACATCAAAAGGATAGACCTCGCCACCACTGCCAGCCTCTTGCACCATCGCCAAGGTCTGCTCCGCCCCGGCCTGATCAGACAAATAATTGATCACCGTATAATAGCCGGCCAGGGCCAGCTCCACGGTAATGGCCCTGCCGATTCCCTTGGCTGCACCAGTAACGATAGCCACTTTCCTCTGATTTTGTTCTTTCATGATATGCTGTTATGCCTGAAAAAGTTGCAATGTCACTTCTCCAATAAGTCTCTTGTCCAGATGTACCACACAGGAGACTTCCCGCAGATTTTCATAGTTGTGAATCGTCTCGGAACGGGTGAAAACCGTACTGCCCAGAGGAATATGGGCGATATAAAAATGTGCCCGCTTCACCCCCACCAACCAGCCCATCTTCAGCGAATCAATCCCCTTGGTCTTAATGCGGTCAAGACCATTACATACCCCGGCAGTCTGAGCTGCCAGCTCCACCATGATCAACGGATGCACACCGTTTGCATCGACCAGGGGGTAAGACGCGCTGATCACAGAAGAAGTGAGGGCATAATGAGAATCCACTTCAATAATATCATCAATCAGCATCATACTGTCACGATGCGGGATCAGATCATCAAGGGTAATACCGGAAAGGTCTGCTGTTGTCATGACTTTTGAGAAAGTTTCGCTCTTTGATGAAGAAGATTCCTGGCTGCCTTCTGCCCACCCATTTCACCGGGAATGATTACCACAATATCAACAGGCGTGCCACTACCCTGTAATTGTGAAAAGCCATTGCATTCGACCAGAAAAATCAATGGTCACAGCTTCGCATCGTGGGTCATTCCCATACCCTCTTGGTTTATGGTGAGTTTTCCACAACCTTATTACCATAAGATGAAGGGCAATTTCCTGCTATTTCATGCCGTGGGCCGCTCTTTTTTAGTGCCTTACAGACCGTTTTCTTGTTCTTTTTACAAGAAAACGATCTGCGAAAGGCACTTATCCCGCTTGTCGGGGTTAGCTACAAAACTCTTTACACTGCCGGCAAAGCAGAGGAGAGATATTTCCAGTCGTTATTTTTTTTCTTTTCATATATACTCTTGATGGTCTCGTAAAAAGTACAAAGTGCCATAATGTCATTTCGACCAGCGGGAGAAATCTTAATAGTATCCATTGATTGAGGAATAAGATTTCTCGCTGTCACTCGAAATGACAGACTTTTTTGAGTTTTTACGAGATTGTCACTCTTGATTACTGAAAAGAACTGTTCATCTTTCCAATTCGTTATAAGGCAGTGACAATCAATTTCCCCGCCGCTCTTCACAGCAGCCGATAAGGTAATAAATACAACAATAATAGGGCCATGGATAACTTAACAGAAGAACTCAAAAAAAGACTTATTGAAATCCTCAACCTGACAGATGTTACTCCGGAAGAGTTTGACGAGAATGCGCAGCTGGTGGGCGGGGAGCTGGGTATCGACTCCATTGATGTTCTGGAAATTGTGGTCATGGTTGAAAAGGATTACGGCGTGGTTATCAACAACAAAGAAATCGCCGAAAAAGTTTTTTCCTCCCTTGCCTCACTCGCCGATTATATTCGTAAAAACTCTCCCAAATAATATCCTTGAGCAGCAAAAAAAACGTCTATATTGTTGGCATTGGCATCATCAGCCCCTTGGGCTATGGGCTTGATGCCACTGAGCAGGCGCTCAGAAAGAACGAATCAGCCATTGCTCCCCTACATGTTTTTGCCATTCAGCAGCCTCCTCCCCTGCCTGTCGGACAGGTACGGAACCTCCCGGATTTAACATTCCCGCGAACACACCGTCTGGCCATTACCGCCGCCAGACAAGCCATGGAAGGCTGCACCCACCCGCCTGATGCGGTTATCATTGGCTCTACCACCGGCGGCATCCTCACCACAGAAGAACTGCTTGCAGCTCAGGATCAGGACGCTCATAACTACAGATACCACGGACTGACCACGGTTGCGGAAGAGGTTGCCAGGGAAGTCCAATGCAGCGGACAGGCACTCACGGTGTCCACAGCCTGTTCTTCCGGGACCGTTGCCATCGGCATGGCCCTGAAAATGCTGCAATCCGGCAAGGCGGAATGGATTCTTGCCGGAGGCGTCGACTCTCTTTGCCACTTAACCTATTTCGGGTTTCATTCCCTGCAGCTTGTTGACCCCCTTGGCAGCAGCCCCTTTGACAAAAACCGGCAAGGCATGTCGGTTGCTGAAGGTGCTGCCATGTTGTTACTCAGCACCATAAAACCCCAAAAGCCACTGGGGCAGATCCTGGGCTGTGGCCTGAGCTGTGATGCCTACCACCCGGCATCGCCCCACCCGGAGGGGAAAGGTGCTTCCAGAGCCATGCAGAAGGCCTTGGACAATGCCGCTCTCAAGGCAGCGTCTATCGACTATATCAACCTGCACGGCACCGGTACTCCGGAAAATGATCGGGCTGAATCCAAAGCAGTACGCTCAATCTTCCCGCAGCCGCCGCCGCTTTCATCAATCAAGGGGGCAACGGGACACGGGCTGGCCGCATCAGGGGCGATAGAGGCCGCGATTGCCGCAATCTGCCTGCAAAAGGGATTTGTACCGGCCAACACCGGATGTCGGCAACCTGACCCCGAATGCCGGCTGACACCGCTCCTGCAGCCTGCCGACCTGCCCATCTCAACGGTACTCTCCAACTCGTTGGGCTTTGGCGGCAATAACGCTTGCCTTATCTTTGCCCAGCCTGACCTCTTTTCTTCGCCCGAACCTACCGGCCAAAGCAGGCCCCTGACTCTCCTTGGTAAGGCGTGTATCACTGGAGCAGGACACACGCAAAAGAGCATGGAGAGTTTTTCCCAACGGGAGACCATGGCCGGGACCATTGATTTGGAGACTATTTCAGAGCACCTGCCGGTACGGAAGGTACGAAGACTCAAGCGCTTTTCCAGAATCGCCCTGGCCCTGGCTGATGCTGCCCGCAAGGATTCCGGCCTGGACCATTCTCCGCATTGCGTCTTTATGGGAAGTGGCTGGGGATCTCTCTCCGAGACCTATGATTTTCTGGACAAACTGCAGCAGAGCCAGGAACAGTTCCCCAGCCCCATTGACTTTGTAGGCTCAGTACACAACAGTGCGGCAGGACAGATAGCCATTATGCACGAGGCAACAGGGGCCAATATCACCAGCAGCGGTGGCGATTATTCTTTTGAACAGGCCCTGCTTGCTGCAGACACTTTCCTGGACAGGGATGACAGTTCAAATTCCGCCTTTGTCCTGGCCGCGGATGAAGCCCACACCCAGTTTTCGCCACTTTTGGACCCCTCCATCGAGCCAGCCACCCCCTTTGCTGATGGAGGGGGCTGCTTGTCTCTCTGCCGCCAGTCCATGCCGGGAAAGCTCTCACTGCAGCTTACCTTTTTTCGCAAAAAGAGCACTCAGGTTATTGATGAACTGATTACAGCATCAGGGGGCAAAGAGACCCTGCAAAGAAATTGCAGAATGATTCTGGCCGGCATCCCGGCTGCTGAAGCGAAGGAAGGGCAGGCCCAGCTGGACAGCTTCCTGGAGAGATCAGGGCTCACCATCCCTGTCATCCATTACCGGGAATTTACTGGAGAATTTGCCTCAGCCTCTGCGGTTGCCGCCGTCATGGCTGTGCATCTTATGGAGTCCGCTGAGATTCGGACCGGGGAAAAAATTCTGGTTCTGGGATTTGGAGGAAATGTGACCTGTATGGAATTTGGGCGTCAATAACATTGATGGTCTCGTCAGATACGCTTCACCTGCCTGGTTTGTTGCAGATTTTTGCTTACCTGTAGAAGCTCAGATCGAATCTGACATTCATATCAACATAGGAAGGTTAATCTGGGGTGAATTGAGAAATTTCTGAGGTTGGATGTGGCAATGTTAACGTTTGAGCTAAGCGGCGCAGCTTTATCGCGTCCACTTGAGCGATTTGTTAGGTATTTGTGATGGCTTTGTGTCCTTGAAAATGCTGCCGGACATTATTTCAATTTCCTCCATATGCAGCTCTTGTTTTTTATTCACAAGTTGGCTTTTGTACTCAGGTGAGAGGTTTTCGTCGTTAACAAGGTTGTCAATGTGTTTTGTGGTCGTGGAAATACGTTTTAATCTATGCTGCTTCTCAAAATAGATGAACAATGCTTTAAATATAAATGCACCAGCCACTGATATTGTCGGTGAAGCGATTTGTATTAGCTCAATGATACTTGGTTCTGCTGTTATGTTTGGTGCTAGCATAACTAATGCTGTACCCAAGCCAATACCAGCAGCGCCACTACCCGCGTTGGCCTGTTTGTTGGATATACTGGCCTGTTCTTCTTGGCTCATGACTACGCCTCAGATTCGCGTAGATCATGCATTTTGCGAGCAAATAGAACGGCTGCGCCAGAGACAACCGCCATGATTTTATTGAAAATCGGTTTAATAGATTCTTCGTTTGGCAAAAAAAGCTCCGCTGAAGACCACATGCGATCCTCTACCGAAAACACCTTTGCCACCTTTACCTGTCTTGTAATTTCTAATGAGATTTTAGTTGCCTGAGCTTTTTCTGAATCAGAATCCAACTCCCAAAAATTGGGAAGCATTAGGCGAATGAAGAGCGCATCATCCTCGTCAAACTGGATGATGTATGTTTTTCCTTCATATTTAAACATGATGTCACCATCATCATCTATCTTGGGCCTAAATCCTTCTTCTTCTAAAAATTCTTGAATCTTTTCGGGTTTCATATTTTCCAATTCCTGAAATTTCGTTTTTGTAAACCTAACAAGTTAATATATAGTTTCCTGATATCATTCCACTATAGTAAAGTTGAAAGTGGTTTTCCTACCATATCACTTTGTTTCTAACCGGATATCAGTCATTATTTCGGTGATACCCAGAAACAGGATAACCATCACTGTATTCAACTTATAGGTCAATTGGCAATCTTAACTGTTTAAGCAAACCTGAACGTTAACCTTCTTCCTGAATCATTTATCAACCGTGTAGTCAGTGACGTGCGTCCAATGTCTGTTTGATTTTTTCCGGGTCTCGACGTAAGTGTAAAACTCTCCACACAACTGCAATCTCTTGTTCAATCTGGTAATAAATTGCGTAAGGAAACCTTTTGGCCAGCATCCGATAATAACCAAATATTTTCTGGTGAATTCCAGCATAAAGTATCAGCGAATCGATGTCAGAAAATAAGGAATCGAAAAAATACTCCCCCAGTCCTTCTCCTTGTCTCTCATAGAAAAGTCTGGCTTCATATAAATCTTCCAACGTAGTAGAAAGCAGTTTGACTTTCATTCGAATCGTTTTCGAAGTTCCTTTTTTGCTGATTTCCAATCCACAATTGTCTCTTGCCCGGAGTCAACTCGTAGCTTTGTCTTCTGCAGAGCGTCCTGATGCCAGCTTGGAGATTCAACTTCTATTTCATCTCTTGACAAGTCTTCCCAGATATCCTCCATGACCCTGAGTTTTTCTTCCCTGGAAAGATGACTTATTTCTATCGTGCTTTGCATAATGTCAAATCCTTCTGATTATCATTGAAAAAATGAGCAACGAACTACGATTCGTATCAGAATTTTGGAAAAATTGAATCCGGAAGCCATCATCAATGTACAATCGTGACAAGTTTTGATGGAAAATGGCAAGGTCAACAATTCAGAAAAGCCTCAGAATAAGATACTTCCTGAGTATCAAATAAACAAGGTGTCAGATTAGCTCTGACTTATTACAGCTTATCCACCCCTCAGCTTTTCATAGTCAGAAAATCCTCGAGGAGGCCGCTGATATCCCTTGCCAAAACCTCGGCCTCAGCACGGTCGAAACGGACTGCCCGTTTGGCATACCCGTGGCAGTAGCGGCACTCTTCGCACAAGGTCTCTGCGCAGCGGATCTTCTGAAAGCCCTCCAGAAATCCCTCCAACTCGGCATTGTCGATAGAGATATCAAATTCCAGAAGGCGACGGCGTAATTTTAGCATGCGGAGCATCAGCTGCCGTTCTTCCGTGTCATAATGCCGCATCCGCTCCCGAACCTGATCTTCTATATCAGTGTGGAAACCAGCCGGATCACCAAGCATCTCAAGGGAGATGATGTCTAACAGGTTGCCCTTGTACTGCCGATCCGCGTAGGCCTTTGTCACTCGCAACAACCATGCGGTGGAGCGTGACCGGTCAATAATTTTAAATTCATCGTAGCCCATGGCCTCGTATACATGCAGATCCTCGGGACGGATCCAACGGCTCATCAAAAAAAGTTCCGGCTGCAGCAGGCGCCTGCGTGTACACTGCCAGAGATAAAAATCGATGAAGGCATGCGCCGGCGGCATTCCTTTCCGCACTTGGGATGCATGGCCAACGCTGCTTGCATGTTCCGCCAGATAATGGCAGTTGTAGATACAGGAGACGTTGACAAAGAGCTGCATACCGCAGGAGAGTCCAGAACGGATCTTTGGCAGCATGGTAAAATCACGATTGAATTCACTGTAAGGGATGATCAGGGGATCAACGCCGAGAGCTTCCTGATATTTGAGTCGCGGCAGATTAGTGGGCCAGCTCAAGACACTGCCCCGAATACGCAGATCCGGAAAGTGGCGGCGCACAAACGTCACTACGGCCAGATTGGCAATGGAAACACTGTCGACCTTGATGGCGACCAACTGTTCAATGAAGGCCAGTATTTCTTTTTTGCCCTCTTTCGTCTGTTCGAGGTTCCCGAGACAGGGCGCATTGATGAGGTAGCAAAAAGACAGCCCCTGCTCATGGGCCTTACAAATGTAGGCTTCAGCAAAACCCCAGTCCACGGAAGGCACGACACTACCGGACCTGCCCCCACCCACTATGTCAAAGGGTAACTTTGCATAAATCGAAGTCACCTCTGGGATTTTCTTAAGCCCTTCCAGCAACCCCAGGTCCCAATTTGCAGCAACGCTCAATTTCATTCATTTTCCTCTTAAACTCAATTCATTTCAGCCTGATGACAGGAAGCACGATCCTGGACGACGCCTCTGTCTCTGACAGATTAAGGCTGCCGTCTTCAATGCAGGGATACCATTGAGGAATCTTTTTTTCAACCGCAACCTGGCAAAGATAAAAGATATCGGCAGGGAACAAGAAGAAGAGACCGTCACAGCTCTCTGTTCAGCTGCCCATAGACGGCAAACTGGCAAGGGCTTACCATCTTCACACAGAGATTTTCAGCCAGACCTGCCTCCTCCAGCTGAGAAGTGACCTCGTCCAGGGTAAAGCCGGCACACAGGGAAAGCAGCATGTCCTCGCGCAACTGAAGAGGGGCATCCGGCATATAGGTATCCACAACCACTCGGGCCTGTTCCTCGCTTGTTGGTCTGACCAGGTCAACGATCAGGATTGCGGCGTTGGGCCGGCCATAGGCATGGAGCGCATTCCACAGAACCATGGGGTCAACAAGATGGTGCAGGAAGCTGTTAGAAATGATCATCTCGTAACGGCTGCGCGGCAGAACAAGTCTCTGGGGAAGAATACCATGGATGAGCTGTACCTGATGCTCCAAGCCTTCCCGCCGCACGGCCTGCCTACCCTGTGCCAGCATCTGTGGCGAACCATCGACACCGTGGATCTCACAGTTGGGGAACAGTCGAGCCAGACGCAGAGGGATGGCAGCCGGCCCACAACCCAGGTCGAGGATTGCCTCTTCCGGCACCAGGTCGGGGAAGAACTTCCGCACACACTGGAGGAATAACCAATAGGCACTGTCCAGATGCGGCCCAGCGTACGCCTCAGCCTGCTCAGGCCCGACCATTAGTTCTGGTTCAGGAACTCGTTTCATGCCTCTTCTTCCCTTGCACGTATGCCCCGCAATTTTCTCACCAGCTGAATGCCAAGGATAGGTGCGACACTCAAAGATTTTCCCACTTTTTTCTCAAATCTCGATATAATATCGATCTGTAAGGTCGGGCTTTTCAGCCTGTGGCTGACATCCGCTGATAGTTTGTCGCAAGGCAGCGTTCAGTCCGCCAGAGTCCTGAACCCCTTATTAAAATGTTTTATTCTTTTTTGCATGGTCTTTTGTTTTATATACAGCAGACGTAAATTCTAAAGATCCGTTCCGATAAGAACAGATCAGCGCCTGAAGCAGCTTGACGGTTTTGCGGAAAACAATTCGGTACTCACAGTCAAGAACATGGAGACCCACTTGAAATCTTTGTTTTGCTGATCTTCCCTTACAAAGAGATAGATGAAATAAGAGTAGAATATTTGAACTTTTTTGTTTTTCCTGTTACAAGCAATTGAGAAATTTTACTGGAGATAACATCGATTGTGATTAAAGCTGGAATAAGGGCCTCGGCAAGAATAAGTTGTTCCGTATTGCGCGGGATTTTCAGTCATATTCGAGGAGCGAAAAGAGGCGCATAGCAGGGCTATGAAACTCTTTTCGTGACGAAGAAGATGACTGAAAAGACCAGCAAGACGGGATGTTTTATTCTTGCCGCGGCCCTAAGCTGCAACAGGTGGATCAATCCCCCGAAAAATCGTGCTTCTGCAAACGAAGCTATCGGTAGATGAACCATGTGGTATTCATATCTTTCAGCAGAGCTCGATGACAACGATGCCGTGGTAGCACAGGTGACCACAGACCGGCAATCGTCCTGGTATTGCGGGCATTTTCCTGATGACCCCATATTGCCGGGCATTGCCCAGCTGCATATGGTAAGCGCAACTATTGCAAAAGTCCTGGAGAAGGACCTTATTTTACAAAACCTTACGAGAATCAAATTTAAAAAACTCATCCGCCCGGGAGATGTATTAGACATCCATGCTGTTCCCGATAAGAAAAAAAAACAATTTGCTTTCCGCATTACCAGTGATCAGGAAGCCGTCTGTTCCGGCACCCTGACCCTGGCCCCTAAAGAGGAGATTGAAAAAAATTCATGAACGCAGATATCAGTCAGACAATTATCCGTATTGCCGAAATTATCATTAACGAACTCAAACTCGAAGATGTTACCCCCCAGACCTTTGACCCTGATCTCGATCTGGTTGATGAGGTCGGTGTTGACTCCATGGATCTGGCAACCATTGCCCTGGTCCTGCGTGATGAATACGGGATCAGGATCGACGAAGATGACTACCCCAAGTTGACAACCGTGCGCATTATTGCCGAGTATATCAACACCAAATCAGCGGACGACGAATAAGTGGCAGACCAAGGCGCAGAAAACAGAGAGTACAAATTTTCGGAGATCATAGCCGACCCGGCCATCCATGCACGTTGGGAAAAGGTGCGCAAATATTTTTTCCTGCGCGAATCCACCTATGATATGAGCAATCGCTGCAACATCCGCTGCGAAGGCTGCTATTATTTCAATGGGGAAAAACAGTTCGCCGAAGAAAACTGTAATGTTGCCGACTGGAAGCAGCTCATGGAGACCGAGAAGGAACGGGGGATAACCTTTGTCGTCCTGGCCGGCGCTGAGCCATCCCTGGTGCCGCAGTTATGTCAAACCTGCTATGATATCATCCCCTTAGGCTGCATTGCCAGTAATGGCCTGAAAGCACTACCTAAAGAGATTGATTACCGTATCCACATCTCGGTCTGGGGAAATGATCAGACCAGCCTTGAAATCCGCAAGGCCAAAGATATGCTGGCGCGGCAGATAGAAAACTACCGCAATGATCCGAGAGCCGTCTGGGTCTACACCTTCACCCCGGTCAATATTGACCAGGCCCGGGAAGTAACTGAGCTCCTTGCCGCCAACGGCCACCAGATCACCTTTAATATGTTTTCCGCTCCCGTCGGATACAACGGCCATCTGCGGCACACACCGCAGACCCTGGCCCATACCCGTGCCACCATGAGCGCGCTGCTGACCGATTTTCCACAGACCGTTCTCTTTTCTCCTTACAATATAGTGGCCCATACCCATGAGCGGGGACTGCACGATTTATTTTCCTGCTCCTACCCGCGGATGAACCCTTCCACCGATATCGGTCTGGGCAGATCCTTTCGCCAATATCGTACCGACCTGCAGTGGGATCGGGCGGCCGCCTGCTGCGTCCCCGATACCGATTGTGATGACTGCCGGCATTATGCCGCCGGCAGTGCCGTGGTCACCGCCAGGATGTATCGCCATGCCACCAATCCGATCACCTTTTCCGCCTGGCTGGACTATGTCGACACCTATCTGGCGGTCTGGGTCAGGGGGTATGAGAAAAGTAGCAACCTTTGCCAAGAGATGATCGAACCGCCAAAGATATAAATTGTTTTCCCCTGGCAAGCGACGGCCTGGAGGCTAGGGTAGCACTCGCGCCAGGGCCGGAATCTTCGCTTAGCTGGAGAAAAAGGACCAATAAGACAGCAAGCCAAATCGCAACCTACTCATTAATTCTGGAACCCTAATCTTCTTTCCTGCCATGAAAACAGTCAGCTCCCTCCTCGATGATCACTGGTATGAGCGTTATAAACAGATATCAAAGCTCAATATCCGTAGTTCCATATACGACGTTACAGACCGCTGCAATCTCCGCTGCAAGGGCTGCTTCTTTTTCTCCTCCGGTGAGCATGAACGGGCCTCGGAAGAAAATGACGTAAACAAATGGCATGCCTTCGTGGACAAGGAGATGGATCGCGGGGTGAATCTGGCCATTCTCATCGGCGGTGAGCCCACTTTATGCCTGGACCGCATAGAGGCCTTTTACAAACGTTTACCTACCTTCTGCGCCACCAACGGTCTGATCAAAGTGCCCAGAGACCGTTTTCCCGACATGATGGTCGGCCTGTCCCTGTGGGGAGATGAAGAGGATGAGAAAGCCCTGCGGGGAAAAGACACCTTTAAGATCACCAGCGCCAATTATGCTGGAGATCCGCATGCCTATTACCTCTATACCATCACCCCGAAACAACTGGGAAAGACCGGCAAGATCATTCAAAAAATTGAGGATATCGGCCTGAAGGTGCACATGCAGTTGCTCTCCAATGACGAAGGCGTTGCCGGTTTTTCCTGGAAGCCGGAAGAGCTGATTGACGTGCGGGCAGAGATGGATGCCATGCTGGATGCCTACCCGAAGACGGTTATCTCCTCCAAATATTACCACCAGATTATCACCACCGGCCAGATGCTCGACCGAACATTCGGCTGGATGGAGTGCCCCTCGGTCACGGAACTCATAGACAAACGTGAGCCCCGTCCCAAACGTCTCACCAATTTTATCCGCTGGGCATCGGATCTGAAGACCGTACACCGCTGCTGCACCTCAGAAACCCGCGATTGTTCGACCTGTAAAGATGGCGCGGCCCACATGAGCTGGGTCATGGTCAACAAACGGGCCCACATGAGAAGCACAGAGGATCTGCAAAATTGGATTGAGGTCTACGAGATGTTTGCCAAACTCTATCAGTTTATCCCCTGGTAGTGCCATCCATAGAGGACAATAAGCCGGTCATCATCGGCTATGACGCCATCTCGGCTCTGGGAAGTGATCTGGAGGATCAATGGCAGCGTGCTCTTCGAGGGGAAAGCGGTATCGGCCCACTTACCCGTTTTCCCCTCAGTCCTGATTTTCCAGTTCGCATTGCCGGTCAGCTCCCCGACATTGACGGACTCCCCTATCCCTTTCTTTCTGCCAGACATCAGGCCAGCTGGAGTTCTCCGGTATTCAAGTACGGTATGCTCTCTGTGGCCCGCGCCCTGGAACGGAGCGGACTTGAGATAAGTCCAGAACTCGCTCCCAGGGTGGCGGTAACCTACAGCTCAGCCATCGGCGGGCTGGATGCCGTCCTGCATGCCGACCGCCGCCTGCAGTCAGAGAACAAACTCCCAGCCCCATACGCAAATCCCAACTCCTGCATCAACATGGTGGGCGGTAAAATTGCCATCCAGACAGGGGCTCAGGGCCCAATTGTCTCCACTATCACGGCCTGTGCCACCGGTCTTACTTCCATGCTTATCGGAGCCATGTTCCTGGCCCAGGACAGAGCCGATGTGGTTATCTGCGGGGCAGTTGATTTTGCCCTGGTGGAACCAATCGTCGCCGGTTTTTATACCATGAACGGCGTTTATAGCCCTAAAGAGGGGCAGGACGAAGGTCCCCCGCAATCCGCCAGCCGCCCATTTTCCCTGAATCGGCGAGGTTTTGTCCTCTCCGAGGGAGCAGGCGCCGTCATCCTGGCCAGCAGGAAATTTGCCATCAGCCATGGCCTGCCTTTCACTACCGAACTGGCCGGCTGGGGCATGAGCTCCGATGCGCACCATTTTGTGGCCCCTTATGGTAAAACCATCAAAAAGTGCATGCAGGATGCCATTCGTGATGCGGGAATTGCTCCTGAGGATATTGCCGCAGTCAATGGGCACGCCGCCTCAACCCGGGTGGGAGACAAGGTCGAATATGACGCCCTGCGGGAACTTTTCGGCAGCAGGATGCCACCGGTATCGGCCAATAAATCTCTTATCGGGCATGCCATGGGCGCATCCAGCGTGATTGAATCCATCTTTGCCATCCAGGGTATGCAGGAGGATGTACTCCTCCCCACCATCAACTACCAACCCGACCCGGAAATTGACATCGACTGTGTGGCGGATACAAAAAGACAACTCCCTCAGGAGTATGTTTTGAAAAACTCGTTCGGCTTTGGCGGCTGTAACAGCTGCGCCGTCTTTAAGCGAGTCACTTGAAAGGAAGACCTCTGGGTTAAGGTTTTATGAAAGCACCGCTCAACAGAAGAGTTTTCGTTGTCGGCTACGGCGCAGCCACTGCCCTGGGCAACACCTTCAGCAAGACCTGGCAGGCCGCAGCTGCCGGACAGGCCGGATTCCGAAGGGTCAGCAGGTGCGAGACCAACAGCCGCAGCAATGTCGTGGGAGAAATTCCCGACTGGGATCCGTCGCAATTTCCCTATGTGAGCAGAAAAGAGGCCTCTATCTGGGATGCATCCTATGTCTTTCTGACCATGGAGATGTGCCGGCAGGCGCTTAGCCATGCAGGTCTGGAAATGGACCATCAGACAGGGCCACGAACCGCCTGCCTGATCGGTTCGGCCTTGAACGGTACGGACTCTTACCGGATTGCCATGGATCATTATGTTAACCTGGGTCCGTTAAAGGTCAGCCCCTATCTGTTGCCCAATGTCTGTGCCAATCTTCCGGCCGGCAAAGCCGGGATGCTCTTGGGATTCACCGGGCCGATCTTTTCTCCCCAGGGAGCCTGCGCCTCGGGCAACCACGCCATTGCCATCGGCTCCCGCATGATTCGCGACGGCGACTGCGATTTCGCCCTGGTCGGAGGCGTCGAGACCTGCCTGGTACCGGAAATCATCCAGGGATTTTCCAATATGCTGGCAACGATCAAAGTGGGTCCCAAAGATCGAGCCTATAACGATCCCAGCCAGGCCTCACGGCCCTTCAGCCTCGACCGGAAAGGTTTTGTCCTTTCCGAGGGAGCAGGAGTACTGGTTCTGGCCGCAGAAGAGAAGATGAAGACATTAGGTCTGCAGCCAAAGGCGGAGATTGCCGGTGTCGGCTGGACCTCTGATGCCAGGCATTTCACCCGGCCAAATGCGGAAACCATTATCCGGGCCATCCATAACGCCATTGATGATGCAGAACTGAGTCCGCAGGATATTGGCAGTATCAATGCCCACGGCACCTCAACCCCAACCGGTGATGCAACGGAAGTGGAATGTCTGCGGGAGGTCTTCGGCAAGGGAATTGGACGCATCCCCATCACTGCCAACAAATCACAACTAGGTCACAGCTTAGGCGCCTCAGCGGCCATCGAAGCAGCCCTGTCCATTGAGGCCATGTCCAGATCCCTGCTCCTGCCCACGGTGAACCACATTCCAGACCCGGCCTTTGATGACCTCGATCTTGTGCCCAATCAGGCCCGCAAGCATGGCTACGAACATGTCCTGTCCAACTCCTTCGGTTTTGGCGGCACCAACTGCTGTATTGTCTTTAAAGGGGTATAAGGGCCTGACCCCAAATAACATGAACATCTTGCATCTCATCTTTGGGCCATCTTTGGCTGCGGCTCAATCACAAAATCCTCGTCGTAGGCCTGCTACGACTGCGGTTTTGTTCAATCGCCGCGACCAAATCCAACCCAAATCTGAGCGCAATCTTGTCCATGTTATTTGTGGACAGGCCCTAATCATGTACCTGAAAATGGTTAAGAGAACAAAGCGATAAGAGAAGACGATGCGACCAAAACGGTTTATTCCTGAGTTGCTCCCAGAGCACCCATCCCATGTCCGAGATAAAAACAGTAACAAAATCTGGCATCGCTGCGAGATGCGAACCCTCTATGTTGACACGGATCGCTCCCAAGTTGTGTATCATGCCAATTATCTCAGATATTTTGAATTCGGCAGGGCCTCACTCATGCGGGAGGCCAACTATCCGTACAAAAAGATAGAAGAAAGCGGCTACATCTATCCCATCATCAAGACCGAACTCAATTATTACACTCCCCTCTACTATGATGATCTGATGCTCATTCACACCCGGCCGGCACAGCTGGAGCTGGTGAAGCTGCAATTTGATTATTGCATCACCAGGGCCGAGGACGGCGAAATTATCTGCACCGGCTTTACCAAACATTGTGCGGTGAACAGTGACGGCATTCCCGTGGAGATCGACGACAAGACAATCAAGCTTTGGCAGCAATTCCCCCGAGAATGATGGCCCTCCAACAGCCTGTGACCATACCTGTCCAGCCCTGGTTCAGGGACCATTGTTTTAATGGGAAAGTGATTCTGCCGGCAGTGGAGACCATGGAAATCATGGCCGCTGCTGTCAAAGAGATCGGAGCGGATGCTCTTCTCAGGGAAATGCACGATGCACGATTTTCAAAATTTCTGGAGATCCCTGCAGGGGCAACAGAGTTGTCAGCCCTGGTGGAGTATGATGAAGGAGATGAGGGAGAGATAGGGGTCAAACTGCTCAGCCGAACATGTTTTAAAAAGATCAGCAGGGTCAAGGAACATGCCCGGATAACATTTTCGAATCGTCCGCAAAACCGTGGTGAGACGGTGCCCGTTGACCAGCCTTTCCCTGCCCAGCCAACCCGCTCCATGGCAGCAAAGCGAATTTATGAGGAACTCGTCCCCTTTGGCCCATCTTACCACAGCTTGACGGGGTACCTCCATCTCTCAAATCTTGCTGCCTGGGGCACCCTGCAGGCACCCAATTTCCCACAGGGACAAGATATGACAAAAGAGCTTGGTTCGCCCTTTCCCCTTGATGGGGCCATGCATGCCGCCTGCGTCCTGGGCCAGATCCTTGCCGATTTCATTCCCTTTCCGGTGGGTTTTGCCGAACGGATAATCCACAAGCCGACCGGAGCAGGAGAACAGTACAGCACCACAGTGGTCCTTGTGAGCCAAGACAGTGCTGAACTCGTTTTTGACCTTTCAATTTTTGATGAGGAAGGAACACCCTGTGAGACAGTGAAGGGTCTACAGATGCGGGATGTCAGCGGCGGCCGGATCAAACCGCCGGAGTGGATCAAAAAATAACGTTTTCTGCTTTCAGGATAGTTCGGGAGCAAGCAGGGAAAGCAATTTCTCGACAGTGACTCTGCTGAACCAGCGCAAGAAAATTACCGAGTACTTGGCACCGGAAAAGTACATCCCCAGAAGAAAGACCAGGTGCGAAAAGCCATAAACCAAAGGCCCGCCGATCACAGCAATCAATGGTTCATGCAGCTTCACCGCGGCAACACCGCATGCGGCAACCGCTGGCCAACCAAGGGGAAAACTTATGCAGATTAAACAAACTCCAGCCAGGATCTTCAAGGATGGTTTTTCCCTGAACTCCGACAAATCGGCCTGTTCTTCGATGGCGGCCCGGACAAAAGCGGTACCGGCAATCGTTAGCACAAGTTTTCTGAAAAAAAATATGAGCTTATCCATGGATCTCTTGCATTGCTTTCCTTTGCCCTCAGCTGAGACGGTCTCCGTGTATCTTTTTACACCACAAAACTGTCCTCCGCCAACTCTTTTACACGGGTAAGAGATGACGCCGGTTGCTGATCCTTGGCTTTTTTTTGACAAAATCTATTGTATCTCAATAGACAAACGCCTGGATAGACGAACGGAAGCAAAAAAACAATTCGCTTCTGTTGGTCTGCTGGAGCGGGTGGAGTTTGAGCTGGTCACAAAACATCCTGACAATCAGGAAAAAGGGATCTTCCAATCCCATATGCAGTGTCTGCACAAAGGGTTACAAGCCGGGGCGCGCCATATCCTGATCTTTGAAGATGATATCCTGTTTCAAGAGTTCAATGGTCAAAACCTGCACCATGCCACCACCTTCCTGCAGACGCTTCCCGCCTGGAACGCTTTTTTCCCTGGTGCCCTGACCACCCGCATAACCAGAACAACTGAACCAAGCGTGGTCAAGATTAGATACCGCTGCCTGGCCCATGCCTATGCCCTCAATCGTCCCTTTGCCCAGCGTATCGTCCAGGAAGAATGGAGCGGCATCCCCTTTGACGACCTGCTGCGCCGGCATGATAAAGACTTTTTTGCCCTCTCTCCCATGATTGCGTTTCAAGGCCGGGCCGGCACCGACAACCAGACCGTTGTTCTTGACAAGATGCGGAGATTTTTCGGCGGCCTGCCATTTATCCAGAAAACAAATGAGACTTTTCAACGCCACAAACAACTGATTGTCTCCCTTCACCTCCTTTTTCTCGCGGCCCTGACGCTGTTCTTCATGATATCACGGGCGGGATAACAGACCTGTAACGATGCTTAAATCATTCAACTATCCTCTGATTGCCGTTGTTTTCATCCTGATCATCGGCACGGCTGCCATAGGTATCCTGCGCCTGGATATCGACACCGATGTCGTCCGCTCTCTGCCGTCTGATCAAAGCGTGATCAGCGATGCCCTGGAAATATTTACCAACCATCCCATTCACGACCAGATTGCAGTGGACGTCACGCTCGACCAGGATGATCCGAACATGCTGATAGAATGTGGCGAGTTCGTTGAACAGAAGCTCCGGGCAAGCGGCCTCTTTGCAGAAGTGGGCATAAACGAAGTCAGCAAACTGCTCCCTGATCTTGCCCTCCATATTGTCAGCAACCTGCCGCTCATGTTCTCCCAGGAGGAACTTGAGCAAGAGATCACCCCCAGGTTGGGACAGGAGTTCATCCAGCAGCGCCTGAACGAACTCCTGCTCAAGCTGAGCAGCCTTGAAGGCATCGGCCAGTCCACATTTATGGCTGCAGACCCCCTGGGTCTCATGGAACCGGTCATGGCCAAAATGGCCCTGCTGGCGCCCTCTACTGAATCAAGGATCTATAAAGGCCAGCTTCTTTCGCCAGACAACCGCCACCTGCTGGTGACCGCACGGCCCAGAACCGCCGGCACGGACACGGCTTCAGCTCAACAGATCTCCGCATTACTTGCCGCGATTGCAAAAGATCTCACCCATAAATATATTCCCAGGGGGATCAACGTCACCCTCACGCCAGTGGGGGCCTATCGGGCCGCACTGGACAATGAACGCATCATCCGCCACGACGTCCAATTGGCCCTCCTGCTCTCAACCGCGGGCATTGGCCTGCTTCTCTTTTTTGCCTTTCCCCGGCCCCTGCTCGGTCTCTTTTCCCTGCTGCCGGCCTTTGCCGGTACTGCGGCCGCCCTGCTGGTCTTTTCTCTGTTTCATCCTTCCATCTCCATCATGGTCTTAGGCTTTGGCGGCGCCATTATCTCCATCACCGTCGACCACGGTATCGCCTACCTGCTCTTTCTTGATCGTCCCAAGGAGACCAAGGGCAAAGAGGCATCCCGGGAAGTCTATGCGGTCGGCATCTTGACAGTCCTCACCACCATAGGTGCTTTTCTCATTCTTAGTTTCAGCGGCTTCCCCATTTTTGTGCAATTAGGCCAGTTCACGGCCCTGGGGGTCCTTTTCTCCTTTCTTTTTGTCCACTCCATCTTTCCCCGTCTCATTCCTTCCCTGCCCCCGGCCAAAAAACGGAGCCTGCCGCTGCAGGGATTGGTGGACAGTCTCTATCACACTGGGCCTGTCGGCGCCGCATCCGCCGGTGCCCTGGCACTTGTCCTGCTCTTTTTCGCTCATCCCCAATTTAATGTCAGCCTGGAAAGCATGAATACGGTAAGCAGCGAGACCCTGGCAGCCGACCAGATGTTTACAAGCGTCTGGGGAAATATGGGTAAGAGGATTTTCTTGATGGTGACCGGGGATTCAATCGATGAGATCCAAGAGAAAAATGATCTCATCCTCCAGAAAATCAATGCCGATACAAAGGCGGATATTCTCCAATCCGCTTTTGTGCCATCAATGATCTTTCCAGGCACCCTGAGGACCAGGGACAACCTGACTGCCTGGCAGCAGTTCTGGGACAGGGAAAAGGTAGCAAAACTGCAAAAAGAGCTGGAGACAAACGGAACTGCCCTGGGCTTTGCCCCGCATGCCTTTGATCAGTTTCTCGGGGTGTTGCAGTCACCATTACAAACCACCGCCTCTCTTATTCCTTCGCGTTATTATCAGTTGATGGGCATATCGGAAAAGAAGGACAGCCTGGTCCAGTTTATCACTCTTTCTCCCGGGGCAAGATATACCAGCCAAAAGTTCATTGATCGTTATGGTCAGGAGGCCAAGATTTTTGACAGCCCCTTCTTTTCTGCACAGCTGGCCAATATTCTCTTTACCACCTTTGCCACGATATTAGGGATCATTGCCGTAAGCATTGCTGTCTTGCTCTTTTTCTTTTTTCTGAGCTGGCAGCTGACACTCATCACCCTGCTCCCCCCACTCTTTTCCTATATCTGCACCTTGGGAACCATGAAACTGATTGGCCATCCGCTGGACATCCCAAGCCTGATGCTCTCAATTATCATCCTGGGGATGGGCATCGACTATTCCATTTTCTTTGTCAAGGCCCACCAGCGATACCGCAATCCCGACCACCCTGCATTCCAACTGATACGCATGGCAGTTTTTATGGCGGCAACATCTACTCTCATCGGCTTTGGCGTCCTCTGCCTTGCCGAACATTCCCTGTTGCGCAGTATCGGCATCACTTCCCTGCTGGGAATCGGCTATTCACTGCTCGGCGCCTTTCTCCTTCTGCCGCCCCTGCTGCAGGCCTTTTTTTCCCAAAAGAAACAAGCAGCTACGGAACAATCCCTTTCCCAGCTCATTTTGGGCCGCTATCGTCTCATGGAGGCCTATCCAAAGATGTTTGCCCGTTTCAAGCTGAAATCCGACCCCATGTTTGACGATCTGGCAGCACTTCTGGCAGGATATAAAGCCGATATCAAGGTGATCCTTGATATCGGCTGCGGCTACGGGGTTCCCGGCTGCTGGTGTCTGGAATATTTTCCACAGGCAAACATCATTGCGATGGATCCCGATCCGGAACGAGTAAGAGTGGCCGCCCTGGCCATGGGAGAGAGAGGAACAATCGTCGAGGAGGGTGCGCCCAACCTGCCTGCTCTTGCCAGGCCGGCTGATCTGGTACTGCTGCTGGACATGCTCCATTATCTGGATGACGCAACGATGGCGACTCTTTTTGCCAACTGCTTCCAGGCCCTTGCGCAAGGGGGAAGAATGGTGATACGTTATGCCATTCAGCCGGAGGCTGCCCGGTCAAGGTCCTGGCTGCTTGAAGATTACAGGGTCAAGTTGTCAGGAGGCAAGCCCTGGTACCGTTCCCCGGAAAGGATGGCTGGACTCATGACCAATGCCGGTTTTCATATTGAAACGAACATGGTGTCACCAGGAAATAGAGAACTGGTCTGGCTGATCGGTCGAGCTGACAAAGATGAAACTTCCGACAAATAGAGGACGGAAAGGCGCCCTCTCGCCAGCAGAAAAAATCGGATTTACGGCCTTTCTGCTGACAGCCCTGCTCCTTTTTGTCGCTCCCTGGCTCGCCACACTTCCCCTGTTCCTCTTTCTGCTCCTCTGTCTGGCAGCACCGTTTTTCCCGCAGATCGGCTTTTTCCTCCCCAGCATCAGCCGAAGCGTCACCGGCAGCAAAGGAGTAGCCCTCACCTTTGATGACGGCCCCTCCCCCTCTTCCACACCAATACTGCTCGAGCTACTGGCCCGCTATCAGCTCACAGCCACCTTCTTTGTGGTCGGTGAAAAAGCAGCCCGACATCCAGATCTGATTGCCGACATTCTTACCCGAGGGCACAGCATCGGCAATCATTCCTGGCAGCATGACAATCTATTGATGTTGAGAAGCCGGAAGAGATTACAACAGGATATTCATCAAACCCAGGAAGTATTAAGACAAGCAGGAATTCAAACCCTTGTTTTCCGCCCACCGGCCGGGATAAGCAATTCACGCCTGAAACAGGTACTTCTCGATGAAGATCTGGTAAACGTCACCTTCAGCTGCCGGATTTTTGATCAGGGAAACAAAAAGATCACCAATCTGGCCCGGCGCGTCCTGCATAAACTCAAAACAGGAGACATCCTCCTCCTGCATGATATCGCTCCGGAACAGGAAACAATGGCGACCTACTGGAAGAATGAACTCAATACCCTTTTTTCCTCTCTCCGAAAAGGCAGCTACGACGTGCAGCCACTGGAAAAACTGATTGGCCAACCGATAATGATCGGCCACAAAGTTAAAGAGCTTTGACGAAGACAGCCCCGGCTTATTCCTGACCTGGTCGCTTATTTTTCCATCTTGTGCATTGCCTTTTTTATATCAGGTATTTTCTTTAATTTCCCTTGATCAAACAAAAAATTGGCGGTCTGATCCAGGCTGTTCTCGATACTCTCCTCCAGACTTAGTTGCCATTTCATTTCCGCATTGGCACCTAACTCCTTCCGCCAATCCCGGCCCGTTGATCCGGAACTGATCCTGGCAGCTTTCTCAGGTTTTTCACGCAGCATGATTTCAGTTTCGGCAATAACATTGAGGATAGTTCTAACCTCTTGAGGATGGGCTTGAAGGAAATCGTTCCTGATTAGAATAACGTGAGGATAAGTATTGCCCAGACCCGAAAGATCCGTCAGCTGATAGGCCGTGGGGTTTTTATCAAGGACATTTTGCGGCCAGGGCTCTGAACCGGCTATGGCATCCACCTCTCCCGCCTGAATCGCCTCGGGGAAATGCTGCGGAGGAAAAGCGACCCAGGTGACACCCTTGGGCTCAATGCCCTGCTTTTGCAGATAAAGAAGCAAGGCGCCATGGGTGCTCGTACCCATCTGTACCGCTACTTTTTTTCCTTTCAAATCAGCAGGCTTATTAATACCACTGGTGCCAGAGGCCACAATTTTGTGCATTCTTTCGCTGGTCATGTAACTGGAAAGAATATGAAAGTCTTCGTTTCGACTTAAGGCTATCAGTGCAGGCACATCACCCATGGCGGCTATATCCGCCTCCCCTGCAATAAGAGCCTCAGCCGCATTGATTCCACCGCCGGCAAGAACGATATCCTTGACAACAAGGCCGCTCTTTTTCCAGGCACCTGTTGCTTTGGCGATAATAAAAGGGGCATACTGCGCCTTGTTTGGATACACTAACCTGATAACCGAAGCATGCTCCGCAGATCCTGCTGTTATCGGCGCCATGAAAACCATGAGAACCATGAAAGACAACAACTTGTTCATTTTTTCTCCGTTTTATTGTTCCATATTTTCAGTGCAGCTATCACAACTGCTATAGAGATTCTGGGCAATTTCCCAGATCTCAGGGGCAGTACGTTTTCGTGGAAAAGGAAGTCCGATAACCTGTTCCATGGTTATTCTGGCTGGCCGTTGCGAAAAAACAATCGTCCGGTCCGAGAGATATACAGCCTCCTGAATATTGTGAGTAACAAAAAGAATGGAACAGCCAATTACCCCCCTCATTCTCAAGAGTTCGTCCTGGAGTCTCTCACGATGAAAGGTGTCAATAGCGGCAAAAGGTTCATCCATTAACAAAATATCCGGTTCAAGGGCCAGGGCCCGCGCCAGCGATACCTTCTGTCGCATGCCTCCGGAGAGCTGATGGGGATAGGCCCTTTCGAACTCTTGAAGCCCCACCAGTTTTAAAAGTGTCTTGATCTTCTTATCCTTATGGCCGGGTGTTACGCCGTAACCAATATTTCCGGCCACGGTTAACCACGGGAAAAGAGCACTATGCTGAAAAACCATGGCCCGATCAGCGCCAGGGCCTGACACCTCTTGACCCGAAACCATAACTTTTCCCGCTGATGGTTTCTTAAACCCGGCAATGAGATGAAGCAAAGTGGTCTTGCCACATCCGCTTGGCCCTAAGATACAGACAAATTCTTGAGGCTGAATCTGGAAATGAATATCATCAAGAACAACCAGAGGGGTTTCATCAGCTCCCTTACAGGCAAAACCCACATGTTGAAGCAGGAATTCACCCTTATTCACTCAGCATTCCCCAGCGCTTCAACGTATATCGCTCAATAAGACTGAACCCCCAGCGTTCAACAAGGATCCCCAGAAAAACAATCACCCCGATGCAGACAAAGGATGCCTCATAGTTCATATCCCATCGTGACTGCAGGATGGCATAACCAAGGCCCAGACCGGTGCCAACCACCATTTCGGCGGCCACCACCACTCTCCAGCTGTTAGCGAGAGCCAGACGCATGCCGGTTATGAACGAAGGCAGTGCCGCCGGAAGTTGAGTCATGAAAAAACGCCTTAAGGGTTTGTCACCGCACATCTGTGAGACAAAGAGGAACTCCGTCGGCACCCCGCGTATACCCTCAATGATACCGATGGTCACCGGAGGAAATGTGGCAAGAATAATGATAAAAATTGTGGTTTCTGGACCTATGCCCACCATGAGGATGCCGACAGGGATCCATGCAAGACCTGGGACCATCTGGACCATGAGGACAACAGGATACAGAGCCATGGCCGGCCACTCGGAGAGCGTGCAGAAAAGGCCGATGACAATCCCGACAGTCGAGCCGATAAAATATCCTAACAGCCAGCGCTGGACGGTCGCCCAAGTCTGTGCGGCCAGACTGTGACCAAGCAGGTCGGTGCCTCGCAGATAGCCGATAAACTCAATGAACACATCCTCAGGGGTGGGAAAGGGAACACCTTTGCTTATCATGAGCAGCCAGGAAATCAACTTCCAGAGGATAGCAATCAACAGGAGAGGGCTGATTCCCTTATAGAGTTTGACGAAATTAGATTTATTCAACTTCTCAGATATGTCGGCGGCAGGCTCTGCCGGTTACAGGAGCTGGAAAAGGATAGTATAACAAGATTTCATCTCTCTTTGACAGCTCTGGCAACTTCTGCCTGTGGACCTTACTGAGCTGCCTGGATCGAGGCGCCAAATGCGCCAATAATGCTGGGATTTTCCGGAACGATCACCTGGACATTGTCCAGTCTCCGGCGCACCATCTCGACAATGCAAGGGTTATTGGCCACGCCGCCGGAAAAGGCGATAGTTTCGCCATAGCCGACCCGATTGAGCATGGAGAGGATGCGATCGGCAACCGAGGCATGTACGGCTCTGGCTATATGCTGCCGGGGTACCCCTCGGTTTTTCATAGAGATGACCTCTGATTCTGCAAATACCGTACACATGGAGTTGATCTGCACCTCCTGATCTGAATCAAGTGCCGCCGGGCCGAACTCCCCTAGAGGATAGGCCAGGGAGGCGGCCATGATCTCAAGGAAACGGCCGGTACCGGCGGCGCACTTGTCGTTCATCTGAAAATTCACCACCTGTCCTTTGCCGTTCAGAGAGATTACCTTGGAATCCTGGCCGCCGATATCAACCACTGTCGTCGCCTCCGGCAGAAGGGCGTGAATCCCAAGGGCATGAGCCTTGATCTCAGTAATCACCTCATAATCAAAATACTCTTTTACCAGATGGCGGCCATAGCCGGTGGCCATCACCGTGCAGGGGTGATACTCCTGAATCATCTCCTGCACCTGCCGATGCGGCTCAAAACCGCTCTCGCGGATCTGGTAATCAACCAGTCTGCCGTCCTGACAGACGGCAACCTTGATGGCCCGAGAGCCCAAATCAATGCCGACAAACATCTTTCTCTCTCATTTTTTTGAAAAATTAGCCACGAATCTGCTCAAGAAAGGCCTCAACCCGGGTCTGAATCTGCCCCACATCCTCTGGCGAGTAGTCCGATTCGATGAACATATAAGGAATCCCTTCCCGGTTACAGGCCTCACGGATGCGGATCTCTTCCACGTTATAGGTATGACAGAACTGCAGCGAATAATGAATGATGCCATCGGCCCGGGACTCACGAAACTCCTTGAGCACCTGATCAATCCGTTCGTCATTAGGGGTGAAACAGGAACAGTCGATGTTCATGTAGCGCTTGGTCAGATCGGTAAGGATGGTCTCCATATCGCTTGCATCCTCGGCCATGAGGTCCTTATAATAACGAGTGCCGATGCAGCTCTCCTCGTTGACGATTACCGCCCCGGCCCCTTCCACCAGATGATGCAGCTTCCAGTTGGGCAGTGCCATGGGCACTCCAGCCACCATAATCCTGACGGCATCTTTACTCGGTATTGCCTCACCGGCCGCGATCCGCTGTTCCAGCTCATCACATAACTCGTTGACCTGGGAGGCAAAACGCACCGGCTCATCATAAAAAGCAATCTGTTCCACGAGCAGCACATCCTTGCCGGATATCGGAGTCGGCTTGCTATGACGCAGGGTATTGAGCCGCTGCAGGGCTCGCCGTTTTCCGTTCATCACCTTGACCGCCTGATTCAGGCCATCCACCGTCACCTCCTTGCCTGCTACCTCCTCCACCTTGGCCTTGAATTCCTTCACCTCATGAAGCCACATATCCCGGTCAGACTGTTTTTTCATCTGCGGAATCTCCATGACGTAGGTGGGAACCATGCCGTCAAGGATCTCCCAGGTCTTTTTCTTGGCGTCACAGGTGGTCTCCCCGTAAACGAAATCAACCGCCTGGAAATAAGGGCAGATCCGCCCGGCCTTGAAACCAAAGGCCGATTTTACCATGGGACAGATATTGCGGGGCAGAATCTTCTCCGCATCTGGAATGGAGCCCTGGGAACCACCGCACAATCCGACACAGACCCCGCCTGCCGCCAGAACTACTTCTTCCGGAATATAGACACAAAAGGTGCCGATCACAGGACGTCCTTCTGCCTTAGCTGCCAAAATCTCTTTAATCCGTCCCCCGTGAATCTCGGCAACCATGTCATCAAAATAAGCCATCCCGGACGGACGATTCTGCTGGCTCAGATAGGTCTTGCGATAGATCTCACCCAGCATCAGCCGCATCTTATCAAAGCGCTCCACATCCATTCCCAGATCCTTCCACATCTCTGGATAGGCCTTTATCTCAAACGACTCCACATTCATTATTGTCCCCCTCATCTCTATTTTTTCCGGAAAAAGCTATGGAAAATGCTTCTATTAAACTGCAAACAAACAAGATCAAAGGACGAAATATTGCCGACAGGTAACTATTAGTCAAATAGGAAATTCCGATAATAATTGGCACAATCATGGGTTTTTCGGATAGTATGAAGGAGCTGCCACAACACAAAAAAAGGCCTGATCTCCCGCAATCAATGCGAGATGATCAAGCCTTCTTACTTTTGAGGTGCTGCATGGCTACAAACTGTCGAGATATTCTCCATACCCCTCTTCTTCCAGTTTTGCTTGCGGAATAAATCGCAGGGCTGCTGAATTCATACAATATCGCAGGCCGGTGGGAGAAGGACCATCATCAAAGACATGCCCCAGATGCGAGTCGCCATGGACACTGCGCACCTCAGTCCGGACTGTAAAAAAACTGCGATCTTTTTTCTCCACTACGTTTTTTGCTTCAAGGGGCCTGGTAAAACTGGGCCAGCCGGTTCCCGAATCGAACTTGTCCCGGGAGCTGAAAAGCGGCTCACCTGAGGCCACATCTACATAGATACCCGGCTCTTTATTATTCCAGTATTCATTATGAAAGGCCGGCTCAGTGCCCTCATTCCTGGTCACATCATACTGCAAAGGGGTAAGGCGGCGGCGCAGTTCTTCATCGGCAGGCTTCACATACTCTTTTTTCTGCGGCTTCCCTTTAGCAGGCCACACTTTTTCAAGAAAGGCCTTTCTTCCTGAGCCCTCTTTATAGGCTGCATAATGACTGTAATTCTTCCGATAGTAATCCTGATGATACTCTTCCGCCTCATAAAATGGGACAGCCGGCAGGATTCGGGTGGCAATGGGCCCTGAGAAAAGACCTGAGGCCGCAAGATCTGCCTTGGATTTTTCAGCCACCTCCCTCTGCCCCTCATTCTGATAAAAGATTGCCGTTTTGTACTGAGAACCACGGTCGGCAAACTGGCCACCACCATCGGTGGGATCAATCTGACGCCAGAAGACCTCCAGCAACTGCCCATAAGAAATCTTCGCAGGATCATACATTACCCGTACCGCCTCATAATGATCGGTCCGGCCGCTGCTCACCTGCTGATAATCTGCAGTCTCCTTACTACCACCGGCATAACCGGCCGTAACCTCGAAGACCCCTTCCAGTTCCTCAAAAGGCGGCTCCATACACCAGAAACAACCACCGCCAAAAATGGCCACCTCCCGTTGTTCTTCCGCCATTACCGGCGTAACACATCCCACGCCCATCAACAACACAGCCAGAAAAGCAAATATTAAAGACATAGCATCCTCCAGAAAAAATTATTTGGGAACAATTCTTAATAACCAAAAAATAGTTACAACAAGGTAGAAAAACAAGTAAAGAAATGTCTTCTCATTCCCATCTTTTTTATTCCAAAAATAACCACCCATTGCTATAGTGACCTCCATGAAAAATAAAACCAACACCAAACAAACCAAATTTATTTTCGTGACCGGCGGAGTGCTTTCCTCGCTCGGTAAAGGACTGGCGGCGGCAGCCATCGGCGCACTTCTTGAAAGCCGTGGCCTGACGGTCACCTTCCAGAAGCTCGATCCCTACATCAACGTTGATCCGGGTACCATGAACCCCTTTCAGCACGGCGAGGTCTTTGTCACCGACGACGGAGCCGAGACCGATCTGGACATGGGTCATTATGAACGCTACACCAACGCGGTCATGGCCCAGAAAAACAACTACACCACCGGACGGATCTACTATTCGGTCATCACCAAGGAACGACGCGGCGAATATCTGGGCGGCACCGTCCAGGTTATCCCCCATATTACTAATGAGATCAAGGAGGCCATCCTCCAGCTTGACGGCAGCGTCGATGTGGCAATCATTGAGATCGGCGGCACCGTGGGCGACATTGAAGGGCTTCCTTTTATCGAGGCCATCCGACAGTTGCGCGGTGACCTTGGAAGGGAAAACACCCTGTTCATCCACCTCACCTATGTGCCCTATATCAAGACTGCAGGTGAGGTCAAGACCAAGCCTACCCAGCATTCCGTACGCGAATTGCGTGCCGATGGCATCCAACCTGACATCCTGGTCTGCCGTACCGAAGCCCCCTTGAGTGAAGAACTGAAGGCCAAGATCGGACTTTTCTGCAGCCTGCCTAAGGATGCTGTTATCACCGGAATCGACGTCGAATCCATCTACGAAGTACCGCTCTACCTGCACAAAGAAGGTTTAGACAGCAAGATCCTCGAACTGCTCAATATCTGGACGGGGAAGCCAAATATCAAACCCTGGGAAGATCTGGTCCAGAAGATCAAAAACCCCAAACAGACCGTCACCATTGCTATTCCCGGCAAATATGTTGATCTGACCGAATCCTACAAGAGTCTGCATGAGTCCCTGATGCATGGCGGATTGGCCAATGATGCCAAGGTTGAACTGCGCTATATCAACGCCGAGGACCTGGAAAAAGAGGATCCCGCCGAGTTGCTGGCAGGATGCCACGGTATCCTGGTACCCGGCGGTTTTGGGCAACGGGGAGTGGCCGGCAAGATCAAGGCAATCACCCATGCCCGGGAACAGAAAATTCCCTTCTTCGGCATCTGCCTGGGGATGCAACTGGCCGTTATCGAATATGCCCGCAATATGGCCGAATTGCCCAAGGCTGATTCCACAGAACTTGATCTGACCACCCCGGATCCGGTTATCTACCTCATCAAGGAGTGGTTTGACTACCGCACCGGCAAGATGCAGATCCGCGACGAAAACTCGGAGATGGGAGGCACCCTGCGCCTTGGCGCCTATCCCTGCAAGCTGCGGGAAAACACCCTGGCCCGGACCGCCTACGGCATGGAAGAGATCTCGGAGAGGCATCGTCACCGCTTCGAGTTCAATAATGACTATCGGCAGCGGCTGGAAGAAAAAGGGTTAGTGATCTCCGGGACATCTCCTGACAACAATCTAGTGGAGATTGTGGAGCTTGCAGAACATCCCTGGTTTCTCGGCTGCCAGTTTCATCCCGAATTCAAGTCCAAACCGATGCGGCCACACCCCCTGTTCCGTGACTTTATTGCCGCCGCCATCAAGCATAAGGGACAATGACGGCCATGAGCGTCTCCCCGGTGGCCATTGCCACCCCCGCAGGCGGCCTGATTCAGGTCGGTTCCGGCCAGCCCCTGCTGCTCATCGCCGGCCCCTGCGCCCTTGAATCGGAAGAGATGGCTTGCAGGGTGGCAGGCACCATGCAGGAGATCTGCGGTCGCCTCGGACTCTCCTATGTCTTTAAGGCCTCTTTTGACAAGGCCAACCGTACCTCCCTTTCCTCCTACCGGGGACCTGGGCTGACAGAAGGACTGGCCATTCTCTCCCGCATCAAAGAAGAACTGCAGGTGCCGGTGATCTCCGATGTCCATGAAACATCACAGGTAGAGGCCGCCGCCGAGGTTCTGGACATCATCCAGATCCCGGCCTTTCTCTGCCGACAGACCGATCTCCTCACCGCCGTGGCCAGAACAGGAAAACCCATTAACCTGAAAAAAGGGCAGTTTGTTTCTCCCTGGGACATGGAACATGGTGTGAACAAGATTCGGGCGGCAGGCGGCAAAAAGATCATGCTGGTCGAGCGGGGCGCAAGCTTCGGCTACAACAATCTGGTGGTCGATATGCGGGCACTGCCCATCATGCGCTCCTTTGACTGCCCGGTAATCTACGACGCCACCCATTCGGTGCAACTGCCGGGAGGTGCCGGTTCCTCTTCCGGCGGCCAGAGAGAGTTCATCGCCCCACTCAGCCGGGCCGCAGTTGCTGCCGGAATCGACGGCCTCTTCATGGAGGTCCATCCAGATCCGGACAAGGCCCTCTGTGACGGACCCAACTCCATCGCCCTTGATCAGATTGAAGAGATCCTGATCCAACTGGTACAGATTCGAGATGTGTGCAGATATTATTGACACAAAAACGAATTTTGTTAATTCTACTTAAACAAAAAAACTGCCATGTTAGAACTACCAGACAAAAGGCATTTCCCGGCTCACAGAGTGCTCTTTTTCTGTATTCTTCTCGCCTGTCCTTCTGTACAGGCTGAAACGCCTCACCCTCTACTTCAGAACAATCAATACTTTGACGCGCAAGCTGTCTCCACCCCAGCAGGCGACACCCTGATCCGAACAATCATTAACGGCCCACCATCCCCACCACCCGGATTTGAATTGCAAAGAACAGTAGTGTCGTCACTGCCAAAACCAGATATTCAGGCTGGAATCAATATTCTCAATACTCCGGCATTCAGTTGGTCATTTGGCTGCAGCGCAACAAGTGCCGCTATGATAGCCGGATATTATGATCGTACTGGTTATAATAATATGTACACAGGTCCGACCAATGGAGGCATTATGCCCCTTGATAATAGCTCATGGCCATCGTGGACGGACTCATACGGGGACACGCGTGCTCAATGCCCTCTCAGCGCAACCCATAATGGTCTTGACAACAGAACAACAAGGGGACATGTTGACGATTACTGGATCGGATATGGAGCTTCAGGCCCGGATCCCTGGTCAACAAATGGATGGCTCGAGCACACCAAAGGAGAGTGTACAGCTGATTATATGAACACTAACCAATGGGTCAATCCCGTTGACGGATGGAATACTGATGGAAGTACTGTTTTTTATCATTATGCTGACAGCCAAAAATTTAATTGTGCTGATTATGTCACCTTTCCTTATGATACCAGAGGAGATCTAGGGATAAAAAAATTCTATGAGTCAAGGGGCTATACGGTAACGGAGTGCTATACTCAACACACTGATAACTCAGTTACTGGAGGCTTTTCCTTTGCCGATTACAAGGCGGAAATTGACGCGGGCCGCCCTGTCATGTTTCACGTCACGGGTCATACCATGGTAGGCGTTGGATATGATGATTCCAGCAATCTCATGTATATTCATGACACTTGGGACTACTCAACCCACACTATGACCTGGGGCGGGTCCTATTCCGGAATGACGCAATACGCCGTAACCATTGTCAAACTTACCCCCAATTCCTCCACCCTCACCATCAACTCCTTGGGAGCTGCCGGCGTGGGCATCACCGGTAATCCAGCAACCTACTCCGGCATCACCAATTACTCCAAACCCGGCATTACCTCCGGCACAACCATCATTCTAACCGCTCCAGCCACTGCCAACAATTTGCCTTTCACTGGCTGGCATGGATGCAACTCAACGGTCGATAAAGACTGTACTGTTACCATGACAACTGACAAAATTGTCACAGCAAGATATGGTTCTCAAAATAGCTTCCCCTGGATAATCTTTGTCCCAGCAATCCTGAACAAACCATAAATTCAAAATGCCCCCTGACTCCTGCATCCCGACAAAGCCCGGCCAGTACCCCTCAGACTGCGAGGTTCTCGAAGGCTACCGTGCCATGGCAGGAAATAAACCAGCCAGCCCCATTCGCAGTGCAGCCTGGAAGGCTGCACTTTCCAAGGCCAAGCCCATCCGGATCCTGCTTCTCGATGTGGACGGCGTGCTTACCGATGGCAGTCTCATCTACTCCCATGAAGGGCAGGAATCGAAGACCTTCAATACCCAGGATGGTTTTGGCCTGCGGCTCCTGCAGGAGGCAGGCCTGGAGCTGGGCGTAATTACAGCCCGCAGCTCGGAGGCCGTTGCCAGGCGTTGCGCCAATCTGAAGATGCGTTATATCTATCAAGGGGCCGGCAACAAAGTGGAGGCCTACAAAGATATCCTGAAACAATCGGGCTGCAAACCCTTTGAAATTGCCTACATGGGGGACGACTGGCTGGACCTTGTTCTGCTCAACCGGGCAGGATTCAGCGCCGCCCCGGCCAATGCGGTACGAGAAGCCCAGGAAGCCGCGCACTATACCACCGAACAATCAGGTGGACATGGTGCAGTCCGGGAGATCTGCAATCTGATTCTTGAGGCCAAAGGACAGTATCAGCAACTTCTGCAAAGCTATATAAGTCGATGACTATAAACTTTAACAGCAGAAACTTCATCTGGCTGGTACCCTTTGCCCTGCTGCTCACCTTCCCTTTGTGGCGGATTCCACTGACCGGCTTTCTCGCTCCCCGTGGCGGCTATGACCCGGCCTTGGCCCAGAATCGACCGGATGCCCATGATTTTACCATGGATACCGTTCATATCATCCAGAGCCATAATGGCCAGACGACCCTTGACATCGTTGCCAGACGGGCCATGACCGGCAAGACAACCGATGAATTCAAGATGGAGGATATCAACGCCACCATCTCCAGCGAACAGGGAGAACAAACTCACATCACCGCCCGACAGGGTGTCTTTGACAAGACATCCAGCATGCTCACTCTCATGGAAAAAGTGGTCATCAAAAAGCCCAAGGATAAATACGAGATCTACACCGAGCTCCTCCACTACAGCGACAAGAGCAAGATAGCAAACTGCCCCGGAGCCACCAGACTTATCGGCAAGGATGTATCCATTCAAGGCGGCAGCCTCAAGTACAACATGCTCACCAAAAGCTACGATATCGGCGGCCGGGTCCATTGCAAACTCAATGAATTTGTCCGCCCATAGAGCCTCTCTTTGTCCCCTCTCTCATTTTTCAGTGATCAACAGCACCAGAAAACACTCTCCCTCTGCCTGCCAGCGGACATTCACATCCCAGAGCGCCATCCCGTATTCGCGCATCTGTCGGCGCTGACTTGCCGGTCGGGGGTCCTGCTCCAGAGTCTCTTGAATCAAGGACCTGAGCCGGCGGCCTGTACGCTGTTCATAGTCGCGGCAAAATCTCGCTGCCTCCTCGGAAAAGACGACCTCCCGCTCCACAGACTCAGGGGGCGGAATGAAGCCGCCACTGGCGCCAACAATACTGTCACTGTAGGGAACATACGGCTTGATATCAACAACAGGCGTCTGATCGAGCAGATCGAGCTCCGCAATCTCCAAAAATAACCCATGCTTATCTTGACATATCCCTACGAGCCGGACTACCGAGAGCCCCAGATAATTAGGCCTATGGGGACTGCGGCTGGCAAAAACCCCTACCCGCTTCTGCCCCCCAAGCCAGGGAGGTCGAACCGTCGGACGCCACCCGTCCACCACCGCCTCATGGAAGAGAAACTGGATCCAGATATGCGAAAAGGCATCCAGCCCCCTGACCATCTCTTCGCGGTTACAAGGCGGCAACAACTCAAGACGACCGCTGCTGCTTTTGACCAGACCCGGCTGCCGGGGAATACCGAATTTTTCCGGATAACAGGAATGAATGATGCCAATAGGAGATATACCGTGTGAAGGGAATTCAATCATTGAAACAACGATGTAAAAAAGGGTATTCTGATTAAGGAGCTTTCAAGCAAGGGACCATCTCTCATGATCTCTCAAAACTAACCCCTTCCACGGGACTTGACCATGGATTTTCTTAATCTCACTGATAAAACTTTCGTTCTTTTCGGGCTGGCCAATAAAAAATCCATTGCCTCTGTTATCGGCAAGACCCTGATTGCCCAAGGAGCACGGGTGATCCATGTAGTCCGTTCCAAGGCCCGGCAGGAAACAGCGGCCATCCTGTTTTCCGGATGCCCGGTATTTATCTGCGATGTCGAAGATGAGGCCAATATTGCCCGGGTCCGGGATGAGATTGCCGAGGAGATTCAGGCGGAGAGCGGCGGACGCATTCACGGCCTGGTTCACTCCATTGCCTTTGCCAATTACTCTGAGGGCCTGCAGCCCTTTCATGCCACCTTGAAAAAGGATTTTCTCCAGGCCATGGACATCTCCTGTTTTTCCCTGATTTCCATCTGCAACCATTTTCAGGGGCTGCTTGATCACAATGGATCAGTGGTCACCATCTCCATATCAACCACCCGGATGGCGGCAGAAAACTATGGATACATGGCGCCGATCAAGGCAGCCCTGGACTCATCCATCTGCTTTCTGGCCAAAAGTTTCTCCGCCTTTTCCAACATCCGCTTCAACGCCATTGCCCCTGGTCTGCTGAAGACATCAGCCTCCGCAGGGATTCCCGGCTATGTGGACAGTTATCTCTATGCGGAAAATGCAACTCTGAGAAAAAAAGCGCTGACCACCCAAGAGGCTGCGAATACCGCCGTCTTTCTGCTCTCGGAACGCTCCTCCGGCATCACCGCCCAGACCCTGGTAGTCGATGCCGGCATGGCAATAAACTATTTTGACCGGGACATTGTCACCAGAGCAATCAGCTGAAACAGCGGTTCAATGAAAACCCCCAGGGGAGGTAGCAAAATGGGAAAGCATCTGGTTCTGGCAGGCGGCGGACATGCCCACATGGTTACTTTGTCCAATATCAAACTGTTACGTGATCTCGGACACACAGTAACCGTCATCGGCCCCTCAGACTATCATTACTATTCCGGCATGGGCCCCGGTATGCTTGGGGCGACCTACGAGCCGGACAATATTCGCTTTGCCACCAGGAAGACCGTGGAAGAACAGGGCGGCACCTTTATCCGCGACTCCATAACAGCTGTTGATCCTGTCGCCCGGCGACTGCATCTGGCATCCGGGCGCATCATCGACTACGACGTGGTCTCCTTCAATACCGGCAGCAGCGTTGATCTCCCGGAGATTATTGGCGATGCATCCACCATCTATACCGTGAAACCCATCGAACGCCTGTATGAGGCCCGCCGGCAGATCAAGGAAAAGGCTATGCAGCAATCCGTGGCTATTGCTGTTATTGGGGGTGGTCCAGCCGGGGCAGAGGTCGCGGGAAACGTCCGTCAGCTTGTGAGCGCCAGCGGACACAAAGTAAAGATCTCTCTTTTTGCCGGTCATCAATTCATGTCCAGGTTTCCGGAAAATGTACGCAGTAGAAGTCATGATCTGCTGGAGAAGAACGGGGTCATCATCCATGAATATGGCTATCTGAAGACCATCAAAGACAACACCCTCATCTTTGATTGCGGGATCACCGAACATGCCGATTTTATTATCCTGGCAACCGGGGTTCACCCCTCTTCCTTTTTTCGTCAGGCAGGGATCGCCACCGGCCCGGAAGGCGGCCTGCTGGTGAATCGCTATCTGCAAAGCCCTGAGCACCCCGAGATCTTTGGCGGCGGCGACTGCATATCCTTTGAACCACAACCCCTGGACAAGGTGGGCGTCTACGCGGTACGGGAAAATCCCATTCTCTTTCATAACCTCAAGGCCTATCTCCAAGGTGAGGAGCTCATCCCCTTTGATCCCGGCGGGGATTATCTGCTGATCTTCAACCTGGGGAATGGACAAGGAGTATTACGTAAAAAATGGCTGATCTTTGCAGGGCACTTGGCGTTTTTGATCAAGGACTGGATCGATAAAAAATTTATGACAAAATTTAAGAAGGATAATTTATTGATATAAAAATATAATTTTTACTTCCAAGTCATCACATACAAGTAAAATGATCGTGATCACAACCAAAAAAAATCCCCGGCATTTTTCTTGACATTTTCACGGAGTGTGTGATACCTCTATAAAATTAACATAATAAACAAATGCTCACTTCTCCATTTAACAATAATTACTTAACATACCTAACCCGAATGTTTCATAAACTTGAACAACGTACTGAGCTTACATCATATTGAGATGATAGCTTTTTCCAGCAACAACTCTAACAAAATCATTAAATATCAACGCGTTACAAGGACACCAGGCTTATTTGTGAAATATTCGGTCTAAGAAAAACGTGGGTATATTAAAAGAAAAAAGTGAGTTGTTCCTGGCACTGCACCAGATACTCGATCTGCTTGTTATCACGAGTGCCTTCTGGTTGGCTTTCCGGCTGCGCGGGCTCCACCTTCCTGCTGAAATCCCTTATGCCTTCGTACTGATCCTTTCTCTCATCTGTTATTATCTCAGTCTGCGCCTCTTCGCAGTGTATGACTCTTTTCGAAGGCAAAAATTTTACCAGATTATAGTTAAGATCGTCCAGGCCTCTATCACAGAGATGCTTGGGGTGATTTTTTTAGTATATTTACTGCACATACCAGCTCTCAGCCGGTTGTTCATGATCTTCTTTCTGGCTCTTTCCACTATTTTTCTCATAACATCTAAAGCAATCCTCTACTATATCTTGAGGCACAGCCGACAGCGTGACTACAACACCCGTCAAGTCTTAATAGTAGGGAGCAGAAACAGGAGTATTGACCTGATCAAGGAAATACTCAAGAACCCTGAATCGGGATATCGAATTTACGGTTGCCTGGAGACCTCGGATCAAAAAAAACTTGTCGGCACGACCGTTGTCAACGATATTACCGTTACCGGTACAATGGAAGACTTTTGTGATATTTTGTTACAAAAGTCCATAGATGAAGTCATTTTTGCCATTCCCTTAAAAAAAATCGACAACATACACGAATATATTTTTTTTGCTGAAAACATGGGGATAAATATACGGATTATGCCTGACTTCCAAATCCAGAAAATTATGTATTATCCGCAAACAGCTAAAATTTTTATTGTTGATTTTCTCGGCATGCCCACCATGTGTTTATCTTCTACCTCATTAAAGAATTCGGAATTATTAATCAAATCGATGATCGACTATATAGGAGCAGGAGCAGGTTTAATTTTGCTGTCACCGTTGATGCTGCTTATTGCCCTGTTAATTAAACTAACCTCAAAAGGACCAGTCCTCTTTACCCAGCGACGAAGCGGCCTCAATGGCAGACAATTTTCCCTCTATAAATTTCGAACCATGGTGAACAACGCAGAAGAGTTAAAAGCCAAACTGGCCCGAAAAAACGAAATGGACGGTCCGGTTTTCAAAATGAAAAACGATCCTCGAATCACACGCATTGGCCGATTCCTACGGAAAAGCAGCCTGGATGAACTTCCCCAGCTGTTCAACATCCTCAGAGGAGAGATGAGCCTGGTAGGTCCCCGTCCTCCCCTGCCGGAGGAGGTGGAACGATATCAGCTCTGGCAACGGCGGCGCCTGTCCATGAAACCGGGGCTTACCTGCATCTGGCAGGTAAGCGGCAGAAATGACATTTCTTTTGATCACTGGATGAAAATGGATTTAGAGTATATTGATAACTGGTCGTTGCTCTTCGATCTGAAGTTAATTGGCATAACAGTAAAAGAAATGCTGTTGGGCAAGGGGCGATAGGTTTTTATTTGTATTTAGGTAATTTTATCTATTTTCACCTCTTGATTTAGTCAGCCACTTTATGTAAAGTAAATAACATAAGTCTATTTTCTTTTTTAATTATGGATCTTCCCTTGGAGGCAAAATGAAAAAAATAATCCTCACATGTCTTTTGACGCTGGTTGTCGCTACAACAGCCATGGCTAGTTGGACTGACATTTTTGTTGCTACCTATCAAGAGAAAGGGATAGAGCTAGCAGTAAATGGTGCTTTGGCGGAAGGACAGACTCCCGCATTGATCATTGACGAAGGACTCAAGATAAAGCAACTTAACCCCCGGCAACTGCTTATGGCCCTTTACTGTGCGGGAGCAGATGGCAAAGACATTAACAAGGCGGCTGAAGAAGCAGCAATATCCGATATTCTGTTAGTTGACGCCTACGAGAAAAGTGTGGCCGAATGTGGTGACCAGATGTCCGACAGCCAAGCCTATACCCCGGCAGGAACCACCGCTCCAACTTTTGCCGGCTTACCAGCGCTATCAAACACAAACAACAGGCCGGGATTCGCAAGTCCATCAAAATTTCAGTGAAATCTTAGCCACAAAATAAAAGTACAAAACCAAAAAGGCCCTGCTATTTTCTGCAAGGCCTTTTTGGTTTTTTGTTGTAACTCTTCACGCTAAATATCGCAGGTCGAGCTTTAGCACCGCAAGCCCCCATCGTCGGGAGGAACCCCGACCTACCCAACAACATGTTGTTGGCTAATGTTTTTTTGATTACGATTTTGTGGTAAATAGTTACGTTTTTTTTGGTAAGCCTGGTAACACGTATAACTCAGTTCCAAGAGAAGGAAAGAGAAAATGAAACGTCAATACAGCTTGTTGCTCATGTCATCATTATTATTCCAGTCACAACTTGCCGTCGCCGGGCAACATCAAAGTATCCAAATTGGTAAAATGATGCTTGTCGCCTCCAATGACATCCAGCCTGTTGCGGAATTACCTTACTACAAAGGGCAGGATGTGCCCATGGGACAGTCCAGTTCTGAAAGCAAGCAATCACTGCTTCCTGAAGACGACGGGGCACAAAATGACAGTGAGCTGTTCAGCACCTCCGGCAGTGGATATATTCATCCATTTCTCTCGGTGGGCGAAGAATATACAGACAATCTCTACAATATTGACCAGGACAAGACAAACAACTTCCTTACCCGGATTTCTCCCGGAATTTGGATGTCCATACCCAAAATCAAAGAGGCACCCGTAACTGTTGCAGCTAAAAACACATCAGCGGGCGGCCTGCTAATGGCTCTCCCCGACTATGAAGGCTTTGAAAGGTTCAACGCATACCTGCTGGGTGCCCTTGACTACAAAATGTATTCTACTGACTCAGATCTCAATGATACTGATGCCAAGATAGAGGGATTATTCAAGTATAACCTTCGTGGTGGTCTTTCTCTCCAGGCCTTGGATAGTTTCACCAGCAGTCAGGACCGCTTCGAGATCGGCAACGCCGGTGAAGACCCTGTGCGGCGATATAAATCAAATTTAAGTCAGGCAGTCGCAGACTGGGATTTCTCTGACAAGTTGAGAACCAAGGTGGAATTTTCCAATTTCTATCTGAATTACTCAGAAGCCATCGATGACTTTCTCGACCGTAGCGATAACGATGCCTCTTGGTACGGTTTTTACAAGTATAGCCCCAAAACCAGTTTATTTGTACAATATCAGTATATCGACGTCAGCTATGATACAAATACAGGCTGGGATAACACCCAGGATTTTTATTACGCCGGTATTAACTGGGCCTCCACCGAAAAAACCTCTTTACGCATGAAGGCAGGCTACCAGAATGTAGATTACGAGAAAAGCCTTGCTCAAACACTTAATGAAGATAATAACGGCTGGGCTTTGGAATTGGCCTTGAAATACCAGATTACTGTCAAAACAGAAATCTCACTAGCCTTGAGTCATAAGACAGAAGAAAGTGACAGTACTCTAGCCATTGGCCAGGAAGTATCTACCGGGATAGTGCATTACAAGCAGCAATTCACTGAAAAGTTACTGGGCATCTGTGATTTATCTCTCGAAAATCACAACTATACGCAACTACGAGTGGCCGGTGAACGTGACGACGACCGTTATATCTTCAGGCCTGCTCTCCAATATGTATTCAAAGACTGGTTGATGGCCGAGATGGCTTACCAGTTTGACACCAGGAATTCTACAGACGATCTGTTCGATTACGCGTCCAATACAATTTCCTTCAGTTTAAACTCGGCTTTCTAAAAAAACACCCCTATAAGAAAAGTTGAGACGATTACAGGGAAAAGAAAAGAAGAAAATGTTGCCCTTAATGAATAATGTCTTTAAAAGAAGATCAAGATTACTCCTCGATTTGTTCTGCTTTTTCATTCTCATCACTTCCCATCAAACTCTTTGGGCCGATGACTATATCGTCGGACCGGGGGATGTGTTACGCATCACAGTCTACGACCATGACGACCTGAAGACAACCGTTCGCATCACAGAAGACGGCTTTATCGTTATGCCTCTTCTCGGTCAGGTCAAAGTCGGCGGGATGAAAACATCTGATATTGCCGTAGAACTATCGCGCCAGCTGGCAGACGGCTACACCGTCAACCCCCAAGTCAACATCTTCATTGAAGAATTCCGCAGCAAAAAAGCGGTTGCTCTGGGACATGTCAACAAGCCTGGGTTGATTGAGCTTCGTGGCACAACAACCTTTCTTGAACTCCTCTCTCAAGCCGGAGGGTTAAAGGAAGAGGCAGGTGACACTGCAACCATCAAACGAAGCACGGATGGAAAACAGGAGATCATTGTTGTCAATATCAAAACTCTCGTTGAAGGTGGTGACCTTAGCCAAAATATACCCATTCAGGCTGGAGACACCGTCTTTATACCCAAAGGCGGAATGTGTTACGTAACCGGGGAAGTGGACAAGCCGGACGCCTATATCTGCGATAATCAGACCACAGTTCTCAAGCTGATTACCCTGGCAGGTGGTTTCACCGGCAAGGCCTCTAAATCCGGGATACAAATTGTGAGAATTGTCGATAATCAAAAAACGATTTTAAAAGATGTAGAATTTGACACTCCTGTGTTGGCCAATGATATTATCGTGGTGCCGGAAAGTTTTTTTTAACTCACCCTGGAAAACAACTGTCCCTTTATCAGGCTCCATACTCCCCTCTTTCTCTCTTTTCCCCCTAATCTTGTCATGAAAAGCACCACTCTTTTGGACCAGAAAGGTTCACAGGATTTCCAAGAGCAGGAAATCCACCTCCGCGACTACGTGCGGGTCATCATCAAACGGAAAATTACGGTTATCACCTTCCTGGCGATTACCTTTCTCACCGTGGTTATAGCCACCTTTACCGCTACTCCGTATTACACAGCTTCTACTCAGGTCCTCATTGAACAAAATCTTGGTTCAAGCAACCTGACAGGGGGCCGAAATTATATCCCCTACGATCCCGATTTTCATACCAACCAATTTGAACTGATCCGTAGCCCCAATGTGGCCCGCAGGGTAGTAGAACAGCTCCAACTTGACACTAAATACCGGCACTATTTTTTCGGTGAGTCTACAGATTCACCTAGTTTTCTCTCCACACTCAAAAGTGGGATTAAAAAGTTCCTCTCCGGTCTCCTACCCACCAAAAGCGAGAGTAATGATAAAACAATCCCGGCAGAGAAGAACGCTCAACTTCTGATTGCCGCCGAACCTATGAGCGATGCAGAGATTATCGCTTCCATTATCCGGGGCAATCTTTCAATCATGCCGGTGCCAAACACCAAGACCGTTTATATCCTTTACTCCGATAAAAATCCTGCCATAGCCAAGAGTATTGCCGATGCAGTTGTCAAGGCGTATATAGACGAAACTCTCGAGATCAAGCTGTCCTCGAGCAATTATACTCTGAAGTGGATGACGGCCAAAGCGGAAGAAGAGAGTAAAAAGCTGGAAGGATCAGAACTTAACCTTCAGAAATACATGCGCGACAATGATCTGGTCACGGTTGAAGATAAACTTGCTGTCTATCCTCAAAAACTTGCAGAGTTCAGCAGTCAACTTTCCAAAGCCCAGACCGAACAGAAGGAGTTCGAGGCGCTCTATACCCAGATCAAAAATCTGGGACAGGATTATCAAAACATCGAAACCATCTCTATTTTTTCCGATAACAAAATTTTACAGGGATTGCGGGAAAAAATTTATCTTGCAGAACAAAACATTAAGGACCTCTCTAAAAAATTCGGCTACAAACATCCTTTGATGATCAATGCCAAAGCGGAAAAGGAGATGCTACTCAAAGAAAAACGCTTTGAGATAGACAGGATCATCGAAGCTACCAAAAATTCCTATAACCTTGCTAAATCGAAAGAGACAAATCTCACCCAATTACTGTCCGATACAAAGCAGGAGATGCTCAATGTCAACGAACGTTTCACGCAGTACTCCATCATGAAACGAGAAGCTGACATGAGCCGAGTTCTGTATGATTCATTGACCTCCAGCATCAAGCAAGTCAATGTCACGGATCAGGCCCAGGATATAAAAATTTGGGTGGTAAAAAAAGCAAATCTCCCTTTGTTTGCCGACAAACCGAGGAAAAAGCGTAATTTGGCCCTGGGACTGATTCTTGGACTCTTTGGCGGTATCGGTCTGGCTTTTTTCATCGAATACCTGGACAACACTGTAAAAAACAGCAAAGATATAGAACAGCGTTTTGGTTTGACTGTGCTTGGTTCGATTGAAGCGTTACGGGATAAAAACAGTAAGATTGAAACTTCTATCCGTGACACTCCTCTCTCCCCGCTGGCAGAGGGTTATCGGATGATCCGTACCAGCCTGCTGCTGTCCACCCCTGATCATCCACCGCGCACCCTGCTTTTAACCAGTATGGTACCCCAGGAAGGCAAGACCTCAACTACCTTCAATCTTGCCATGATTCTGGCCCAAAACGAGAAAAAGGTCCTGATCATAGACTGTGATATGCGCAGGCCACGGATGCACTCGCTCTTTACTGTACCAAACAGCTCCGGCCTCAGCAACTATCTGGCCGGGAATATTGAGCAAAATATGCTCCGTCAGGTTGAAGGCAATGGTTTAACCCTAATTCCGGCCGGTCCTCCCCCCCCAAATCCGGCAGAATTACTTAATTCCAATAGAATGAAGTTGTTACTCAATGAGATGAGCAAAAACTTTGATTTTATCCTCCTGGACTCTCCTCCACTGTTGAGGGTTACCGACAGCCTGACCCTTGGTAAACTGGTAGACGGCACACTGCTCGTTACCCGCTCCGGCAAAACCTCGTACGATATGCTCGAATCCGGTCTTAGTAAAATTCGGGGAATGAAGATCACCCTCCTTGGGGCTATTGTCAATGGAATAACTGCAACCATAGGCAGTGAAAAATATTACAGCTATGATGATTATTACCATGAGGAATCAGAGAAAAAATCATACTGATATTTCAGCCGATTTGGTTACTTCACTGAACTGATGATAGACTTGCACTGCCATATTCTTCCAGGTATTGATGATGGATCTCCGAATATGGAGACCTCAATTACCATGGCAGAGATGGCGCTCAAAGACGGTATCCATACCATTATTGCCACTCCCCATCTTTGTGCCGGCCTTACCAGGGGAGCCATAAATGACGCAGTGACCAAACTGCAGGAGGCCCTCAACACTGCAAGATTAGATATTACAATTCTTAGCGGTGCAGAGGTTCCATCACATATGGCCCTTGCTGTTGCGGAGGAGTTTTGTCTTGCCGGTAATTCCTTCCTGTTGCTGGAGTTTCCTTACAACTATCTCCCAAGTGATTCTGCCATCATTATCGAGAAATTGCTGGAACGAGGCATCACTCCTGTCATTGCTCATCCTGAACGAAATCTGACAATTTATTCCGACCCCTGCAGACTTGCTCCACTCATCGATATTGGCGCGCAAGCACAAATAACCGCTGCCAGCCTCATAGGAGAGTTGGGTGTAAATGCCAAAAATTGTTCAGAATATCTATTAAAACATAATCAAGTCCATTACTTGGCAACAGATTCCCACGCACCCGGTTTTAGAAAACCCATGCTCAGCAAAGCCGTCAAGCAAGCAGCCAAAATCATCGGCAAGGAGCAGGCGATAAAGTTAGTAACTGAAAATCCCGCAGTCGCCACAATCAAAGCCTGAAGTTGTTGCGCTTAACCCTTCTATAAAGAGTAAGGCCCTCATGAAGAAAATCCCACTCTTTCTCTTTACCGCCACTCTACTTTTTGCTCCCCTGGCTTTTGGCTCGGTGGAAACATGGTCCATCGCCATTGTCCAACTCCTGATCTGCATCACTGCTCTGCTTTTTTTCACACAATTACGAATACATTCCGCCTCTTTTTTAAAGGTGCCAGGCACTTTCCCTTTGCTCCTTCTTCTGGGCTTTATGCTGCTTCAACTTTTGCCATTGCCGCCCCTTCTCGTCCGCGTTATTGCCCCGAATATTTTCCAGGCTTATTCCCCGTTACTTTCGCTGGATCACGGCAACAACTGGATTCCCCTTACAGTCAATCAAAAAGCAACCCTGCTCGAATTCCTGCGGATCTCTTCTTATTCCCTTTTCTACATCCTGACCGTGCAGATACTCCGTGATGGAGAGACGCTCCGTAAAACAGTAAATATCGTTGTCTGGCTGGCGATCGGCATAGCCTTTCTGGCTATTATCCAAAAGTTCAGCTCACCCCATGCAATTTACTGGTTTCGTCAGACCCCTGCCAATTCTGGAACTATCGGACCATGGATCTACCACAACCATTACGCCGGATTTATGGAAATGCTTTGCCCCTTAGCCCTGGCACTGTTTCTTTTCCACCGTCCTGATGTTCATTACCACGAATCGTTCAGGTCAAAAGTAGTTTCTCTTTTTTCCATGCCCGGCAGCAATCTCCATTTCTTTCTGGGCTTTGGAGTGATCTTGATCCTGGCTTCGGTCTTCATCGCCCTTTCCCGGGGCGGCATGATTTCCATAACCCTGGGACTGCTCATTTTTACTCTGCTCATGACGAAAAAACAAAAGGGCACCATTCATCTATTGCCTGTCTTAATTTTCACCTGCGGAATTCTGGCCGTCACTTGGTTTGGCTGGGACCCCATTCTTGGTAAATTCAACAAGGCCTTTACAGAAACCGGAGGTATCGCTGATGGCCGACTCTTGATATGGCAGGATTGCGGGGCGATCATCCGTGATTTTTTCTTTACCGGTTCAGGATTCGGCACTTTTATCCATGCTTATCCCCAATACAGCACAATGCCTGGCCCTGCTATCTTTGATCATGCCCATAACGATTATATCGAGCTGTTCACCGACGGCGGTATCATTGGCTTTTCACTGGCAGCCTGGTTTGTTATGGCCATCCTTAGGCATGGGCTCAAACAGCTGACCAAGAGAAGGGACCTTTATACCATCCTGCTCACCGTCGGTGCTCTCACCGCTGTAGTCTCCATTTTGCTGCACAGTGTAACTGATTTCAATATGCACAATGGGGCCAACGGCCTTTATTTCTTTTTTCTCTGCGGCCTTGTAGTTGCGGCCGCCAATACCCGACACCATTACCGCACCAGCTCTACCCTCCTGCCACCTGTCAACAGCAGGTGGGCCATTGTAAGCTTTATTACAGCTCTCCCTCTCCTGGCGCTGACGGTGATGGTCCAAGGGGGAATCCTCCTGGCTGCCTCAAGTTATAAGGAGGTCGCCGAAATCTACCTCAATCCCCAACTCTCCCGTGAAAAATTAATTTATATAATGGAAACGACCAGGAGTGCTGTTCGCCTGGATCCTCTGGAGGGACGCTATTCATACAGCGAGGGGAATATCGCCCGTTTCCAGAATTTGGGACCAGAGACATTAGCGGGTTATCTCAAGGCGGCAATGAAAGATCCGCAGGAAGGAGTATATCTTCAGCGCGTGGCGTTGACCCTGGGACCGGATTCCAGGGATCAGGCATCTATCTTAATGGCAGAGGGGTACAAAAGAGTACAGAATAAGAAAGACATCATTTTGACCTGGGCTGAGTGGCTGCTGCTTAATAACCAGAGGGCCGAGGCAATCAAAGTCCTCAAAGAGAAAACCAGCCAGACCCCTTCACTTGCCCGGGATATGCCGCCGCTTCTTATCAGCTATAATTTCAGCAGAGAAGAGGTCTCGTCAGTCCTGCCGAAGACCGCTGAGGCCTGGATTCAGTTCGGCAAACTCGCCGAGGATCTTGGAAATTTAGATGATACTCTTTATTACCGGAGCCATGCCCTGGATTTTCTCCAGCTCCAGCAGAAGGAGGAAAGCAAGCCCTGGTATTTTCTTCAGCTCTACTCATTCCTTCAGAAACAGCAGGAACAGGACAAGGCTCTTGATGTCCTGAGACGGGGAATCGAATACCATCCGGATCACCCGCCCTTTCACCTTCTTTTAGGTGATTACTATGTAAAACAAGGTATCCTTTACCGGGCAAAAGAAGAATATGAGCAGGCCCTGATGCTTGAGCCTGGAAATGAAAAGATACGTCAACGTCTGGAAAAATTATCGCAGTAATAAAAGCATACTCGCTTCCTGATTGTTGTCAACTGCCAACAAAGTAGGATTATTCCCCCTCCTGCCATATCAATAGCCACGTCTCTGATCAGAGACGAGCGGCCCTCCACATACAATTGAATCAGCTCGGTAGAACAGGCCACCAGAAAAAGGTTGAGCAACAGCTGCTTGACAGACATCTCCGGATTTGTGAACAGAAGAAGGAGGGCAAACAGGGCAAAAAGAAAGAAATGAGCCAGCTTGGTGATGTCCACTTTCGGTACGTCGAAAGGGCGAAGATCCTCGGCTACCATTATCTCTTTTACCGTCTGTTGGACCGGGATGGTAAAGATTCCGGATTCCCGGAGCAGGTCGTCACGTAAGTCATTCTTAAGCTGACCGGGGATGGCGGTTCCAATGACAATGGCAACCACTGTCAGGACCAGAAGTATCTTGAAAAAAAAGTTCCCTTTAGTCCGCAGACAGGGCTGAAACAGGGAGAAGAAAAAGGTGGCCCAGAGAGAGATAACCAGCCATTTGCTGAAGGTATAGAGTGGGGTTTCCACTACCCTGTAGAGCGTGGGATTCCGCAGCGAAAATTCCCCGCTGCAGCGACTCATCTGCGCCACAACCCGAATCGTTTGAACCCCTTTGGGGATCTGAAAAACCTCACTATACGTTTTCCAGTCCTGGCTTCCAACAAGGGAGGCCGCAGCGTGCTTCAACTTATAACTGGCCTTGCCGTCAATAATCGGAATAAGCAGCAATCTGGCCTTGTTCCAGCTTTTTTCACCAGATGCCACATCAGTCGTTTGCAGCTCGGCTTCAAGGCGGTATCTGGTATTCTGGCCCTGGCCTTTTACTTCCTGGTATATTTCTATCTGCCCTTCTTTGTCCAGGGATTTGAGAATTACTGTTCCATCCTTAAGCACTATTGCTCTGCCAGGAGACTCCTTTGTTTGCCATCCTTGTAACCCAATAGAAAAGAGCGGGTTTTCCAGAAGCTGCCGGCTGCTACTCTGGTATTTTTCAATCAGGGTATTGGAACTTATGGTAAACAGCGCTGCGAGAACAAAGAGCAACAAAGTTAGTGGCTTGGGTGACTTCATTGATAAATGATCTCTTGTGAACATTAGACCTCAAGAAAAAAATCACGGGACTGAGGATACTGTTCAGCCTTGCTACCCTGTTTCATGTTCCCTGCCTCCATCCATTTTATGAAGCCATTTCCCAAATGCTAATGATCGAAGAATAAAAAACAATTCCACCTGTCGCAAGTTGTTTTTGGGGTCATTGAATCGGTTATAGGCCATAACTAACTTACTTTTATCTAAATAGTTAAAAGTGTAATCAGGAAGCGATGCAAAGGACAATGCGAGCCACTTGGACGTTTGTGCAGAAAAAGCGTTAACCAGATTAGGACTAAAATCAGTTTTGGATTTCCTTTTCCTAATACTCTCAGGCAAGATGTCTCGTAAGGCATGACGGCAAACATGGCGATTAAGTCCCTGATAAAGTTTTTGTTCGGCAGGCAGAGCCAAGCAGAATTCAATAAGCCGCTTATCAAAAAAAGGAAACCGCTGCTCGACATGGAATCTTGCAGCGGTTTTATTCATAAACTCCAATGCGGTCGAATGAATGGGCTGGCTGATATTAAGAAGATGAAAGGTCTGTTCATCTTGCCGATAATTCGGCAAACGAATAATGTGACGAAGAAGGCGGCCTTTTATGTCCGTTTTTTTTACCAGCTCCGGGTTAAGCTCTTCCACTGTTTTCAGGAAATCTTTTTGATACTGGGGGGTGAACAGCCTTTGAGGGATTTTTCGGTAAAAAACATCTTTCATTATTCTGATTGGGTACTTTACCAACGCTTTTCTGGAGGAAGAGTTGATTGCTCGCATCTCTGCGAACCACTGTAACCACTTTCCCTTCCTGGCCAGCTCCGGGAGTAACGTATACCCATAGGAAACTGCCGAGTCGCCATCATGGCCATCGAGAAGGGTCCGAACTCCAAAACCCTGCATAAGTAGAAGCAAATTCCATCCCATGAAGAAGTGGGGGGCAAAAAAAGGCTCATCCTCCCACTCCACCATCTTGTCAAAGGCCTGAGGGCCATCCAGCTGATCCGCCTGAAGAAAATGAGGAGTAATCTGGTAACGATCGAGCACCGGTTGGAAATAATGGCGTTCGTCACAACTGGTCATTGTGTCAAAGACACCGGAAAAAGAGTGGAGGGGGCCAGATAAGCACTGTTTAAGTGGGCCTGCCACCATGCAAGTAATGGAGGAAGAGTCAAGTCCGCCACTGAGATAGGAGCCTACAGGAAAAGCAGAACGAAGGCGACAGCGGACAGACGCTGTAAAAATCTCCCTGAAGGCTTCGGCGTATTCGTCCCTGCTTAATACTGGTAGCTGTGCGGGTCGTGGTTGCCAGTAAGATATTGGCTGACTGGTTCTTCCAGGGTGGACTATGAGAAAATGACCGGGGGGGAGACGCAGAATCTGTTTGAAAAAAGTAGAACTGTTATCTAAGGCCGTGACAGCCATAAAGTCTGCTATCCGTTCTTCATTGAGGTCCTGTTTGACTTCATGATTACAGAGCAGACCTTTGATCTCGGAAGAAAAGCTAAAGAATGAACAGGAACTGTAATAATATAAGGGTTTTACTCCCATATGATCTCGAGCGCAGAAGAGCCGATTTTGAGCTTTGTCCCAGATAGCGAAGGCAAAGTCACCAAGAAGGTGAGCCGCACACTCTGCCCCCCACTTTTGGTAGGCTGCAAGGATCAGCTTACTGTCCGGGACAGATCCAGCTTGATGAAGAGAGGGGGAAAAAACAGCAAAAAGCTCTTGGCGGTTATCCAGCCGGGCATCGGCGGTAATAACCAAGCCGGACTGCATATCTTCTTCCGGGAGCTGTTCTTTAATAGATGCAGGAGTAGTATGCAGCCGACAGTGGAGAAGACCCACTTGACTGGATTTCCATAGACGATACCCATCTGGTCCCCGGTGAGCGAGAGCCAGACGCATACGGTCAAGCTGTTCAGTTACAACCGGTCTGTCATTCAAATAAAAGATACCTGCAATTCCGCTCATGGCAACATGAATGCTCCACCTATTCAGAAATGTCGACAAATAATCTCAACATGTTAGCCTCTTATATGGACATGCAAGGCAATAAAAGATTGTAGATTGAAAGCCACCGGAATGATAGGCTTGGTGGATGTGGTGAAATGTGGCAGTTCTCTGCTCTACCTGAAGCGATTTTATTTATGAAGAAGAAGAGCTCAGGTGAGGATCGCCGCTATATTTTTAACCGTTTCAGAAAGAAGACAGAAATCACGAGGCCTGGTCAGTTGATAAACAGGCACCGTTTTAGCAATTGTTGCACATTGATCAAAAATTTGGGAAAAAAGCTGACGGGGCATGTCTTTGGTAAAGGAGCTTCCCATCATGTTGCTATTGAGGGCCAGGATAGACTCAGCAAAGCCGATTTTAGTTATTGAGAGCTGTGGCCCTGTGGCCAGAACGAAAATAGCAGCCAGCGGCACCAACTGATTGTAAAAGCATGAGGCCAGACAACACAATTTCTTGTCATATCCCGGCATTAATTCCGGATAACTGGAAGGATCTTCACCCATCTGCTCCAAGGTATCCGGCCAGAGTTTCATCTTTGGAAACCCCGGCCTCACCTTGGGAACGCCGCCAGAAAAATCAATAGCAGAGACATCGTCGGCCAGGATTGAATAGCCATGGGAACGAAAACCGGCAGCCAAGGTAGATTTACCCTGTCCTTTGTCGCCGATAAAAAGAACCGCTTGATTCCCAATGACTACAGCACTTCCATGCAAGACATAATGGTGGCGCTGCTGGAGGGCCATGGCCATTGCCAGGCCAAGAATGGGATCTTTGAAAAAATCGGCGTTTCCATCCTTCTCAGCCTGGACATCAATTGCTATTCCCTTGTGAATCCTCAGGCAACAGAAATTTTTCCAGCCAATGAGAATTTCCCGAGTTCCGTGTTCAAACCAAGTGCCAGAAGGCGTTTTGTTTCTGGGGAATCGGGGCAGAACAGCTCTTTTGATCCTGATGTCTACCAGGTCATCTATGGAACCACTGGGAAGCGGTAAAGGTATTTCAGAAGAGAGCTGGAGTTTATAGGCGGTATATCGCACGATGTCCTATGGTTGAGCAGGACATAGGAGAAATTCTTCCAAGAAAATCAAGAAAACCATATGCTCATTTGGTGTAAGAATTACAAGCACAGTCTGTACTTATCTCAGAGCTCTCGTCAATAAAGAATTCTACGTTATTGACACTATTATTATTTACTACAGGATACTGGATGTCCTGTAGTAAATTGCGCATCCTGTTGCCTCCCATTTTGGAGGGCAAGCGTAACCTTATGGATATCTCCATACAACTTGAGCCGTGGCGAAGAATATGGTTTTTTAGGAGCCGAATTATTATCAGATACGTTAAGTTTCATTGTTTTCATCCTTTTTTGAAGAAGAGAAATATACTACAACGATTATTAATATTCATTTTCACAAAAAAAGTCTATTTTTTTTTTAAACCTACTCTTTTTCTAAAGAGGGAAATTCCCGATACCGTTCCAGATCGGGAAGATGACCAATCAGGATTATGTCGTCCAGGCTCAGCCAGGCGTGAGCCTGGAAATTCTGTTGGGCATCATTAGCCACCCCGATATGAAGCCTGGTCTTATGGCCGTGGCCGGCAAAGAGAATCTGCCCGGCCAGGGCCTTGGACAAACAGGTGGAATAAGGGATGAACGATGCGGCAACATTCAGCAACCTGGCAATACGTTGCGGAGGAATTGGGCTTGGTTCGGGGGCATATCGTTCACGCGACAACCTCTGAACGCGGTTGAAAAGTTGTTGCGTGGATGTCACCTGCAGACGGATCCGGTATGCAGCCAACAGATACAAGGCATAAAAAAAGAGAACCCTTTCTCTGCCCGGTAAACGAAAGAATTTAAGCAGTCGGCCCATTTTTCACTGTGATCAATTGGTTGTCGGCAAGATCTTTGAGAAAGCTAAGAAGATCACTACGGCACTCTTCCTCCTCTACCGCATACTCGGCCATGAGCTCCTGACAAAGGTCACGAAAGCTCATGGGCTGCTCCAAAAGGTTCCATATCGTTGTCCCCACCTCATCCAGGCCGCTGTAAACCCCTGACGCCAAATCAAGAATCACCGTCTCCCCTTCAAGCCCGGTAGAGATCTTATCCTCGCCCCGTATGAGAACAAGTTGGTCGAGTTCCTTATTTTCTAAAGTGAAAATTTCCGACAATGACATAAGCAAACCACCTTTGAGTTTTAAAACTTATAACTTCAGCAGCCAGCGCTACAACCGGCGGGACCTGCCTGAAATTTAAAAGCACCTTACCAACTGTTGACTGAAATTATTGGTCAAAAGAGAACATGATGAGTACTGATTTTTCGTTTATTCACGGGCCATGCGGAGAAGGTGGCCGAACGCCGGAAGGGTGCTGCAAGGTACACCAGTTGCGCTCATAAAAAGATCGCTGATCTGAGAAAATTCGATAACCGGCAGCATAAGAAATGGGCACAAGAACAAAAAAGGAAAAATAAAGCAGGCTCATCCCCTCTTATTTTATGGTCACCTACCTGGATGATAAAACTGTTTGCAAGACAAAATCTGTTGTCGGACAATTTGCCCCACAATAATTGAGATATCTGGTGATATATCTTGCCAAGGTATGGGTAGAGGCCTCATCCTGATGTGAAAAAGAAACACCGATCTCATACTTATTATTATCTAAACATTCAAGCCTTCTCACCTGACCCTGAAAAACCAAAAAGGTATCATCGTCAAAACAGGCGGTCAGTTCCAGGTGCGTACCCATAGCAATCTGCTTTTCACTCTCAAACAATACACCTCCAAGAGATATATTTATACCTGTCGTATTGACGGCACTGTCCTGTGCGGATCGTAAAACCTTTACATCCAGCTGCCTGGCAAAATCAATGCGGATATAGCGCCGTTTCTCAGAGCCAAAAAGAGAAATTAGATTCTTACCATCTTTTTTTGCCTTATAAAGTGCCTGATCAGCGCAGGAAATTAATGCGCCCTTTTCCGTGGCATCACCAGGCCAGAATGCCAGACCGCCACTGATAGTGGTTCGAATTATTGTATCACCATAAGGTAATGCAAGTTGTTCTATTTTCACCCTGACTCTTTCGGCAAAAATCAAGGCATCCAATTTAGAGGTATCAGGTAAAATAATCATAAACTCTTCACCACCATATCTGCCAGCCGTATCTTCCAGTCTTTTCTCCCGGTTGATGATAGCTCCAACTTCTTGTAAAACAGCATCCCCTGCCTGGTGGCCAAAAGTATCATTAATTTGTTTAAAATCATCAATATCAAGAAATAACAGTGACAATTCTCTATGGTAGCGTTGCGTCCGAGCCATTTCCTTCTCAAACACATTGTCCAATGTGGCCCGGTTGCTCAACCCTGTCAAAAAATCAAGATTTGACTGACGCACTATCTCCTGAAAATCTTTTATCTCAATAACCGTGGGCTGGGTGAGGTTTTTCTGAATAGAGGTGAAAAAATCACAAATAGCAGTCTGCAGACTGACCTGGCGGCCAATAGACAACGACATGACCCCTCGATGAGACATAATATCCTGCCAGCATTTTTCAGCCTGTTCTGGAGGTATCTCAATATGGGCTAATAACCGTAAGATAGCCTGACAGCAGGAGGCGCCATCCAAACTTATCAGCCTGTTCAGCTCACCTATAAGCTCTTCAACTTTGGGATAATCATGTAAACACTTACAGACAGCACTATGAATATCTGCTCCCATCTTCTCCTCTTTCCACCTTGCCTACTCGTTTCAATATTCCACAAACACGACTGATAAAATTTATTAAAAAGCGTATCCCTTTAATGAGCGAAAATCAATATTAATTCAGCATATTATATAAAAAACAACAAGTGTTCAGTGAGATAGCAAAGGGAAAAATCAACTCATATCACGACGCCGTTGGGCCCTCGATGCGATCGGTCAGTTGATTAATCCTGTGAAGGAAAAATTTCTCACTCCACAGTCGTAATCCCTGTTGCTCTGGAGGTTTCAGAAATCGCTCAACATCAGATGCAGCATCACGCCAGTCGATGGTATATATCTTTTGAGTCAGAGCTTCTTTCAGCCATAAAAGGTCGAACGTGATTTCCTGCTGTTGCCATGGGCCCATTGATAAAGAGCCGCCTGCAGATGGGGAAGGTTCGGCTTGACCCCCTGCCTGATATACCAGTTGAAATCGTACCAGTCCCTTCCTTTGACATATGGTCTGCACAGCATCGCATGGATTTTTAATGAAAAATTGCTGGGCAGATCTTGCAGGCAGACCTCAAAATCCAAGGGAAAGTCAAGGTACGAGTAGTCAAAGTTCGACCCTGCAGGTGGATCTATATCAATTTCGATCTTGATTTTTTGTTTTCGCCTTTGGTCAAAGCGAAAAAATGAAAGATCAAGCTGCCTGCAGATGGAATTGTCTTTGATCAAGGCCTTTTTGATCCGTTTATCCATTTCTTCTTTATTCACCACCTCCGAATGGAGACCGAACTCCGCAAAGCAGGAGCACATGCCCCGAAGGTAGGGGGACCAGGAAAAGTTTACATCCGCCTTTTTGAGGATAAAATCCAGGTCTTCGGAAAAACGGTTCATTCCATGCAGGATTCGCAAACTGGTGCCCCCTTGAAAAGCCGCAATATCAAAAAAACCGGAACGCCAGAGACCGTACAGAGCAATTTCCTGCAGGATTTCCTTGACCGCATTCTCTTCTTCAAGTTGATTGGCTGGGCTATAGGCTGCCAACCTTTCCTGGATCAGTTTAATCAAGCTGGAGCTCCTCCTTGAGAGACGACAGGAAGACGTTGACTCTCTTATGCAGGTAGACCGGTGCCAAGGCCCGCACATCCTCTCTCTTTATTGATGCCAGGAAATCCGGATCGATCCTCAGCCCCTCTGTAAGCCATTCGATGCCGTTCCAGGATACCTTACGGAAACAGACAAGATCCATCAGCGCCCTCAGGGGATTTGCCAGCAAGATGGTCTGAGCATCCACCTGCTCCCTGGCAACCAGCTCCAAAAAACAGCTTTTGTCAACCGCCAGGGGATGAAAGGTGAAGAGCCTCCCCGCCGCCGCTTCATACGTTTTGGTTTTGCGTCCAGGCGCTACGCTGGTCGTGGTAAAAACACCTTCCGGGATCCAGCCATGAAAACTCAGAGCTGACTCAAACGAGACATAACTTCCCGGAACCAGTGCCTGAGCCACAGCAAAGGGGTGAAGAGGAACTTTCCTGAACTGATCGGGCAACACATACAGGCCGCGCTTGAGGCGCAACAGTTCGCCTGCCTTCAAGGCGCGGTTGACCTGGCCGTAGCGCCGCTGCTCACTTCCCCCCAGGAGGCGGTCGAGTTGAGAGGCTGTGATGATCCGGTCAGCCAGCTCCGTGTACATGAGTTTTTCTGTAATGGTCTGCATGACTTAAAAAATACCAGACACTTCCGTTTTTTGCAAGTTTTTGGTATTTTCCTGTTTCGTTGCGCCAGGGTTCCAGCACCACTGTCGAATAACCTGATTCGTATTCAAACACCCCTTTCGCTCCTTGAGAAAGAAGGAAAGGGGTAGTCCGGGGAATAAAATTTCCCCCCTGATTCAGGGGGGTTTAAGGGGGGGTTAAAGGGTTATCAGATACAAAGGTGGAACAATGTGACACAGCAGAATTACCCTGGCCGACCGGCAGGCAAGCCCGCAGCCCCCCTTACAACTACGTATTCCCCCAATCCCCAATCCTCAGCCTTCTTCTCCCCCATTCCCAAACCAGCCGCAGGGGCCGATAAAAGAAATAGAGAAAGGTCAAGGATGAAGGCAGGGGCAAGGCCTGGCGGTCCTTGGCAGTGGGGCGGAAAAGAATCCGGCAAAGAAAACGACAAAGGTGCTTTATTCTGTCCGGAAATGAATCTCTGATGCAGGTATGAAGAGTTGAAAACTGGCAAGTATAATCATCCTGTTCCTGCATGACAGGATCAAGGGTCAACCTGCGCAATATTTTTTTCCCATGCTTGATTAATCTCTTATCATCATCCAGTTCGGCCATAACCAGTGGTGGCAGTTCGAGGTCAAAGAGCAGATGGCACATGAGAAGGCCGAGTAAGACTATGCGATGCGCTCGAAGATGTTTGCTTTGTGCAAAGACGTTCATCCAGTTGATCTTTTCCGTGTTCCGGATAAGCTCGGAGATACAATTAATGCCTTCGAGAGGTTGCCAGCAATGCTTGGAAGAATGAATGCACAGGCCAACGATATTGTCTTCCACTGACAGGGTCGGGAATTGCCAGTTGGTAAGTTTAATCGTTACGGCTCTTGCAATGACATCTTCCAGATAGAGAGGCACAAGAGAATAGCGCCCTGTAAGCTCCCAATGCAGGTCTATATGTATGTTGTTACTGGTGTTGACCATTGCAAAACAATTTTCCTTTCTGAGAAAATCCTCTTCCGTATCATCTGCAATCTGCGTTTCGCAGCTATAGCCGTTGGCTATCAGCAGGTTCCGAGCCTTGAACGCGTTCTTTTCCGCTACCAATACGTCCAGATCACTGAACCATCGAAGGTTGATATCAGCGTAAGCTGCCTGGGAGAGGGCAGGACCTTTAAATGAAATTGCCTGGATATCATTGCTGTTGAACAAGGCAATAATCTTATGGAGATGGGCGGTAAAGAGAAGATTGCCGGCACTGGCGCTTATTGCCGCTCGATGTAGATCTTCCAGAACCTGCCCAGGGATGTTATTGCAAGCAACTAACTGCAGATTGCGAAAAAGGAGGAGAGAAAGTCGGTGAAAATCAGCCATCCTGAGCAATAATGGCCAATCCAATTGGCCGCTTATAATCTGCTCAACCCTGTTTTTCCGGGAGCTGCTCAGATTGAGCCTGGCGCAAAGCAGCAATAACTCAAGCTCAGGGCCAAATGGCGGCAGATCTTTTGGGGATGGTGACTGGTGCATCATAGTTATCCTGCCATGGCCTTTTCATAAACAGCTATGGTTTGTTCAGCTATTTTTTGCCAGTTGTACATACTGTTCAGCATGTGGCGGTAACGGCTTTTTTCCTGTTCCGGTAATCCCATGTCAATCAGCTTTTTCATCTGCTTGGCAAGGGACCCCTGGTCGCCGCATTTGAAATAACGATATGATTCCAGATTGACTTCTTTATTGGCGGGAATATCCGATACCAGAACCGGCAGCTCGTAGCTCATGGCCTCAAGCAAGGCGATGGGAAGCCCTTCATGAGAGGAGGACAGGACAAAGAGCCGGGCATGGGAGAAAACCTGATTCAAGGCCTCTCCGGTTATATATCCGGTTAAAACGACTCGCTTGTCTTCTGCGGCCTTGACCTTTAATGAAGTACTATATGAAGTTTCATAATCGGCATCACCGGCAATGACGAGTTGATAGTCGCCTTCAATGTTCTTAAATGCCTCGAGAAGATCGTGCAGTCCTTTCTCAGGAACAAAGCGCGCCACCGCAAGAAAATAATTTCCTGGAATGATGGAGAATTTTTTAATGAAGTCCGTGCGGGTGCTTTTTACAGGCACGGGAACACCATTATAGATCAGATTGCTCGTCCGACCGCATCGCTTTTGAATTATTGAGGCAATAACTGAAGATATGACAATGATCTCGTTGGCGAATTTCCCACCCAAGTATTCCCCCAACTGCAACATGGTCTTGGCCGCCCTGCCCCATTTCTGACGATCGTAATCAGGGCCATGGTTGGTGACCACCACCCGCAGGCCAAGCATTCGGGCAAAAGGGGCCATAAGGCCGGGCCCGATCGCATGAATATGGATAAGATCAACATTGAGAAGCCGTGCCTTGAAGACGGCAAGAAAGGTGTGGACTATGGCCTCAAGGCTTTTTTTGTGGGGGGCAAAGATGTGGCAGAGTTTCAGTCCCTGCCAGCTCGACGCCTTGTCAGTAATGTAAGGTGTGCGGGTGGCAAGGATGACTTCATGGCCGGATCTGACAATGAGCGGATAGAGCTCCTGGCAATGTTTTTCAACTCCTCCGGGAATATCAGGGATACCACGGGTGCCTGTGACAAAGATTTTCATGAGGCTGAATCCTATTCACCGATTGGCGAAAGACATATCTCTTTCCCTTTATTGACCAGGACCTTCATTTTATTTTTAGCCACCCATGTCAAAGGAACGCTGAGCCTTTTTTTCATGGCCGGGGCGGCGGAACCGATCATCCAGCACTGCTTGTCGCACGCTTTCACCATGCTCCGCACCCTTTCCGCTTCCGGGCTGCCCCAGATGGTTTTGAAATCCTGTCTGTGCAGATTGCCCATGATCATCGGGGCATCCGAGCCATTACAGGGCAGAACATTACCAGCAGGATCAACAAAGAACATGTCCGTCCCTACTTCACAGGGCAGGGCACGCTTTTCCCCGCGCGCCTTACGGGCCAGCCCCATATTGAAGTAGGCCCTGAACCAGTTTTTCGGTTTGTTGGTTTTCAGCAGTTCTCCGGCAATCCTTTCAAAGGTCCTGGCCACTTTATCTTTATCTTTATATTTGTTTTCCGTGGTGTGAAAATAGAAGGAATTATGGGTGGTGGCGGTGGCAAACTCAAGTCCCATGGCGTTGGCCAGTCGGTAGAGCTCGATCATGTCATCGGCATTGCGGTCGGAAACGGTCATGCCAAAGCCGATATCGGAAATTCCCATGCCCTGCAAGGTGGTCAGGGTACGCAAGCCATGGTCAAAACCGTCCTTGATACCGCGCAACTCATCGTTGGCGGCAGGCAACCCTTCAATGGAGATTCTGATGCCAACCCGGTTGCCGAAGCGCTCAAAGAGCTTGATAACCCTATCCGTAAAATAGCCGTTGGAGCTGATCACTAAGCGTTTGGTCTTGGTCAGGGCCTTTTCAACGATCTCTTCAATATCCTGGCGCAGAAAAGGCTCTCCGCCGGTGATGTTGATAAAGTCAAGACCTCCCGGCAGCTTGTCCACCAGCTCCGGGCCATACTCTTCCTCTTTTTTACTGGGGTGCTGCCAGGTGTTACACATATAACACTTGGCGTTGCAACGATAAGTAACGATAAGACATGCTTCCATGATATTCGCAAGTTTGTATTATATTGTTAAAAACGATTTTTGGAGGTTAGTTTTCCGATTCATTTTTCAAACCAGCAAGTCGATATCAATTTTGAGTTCTATGGCAATTGATTTTAAGGTATTAAGAGTTGGATTTCTTTTCCCGTTCTCGATTTGAGAAAGGTAGGCTGGGCTGATACCGATTTTTTTTGCCAATTCACCCATTTTAATCTGTCTGTACTCTCTCCAGGCACGGATTGGGCTCATGCCGTCCAGGACAGCAAAAGTGATTTCGCCTGGAATAGATATTTCTCTTCCTTCCCGGACAGCCTTTATATTTTCTTCAATATTGAGCACATCTTCTGCATCTTCCATTGCTTCTTGCAGTTTTTGATACTCGCTGAAGGGGATGACTGCCCACTCGGGTTTTCCGTTTTTTTCTATAATTTGTACATTCATTTGTAAACCTCCCCACGAGTATTGATATTGACAATATGTATCAGAAGTTCATGCTCATGTAATGTGTATAGCACTCTCCAGTCACCGACTCGAAGTCTGAATCCAGGATGGTTGGTTAGTTTCTTTATATTCGCCATCGTGTAAGGATTCTCCGCTAATTCTTTAATTTTCTTTCCAATTATTAATGCTGTATTGCGTGGCATTCTACGCAGAACCTTGTCGGCATTTTTGCTGAATGTTATCTTATGCATATAATTATATTAACAATGCGCAATTAATAAAGCAAGCTGTGAATAAGCCGGAAGCTATTATAATGTTTGTATGAAATTGTTCTACTTGTTTGAAACAAGTATATTTTTCTCACCTGCCAGGAAACTGTATATGGCTAATAGACTTTGATTATGTACTGCCAGCGAGTACTCCTGCTCAACCTTCCTTCTTGCGGTGCGACCCATTTGATCTCTCAATTCAGCATCACCTGCCAGAAGCTCCATCTTTGCCGCCAGTTCAGCCACATTTCCCATTTCAAAGAGAAGCCCGGTCTTGCCATCCTCAATCTGCTCCGGGATGCCGCCGATCCGGCTGCCGATGATCGGCTTGCCAAAGGCCATGGCTTCGAGAACCACCATAGAACAGTTTTCATACCATTCGGACGGAACCACGACAAAGGCCGAATTGGCAATAAGATCGTGCAGAGCCTGGCCACTCTGGTAGCCAAGGAAATCGACCTCAGGATATTCCCGACGCAACTCTTCTTCCAACGGCCCAGTACCGACCATTTTTAAAGACAGATTCGTTTTCAGGCTTTGATGGGCACGGAGCAGGGTCTTCACCCCTTTTTCCCTGGATAACCTGCCGAAATAGAGACCATATCCCTGATCTGCGTACTTAGGTTGATAAGTATCCACATCAATCCCATTCGGCAGCACCTTGATTTTTTCTCGCGGGACCCGCTGTCCAATCAGTTCGGCCATAAAACGACTGGGAGCCGGAAAGCAATCAACCCCGTCGTAACTCCCCCGCCACTTATGAAACATGGCCTCTGCCGAGAGGAGCAGACCCCGCATCCGTGAATCCTGGCAGTTCATGGTAAAGGCATTCCAGAACTTCCCCCCGGCACAGGCGTTGCAGATTGCGCCATCATTCAAGGCCAGATAACTGGGGCATGCCAGTTTGTAGTCGTGCAATGTCAGGACAACCTTGACCCCATGTTTTTTCAATACAGGAATAATGGAGGGGGTGAGCTGGTGATAGATATTATGGAGATGAGCGATCTGCGGCTTTTCCTGAATAATCAATTCCTCAATCTTACGCACTGCCATTGAAGAATGGACAAAGGAAATGGCCTGCTGGAGTTTCCGGGATATCCCTCCTCCGGCATTGTAACTGGTGTTGGGTACAAAAAAATCTGCATAGGAAGAGGGGAGATTCCTCTTGTCGGCCATGGAAAAATCAACGACCTCATGCCCCTGTTTCAGCAGGAACTCCCGTTCCTGAAAAAATACGGCTTCAGAACCCCCATTGAGGTGGAAGAATTTATTAGCGAAGAGGATCTTCATTCCTAACTCTCTTTCTTTTTAGTGCCTTACTCCCGAAAGTCTGTCATAAAAAACAAGAAATTCAGGCAAAATGTAGGGTGGATAAGCGTCAGCGCATCCACCAATGTCGCAGGCTTCGGTGGATGCGCTGACGCTTATCCACCCTACTTCTCATATTGTATGAATTATTAGGTTGCGGGCTTGTTGCCCGCGTTAGTCATTGCCTGCATTTCATTAATACATGCCACTCCACGTTCTGTGATGCTATATTTCTGATCAGCAGCACGTGGCTTTTCTGGATTGGACATAGCTATTAAACCTTCTTCCAGGGCAGGTCGTAAATAGTTGGTACGAAAATGTTCCCGATCCCGCAAACCAAGCTTCTCCTGTAAATCTCTGCGGCCAAGTGGCTTATCCAATGTCTCCAAAAGCTTAATTACATGCGGGGTAACATGCGGGGTAACATGCGGGGTGACTTGCGGGGTGACTTCCTCTGTTATCCGTAACTCAACTTTGAAAAAATCACCGATTTCTTCTACTGTCAGGGCAATTTCAGGATACTCGTGCAGGAATTCCCTGATGCGCACAAAGCCGGTTCCGTACTTTTCAATTTCGCCGGTAAGATAAAATGCTTCGGCCAGCAACCTGTTGCGTATGGAAGAGACGTAATCATCACGCTCAAGATCTGCCAAACGCAGCTTGCCATAAAGACGACCAGGGTTGGTGAAGACAATTCTATTGTCAAAAATCTTGATAACAATATCAGAAAAATTTTTATAGTCTCTGTGTACTATACAGTTGAGTAAGAGTTCACGTAAAGCTTCCAACGGATATTGCCAGCGTTCTTTGCGTTGAATGGAACCGTCAAAGTGGTAGGCAAGATTGATGTGTTTCTTGATAAAGGTCATTGCTTCATCGACGACACGAAACAGTGGACCTTTCACGACGTTGTCGTCGATGATGGTTGCTTCGGATTTAAAACGTCCTATCCGTATCGCAAAGTCGGGATCGCCAAAAAGGAGGTTTGCCGCATGGGTGATTTTTCCGTCACGGACAAGTTTCAGCTTCACAAGGTTTGTCGGGAGGTCATCATGCAGAACTACCCGTCCCCGACTGTTCACTCGCTTAAAAAACTCTTCAATCAACCCCTGGTTAAGTTCGCTAAAGGTGTGCGGTGATGGGTAAGCATCGTAAGAAACAGACAGAGATTGTTGCTGGAGGTCAACAATCTCTTCAAGAGTCAGGAGGTGATTGCTGTTGTGTACCCGTTTGTAATACCTGTTTTTGTAGGCGACCGGCTTGACAGGGTATTCACTGACTTCAAAAACAAGAAGATGTTTCTCGTCTTCTTCATCAATCCGTATCTTTGGTAAAAGCTGAGGATAGGTTGCCACCTTGATCTCATTCAAATAACGTTGCAATGTCTCCGGTCCAACCTCTACTCCGCAGACAATACCCTTGTCGTCAATACCAACAATAACCTTTCCCCCTTCGGTATTGGCGAAGGCAACAAGAGAGATAATAACTTCTTTGCCAAAGGATTTTTTATATTCAACCTGCTGCGATTCCATTGTTTTTTTATCTACTTATGAAGAGGAGCTATCTGCTGCTTTTCTTGAAGAATAAATTTTTCAATCTTAAGAGGTGCCACCCATTGTTTGAACAGTATTTCACATTTTTTTAGTGGAATCTCTGCTCATAGTGTGAGAATCGCCGATATTGGCAAGGCGAGAAATGTTCTACCCTTGATTTTGAAAGGGAGTATCTTGTCACCGGAATAGAAGAGCACGCCGTGAAGAAATTTATCCTGAACATAGTCTGCAAAGACCGAGAGTCCGGAAAAATCTTGCGGCGCAACCGTCATGGATGCCTTAACTTCAACGCCCACCACTTTGCCATCGTTTCTCTCGATAACAAGATCGATTTCGTGCCGGTCGGTATCACGAAAGTGGTAAAAATTCACATCTTCTTCCGACCAGGTTGCATGCTTCAGCAGCTCGGCAAAAACAAAGTTTTCCACCAGTCCACCGAAAAATTGAGAGCTATGGAGCGTTTCGGGCTTTTTCATTCCCAAAAGATGGCAAGCCAGACCCGTGTCGATAAAATGAAGTTTGGGCATGCCGACCACGGAGCGTTTGGCACTGTTCCGCACATAAGGAGGAAGCCGACGGATGATAAACATGAGTTCAAGTATCTCCATATACTTTTTTACCGTTTTGTCATCCTGCGAGAGATCACTGGCTACATTGGCATATTTAATGAGATTGCCGGTCATGCCCGCCAGATTATGGATAAGAGCTGAAAGTTTTGTATGATAGTCACCTTTGGCGTGATGCATGGTCGCAAAGTCTTTTAATAACCGTCCTTCAATGTATGAAGCAAACCAGATAGTTCGTGAACGCGGACTTTTTGCTATTACCTCGGGATATCCACCTGCTATGAGGGCATCTGCCAGCTCTTTTCGGTCGAGCGGATTGCATGTGAGATTTTCAAAGGAACCAGTGACAAGCCGGTCAAGTGCATTGAAATGGTCATCGTGTCGTTCAGCATGTGATAAAGGGTAGAGTTCAATCCGGGCCATATGCCCGGGAAGCGATTCCTGCACTTGTGCCGAGCGAAAGATGTCAGATGATCCTGTGAGAAGAAAGATGCCTTTTTGACCATCAGCCGTGTCGGAAACCATTTTAATAGCTCCGATCAGGTTTGGAGCCATCTGAAATTCGTCCAGAACAAGGGGCTTGGGCAGCGATGCAAGCAGGCCTTGGGGGTCGCTTTCAGCAGAGGCGGCCAGCGCGGCATCATCAAGGGTGAAATATCCCATTCCCTGTTTCCTGGCAATCTCCCTGACCAAGGTACTTTTTCCTGCCTGCCTGGGGCCGGTGAGATATACAATCCGAAAGTCATTCAGCAGTTCTATAATCCGTGCGTTGATATGCCGGCTAAAAAACATGTGTGCCTCCTCCTTTTAGCTGCTGAACAGATGCATGCCATAACCCGAGATTATTGAATATAAATTCCGATAAAATGATATACAAAATCCGGGAAAAATGCCAGCCTTAAATGAGATACGAAGCAGGTATAGAGTAATAGCAGGTCGGTAACGTTCGACTCCAGCGCATATGTACCCTTATCGTTAATAGCTCAACATTAAGTTTGATGATCTCGCAAAAAGTCAAAAAAGCCTGTCATCGAGCGACTATCGTTTGCCCGGTTGGACAGGTATGCGGTTCTTGTTCTCGATGACATTGGCTATGTCAAAAAGAGCGAGGCGGAAACCCATGTGCTCTTTGAGCTTATCGCCCATCGCTATGAGGCAAAAAGCCTGATCATCACCGCCAACCATCCTTTCAGTAATTGGGATCAGATCTTTGCCGACAGCATAATGACCGTGGCGGCCATTGACCGGCTGGTCCACCACGCTATGATCATTGAGATCGAGGCACAGGCCGGGAGCTACCGGAAAAAGCAGGCCATAAATCGCCACCCGCATCTGTCGAGTCAAGACCATATAGCCAAGCCTGACGACAGAGAAGAAAGAGGTGTTTGAAAATGGAAATGGTAATTTTTAACCCACAAAAGGGACGCCTTGATAGCATCGATGCCGAGGTCAACGAGGCGCATACTCCCTGGTTTAGCGATGAGGTGAAGACCGGCGACAGTTTGCCAGTGCCTACCGCGCTATCGCTTGCTGGATTGGACATGGCTATTAAACCTTCTTCCAGGGCAGGTCGTAAATAACTTTGACGAAAGTGTTCTCGATTACGCAAGCTAAGTTTTTCTTGTAGCTCTTGGCGACTAAGCGGCTTGTCCAAAACTTTAAGAAGATTTGAGACTTGCGGGGTAACTTGCTCTGCTATCCGTAACTCAACTTTGAAAAAATCACCGATTTCCTCTACTTTCAGGGCAATTTCAGGATACTCGTGCAGGAATTCCCTGATGCGCACAAAGCCGGTGCCATACTTTTAAATATCGCCGGTAAGATAAAATGCTTCAGCAAGCAACCTGTTGCGTATGGAAGAGACGTAATCATCACGCTCAAGATCCTCCAAACGCAGCTTGCCATAAAGACGACCAGGGTTGGTGAAGACAATTCTATTGTCAAAAATCTTGATAACAATATCAGAAAAATTTTTATAGTCTCTGTGAACGATACAGTTGAGTAAGAGTTCACGTAAAGCTTCCAACGGATATTGCCAACGTTCTTTGCGTCGGTCGTTGTCAATAAAGATGTCGCTTTTGTTACACCATTGCAAAGGTGGTTTTGTATTTCTACCGCACTCCGCTTCGCTCGTTTGCTGAGTCCGGGTCATTTTCCATTTTATAAAGCCAAAATGGAAAATGACCCGGACTGGTTATAAGAAACCACTGATTATGCAGCCTTTTTTCTCAGTTCTGTCTGAGCGTGGCTCGATTTTTTCGAGTTAAGGGTGACGGTCGCTAATTGCTTCCAATTCCTGCATTTTCTTGCCCATCGTTCAGGTCTTTGTGCCCTGGCAGCTTCGTAGAGTTCCTCTCGCTTCTTGAGGATTAAGATATCATCTCCTCGATGTCGCTGGCCAGGGGTAACGAATTGAATGGCGCTGTGGCGATGTTCTTCATTGTACCAGTGCTCAAATCCAGAGACCCATAGACGTGCTTGATCCAAGGTGTCGAATGGTTTATCCGGAAAGCCTGAATTATACTTCAGTGTCTTGAACAAGGACTCTGAATAGGCATTGTCATTACTCACTGACGGCCTGGAAAACGATGGCATGACGCCGAGCCTTTGCAGGGTGCCGAGCATGGTTGCCCCCTTCATGGGCGAGCCGTTATCTGAATGTAATATCAACGGCTTACCGGCAACAGACTGCCGCAGATACGCCTTTTGAAATGTAGTGGCAGCATAGTCGGCGGATTGTTCGGTAAAGATTTCCCAGCCCACGATTTTGCGGCTGTAAATATCCATAATCAGGTAGAGATAAAAGAAAAGACCTTTGACCGTAGTGGGGAGATAGGTAATATCCCAGCTCCAAAGCTGATCAGGGCCGGTTGCCACTAACTCATCCGGTTTACTATGAGACGGGGCTTTGGCGCGACCACGATGGGCCAACTGTTTTTCTGCTCGTAATACTCTGTAAAAGCTCGATTCCGAGGCCAGATACGTTCCTTGATCGGCAAGCTCCGGCACGATCTGACTTGGCGGTTTGTCAGTAAATTGAGAGCTGTTTGCCACACGGAGGATTTCGCTCCGTTCTTCCTCGGTGAGTTTGTTGGCCGGAGTACGGTGAGAAGCAGCGGCCTTGCGGTTATCTGGCTTCAAGGTATCTCCCTGACGATACCGTTGGATAGTTCGAGGAGAAATGCCTGCGATATCACATGCTTTATCCAGGCGAGCCCCGGCCGCACAGGCTTCGTCAATACTGGATATCATTTTCTGTCGCTCCTGCAAGTCGATTTTTCGTCCTCGGGTTTGTTCCAGATTGATTGAATTTTTTTTTCAAGTATCAGTAATGCAGCTGCCTCGGCCAAGGCCTTGTCTTTTCGATTCAACTCTGACTGAAGCTGCTTTATGGTCTTTGCCTGTTGCTGTGCGGTCTTCCGGTCAGCCTTGCTAAGAGAAGGCTTGTGAGATAAGCTCTGCCTGATAACACTTGTCCAGCCGTTGATCTGATCAGGATACAGCCCCTTACGACGGCAGTATTCACTCAGCTCAATCTCGTTAAGGCTTGCTGTCTCGATCACTATTGTCAATTTCTCTTCACTGCTCAGATTGCAGGATTGTTGACCTTGACTGGACTCTCTGGCGCTGATGTTACGGAATTTAACCCGCCAACAGTACAGAGTATCTTTCGGAATACCAGTCTCTTTTGCAACATCCAGGACACTTGCATTGGATGGTGGAAGAAGCTTGGCGATGACACTGTCTTTAAACTCTTTAGAATATCTCATGGTCATAATTTATGTCGCTCCTTGCCCCCACACAAGTTTAAAAAATAGAGACGACATCTTTCCTAACACAGGGGG
>JBDRQE010000047.1:0-30549 GCA_043826415.1 Pseudomonadota bacterium
GGATATCGAGGACATCACCCATGGCCTTGATTTTATCAAGGCCCTTCGGCCCGTTGAATACCGGATGATCCAGGAGACGGATAACGGACGGTTGAATTTCGGCTTTCTCGCCCAGGATATCGAGGCCCTGCTGGGTACCGACTACAATATCCTCGGCATCGGCGACGATCCCGAGCGGACCCTCTCCCTGCGCTATACCGATTTCATCGCTCCCATGATCAAGGCCCTGCAGGAGCAGCAGGAGATCATCGAGCAGCAGAAGAGAACTAATGAGCAACAGGAAGAGTCTCTTGCCGCCATGCGGGCGGAGCTTGATGAACTCAAGGCAGAAATCAAAACTATCAAGACAGAAAAATAGCCCCTTCTCTCCATGGAATAAATGGGAGTAAATGGGGTCCGCATTTTCCCCCATGGGCTTCCATTTCATCGTGTCCTTCGGGCAACCTCGCCAAGCTCAATCCCTTCGACTACCTGACCGACCTGCAGAAAAACTCCGAGGCGCTGCTTGCCCAGCCGAGCCGTTGGCTGCCCTGGAACTACCAGGGAAACATTAGCTCAACTTTGCCTGAACAAAACGCCGAGTACACCCTGCCGGTGGGACTATACCAACGTAGTAGTTTTGATAACCTAAAATTGACCAGCAAACAGGTATAGTGCTAACCGAAATTTGACCACCCCGGCGTAGCCGTCCGTCTGCACGACACCAGTGTATCCTTTCAGGAATACAGCGGCAATATTTCCCGCCCGGCCGGCCTTCTGCCGAGTATGGCCATGAACCTCGACCTCTTTCTTCTCCGGCTCTACTTCGGTCTCCGGCATATCAAAGAGCGGCAGCTGGACAGCTGTAGAATCCATTTGCCCTTTCTCGCTCTTCTTGCCAAAGATCCTGGCATAGAGAAGACGAACCTGCTCGCGCAGAAGCTCATTCTCCCGCTTGTAGCGACACTGAAGATCGACAATGATCTGCTTCAGTTCCTGGGGTGAATCAGGCAATGTGGAGGTGTCGTGAATCATGGAAAAACACTACCATGTCATCCTGACAAGATCAACAATAATTAAATAATATCGGCATGTTATTTGTTATTTTCACGATACGGAAGTGTAGGGTAGTCGTTGATGCGCCTGGTTTAAATCAAGGCCATGCAGCAGCCAGCCAAGGGCCGTCTGGCTGATCTCCACTATCTCCTCCTCCGATTCCGGCCAACGGAAAACATCCTGCTCCAGACGTTTCATCCAGAGACAGAACCCGTTCCGATCCCAAAAGAGAATTTTAACCCTGTCCCGTCTTCGGTTGCAGAAGGCAAACAGGCTGCCGGAAAATAATTCGAGCTGGTAATATTCTTCCACCAGCAGTGACAGACCATTGATCGACTTGCGCATGTCCGTCACCCCAAGGGGCACATAAACCTTCACATCAGAAGTTACCGGCAGCATCAGAGCTGCTCCAGGGTCAAGATCAATCCCTTCAATACCGAGGGAGAAAAATTTTCTCCGATCTCAATACGGAATCTCTGCTCCTGCAGTGTCAACTGCAATGATGCAGGTTGAGACTTAATGGCCCCGACGGTTTTGGCAGGAACCAGGGCCAGAGGAAAAAAACGCAACTGCTCCGATGTCTTCCCGCTGTATCGCTTCTTCCAATACCAGAAATTCTTGAGCCGCAATGAATTGAGGCGGCAGTATTCCGTCTGACTCAGACCGCTTCTCTTCCAGGATTCGATATGCTCCTGCCAATACTGCTGTTTTGCAAGCTTGCTCTCGGGTTGCTCGTGTTTCATCTATGCCGTGCCTCCATGAATTTGTTTCGGCATAGTGAAGCATCTTTTTTTGACTACTGGAAGATGGGGTTCCTGGAGCGCTTACGAGTCTTTGCAAATGTTTTCAAAGGTGACGATTCGGAGGTGAGATTACCTTCCCTTCCTGTCCTCTAGAAGTTCTGTCTGCCATCCCCATTTCCCTCTGTCACTCTTTCGTTCCAATGCACACTTGCTTTTCAGGTAATCCAATCCAGCGTGATTGGTTAGATCAAGATGAATCGGAGTGACTGAGATATATCCGGCACTTATGGCGTTCGCGTCAGTATCTTCGTCCGGATCCAGATGAGGCGTGCCGCCCCCTATCCAGTAATGTTTACGACCCCAGGGATCAAATGTTTCTTGAATAGCATTCTCCCAGAGTCTTCGTCCCTGTCGGGTAACTTTCACCCCACATATTATCTCAGTTGCCGGGATATTGGCATTGAGCAGGGTATTGTCGGGTAAGCCTTTCTCCAGAATGATTGCGGCAAGCCAGGCGGCCACCTGGCCGGCAACAGTAAAATCATAAGACGGAGTTCCAGCCAGGGAGATCGCAAGGGATGGAATCCCGTACATCGTTCCTTCCACTGCCGCAGAAACCGTGCCTGAATAGGCAATGTCGTCACCCAGATTAGGACCGGGGTTGATCCCTGAGACCAGAAGATCCGGCGGATGCTCCAGAATTTTCTTTAAACCGATGGCCACACAGTCGGTGGGAGTGCCGTCCAGGGAGTAGAGGTTGTCCTGAATTTTGGTGACTTTCAAGGGACGATTCATGGTCAGTGAGTGCGATACCGCGGAATTATCACGATCGGGGGCGATCACCACACAAGTCGCCAGGGGCCGGAGGGCGGAGACAAGAACTTGGAGTCCGGGGCTGTGAATTCCATCGTCATTGGTAATGAGGATACGTCGCATATACTTGTAAATCCTTTGTGTCTGCTGGAAGGACTATGCTGAAATATTAGAAAGGTTGTCGTGATTCCATCATGGCAGGGGCAGGTACATGGTGAACAGGGCACCGCCAAGCTCAGATCTTCCTACCTCTATCCTGCCATGATGGGCCATGATTATCTGTTTAACAATGGCCAGGCCCAGTCCGGTGCCGTCGACTCGTCTGGTAAAAAATGGCTCAAAGATCTTCTCCCGGATTTCTTGTTCAATCCCTGTTCCGTTATCACTAACCCGCAGGATAATTTCTCCCTGGCCCTCGGAGGGATTCAGCTCTTCTGCTTCTATTCTGATCAGCTCTTCGCCGTGAGGACAGAAGGGTAGGGCATTCTGAATAAGTTGACTGAGAACAGTAAATATCTGATGCTGGTCTGCCCAGAGGGAATGCCTGGGATCTATACTAAGCTGGAGGGTGCAACTGGCCGGCCATGAGGGATTTGCCCGGTTGACTTGAATGACTTCATCCAGACATTTTTTCAGGGAAAACCATTCACGCTCTGTTGTTTCCGGTTTGGCGAATTTAAGAAAATCAGAGATTGTGTGGCTAAGGCGGTTTGCTTCGCGGACAATGATATTGATCAGGGCCCGGTTGGTTCGTTGTTCGGGGGAATCAAGCAGGGAAAACTCATTACTCAGAATCTGGGCGGAACCTGAGATAGCGGTGAGTGGATTCCTGAAGTCATGGGCAATACCGGCGCTGATCCGTCCTATTTCAGCTAATTTTTCAGCCTGACGCATCTGCTGTTCCAGGCGTTCGACCTCGCTGATATCCTGAATGGTCAGAACGCGACAGTTGTGACATTGATGCTTGTTATGTTCCTGGCATCCATTTTCTGCGGGGAGTTGCAGCTTGGCACATGAGTAACCTACCCTGATTTCTACTCCGTCCTTGCGCACAAGATCGGCAGTGAGCCGTGATCCTTTATTGTCCAGGTCAAGAGTTGGAAAAACCTGAAAAAGTATCTGCCCGGGGAGAACAGTTGGAGAGTAACCTGTGATGCGGCCAATAGCATTGTTGGCCGAGGTTATTTTGTTGCTGTCGTCGATGGTGATAATGCCGGTGGCGATATCATCAAAAATCTGCTTGTACAGAAGAGACAGGCTGTCAAAGTTTCTGACAGTATCGGAAAGTGCGGCCTCGGTTTTAAGGAGCCGGCGTGAAAATATGGCACTGAGGATAGCGGCCAGGAAAAAAGTCAATCCCAGTATGGCAAAATGGTTGATACTGGCAAACAGATTCTGTTCTTTGAAGTATTGATACCTAGCTAAAAATGCAGGTATGATTTGTAACTGCTCAAGTCCAAGGACAAGGCCGTATTGCAGGCTCGCCGCTGCCGCCGCTACCAGGCCACCCTTACGAGGAAGAATCAGGCCCCCGGCAATAATGGGAAAGAAGTAGAGAGGAGAGAACGCAGAATGTGAGGAGCCTGTGGAATAAACCAGGAGGCTGACAAGGAAAATGTCAAGTTGATTCTGGAGGATAGCAAAATAGGATGGTTCTTTTTTACTGGTCAGCAGAAAAAAAGCTGAGCCGATGGTCGAGAGGTATACACAGAAGATAAAGGAAAGGAGCCAGTAGTAGGGTGGCAGGATAATCTCAAGCTGATCGCTCTGGAGAAAGGCACTGATGCCAAGAAGCAGGGTATAGAGAATGACCCGGAGCAGAAACATCCATAACAACTGACCTTTCAGTAAATTGTCTGGGGAGGTCCCGGTGTTGTGCGGTTGGGTAATAATCGCCTTGATGTCCATAATAACTACATGCCTGGATATCTTGAAAATCTGATTATGCGATCTGGCTACATGTCTTCAAGGCCATATTTTTTAACCTTATAACGTAAAGAACGAAAACTGATGCGTAACAGTTCCGCTGCCCGCATCTTAGAGTGGTTGCTTTTTTCCAGGGCAAAAGTGATAATTCTTTTTTCCAGGTCATTGATAACCTCTTCCAGTCCGCGTTCAAACAGCTCGTCCTTGTTGGCCACGGCTTGAAAGAGGGGATCTGTCTCACCCTTGATCTTTTTCTCTGATCGGTGCGTGGAAAGGGTCAGGCTCTCCGGCAGGATAATATTGGAATTTTCCAGTGCCACTCCCCTCTCAATAATGTTCTCAAGTTCACGAACATTTCCTGGAAAATCATAATTCATAAGGACCTGCATTCCGTAAGAGGAGATCTCCTGGACCTCTTTACCCAGTAATTTGGAATGCTTTTGCAGAAAATGGTTGACCAGCAGCGGCACGTCGCCCTTGCGTTCACGTAATGGAGGCATGCGAATGGGTACTACCGCCAGACGATAGAAAAGATCTTCCCGGAAACGTCCGGCGATGATCTCCTCTTCAAGTACACGATTGGTGGCTGCAATAATACGGACATTCACCCGTTCAATTTTTGTTGAGCCTACGGGCTTAACCTCCCGTTCTTGAAGGACCCTCAGCAGTTTTGTCTGGATAATGGGGGTCAGTTCGCCGATTTCATCAAGGAAGGCTGTACCGTTGTTGGCCAGTTGGAAGAGCCCGGGTTTATCGCTGATGGCCCCGGTAAAAGAGCCCTTGACGTGACCGAAGAGCTCACTTTCCATGAGGTCTTCCGGGATAGCGCTGCAGGTTATCGGCACAAAGGGATGGTCGGCCACTTTGCTGTGCTGGTGGATTGCCTGGGCAACAAGTTCCTTGCCGGTGCCTGACTCGCCATAGATAATGACATTGGCAGGTGTCGGGGCAACGCGCTGAATCAGGTCAAAGATCTTGACCATCTCCTGACTCTTGCCGATGATACCGGGAAAGGCATCGGCGGCCGAAGGATAGGGCTCGGTTTTACTGCGGGCAGTGGCTGAGCGGATAATGTTCTTGATCTCGGCCACATTGAACGGTTTGCTGATATAGTCAAAGGCCCCGTCTTTCATGGCGGAAACAGCATCATCGGGGGAGACAAAGGCGGTGATCAGGATTACGGGTAAGGTCGGATACTTTCCTTTGATACTGTGCAGCAGGTCAAGGCCACCGATGCCGGGCATGCGGATATCGCTAATGACAAGATCGAAGTTCTTCTCCTCCAGGCAGCGAAGCGCGGCTGCACTGTCAGCCCTCGTTTCAACCTGATATCCTTCTTTCTGCAGCAGAATCGTGAGAAAATCCCGCATGCTCTGTTCATCATCAACAATCAGGATTGATATCATGACTGATCTCTGTCCTGTGTATTACGTGGTGTCACCAGTTGGCGTTTCCGGGATAAATCGAGCTTCTTAATAGTGAGCTCTCGACTGGTTGCGGCAGATCTGGATGCTGCTTCTTCACTGTAAACAAGTGCTACGGGTCGGCGTGATCTGGTATATTTTGCGCCCTTCGCTCCGGAATTGTGTTCCAGAATACGTTTTTCCAGGTCTTTGGTGATACCGGTATAGAGACTGTTGTCACCGCAGCGGACGATATAGACATACCAGGAATTCATCTGTTTTCTCCCGCAATCTGGCAACAATGAGCCTGCTACCAGGTACGGACACGGCCTGTGTCCAGGTGGATAAAGTCTGATTGAGGATAATAGCCAACTCCACCCCGCTGAAAGGCCAAGGCCATCTGATGCAGCCGTCCGGTGTTGACTGAGGGCATACGGATATCTATGGCCTTACCGGACATGTGCAGGCTGTGACTGGCCACCCCACTGCTTTTGCCCCGCAGCTTCAAGTTGGTCTGAGGTGATCTGTATCCGGAGATCACCTCAAAAAAATCTTTACTGCCCGCAGTCTGTCGCAGGTCATGGAGAAGGTCAAGAAGGGCCGGATCAATGGGATGGATATCTCCCGTTCTGAAATCTTTCAGAAAATTATTGATTTTGGTTAGAGCTCTGGGGAGATAACGGCCATTTCTGAAATAGACGACAGATAATTCCTTCAAGGTATGGGTATGATAAAAAGAAAGAGTCTTTTCTTCAATGCCGGCCAGTAAGGTGCTGGGGGAAGAAAGTAAAAGAAGGGGGGCCATGCTCATCGCCCTCGTAAGAAATTTACGTCGATTCATCGGTCTTGCTTTTATTTCCAAAGTCTTTTCAAATTGATTTTTTACCATCTGCGAATTTGTGCTCAATGGGCTATTTTTTTGATTTTCCTTTTGTTATCCTCATAAAGTAGTGAATAATTGAATACTGATTTGTACCCTAGAAATATCCCTTATGTCAACCTGGTCGTTACGATGAAGAGAGAAAGGCAAGTTTCTTGTGGGGGATCATGGTATGATTTGTTTTTGAAAAATGTCTGTATGAACACGTTTGTTGACGCATACAGAGGACGTTGGAGGTTATATCATGAGAAGCTTGTTGTTGTGCTTGCTGTTGGTATTGGTTGTTTTTCAGGAATTCTGTTTTGCCGATGACGGTTCATATGTCCAGCAGCTCGAAGAGTTGGCCGCTCAAGGTGATGGAGAGTCTCAATTTGCCCTTGCCCTGTGTTATGAGTATGGCGGGCAGGGCATGGCTCCTGATCCTGACAAGGCGGCCGCCTTTTTTTTGCAGGCTGGTGAGGCAGGACTGCCGGCAGCCTGTCTTTATCTGGGAATCAAATATGAAAATGGCAGTGGCGTAGTCAGAAATCTGAGTGCGGCGGCGAGTTGGTATTGTTGTGCCGCCCAAAAAGGGTGGGCGATGGCCCAATTTTTTCTGGCAGAGTTATATAAAAAGGGAAAAGGTGTAAAAAAAGACAATTTGCTGGCCCTTGCCTGGTATGGTCTGGCCGAAGAACAGGGCTATCCCGGGGCTAAAGAGTCTGTGGTGCTTTTGGCACGCGAGCTGAGTGAGACTGACAGGAAAAAGGTTGATTTTCTCCGTGCCGGATTACGGAGTTCGAAAGTAGATTGTTCAAAGCTGTAGGGGGGTAGCATTAATTATCTCTTCATCAGTTCCATAGCTGCGCTGATAATCGCAGGGGAGTCCAGTCCACTGTTCTTCCACAAGGTCTGCTGAGGGCCATGTTCAATGAAATGATCAGGATGGGCCAGGAGCATAGTTTTGATGTGAAAGAGGTGGCGTGCGGAAAGGAGCTCGAGAATAGAGCTGCCCCATCCGCCCTGTCTGACATTGTCTTCAATGGTGATGATCCTGCCAGTCTGTTCAGCCCAGTAGGAGATGAGGTCGCCGTCCAGTGGTTTTATGAATCGCGGATTAATGACTGCTGCGTCAATGCCGAGTTTATTCAGTCCTTCGGCTGCACGCAACGCCGGATAAACCCGGTTGCCAATGGGAAGCAGGAGAATATCTTTTCCTTCCCTCAGGACTTCGCCCTTGCCAAATTCCAGTTTTTGTAAATCGCCAGCCAAGGAAACACCCTCGCCTGCCCCCCTTGGATAGCGGACCGCGCAGGGCGTTTGGTGGAATATGGCGGTGTAGAGCATATGTTGAAGCTCGTTCTCATCCTTTGGGGCCATGTAGCTGAGATTTGGTATAAACCGGAGAAATGAAATGTCGAAAACACCGTGATGGGTAGGACCGTCATCGCCAACAACCCCTCCCCGATCAATGGCAAGTGTGACCGGCAGATTTGGCAGGCAGACATCATGGATGATCTGATCAAGAGAGCGTTGAAAAAAAGAAGAGTAAATTGCCACAACCGGCAGGATACCTTCAAGGGCAAGGCCGGCCGCAAAGGTGACTGCATGTTGTTCAGCTATCCCCACATCAAAAAAACGGTCGGGAAACTCTTTGGCAAAACCGCTCAGCCCGGTGCCGGCGGGCATGGCGGCCGAAATGGCGGCAATTCTTCGATCAGCCCGCGCCATCTTGACCATGGTCTCACCAAAGACCTTGGTGTAACTGATTGATTCGCTGGATGGTCTGGGAATGCCTGTTCTTACGTCAAAAGGTCCAACTCCGTGATAATTTCCGGGATTTTCTTCGGCTGGTTTATATCCTTTCCCTTTGGTGGTCAGAACATGAACCAGCACCGGACCATCGAGGTTGTCGCGGACATTCTCAAGAGTTGCAATCAGGTCTGGGAGTTCGTGACCGAGAATGGGGCCCACATAGTAAAATTTCAGTGCCTCAAAGAGCATACCAGGGGTAAAAAAACATTTAAAATTCTCCTCACTTTTTTTGAGGAAGCCGAGGATGTTGTCCCCGATACCCGGCATTTCGCGTAGTCTGGTGGCGATATGATTGCGGATCTGGCTGATGGTCTTACCGGTCATCTTGCGGTTAAGAAAGCTGGAAAGAGCCCCGACGTTTGGCGAGATGGACATCTCATTATCATTGAGAATAACAATGAGATTTTTATCCAGATGGCCTGCCTGATTGAGGGCCTCAAAGGCCATGCCGGTGGTCATGGAGCCATCGCCAATCACGGCAAGTACCCGGCTTTGGTCACCTTTCAGATCTTTGGCTAGAGACATGCCGAGAGCGGCCGAAATAGAGGTGCCGGCATGGCCCGTTTCCAGAGCATCGTATTCACTTTCCTCAAACTTGGGGAAGCCGCTTAACCCCTTGTACTGGCGCAGGGTGTGAAACTGCTCCTGTCTGCCGGTAAGAAGTTTGTGGGCATAGCATTGATGACCGACATCCCAGATGAGCTTATCCTTCGGGGTGTTGAAGACATGGTGCAGGGCCAGGGTCAGCTCAACAACTCCGAGACTGGGTGCCAGATGTCCTCCGGTCTCGGCTACAGTGGTGATAATGACCTGCCGTAAATCCTGGGCAATGATCTCAAGCTCCTGGATAGAGAGAGTGCGCAGGTCTTGGGGTGAGTGAATGTCTTTGAGCCTGACGCTTTTGGGATCAAGATGAGGGCTTGTTAACATGATGGAAATGAAAGCGATAAGTTTTATGAGTGAACGATTGAGGATATCCGGAACGAATCTGTTGAGTTCTCAAGAATCCGTTAATGCGACCGGGTATAAATGTATTGGGCGATGGCCCGCAAAGGGTCAGATTTTTCGTCAAAGAGATTCAAGGCCTTTAGAGCCTCTTCCACTGCCGTTTTCGCCATTTCCCGGGTGGCATCAATCCCAAAATAAGCAGGGTAGGTAGCCTTCCCTCTGCTTGCATCGCTGCCGGCAGCCTTGCCAAGTTGTTCAGTGGTTCCGGTAGCATTAAGCAGGTCATCGACAATCTGGAAGGCCAGACCAATCTGCTCGCCGTATCTGGTCAGGGCTTTTTGCTGAGCCTGGTCTGCCCCGGCAGCAATGGCCCCGGCAAGAATTGAGGCGGTAATCAGAGCGCCCGTCTTGCTGCGATGGATGACACGCAGGGTCTCAAAGGGGAATTCTTTGTTTTCATTGTCAATATCCAGGGCCTGGCCGCCGACCATGCCCAGGGAGCCTGCCGCCCGGGCAATGAGGTGGATGATTTTCAGTTGTTGTTCCGGGGGCAGTGAATTCTTCCCCTGGTTGCTGAGCAGGTCAAAGGCCCAGGTGAGCAGGCCGTCTCCGGCAAGGATGGCTCCCGCTTCTCCGTAGAGGGTATGGCTTGTGGGCTTGCCACGGCGCAGATCATCATTATCCATGGCCGGTAAATCATCATGGATAAGGGAGTAGGTATGGATACATTCCAGGGCACAGGCGATGGGAAGTAACTCTGTGTCAGGGGCTGGACGCTTGCCAATGGCCTGTCCTGCCGCCAGGCAGAGAATAGGGCGAATTCGTTTGCCGCCGGCAAACAAGCTGTAACGCATGGCCTCAATATGATGGGCAAAGACATCATGTTCCATGTCAGAGGTAAGCATGTATTGTTGCAGGGCGTCTTCGATCAGCAGCCTCTGTTCATTCAGATACGTCTTGATCTCCATTGTCGATCTCGTTAAAAGGAACTGGTTCAAGCTGACCCTCTTTACTCAAAAGGAGCTCCACTTTGGCTCTTGCATCGGTCAGGCTGCTGTTACAGAATGCGGCGAGTTTTATTCCCTCATCAAATTTTTTGAGACTTTTTTCCAGGCTCAGATCTCCATCTTCCAGTTCTTCCGTGAGCTGTTCAAGACGGGCCAGGGCATTTTCAAATGTTTGTTTTGCCATAATAAGTAAAAAAGTATTAATGTTATGCCTGAGGGTTGTATGAAGATCTCGTCAGCGAATTTCAAGGTGGCAATGAGCTTAAACGCTGGGAGAGATCTTTTCAATGACAAGATAAGCTCAGAATCAGTGTTGTACACAGTAACTTTATTTTTCCCAATCTTAACACCTAACCTTTAAAACTTAAAACTTAATTATGGCATGAGAGAGCTGATTAAGGATTTTTTACGTTGGCTGGCCCTTGAAAAAGGATATTCTCAGCATACAGTCAGCGGCTATCAGCACGACCTGTTGGAATTTACCGAGAGCCTTGCTGATAAAATATCCATCGAGTCCATTGACGCCTCAACTATCCGTCAATTTGTAGTCAGTCTGCATGGGCAGAATAATGCGGCAACGGTGGCCAGGAAACTTTCCGCCTTGCGTACTTTTTTTCACTATCTCCAGCGGCGGAAGGTGGTAGCTGCAGATCCGCTGGCCGGGATCTCCGGGCCGAAGATTGCCCAGCTCATCCCTGTTTTTCTGACTGTGGATGAGGTTTTTTTACTCATTGAAACCCCAAACGAAAATGACAGTTTTATGTCACGCGATCGAGCCATACTGGAGCTCTTGTACTCTACGGGGATGCGGGTGGCAGAGCTTGTTTCGCGTGATCTGGGACACCTTGATTTTGAAAATGAGATGCTTAGGGTGCGAGGCAAAGGAAACAAGGAACGTCTGGTACCGGTGGGGCGACACGCCAGGGAGGCAGTTCGCGTATGGTTGTCCCATCGTCAGCAATTGATGCAGGAACGCGCTGGCCGTGGACATGCGCTGGAGAAAGAAGCCCTGTTTCTTAATAGTCGTGGCGGTCGTTTGACCACCAGAAGCGTCGAGCGAATTGTTCGGGCCTATGGAGAGCGGGCAGGAATCTCACAGACGGTAACTCCGCATGCCCTTCGTCACTCTTTTGCCACCCATTTGCTGGAAATGGGAGCTGATCTCCGTTCGGTACAGGAATTGCTGGGGCATGCCAGCCTGTCAACGACCCAGCGTTATACCCATCTGACCCTTGACCATCTGGCAGAGGTGTATGACAAGGCCCATCCCATGGCGAAAAATCAATGAAGCAACCGCAGATGAATACAGACAGACCTGTATCTTTTCAGAATGATCCGTGTTCATCTTGCCTGGCTTTGACTGAATACTTCTAAGGAAATTAAAATTATGAGGATACGATCAACAACAATTCTGGCGGTACGTCATAAAGGTCAGGTGGCCCTTGCCGGTGACGGTCAGGTCTCGCTGGGGAATACCATTATGAAACATGAGGCCCGTAAGGTCCGTCGCCTCTATCATGACAAAGTTATCACCGGTTTTGCCGGAGCCACCGCCGATGCCTTCACCCTTTTTGATAAACTGGAGCAGAAGCTGGAGCAGTATAATGGTAATCTGATGCGGGCCTCTGTCGAGCTGGCGAAGGAGTGGCGGACAGACAAGATGCTGCGTAAGCTGGAGGCTATGCTGGTGGCTGTTGATAGTCAATATTCTTTGTTGCTTACCGGCACTGGTGATGTGATTGAGGCGGATAACGGGGTGCTGGCCATCGGTTCCGGCGGGCCGTATGCACAAGCTGCGGCTCTGGCCTTGATCCGCCATAGCGATCTGGATGCCGAGGCTATCTGTAAAGCGTCCATGGATATTGCCGCCTCTATCTGTGTCTTTACCAATCATTCAATAATTGTTGAGAAAATATGAATTCCATACAGTCCTTGACCCCCAAAGAGATCGTTGCCGAGCTGGACAAATATATCGTTGGACAGGCGGACGCCAAGCGTTCCGTGGCCATTGCTCTCAGGAACCGCTGGCGGAGACGGCAGGTGGAGTCTCCCCTGCGTGAGGAGATTGCTCCCAAGAATATTATCATGATCGGGCCGACCGGGGTCGGCAAGACCGAGATCGCTCGGCGTCTTGCCACCCTTGCCCAATCGCCATTTTTTAAGGTTGAGGCCTCTAAATTCACCGAGGTCGGCTATGTGGGACGTGATGTGGAGTCCATGATCCGTGATCTGGTTGAGATTGCGATCAGCATGGTTAAGGAAGAACAAAAAGAGATGACCCATGGTCTGGCCGAGGTCAATGCCGAGGAACGAATCCTTGATATCCTGCTGCCGGCATCACCATCAGCGTCAATGGGCGAAGGTCCGGGTGGCAGCCATTCCTTTCTATTCCAGGGTGATGAAGATCAGGAGCGGGCCGTAACTCTCGGACGAAGGGAGGGTGAATCCTCGACCCGCGAAAAATTTCGGGAGATGTTGCGGGATGGAAGGCTTGACGAACGCGAGCTTGAGCTTGATCTCACCGAGTCTCATGGGGCGCCTATGGTGGAGATCATGACCACCTCCGGGATGGAGGATATGCAGTCCAATCTGCAGGATGCCTTCAGCAAGATCTTTTCCAAGAAGAAAAAGAAACGGAAGCTCAAGGTGCCAGAGGCGATGAAGGCCTTGACCAAGGAGGAGATGGAGCGTCTGGTGGACATGGATAAGGTGATGAAAGAGGCCCTGCGTCGTACCGAGGAATCCGGGATCATCTTTTTAGATGAAATCGACAAAATCGTGTCAAAGAGCTCGGGCGGTCATGGTCCGGAAGTCTCCCGTGAAGGGGTGCAGCGCGACCTTTTGCCCATTGTAGAAGGTTCAACCGTGACCACCAAGCATGGTATGGTCAAGACGGATCATATCCTCTTTATTGCCAGCGGCGCCTTTCATATGAGTAAGCCCTCCGATCTGATCCCTGAGCTGCAGGGACGTTTTCCTATACGTGTTGAACTGCACTCGTTAGGCCAGGATGAGTTTGTCCGCATTCTCACTGAACCGGAAAATGCCCTGATCAAACAATACACAGCTCTAATGGCGACCGAAGGGGTGGATTTGGTCTTTGATCCGGAGGCCATCCAGGAGATGGCCAGGATTGCGGTAGAAGTGAATCAGAATACCGAGGAGATCGGGGCCAGACGGCTGCACACCGTCATGGAGCGGGTTCTCGATGAGCTTTCCTATGACGCCTCGGAGCGGGGAGAGGGACAATTCGAGGTCAGTGCTGATTATGTGCGTGCCCAGCTTGAAGCCATCGCCCAGGATCAGGACCTGAGCCGCTTTATCCTGTAATTTTTTGTTTGTGGCGCAGAGGCATTGAGGAAAGCATTTCTCGAGCTAGTTTCTTGTCTCGTTTTTTTTGTCCTTCTCTGTGTCTCTGCGCCAGTTCAGTCTTTTGCTCCTGACGGCTATATCGTTGACTGTTTTTTACGGGCCAGCGGGTTGTTGAATACCGCCACCGGTCCCAGCTCTCTTTCAATCTCCAGCAGGCGGTTGTATTTAGCGATCCGCTCACTGCGGCAGGCTGAGCCGGTCTTGATCTGGCCACCCCCCATGGCGACAGCAAAATCCGCCATGAATGTATCTTCGGTCTCACCGCTACGGTGGGAAATCACATAGCTCCATCCAGCCTGACGGCAGAGTTGTATGGCCTCGATGGTCTCAGTAATGGTACCGATCTGGTTGAGTTTGATGAGTACACTATTGGCTGATTTTTCCTCAATGCCACGAGCGATGAAGCGAGTATTAGTGACGAAGAGATCGTCGCCCACAATCTGGCTCCTGTTGCCAATGGCTGAGGTGTGTTCCTTGAATCCCTGCCAGTCATTTTCATCCAGGCCGTCTTCAATGGAGACGATGGGGTAGCTGTCAAGCCACTGAGCGTAGAGCTGGGTCATTTCAGTGCTGTTTTTGGTGCCTTGGCCTGACTTGTCAAGATGGTAGGCCCCGTCTGCAAAAAATGAGCTGGCAGCTGGATCCAGGGCGATGGCCAGGTCAAGGCCGGGCCGATAGCCGGCAGCCTCAATGGCGTCAACAATGAGTTCACAGGCCTCATTGTTGCTTTGCAGGTTCGGTGCGAATCCACCTTCATCGCCAACCGCTGTGGAGTAATTCTTTTGTTTTAAGAGTCTCTTGAGTGCATGGAAGGTTTCAGTGCCGTAACGCAGGGCCTCGGAAAAGGTTGGGGCCCCGACGGGCATGACCATGAACTCTTGAAAATCCACACTGTTGTCTGCATGCTTACCCCCGTTGATAATATTCATCATCGGTACTGGCAGACGGCTTGCCCCGGGGCCGCCCAGATAAGCATAGAGGGGAAGTGCTGATGCCGCAGCTGCAGCCTTGGCCACGACCATGGACACTCCGAGTGTGGCGTTGGCTCCCAGCCTGGCTTTGTTGGGGGTGGCGTCAAGATTGATCATCAGCCGGTCAATTTCTGCCTGGCGTGCAGGGTTTACACCTGTGAGGTTCGGGGCGATAAGGGTGTTAACGTTTTCCACCGCCTTGAGCACGCCTTTGCCATTGTATCTTTTTTTGTCTCCATCACGCAACTCCACCGCTTCATATTCTCCGGTTGAGGCGCCGGAAGGAACAGAGGCTGACACCTGAATCCCATTGCTCAGGCAACACAGAACACGAACGGTTGGATTGCCACGGGAATCAAGAATCTCTAAAGCGGACAGCGAACTAATAACTGCTTGCATTGGAACTCCTCCTCTATTTACCTGATGTTTCATGGTGCGAATTGAGTTTTTTATAATTGATAATTATCTATCTGTTTGAGGGGAGGATATCTTGACTTATTGAGAGATGAAAGGTATTTTTTTAATATAAACGGTTGAAGTGAGATTAGGTTGTACGTTACGGAGCGTAACTATTGATAATTTTGTTTTCTTGAAATTTTTATTTCTGGTAGACATATGAGATTTTCAAAGAGCATTTCTTTTTTGATACTGCTTTCCTCTTTATTATTCTCTGTTCATGGAATTGCGGGGCAGTCTCAGGATGATCAGCAGGCTGAGAAATCAACACAGCAGGACGATGTCATTGTGATTGCATCGAGTGGCTTTTCTCATGCTCCAGAAGCGGTGCTGGCCACTCTTTCTCCAGGGGAAAGGAAGTGGTATCATCGGTTTCAGGAAGGGATTCCTTTGTTTGATGGTTGGAAAAAAATTACTCAGGCCGTTGTAGAAAAATTCCCCGAACATGAACGAGCAAATAGACTGGCGGCTATGCAGGAACTTGGTCTTAAAATCGGCTATGAATGGAGTCGAGATAATCACGTGCGCAGAGTTAACACGGATATGTTAAGGGCCTGGGGAAAAGACCTGCGGAAAGCTGGGGCTGAAAGCCATGTGCAACTGGCTAACGTTCTCTATAAGATCGACAGTGAAATGAACACCCTGTTACATCTGGAATAATGCTAAGGAGTGCCTGCTCTATGATGGGTTGATCACCTTGCTGATTTCACACTCCAGTCTGCCACTATGGAGCAGTATTTCTATTTGTTCCCCTGCATGAGCCTGTTCGCTTCTGGTAATTATTTCTTCCCCGTTTCTACCTGATCTTTTTCTTCTGACAATAGCATAGCCCCGGGCAAGAGTGGCAAGGGGACTGACGGATTCTAAAAGCGCCGCCTGAGCGGAAAAGGCTGCGCTTTTTTGTCTGAGCAGGGCCTGTGTCCTGTCAATCAGTTTTTCACTAGCCTGGTGCAGGCGTTGTGCCTGGATGGTTATTCTGTTGATTGGGGATTGGCGTTCTAGTCTGGACATGACTTTTTCAAGGCGAAACGTCTGCTGCTGCAGGAGTTTTTCCATGGAATGGGTCAGCAGTGATGTGTTGTGGTCGATCTGTAAGGTGAGATGGGAAAGAGTCATCCCCAGATCTCCCAGCAGGCGTCTGTTCTGGGATACCTGCCTGCTGTATCCGTCTATTTTTTTCAGAAGCAGAGTGGTGAGTTGTCTTTTGTAGAGTAATATCTGTCTTTGCAGCATGGCAAAGTCGGGGATGATCTGTTCCGCGGCACCTGTCGGAGTCGGAGCTCGCAGGTCGGCGCAGAAGTCGGCAATGGTGAAATCGACTTCATGGCCAATGGCAGAGACAATGGGTAGGCTTGATCGGTAAATGGCACGGGCCACACACTCTTCGTTAAAGGCCCAGAGATCTTCCAGCGAACCTCCGCCCCGGCAGAGGACGATAATATCAGAGTCGGTCTCTTTGCTGACTCGGGTTATTGCCTCAGCAATCTCTTCAGCAGCTTCCTTCCCCTGGACCCGTACCGGAAAGATTTGAATGGTGGCACCCCATTTGCGATTTCTCCAGATCTTGAGGAAATCATGGACAGCGGCTCCCGTGGGTGAGGTGATCAGGGTGATCTTTCTGGGAAACGGGGGGATCATTTTTTTCCGTTCTATGTCAAAAAGCCCTTCTGCTGCCAGCCGTTTTTTCAGCTCTTCAAATTGTAGCTGGAGCAGACCGGCCCCATGAAAATCAATTGAATCAACAATAAGTTGATAATCTCCACGAGGTTCATAAACGGAGATCCGACCGTGACAGACCACTTGTTGACCGTCATAAAGGTCTTTCATCAAAAAACGTTGCTGTCCTTTAAAGAGAACCGCACGCAGCTGTGCCCCTTCATCTTTGAGGGTAAAATAGCTGTGGCCCGAGTAGGGACGGGAAAGGTTTGATATCTCGCCGCTTACACTGACAAAACGGAATTCACCCTCAAGAAGGTTCCTGATTGACCGGCTGATCTGTGAGACGGTGAGTGTTGCCGGCCCTGAAGGTGTTGTGGTAAAAGGTCTCATGTGAGTGAGTCGGGATGATAATGGTTGGATGATTTATAGCTCAGCGATTCTATTATGTTTTGTAAAGTTTGGTACTCATCTGATGTGCGATGGTGATTTGGAGATTGAAAGAGCCGGATCGGCTAATGTAAAGACTTTTTGCGAGCCTAGTATAGTTTGGCAATGGACATGATGCACGCTATCGAGTAAATAGAACAATTCATATTTAGAAAAACAGCTTAAGTCGTTGCCGCAAGCTAGTATCGTTGTTTGGATGGAAAAGACGGCATGGGCCGCTGAAAAAATAACATGGCCCTAGAAGTAATTGGAGCGGAATAAGGAGCCGTTACGAAATTGACATAAATGGCCATGTTGTTTCGTGCCGGATCCTAAGATGTTTGCGTGGAAAGGTAAAGTAAAAAGCAAAAGGAGATTGGTATGGCAGGACAGAGTGCCTTTGATAAACAGCAGATCCAGGAGAGTTCTCATAGCGACACCAGTGGATTGCTTGAACATCTTAATCTGCCCCCTGTTTTTATCCGCTTTGTTAAAAGGAATAAAAAAAACCTGCAGATTGGAACTATAGTTGTCGTGGTTGTTGTGATCAGTTTGACTCTGTACAGCTCGTATCGGTCAAACCGGATTCAAAAAGCCTCAACCGCCTTGTCAGTAGCCATGCAGACTGCTGAGCCGGAAAGACATAAGGCTCTGGTTGCCGTGACAACTGATTTTTCAGGAACCCCCTCGGCACAATGGGCCAAAGCCGAACTTGCTCACGAGTTGATGAAAGCCGGGAAATTCAAGGAGGCTGCTGAACAGTATGGGGCAGTGCGAAAAAAAATAAATGCATCCGATCCTCTTTTTGCCTTACTGACCTTTGGTTTGGCTCAAGCCAATGAGGCTGCTGGTATTTTTGATGCCGCCATTCTGGAATATAAGGCTTTGCGGCAGATAGAGGGGTATGAAGGAGAAGGGTTTACTGGGATGGCTAGAGTGTATGAGGCTCAGAAAGATATAAAACAGGCACTGGCTGTTTATGAGGAGTATCTGTCGACTTTTACCGGCCAGAATCAAAATGATCCTGCTAAGATAGCGGTTGATGAGAAAATCGCCAGACTTAAGGCGTTGCAGTGAAGCTGGTTCAAGATCTGTCGGAGATGACAGCTCTTGCCGCCAGCTGGAGGGGGCAGGGGCAGAAAATTGCTCTGGTGCCGACCATGGGCTGGTTTCATGCTGGACATCTGGCCTTGATGCGTCAGGCACGGCAAAGTGCTGACAGGGTCGTGGTCAGCCTGTTTGTCAATCCCATTCAGTTCGGACCTGGTGAGGACCTTGCTGCCTATCCGCGTGATCTGCAAAGGGACATGAATCTTGCCGCAGGTGAGGCAGTTGATGTTTTGTATGCCCCTTCTGCCCATGACATGTATCCTGCCGGATTTCAAACCACTATCAGGGTGGCGGAACTTGGCCTGGGATTATGCGGAGCCAGTCGACCCGGGCATTTTGATGGCGTCTGCACAGTGGTTATGAAATTATTTCATCAGACTCAGCCTCATCTGGCTGTCTTTGGTGAGAAAGATTTCCAGCAGCTGGCCGTGATCAGGCGTATGGTCAGGGATCTTGACCTGCCGGTAGATATTGTTGCTCATCCCATTGTACGGGAAGCCAATGGTCTGGCCATGAGTTCACGCAACAGTTACTTGCAGGAGAATGAGAAGGAGCAGGCGCTCTCTCTCTATGGTGCTATTGTTTTTGCTCGGAAAAAGGTGAAGGCTGCCGTTCAACCCATTTCTGCTGCTGAGTTGTGTGCTGAGCTTAAGGGGAATATTCACCAGATTCCCGGCTGTGTTGTTGATTATGTGGAAATTGTTGATGCTGACAGTCTTAAACGCTGTGAAACTGTGACTGAGAACTGCAGGTTGATCCTGGCGGTGAAGGTTAATGATAGAGTCCGTCTGATAGATAATGCCAGACTCTATGAACTGTAAAAAAAAATAAGAAGAAGATAATTAATAATGTTGCGACAGATGCTGAGGACAAAGCTTCATCGGGCGACCGTCACAGAGGCTGATTTAAATTATGAGGGCAGTCTTACCATAGACAAAGACCTAATGGATGCTGTGGGGATTGTGCCCTTTGAGCGAGTTCATGTCTATAATGCTAATAATGGTGAGCGTTTTGACACCTATGCCATTGTTGGAGCTGCAGGAAGTGGGGTAATCGGTTTGAATGGCGCCGCCGCCCGGAAAGGAATGGTGGGCGATATTATTATTATTTGTACTTATGGTCTCTCTGCTGAGGAGGAGCTGCCGGGCTATCATCCCGTTATCGTCCTTCTTGATGAGCATAATGCCATCAAAGAAACGCTCAGCAAGTAAGATTGATTTTTCAGGGAGGTTCTGCCAATGCCTGGTTTTGAGATTTTTGGTGAAGAAGAAAAAAAAGAAATTCTGGATGTCCTTGATACCGGTGTTCTCTTCCGTTATGAGTTTGGGGCTCAGCGTAAGGGAGTCTATAAGGTGCTGGAATTTGAAAAACAATTCGCCGCTTATTGTGGAACTTCATACGGGCAGGCCGTAACCTCTGGAACTGCGGCCCTGAAGGTGGCTCTTGCCGCACTCGGTGTCGGTCCAGGTGATGAGGTTATCACTCAGGGCTTTACCTTTGTCGCCACCTGGGAGGCGATTCTTGACGTTGGTGCCATTCCGGTATTCACTGAGGTGGATGCAACCCTGAATATGGACCCTGTCGATCTTGGAAAAAAGATTACTGCCAAGACCCGGTGTATCATTCCGGTTCATATGCTGGGTGCTCAGGCCCGGATTCAGGAGATTGTCGCCATTGCCAAAAGGCATGGTATTCCAGTGCTTGAGGATACGGCCCAGGCTGCCGGAGCGAGGATTAACGGGCAGCACCTTGGTACATTTGGCACCTGCGGTACCTTTTCTTTTGATTCAGTGAAGACCATGACCACCGGCGAGGGTGGTATGGTTATTACCGCTGATGAGCAGTTATGGCGCACCATGTCGGAATATCATGATCATGGCCATGATCATGTGGTCAATCCCGGTGCCCGCGGTGGAGAAGGAAGACGTTTTATCGGTTTTAATTATCGGATGATGGAGTTGCAGGGCGCTATTGGTCTTGCCCAGCTTGCTAAGCTTGATTTCATGATTGGCGCTCAGAAAAAAACAAAGACCGCCTTGAAAGAAATGGCCTCTTCGATTCCCGGCGTACAATTCAGAGAGCTTGTTGATGAGAAAGGGGATTCAGCAACTTTCTTTTGTTTTTTTCTGGAGAGCAGTGAGCATTGTCGGCGGGTTAACAAGGTGTTGTCAGAAAACAAGGCTGGCGCTATAAATTTTGGCGAGAACAGCTGGCACTTTTATCCCCGGTGGGAGCATTTACTGGCTGGAGCAACCGTTACCAGAAGTGGGTGGCCGTTTCAGGAACCTGATGGAAAAAGAAGAGTCGTCTATGATCCGGAACTTTTACCTGCTTCGGCAGAATTGATCAGCAGAACTCTGGTTTATCCTATTCCTGTCAAAATGTCGGAAGAAAGACTCGCAGAGATGGGAGCAGCTCTGCGTCAGGCGGCAAAAGCATAAATGTTTAAAAAACTGTAGTTTGGTGGATTCTCTGGAGCCAATTATTGATTCAAAAATTGATGGTTTCGTAAAAAGTACAAATTGCCATAATGTCATTTCGGCCATCTGGAGAAATCTTAACAGCATCCATTGGTTGAGGAAAAAGATTTCTCGTTGTCGCTCGAAACAACAGGCTTTTTTTGAGTTTTTACGATCTTGTCAAAATTATCTGTAGAATTTATGACTGCCGTACTGATTGAGGTAGGTTAAGCTGGAAGACCATTGAGGAGCCGCATCCTGCAGATGAAAATGGGTTGCACCTGCTGTGAAATCATTGCTGTTAAGAGCAATGTATGCTGACTGCATACATTGAAAAAAAACAGGGATATTGTGAGGGAGGAAAGATTTTTTTTGTACCCAGCTGAATTGATAGGGTTGCGTTACCGCTTCTTTGATGGAAATCTTTCTATTTGCAGCCCGGTTCAGAGTTACATGGGCAATGGCAATCTGTCCGATCTGTGGTTCTGAACGTGCCTCATGGTACACATTCAGGGTCAACCACAAGAGCCCTTCCAGTAGTGTCATTTTATTTCTCCATTATTGTCTGGATTCATAATGGCACTTTATATCATAGTATGATAAAAAGTGCAAGTTTGGTGCTTTCTGCTGGAAACTTGATGAGTTATTTACCCATCAGGGTGATCGTTTTATGAAATTATTTATTAACCCAAAAGAGAGTGAAAGAACCCTTTCATGAAAATTACTATCATTGGAACCGGCTACGTCGGTCTTGTAACTGGTGCATGTCTGGCGGAATTTGGCCATCATATCACGTGCATGGATAAGGATGAACGGAAGATTAATTCTTTGCTGGAAGGGAAAATCCCCATTTACGAACCCGGTCTGGCGGAATTGGTGCGGAAGAATGTGAGTGAAGGCCGTCTTACCTTTACTACAGAACTGGCTGACAGTGTTCAGAATGCCTCTGCTGTCTTTCTTGCAGTGGGCACTCCGACCTCTCGGCGTGGTGATGGGTATGCAGACTTGACCTATATTTATGCCGCAGCCAGGGAACTTGCGCCATATCTGACTGGTTATACAGTTATTATCGACAAGAGCACCGTACCTGTTGGTACTGCCCGTCAGGTCGCTCGCTTGATCAGGGAGGAAAATCCGACGGCTGATTTTGATGTGGTTTCAAATCCTGAGTTCTTAAGAGAAGGCGCTGCCATTAATGATTTTATGCGCCCTGATCGTATTGTCATTGGTTCTGAGTCGGCAATAGCCCAAGCCGTGATGAAAGAAATTTATGATCCACTGTACCTCATCTCCACTCCATTTGTTTTTACCGGACTTGAATCGGCTGAGCTTATTAAGTATGCAGCGAATGCCTTTCTCTCTATCAAGATCTCTTTTATTAATGAAATGGCCAATCTCTGTGAAGAGGTGGGAGCAGATGTGGTTGATCTGGCAAAGGCCATAGGTTTGGATGGTCGTATCGGCGGGAAATTTCTCCATCCAGGCCCTGGATTTGGTGGGAGTTGTTTTCCTAAAGATACCCTGGCCTTATTGCGTATTGCGCAGGAGAATGGTGTGTCTGCCAGATCTGTGGCGGCAGCAGTTGAGATCAATGCAGCGCAAAAGGCAGGTATGGTCAAAAAGATTCGAGAGGCACTTGGCGGGGATGTGGCTGGTAAAACCATAGGGGTGCTCGGCTTGACCTTTAAGCCGGAAACAGATGATCTTCGTGATGCCCCTGCTCTCAGTATTCTTCCACCCTTGCATGAAAAAGGCGCAAGAATTCAGGCGCACGACCCTCAAGGAATGGAAGAGGCCAGGAAATTATTTCCTGAATGTTGTTATGTCAACAATGTTTACGAGGCCGCCACAGATGCCGATGCTTTGGTGTTGATGACCGAATGGAATCAATACCGGGCGATTGATCTGGAGCGCGTCAAATCTTTGATGCGCGTGCCCTTGTTTATTGATCTGCGCAATGTCTATTCTCCTCAGAGAATACGTGCCGCCGGGTTTGAATATGTGGGTGTGGGCCGGGGATGAAAATCTGCTGAATAAAATCAGATCATTTGGAGCTGAATATTGAGATGCATCTTGCTGTCATGGCAAGTATGGAAAAAAAAGAGGGCGAATTATCAATGTACAGATAATCGGCCCTCTTTTTTTATAGACAAGTTCTCAATATAAAATTGAACTGTTACCTTCATAGGCCATCTGGTAGATATTGACAACATCGTCCAGGGATGGCTTGCGTGGATTGTTCTCAACAGGACGAGTTACGGTTAAGGCTATCCTGGCCATTTCTGGAAGCTGTTCGACAGGAATATCCAGATCTTGCAGGGTTCCCGGAATACCCACGTCGGCATTTAATTCAAACAGCGCCTCCACGCATCGCTCAGCAGCTTCTCTCGTTGTCATTTCTTCTGTCTTTTTGCCAAGAACCCCGGCCAAAACAGCAAACTTTTCCATGTTGCCGATGAGATTATATTCAACTACATAAGGAAGCAGTACAGCGTTGGCAAGACCATGGGCTATGCCAAACATGCCACCCATAGGATAGGCCATGGCGTGGACCAGACCCACGCCGGCAGTGGCCAGGGCCTTGCCGCCTAAAAGGCTGCCCATGAGCATGGCGGAACGAGCCTCCAGGTTGGAGCCGTTGGCATAGGCCTTCGGAAGATTTCGGCTGATCAGGTCAATGGCCTCCAGCGAATACATCTCGGAGATGATATGGGCCTGGCTGGAAGTGTAGGCCTCAAGGGCGTGAGTTAAGGCGTCGATGCCGGTATAGGCAGTGACCTGAGGCGGCAGGCTGAGGGTCAGTGCTGGATCAAGGATGGCTGCTTCCGGATAGAGCGGGGCGCCATTCATGCCACCTTTGGAGCCTGTCTTCTCATTGATAAACACGGCGGTGAACGTCACCTCGGCGCCGGTTCCTGCCGAAGTCGGGATCATGATCTTTGGCGCACCTGCTTTTGGGATCTTGTCAAGGCCGAGATAGTCTGCAGCCTTGCCGCCATTGGTAAGCAGTATTGCCACAGCCTTGGCCACATCCATGGCTGACCCGCCACCAGCCCCGATCACGCAGTCGCAACCTTTGGCCTTTGCTGCTTTGTAGCCTTTATCAGCGAGTTTCAGGCCCGGTTCTGGATCAATGCTGTCATAAAGAGTATAGGGTATGGCAGCAGCATCCAGAGGGGCGGTTATCTGGCTGGCAATCCCGGCCTTAACAAGGCCTGGATCAATTACCAGAAAAACATTACTGCCATTAAAGTCCTGAACAGTTCTGGCCAGACTGCTGATGCTGCCAACGCCAAACTGAATACGGGTTGGCTGAGTAACGGTGAAAGATTGTGAATGATCCATGGGAGTAAGTTGTAGGGTAAAGGTTGAAGGATGAGTATTGATTCTTTACATGGTTACAGCTAAACAGAAAAAGAAGAACTTGGAAATAATAAAAAAGGTATAAGGCCTTTTAAAATTGATGCAGAAATTATCATTCTTCTGGTATCGTTACCCTGAATTTTTCCCTTTTAATCTTCAATTTACTGATGAGTGTGCTTAACGAAATTATTCTGGCCAATCCGAGAGGATTTTGTGCCGGTGTCGTCCGGGCTATTGCCACGGTACGACTGGCTCTTGAACGATATGGCCCTCCTATTTATGTCCTCCATGAGATTGTTCATAACAAACATGTTGTCCATGAACTGGAGGGACTCGGTGTTGTTTTTATGGTGGAGCTTACTGATATACCTCCAGGGGCGGTCTGTATCTTCAGTGCCCATGGTGTCTCGGTGGCAGTTGAGCAGCAGGCGCGAAGTCTCGGCCTGCGAACCATTGATGCCACCTGCCCCCTGGTAAGCAGTGTGCATCGGATGGTGGAAAAATATCATGCTGATGGGTTCGATGTCTTGATTATCGGCCACCATAGACATCCGGAAGTGGAAGGTGCTGCCGGGCGGGTAGTTGGTCGTGTACATATTGTTGCCTCTGAGGAGGAAGCAGAGACTGTGCAGGTTGTTGATCCGGAACGGGTAGCCTATGTCACCCAGACCACCCTCTGTCAGAATGATATCGCCGGGATCAGAAAGAGGTTGGAGCAGCGTTTCCCCACAATCAGAGGTCCTCGTTCAAATGTTTGTTATGCCACTCAGAATCGTCAGAATGTGGTGAAGGAACTAGCGCAGAAAACGGATATCCTCCTCGTGGTTGGCTCTAAAAGCAGTTCCAATTCCAACAGGCTGCGGGAGGTCGGAGTCAGGGCGGGGATGACGGGATATCTGATTGATGATGCGACTGATATTCGTCCGGAATGGTTGCATGGGCATGCAAGCGTGGGAGTAACGGCTGGAGCTTCCGCTCCTGAACGTTTGGTGCGTGGAGTTGTCCATTGGTTACAGGAGTATGGGGCAACTGTCGTTATTGAGTTGCCGGGAAAAGAAGAGCAGGTTGCTTTTCAACCGGCGGTGCTTGGAAACAATTAGAATTTGGGAATGAGGAATTACGATTTTTCTCATTCCTGATTCCCAATTCCTCTACTTCAGCGTTTCCCGGATACGAGCCATGGCCTTCTCCACATTGGCTAAAGAGTTAAAGGCGGAGAGGCGAATATAACCTTCGCCGCATTTGCCAAATCCGGCACCGGGGGTGCAGACCACGCCGGTTTTGTTCAAGAGCATGTCAAAAAATTCCCAAGAGTCGCCTTTGGCATCTATCCAGATGTAGGGCGCGTTCTCACCACCCACACAGTCATAGCCAAGGGTCGTCATCTCCTGGCGAATCAGATCGGCATTGCGCATGTAATAGGCAACCAGCTCTTTGGTCTGGACCTGTCCCTCTTCGCTGTAGACGGCCTCGGCTGCTCGTTGGACCGGATAGGAGACGCCGTTGAACTTGGTACAGTGGCGGCGGTTCCACAGGGCATGGATCGATTGCCGGTTTCCTTGGGAGTCAAAGGCCGTGCATTCCTTGGGCACTACGGTGTAGGCGCAGCGGGTACCGGTGAATCCTGCGCTCTTTGAAAAGGAGCGGAATTCAATAGCCACCTCTTTTGCCCCTTCGATCTCATAGATGGAGTGAGGCAAAGATTCATCGCGGATAAAGGCCTCATAGGCGGCATCAAAAAGAATCAGTGCCTTTTTCTCCTGGGCATATTTAACCCAGTCACTTAATTCATTCCTGGTAATGGTTGATCCTGTGGGATTATTGGGAAAGCAAAGGTAGATCAGGTCCACGTCTGCAGTAGGCAGGGCCGGAACAAAATTATTGGCCTTGGTGGAGTCAAGATAGACCAGGCCCTGATACCTGCCTTCCATAAAGTCACCAGTGCGACCCGCCATGACATTGGTATCCAGGTAGACCGGATAAACAGGGTCGGGGATGGCCACTTTGATATCCTGGGTGAAGAGTTCCTGGATATTGCCGGTATCGCATTTAGCGCCGTCACTGATAAAGATCTCATCGGCAGTTATCTCAGCGCCCCGAGCCTGGAAATCATTTTGGGCAATAGCCTCACGCAGGAAACTATAGCCCTGTTCCGGGCCATAACCGCGAAAGCTTGCGTCGCTTCCCATCTCGTCAACGGCCTTGTGGAAGGCTGCAATACAGGCAGTCGGCAGGGCCCGGGTTACATCGCCGATTCCCAGTCTGATGATATTTTTTTCAGGGTTGGCCTGTTGAAAGCTTGCCACTCGTTTGGCGATATTTGAAAATAAATAAGAGGCCTGGAGCTTGAGGTAATTTTCGTTGATCGTGATCATGGGGACATTTTCCCTTAAATTTGTTATGGTAGGTGACAAGACAATGAAGGGCTTATCTTACAGAATGCCCTTGATAGAAACGGTTAAATATGACAATCTCGTAAAAACTTAGGAGCCGTTACGAAATAACATGGCCATTTATATCTATTTCGTTACGGCTCCTTATGCCGCTCCGGGCGTTAAAATGGCCATGTTATTTTTTTACAGCGGCTTAAATAGAATCTGTCATTTCGAGTGACAGCGAGAAATCTTACTACTCAATCAGTAGATACTATTAAGATTTCTCCCTATGGTCGAAATGACATTATGGCAATGTGTACTTTTTACGAGACCATCAAATATAATGGAATGGAAAATAGCTGTCAATCATCAAGATTCGGGCATTGTTTTATGCTTGCTGTTTGACACAGGATTAAAAATGAGGACACAATGACTCCGCAGACACCACCAACTTTCTACAGGCTTGATTATAACGCACCTCAATATCTTACCGATGAGATTACCCTGACCTTTCAACTGAACCAGGATGATACCCTGGTTACGGCCCGATCTTTTTTCAGGCGTAACCCTGAGCAATCTTCTGGAGACCATTCTCTCTTTCTTGATGGCCAGGATCTTGAGCTTATTGCAGTCGCCCTTGATTCTATACCGCTTACGGCTCTTGAGTATTCATTGACTGATTCCGGGATGCTGATCCATAAAGTTCCGGACACCTTTGTACTCGATATTACCACCAGAATATTTCCTGATCGCAATACCGCACTTGAAGGTTTGTACCGCTCCGGCAGTAATTACTGTACCCAGTGCGAGGCTGAGGGCTTTCGTAAGATCACCTATTACCAGGATCGTCCTGATGTGATGACCCGTTTTACCACCCGCATAGAGGCGGATATCAAGTTCTGTCCGGTACTGCTCTCCAACGGGAATCTGGTTGAGTTTGGAAGGCTCGATGAAGAAAGGCACTATGCGGTGTGGCAGGATCCTTTTCCCAAGCCATGTTATCTCTTTGCCTTGGTGGCGGGAGATCTGGTCTGTCTTGAGGACAGATTCGTCACCAGTTCGGGAAGAAATGTACTCCTGCAGATTTATGTTGAGGTCAGGAACCACGGCAAATGTGACCATGCCATGCATTCCCTGAAAAAAGCCATGCGCTGGGATGAAGAGGTGTTTGGGTTGGAATATGATCTGGACCGCTACATGATTGTGGCCGTCGATGATTTTAATATGGGGGCCATGGAAAACAAGGGGCTGAATGTCTTTAATTCTAAATATGTCCTTACCTCTCCGCAAACAGCGACTGATCAGGATTATCTTGGTGTGGAAGGGGTTATTGCCCATGAATATTTTCACAACTGGACTGGCAATCGGGTTACCTGCCGTGACTGGTTTCAACTCAGTCTGAAAGAGGGACTCACCGTGTTCAGGGATCAGGAGTTTTCGGCCGACATGAACTCACGGCCTGTTCAACGCATCGATGATGTGCGGGTTTTACGCACCTTTCAATTCAAGGAGGATAGCGGGCCTATGGCTCATCCTGTTCGTCCTGATTCCTATGTTGAGATCAATAATTTTTATACTGTGACTGTCTATAATAAAGGGGCGGAGGTCATCCGTATGCTGCATACCCTGCTTGGCGCCAACAAGTTCCGCCAGGGAATGGATCTCTATTTTAGCAGACACGACGGTCAGGCCGTAACCTGTGATGATTTTGTGGCTTCCATGGGCGATGCATCCGGTGTTGGCCTGGAACAGTTCAAGTACTGGTACAGTCAGGCCGGAACTCCGGTTCTGAATGTCTCTGAATCCTGGGATGGTCAGTCTGGCATGTATACCCTGACAGTGCAACAGAACTGCGCACCGACACCGGGGCAACAGGAGAAGCAACCTTTTCATATCCCTGTCAAGATTGGTCTCCTTGATAGACAGGGAAATGATATGCTTGCAGATGAGACCTTGTTGCAGTTAAGGGAGGAAAAGCAGTCTTTCACCTTTACAGGTCTTGTAGAAAAGCCTGTGCTTTCATTCCTGCGCGGTTTTTCGGCCCCGGTCAAGGTCGAGCCGTTTCAAGGAAGGGAGGAGATGGCATTCCTCATGGCTCACGACAGAGATCTGTTCAACCGCTGGGATGCTGCTAATCGGCTCAGTGAATCCGTTATTATGGAATGCGTCAGTACTCTACAGCAGGGTAGTGTTCCTGCTCTTGATCCCTTATTTGTTGAGGCCGTACGCCTGAACCTGCAACAACAGAGCAATGATAAAGCGTTGCTGGCCCTGGCGCTGACCCTGCCGGCGGAAACTACCCTGGCGTTACAGATGGAGATTATCGATCCGGATAATCTCCATCTGGCCCGGAAGTTTGTCAGAAGTGAGCTGGCCTGTCAGCTTAGCCGGGAATTTTTACAGGTCTATGAGGAGAATGGTGAGACAGGAGCCTATGACCTGACTCCCGAGGCCATGGGGCGCAGGAGCCTGAAAAATATATGCCTTTCTTTTCTCCTGTCCATGGAGCCTTTGCCCGCCGATTATCTGCATCTGGCGGTGAAACAATATGAGCAGAAGGCCAATATGACTGACGTGATGGCGGCCTTGAGCACTCTGGTCCATTGTCCGGTAAAACAGCGGGAGGAGATTTTGGCTGATTTCTACCAGCAGTGGCAGGATGATCCCCTGGTGGTAGATAAGTGGCTTACCCTGCAGGCTACTTCAAGTCTTGAGGATACTCTGGATACAGTAAAGACTCTGCTGAGCCACCCTGGATTTTCTCTTCATAATCCCAATAAGGTACGGGCCCTGATTGGCGCCTTTGCGACTGGCAACCATCTGCGGTTTCACGCAGAGACTGGAATCGGTTATGCCTTTCTGGCCGAGCAGATTATTAATATCGATTCGTTCAACCCGCATATCTCCTCAAGATTGATGACCTCCTTTACAAGCTGGAAACGCTATGATACAGGCAGGCAGCAATTAATGAGGGAACAGATGGAGAGAATTGCAGTTCAGCCTGGTTTGTCTGCTGGGGTGTATGAAGTGGTGCAGAAAACCCTGTTGTAACCGTACAAGGTGAAGAGGATAAGTCCCGGGTGGATTGAAATCTCAAAAGACTTAGGAGCCGTTACGAAATAACATGGCCATTTATATCTATTTCGTTACGGCTCCTTATGCCGCTCCGGGCGTTAAAATGGCCATGTTATTTTTTTACAGCGGCTTAATCTCTAATCGCATTGGAACGGGGCAGGCGATCTGGATATGGAAAGAGGGTTACCATGTTATTTTTCAAGAGCGTAAAAGGATAGATGCAGATTAATCTTTTGTGGATTGAAATGGGCCTGACAATTGCGGGTATTATATTGCTGACAATGTCCCTTGTCCCGGTCAGACTCATAATACAGCAGTTGCAGTCCGACGTCGGACCTGCGGGACAAACCCGTGGCCGGTGGAAGATTTTGTCCATCTTTATCTTCATTTTCATTGCAGGCTATATTCACTATATTTTTTTCCATGTTCCTTATCATGTTAACTCAATTACGGATTTTATTGTTTCTGTGATATTTTTCAGCGGAGCCATTTTTGTTTTTATGATCTGCTCTCTCTCTGTGAAAACAGCCTTTGATCTGCGGCAGATTTATATTCTTGAACAGGAGATTATTACTGATCCGTTAATGGGTATTCTGGAGTTTAGAGTTTCACAATGATTCCCATCATTACGATGGGGGTGGGCAATTTCCCGCTATATTGTTCTCTGACATAGCAAAAACCGGATATTCTGCGACCGATTGCTTGTCTGGCGACAAGTCAGACTCAATTGGAGG
>JBDRQE010000048.1:0-27376 GCA_043826415.1 Pseudomonadota bacterium
TTAATATTAAAAAATGTTATAAAATAAATAAAATTATTAAGGAGGCAGTATGATTATCACAGTTGGTAACACTAAGGGCGGTGTGGGAAAAACCACCATTGCAGTCAATCTTGCCGTAGAAGCTACCAGAGACGGAAAGAAGGTTCTTTTGGTGGATACTGACCCACAAGGATCATCAATGGCATTCAGGGCTGAAAGGGAAATAGATGACATTAAAGCCATTACTCTTGTCAGTGACAAACTACACAAAGATATCAAGGAAATCTCAACGGCCTTCGACTGGATAATCATTGATGCCGGCGGGCGAGACAATGCGGTATTTCGTTCTGCTGTAGCCGCCTGTAATTTTTTTTTGTTACCGGTTCTGCCATCTCAATTTGATATATGGGCTGCCGAGGATGCGATCAAGGCGTTTAAGGAAATACAACCTTTTAATGATATGTCTGGTCGGTTGGTATTAAACATGGTCAGGCCGAATACTACTGTCTGCCATGAGGCCAGGGAAGCATTGAAAACCTATCAGGAAATTATTCCGCTCCTACATGGACAATTACATAACAGAGTGGCTTACAAGGCGTCCATCAGCAATGGATTGGGAGTGTCAGAATATGAACCGTCCGGGAAAGCAGCAGAAGACATGAAAAACTTTTACCAAGAGTTATTGCAGACAATCAGCTAATAAATGAAATTAAAAATTATTATAAAGTATTAAAAAATGATAAAAACTTCCAAGAAAACACTAACTCCAGACATAGAAGAGATAATTGCTGGTGGAAGGGCTGAGATTGAAAAAGGCAAGAAAGTAGGGCGGCCCAAAAACAGGGTTAATAAGAAACAATGTCTTTTCTATTTACCGGAGAATATTATCCAAGCGATCAACGATAACTGCAAGGGCAATAAATCATTCTTTGCTGAAGAAGTTTTCAGGTACTATTTTGATGCACATAAATAAAATTGAAGTATTGAAGGTGTAAAGAAAAGTACACCTTTCTTTACACTCAAAAACATTAAGGATAGTGTGTAAAATAAAGTCCTTTTTTGATTCTTTTACACTATGTAAAGATAGGTCTAGAGGTTTCTTTACAGTTTTTGGTTCTAAGTAGAAACAAATCATTTCTACTTAGAAAACTTTTGTGAGGTATTATGAAAGGTCATTGCGTTGGATATATCAGAGTTTCTTCCTTCGGTCAGAATACCGACCGGCAATTATTAGACATTTCTCTTGATAAAATCTTTGAGGAAAAGGCCAGTGCCAAAGATACCAATCGGCCAGTCCTGAATGATTGCCTTGAGTATCTCCGTGAGGGTGACGAGCTTCATGTCCATTCAATAGATCGCCTGGCCCGAAACCTGATTGATCTGCAAACCATCGTCAGCGATCTGAATGGCAAGGGTGTCTCTGTTGTTTTTCATAAAGAGAATTTGACATTCACTGGAAACATTGAAAACCCAATAAACAAGCTCATGTTGCAAATGATGGGTGCCTTTGCAGAATTTGAGCGGAATCTGATTAAAGAACGACAAAGGGAAGGAATTGCTCAAGCTCAAAAGAAAGGAGTCAAGATCGGAAGAATGCGGGTCTTGAAAGACGAGCAGATAGACGAGATAAAAATCAAGGTGGCCAGCGGTGCCATTAAATCTAAATTGGCTCGGGAATATGAGATTTCAAGGCCAACACTTTATGCGGCATTAGCTGTTCAGTAAAAAAATATGAGCTATCTCGATATACAAATGGAGTGCGTGATACCAGCTAAAAACCGGAAGGCTTTTTATCGCTTAACCGCCATGCAGGATTTGTTCGGCTATAAGCTGACTCGTCATTGGGGTAGAATCGGTACAAAGGGCAAGCCAGGGCAATCAGAACGATATGCTGATCAAGAGGGAATGGCAAAGGGGCTGCGCCGGATTGTACGAAAAAGACTGGCGCATGGATATGTTATCGCCTCAGTTGATGTGTAGATTTGTCAAGTAAGAGTAAAATAGAGAGGGAGGGACATGGGGAAAAAGGCAATCCGTCTTGACAGTGAAGGCAACACATAAAAATTAGGTAAAAAATCAAAATACGACCTGATCTTGATCTCTATACCCACCCGACTTTTGAAAAAAACAAACGGGGCAAAAAGACTTCTTTTCCTGAGGTTTTGAGAAAATTGGCTTACGGCTTTCAGTAGCGCTTATTATTAAAATGCGATAGCGATAAAATCCATATATCTTAACCTTTATAAAAAAACCGTGGATGTCCTCGATCACCCCCCAGTTCGAATGAATTCCCTCTTCGAGTTCCTGTTATCCCATCCACCCGTTAAGGGTAATTTTCTTATCGGCAAAAAGTTTCAGGCACGCTCTGACAACGTCGGCATCATAAAGGATATCCCTGTTATTAGAAATTTCCTCGAGTGCCAAGTCAATGCCAGGGGCTGGCCGATATGGACGGTGCGAAGACATGGCTTCCACAACATCAGCTACAGCTATAATTCGTGCCTCTAAAAGAATATCTTCGCCCGGTAATCCAACAGGGTAGCCTTTGCCATTCATCCTTTCATGGTGCTGATAAACGATTTCTGCAATGGGCCAGGGAAAGGAAATATCCTTGAGAATATCAAATCCAACCTGGGGATGGACATGAATCAACTCCCTTTCTATATTAGTCAGTCTTCCTGGTCTATTTAATATTTCCGCAGGGACATAGATTTTACCCAGGTCATGAATTGCCCCGGCCAGGCGAATTCCTTCTGTCTGATCGGGAGAAAGCTTCATCTCTTTGGCAATAGCGCAAGCCAGTTCAGCCACTCGGGTTTGATGACCCGCCGTATAGGGATCCCTTGTTTCGACAGTCAGCGCAATGGCAGAAATAGTCCCTTTCAGGGCTTCTTTCAGTTGGAATTCTTTTTGCTGGATTTTTCGAGTTCTTTGTTCGACCTTCTTTTCAAGATTCTTATTGAGTTTAACAAGTTCCTTATTTTGTTTGTTGGTGAGTTCGGTAAGTCTGTTATTTTCTACTATCAAAAAGTTTTGTTTGATAGCCTCGTTGATTGCTGATTTTAAGTCAACATCACCACATGGCTTCCTGATAAAATGAAATATTTTACCTTTGTTAATCGCTGATAATATAGAGTCTATTTCAGCATCACCAGATAGCATTATTCTGACAGTATTGGGATATTGAACCCTTATTTTTTCCAGAAGTTCTGAACCAGTCATCACCGGCATCCGCTGATCTGCAACAACAACGGCAACATCTTTTGTGGCCATTTCTTCCAAGGCTTTCAGTGGGTCATCGAATGTTGCAACCTGGTATTGTTCATGCCTAGTGATCCGGAAAATAGCTTGAAGGATGTTTGGCTCGTCATCAATAAAAAAAACAATAGGTTTTGTCATATCAAGAAGCGGGAACGGTCCCCACACTCCTCTTTCAATTAACTGTTTATGGCTTTATAGTGGAACTCGACAGCAAGCATTATTCTAAAACATTTGACTCTAATTCAGAGTACAGGGTTAAGATTGAAACATCAATTTTAACCAATGTGGTACTGGTCATATTAATACATTACTTATCTCTGACTCAGGGAGTCAAGCTTTCTCCTATCAAGAGGTTCTCAGAATAAGGTTCACCCTGCAGTTTTACTTAAATAGTTTACATTGCCATTGACATCTTTTTAATACTTTCCCCAAAATTCCTATTAAAAATATTTCACCTGTGATTGAATAAATCAACCTTCGTTTTTATGACGATGAGGGGAATTAGGAAAAATATAAAAGTCAGTTTTTGATTAACTGGTTAAGGTTAGCATTGAATATGTTAAAAAAAACACGGACGGTTCATGATTCAAGGAAAATACTAGACCGAATCTGCCTAGCGCAACATTGGCTCATTCTGCCTAGTACACTGTTTGGGAAATAAATAAACAGGAGAGCAGAATATGCAAGCACGCGGACCACTCATGATAGAGCACAGGCTCATTGAACGTATGCTCACTATAATTAAAGATGGGCTGGTGCAGGTAGAGGAAACCCAGAAAATTGATCCTTTGTTTGTTGACACAGCCGTTGACTTCATCCGGACCTATGCTGACCGTACCCACCACGGGAAAGAAGAAGATATTTTATTTCGGGAGTTGAATAACAAGGGGTTGTCAAAGGTAGATCGACGAGTGATGAATGAACTAATTGAAGAACATCTGTTCGGACGGACTACAACAAAAGCTTTAGTCGAGGCAAATGCACGATATCGAAATGGTGATTCATCTGCTCTTGGAGATGTAACGAGGCACCTGCATACACTTGTGGATTTTTATCCCAAGCATATCGAAAAAGAGGACAAAGTTTTCTTTCCCGCTTCTCGTGCGTACTTTTCCGAAGCTGAGGACAAGGCAATGCTTGCCGAATTCCGGGATTTCGATCAGAAAATGATCCATGAGAAGTATACGTCTGTCGTCGATGCACTAGAAAAATAATATGAAGTCCCTAACAATTGCATTCACCAAGCGGTGAGAAGTGCAGCGGTGCTGCCGCGGCAAGTTTGTTGGCACCGCCGTTGATTTAATACCTTAACGTCGACTTCAATTACTTACCGTGATGTTACTTGGAAGGCAACTGCGCCTTTCTCATTTAAGATTTTTCGGCAGGGGCAAGTTGCCCGTGCCGAAAAAGTACATGTGAAGGAAAGTTCTAGGAGCAGTTAAGAAATGAGCAATGTTTTTTGCGTATCTCTTGTAGGCAGGCCAGGAATAGCCCGGTTTCACGGGTGCCAGTGACGGCGCAAGCAGTGACCGAATCCTTATATTGTCTCTGATCTCCAGAAGATGATATTCTTTTGTTCCAATAGTTTATTATGCCTCTGCTTTATTCTCAGTAGTCATCGGGCTAACCGCCAATTTGTACAGTAATGACAATTTTTCGCCAGTCACTTCCCTATAGGCTAACCTGCCGTGTCCATACGTAATTGGAAGCAGAATGATAACTTTAACTGAGAATTAGGCAGAGGCATATAGCTTATTTGGTCGGGAAGGGATCTTTCAATTCCTGATCCGGCCTGAACATGAGCTTCTTCACTCCTCGGTTGTCTGTATATTTGGACAGCTCCAGATCGATATTGATCGGTACGGTAACTCCAGCGGCCGTCAAGGCCTGGCGAAGCAGGGCGTCCGCCTGACCGGCATGGAGAGCGGCATCGCCGAGTATGCGCATGGCTTCAGTTGGATTATGGAAACCAACGGAGTTCTCTGCCCCGAAGAAGAGTACCCGGTAAAAGGCCTCCATATAATGATCTTTGGCCTGATCGTAGAGTGTCTGATCAATAATCTTTCCTTCGGCCTGGGCCTTGTGGGTCATCTCCAGAAGCTTGGCCACCGTGGCTGTGGCATAGCCGGAGCGGATAAAGAGGGATGCGGCCCGATCCTGGATGGCGAAGACCTGTGCTTTCAGCCATTCCGGGGTCTCGGTGTGGCATTGCTGACATGCCTTCATGTCATTTTTCAAAGGACTCATGACCCGGTGATCCGAGGCTTTCTGGCTTCCCACCCGGGTATACGGCATATGGCAGTCGGCACAGGAAACACCTGCCTGCCAATGGACGCTGTTGTTGGAGTACATCTCAAACTCAGGATGGCGCATAAAGGCCAGCTTGAAACCGGTGACGCTCTGTTTCCATTCACCGTAGGCCGGGTTACTGCGGATCTTTTTGATGATGTTTTCGACGGGGATATGTCCCCACTGGCTATCGTCCCACGGGAAGAAAACATCCTGTGATTTCATGTCGGCGTCTTTGGGGATATTGTAGCTTACATGGCACTGGGCGCAGACCAGGGTCCGTTTGTCCTGGTTGGTCAGCTTGGACTCATCGACGCCCAATTTTTTTAGGGCAGGGCCCAGAGTGAATTCACGGGAGATCTTGAGCGACATATCCTTGTTGTCATGACAATCGATGCAGGCCACTCCCAGTTCCTGATGCTCTTTGGGGATTTCGGCCAATACCTTCATGTAGGGTTCGGAAAAATAATCTTTACCCATCCTCTTGACGAGTTGAGGAACATAGGGGGTTTTGCAGGTCAGACAGACACCACCGGACTTGATCCGTGAAGGATCTGCCAGAGTCTGATCCTTCAGCATGTTGAGGTGGCCGCGGGGTTCATTATACTCAACGCCAAATCCCCAGCCATTGAAGAGCAGGGCCAGGAAGGGGTATTCTGAGAGCTTGTCATAGGTCACCCCGCCGTCATTACCCTTCTTGTATTTGCTTTTCCCGACAGGCGTTGGATCGCCGGTCTTTTTCCACATATCATATTCCACGGGATAGGCCTTGCCCCACAGAACAGGATCGATCGTGCCATCGGGAATTTCCACAGTTTTCACCGGTGTCGGTTTCTCCGGCGAGCATCCTGTACCAAGCGCCAGGGTCGTGAGTAATGCCAGCGCCGTGTACACCACTTTTTTTGTTTTATTCATTGTCTGTTTTTCCTCCCTTGATCGTTAAATAGTTCCGGTTAATCGGTGCTGGAGTTGGCGATGACACTTCCAGCATTGCCGGGTGGTATCTATGCGGGACACGGTCTCTTCATGACAGCGGATACAGTTGGCCTGCACCACCTGGGTTCCATGACTGCTGAGGGTGATTCTTTCGGGGATATGATCTGTTTGAAAAAACAGAACATCTTTCATGCCATCAATGGACTTCCATAAGTAATGGCCGATGGGACCGCCGTTGGGTAGATGACAGTCCACGCACAAGATCCGCCGATGGGCGCCGGCGTGACTCCAGGCCGTGTACTGTTCCTCCATGACATGACAACTGGCACAAAATGCCGGGGATTCCGACTTGGCCAGAAGACGTGGCGGGCCGATCAGCAGGAAGACCAGAATCGCCAGTATAGCCACTCCTGCCGCCAGAAGCACAACGGGAGTGGTAACTGATCCTTGTCTGGATTTCAGAAACTGCATGCATCCTCCTTGTTGCTTGGTTTAATTTTGCTGCATGTATCCCAATAGAAGCATTGAATCCATTAGGGGCTTCTTACGGTCAGATCTTGCTCTGTTTTTTTAACTTTTCTGCTTCCTGTGTTCCCGTTGCGGTCAGACATATTGCGGATAAGTCTGACTGCATACTCAGGCTCATGTCGCCCAGGAGACAGGCGTCATGGAAGATGGCGGCTGATTTAGCCTCTTCATCATTTATGGCAGGCTGCCGGGAGAGAAGCGTATTCACCTCCTTGATAAGGGTTTCTTCTGCCGCAAGCTCTGTCAGCAGAGCCAGAGGGTGATCAAGCTCGGTCAGCAGGGCGGCGGCGACAATGGCGGCCAAATTCCCGCCTTCTTCCTGGCAGAGTTTTTCGCCAAATTCTGCCCTTTTGCTGACCAGAAGATATTTCTGCTCATTATCCAGCAATCGTTTCCGCACTGCAATTGCCAGTCGATCCTTGAACAGGTCAGCTAGACCTCTCTGCAGATCAGAGGGCAGTGCGCCCATGCACTGCTCGGCATAAGGGCAGTAAGAGGCGCAGCCAAAATCGATCTTGGGGTTCAGCACCCGGTGTCCGCATTTTTTGCAGGTACGTTGACTGTCGTCCTTGAAAAATTCCAGAACATTTCCGCAGTGGGGGCAGGCGAGTTCAAAGACTGCCTCACCATTCCAGTATCGGTTATCCTGTCCAGGGCATTGCATGATAGACCCTCCGGGCTGAATTATTCGCTCAGGACCGCCTCTTTGAACGCCTCAATACCAAAACGCTCCATGAAGCGGGCACTTCGTGATTTATACTTGGCTTTCTGTTGATAGACAGTCAGACATTTTTCCACCAGGTCAACAACCTGATCATCGCTGAGACCTTCTGCTATTTTATCGCCGAGACGTGGATTGCCGCCGCCGTTGCCTCCAAAGACCAGAGTCCAGCCTTTTTTTGTGGCAAAGATCCCGACATCCCGGACATACGGTTCGGTACAGGACATGCGGCAACCGGAGATCCCGACCTTGATCTTGCCGGGCAGGGATTCGGGAAAGGAGAGTTGTTCAATTCTGGCGCCGAGTGCCAGAGAGTCACTGGTGCCGAATTTACACCACTGGGAGCCGGGGCAGGCCTGGACATAATGGACGCCATTCGTGGCCACCGGCCGGATCAGGGGATGCAGCTCCGTTTTGAGCTTCTTCTGTTCTTCCTCGTCCATACCAAGCAGAGCCAGTCGTTGAGCCGAGGTGATCTTGGTCATAGGGACATTGTATTTATTGATGATGGTAACAATCTCTTCCAGATCTTTGGGGGAAAACAGACCCATGTTCAGGCCGGGGACCACGCTGTAGGTCTTTTGATTCATTGTAGATTCTCTCTTGTGTTAGCAGGAAAAGCAGGACACGCTGATCTGAGCCGTGTCCTGCTGGGGGGAATAATGGCCGGTAGTTGCTTAGCCCAGGATGGCTTTCAGATCAGCCTCGGGAGTAGAAACCGGTTTGACGTTGAAATTTTCCACCAGGACATTCAGCACATTTGGGGTGATGAAGGCCGGCAGTGAGGGTCCGAGATGGATGTTTTTGATTCCCAGACTGAACAAGGTCAGGAGGATAACTACCGCCTTCTGCTCGTACCAGGAAAGAATCATGGACAAGGGCAGGTCATTGACCCCGCATTCAAAGGCACCGGCCAGGGCCACTGCAATCTGGATGGCGGAGTAGGCATCATTGCACTGCCCGACATCAAGGAGACGGGGAATGCCGCCGATATCGCCCAGCTGCTTGTCAAAGAAGCGGAACTTGCCGCAGGCGAGCGTCAGGATCATGCAGTCGCCAGGGATCTGCTCGACGATCTCGGTGTAGTAGTTGCGTCCTGGTTTGGCACCATCGCAGCCGCCCACCAGGAAGAAGTGACGGATGGCCTTGGATTTGACCGCCTCGATCACCTTGTCGGCCACGCCGAGTACGGTGTTGCGGGCAAAACCCACGAGTACGGAACCCTTATCCACTGTGTCGGTGAAGCCGGGCAGGGCCAGGGCACGGTTGATAACCGGACTGAAGTCTTTGTCCTTGCCGATGTGGGCAACATCCGGCCAACCAACCAGGCCGGTGGTGAAGACATTGGCCTTATAGGAGTCTTTTGGTTTCTGGATACAGTTGGTGGTAAAAAGGATGGCCCCTGGAAATTCAGGCATCTCTTTCTGCTGATTCTGCCAGGCGGTGCCGAAATGGCCATAGAAATGGCTGTACTTCTTCAGCTCAGGATAGCCGTGGCAGGGCAGCATCTCGCCGTGGGTATAAATGTTGATCCCCTTGTCTTTGGTCTGTTCCAGGAGCATGGCCAGATCTTTGAGGTCATGACCGGTGACCAGGATACACTTGCCGGGGATATGACCAAGCGGTACGGGAGTGGGGACCGGGTGACCGTAGGTTCCGGTATTACCGGCATCCAACAGTTCCATGGCCCGCAGGTTAACCTCGCCACATTTGAGGGCGAGTGCCACCAGCTGGTTGAGGTCCAGGTCGCCTGTCAGTGCAGCCATGGCTTCATGGATATAGGCATAGACGGCATCATCTTCCTGGCCGAGGATGGCAGCATGGTCAGTATAGGCGGCAAGGCCGCGCAGTCCATACATGGTGATCTGCTTCAGGGATTGCAGGTCAGGGTTGGCATCCAGGCTGTTGATGAAGTTCAGGGCGGCGCCTTGCTCTTCCAGACCGGTCAGAGAGTCGGCCGGGGTAAAGGTGGCTGCGGCGGCGCTAAAATCAATCTTGCCGCCAGCGGCTTTAACCTCGGCTTTCAGGGTTTCACGCAGGGTGACAGCCTTATGGATCAGGACACCAAAACGGGCGGGGTCAAAATCGACATTGGTAAGACAGGAAAAAATTGCCTCACAGGTGAAACGATCGACAGCGTTATCTATCACTCCGACCTTACGACCTGCGTCAGCCACCAGGCAAAGGCCCTGGACTGCATGAGTAAGAAGATCTTCAAGGCCGGCTACAGGCTCAGTCTTGCCACAGACACCGATGGTGGTGCAGGCGATTCCTTTAGCGGTTTGTTCACATTGATTGCAGTACATGGTTTGCTCCTTGGTTGGGGTGAATGAAAATGTTCTCAATAAAGTATATGTTACATTTTGGGCATTGTGAAATTCTTATTACAAATATGTCGTTTATGTTTGATACTCTATCGTAGATCAGGGAATGTTTGTTTGATCTAGATCAAGGAAAGGATTTTTTTTGAGTGGAGTGATTTCTATTGACCAAGAAAGGATGAAAGAAACTTTGCCGTATCTGGTAGACAGTTTGGGTGTCGGTGAAGCTGCGAAATGCAGCGGTAGGATGTGGTCTGCCATGCCAGTTCGTCTCTCACCGCCCGGCCATCCAATGCCTGGATTCTTAAGTAGTATGTTGTCACCTGTGACATGCTGCCTAGTCAATCCAGACAATGTTCAAACTGTAGAAAATCCCATTTTCAATGGTTGACCACCGTTTGCAAATGCTTCGGGAAAAATACAAAATTCTCTATCTTTTTTTGACACTTTCAATAGGTGTCATGATCAAATATCCCCACCCATTGCCTGATACAATGCCGCACTATCTACAAGCCGTCGTGCCTGAGCCTCGATCAAGTTTATCCGGGTCTGTTGCGCCTGCTGTTGGGCGATGAGCAGCTGGACATAACTGGCTGCACCCAGTTCGTACCGACGCTGCACGGAATTAAAGGATCCCTGTGCGGCAACATCGGCGGCAGCCAGTGCCGCCAGCCTCTGGGCATTGTTTTCCAGGGCCCTGAGCACATCGGCCACATTGCGTAGGGCTTCGAGGACGACATTTTGGTAATTTGCTGCCGCTGCATCGAATTCAGCTAAAGCTGCACGTTTTCCCGCTGGTAAGCCGGGTTTAAATAAAGGTTGGGTCAATTGCCCAACCAAGCCCCAAACTGTCGAACTGCCACTAAACAATGTGTCAGTAGTTAGGGCCAGCAAGCCAAGGTCGGCACTGAGGTTGACTTGCGGATAGAGCTTGGCGATTGCCACGCCGTATTCTGCATTAGCAACGTGCAGTAAGGCCTCGGCTGCCTGAATATCCGGGCGGCTGTGAACCAGCTCAGAGGGGACGATGAGCGGTAGAGCCGTTGGCAGAGTGAATTCCGCCAATGTGAAAGATGGCAATCCTCCCAAGCCTGGCGCCCGGCCGGCGAGCACGGCAAGAAGGTGTTCATTCTGCTGAAGCTGAGTATACAGGAGTGGAATAGTGGCACGAGTCTGTTCCACCGGGGTTTGTATGGCCAGCACTTCATCGGGGGCTGACTGGCCAAGACGTACTTGCTCTTTAGTCAGTTTTAGTTGTTCTTCTTGAAGTTGGAGGATGTCCTTTGTAGCCTGTATTTGCCCGTAAATATTGGCCTGGGTGACGGCGGTGGTGACGATATTGGCCACCAGGGTCGATCGGGCACCTGCTAGCTGGTAGCGTTGATAATCGATGCGAGCGGCCAGTGCTTCCAAGGTGCGCCGATTGCCGCCAGCCAGATCAAGAGTGTAATTAATACCGACTCCAGCGTTGTAAAGACCGAATTCACGGGCATCGCCGGTCAGCCCTGATGAGCTGGGGCTGAATCGCTGTCGCTGCGCGCCGAGGTTGGCATCAACTTGAGGATACAGGGTTGAGCCGGCCTGCGCGGCATAAAGTTCCTGTGCCTGACGCAAAGTGGCCTGAGATTTAGCTAATGTGGGGCTGGCTTGTAAGGCATCATTGATCAGGGTATCCAACTTGGGTGAGCGGAGTTCATGCCACCATTGCGAATTGACCCAGCCGCCCTCAATGAAACGCTGTGACTCTCCTAACGGTGTGGGAGCGGAGACTGTTTGCGAAGGCAATGGGGTGGTGGTGTAGGCTGCCACATCCGGTGCTGCCGGGGGCTTAAAATCTGGACCAACCGCGCATCCAGCCAGCAGACCAACAAGGATGAACATAAAGGAAATGTGACCACTGATTGTTTTAACGTTGCTCATAGAAATTCTCCTGGAACGATTTACGAAAACTCTGATGGCAGGTGACGCAACTCTCTTGCAACGTTGCAAACGCAGAAATTACCTCAGTCCTGTCCTCTTGCATAGCCGCTCGTCTCAGTTTCTGTCCAGCTTGGTGGGTTTTCTCATCATAGTCTCTAAACTTGCCGGCATCAGAGCCGACGAAGGCGAGAATGCGTATTTTCTCCGTCAGTGGCGGCTTCGGATGGTCGGCGATGCGAAGCGCTATCTCCGTGATCAGAGCCCAGTTTTCGCGCGCTATACTATCAGAGATGTGTTGCATGTTTTTGCCTAGTTCCCGCATGATCTTGCGCAGAACAAGAGGCTCGACGGCTGTATCAGCCGTCTCGGTAAATGCCGGATGGGAGGTCATGGTTACCGTGAACCCGACTGTCAGGAGGGCTAACATACTGGATACGTTCATGGCCTCATGCCTTCCTCACCTTAATAAGCTGCCGGGCGATAGTTGCTATCGCTGCCCACACCAAGGTGCGTAGACTCATAGCTATCACCGTGCGCTGCATGTAGGCACCGCCGAAAGCCACGTGCATGCCAAAGGCGGCAAAAGTGAGTGACGTGGCCGCGGCGATAGTAATGGCCAGCCACACCGCCCAGGGTTGCAGCATCCACAGCCCGATCCCGGCGATGACATAGGCGAAACCTGCGAGAAAGTTAAACCAGAGCACGAACGCCACATAGTTTCCGGCTTCCGCTTGCACTGTTTTGCCACCGAACAGAATCGTGCCACCTTCCTTGATGGTCAACAGGCCGAAGCCGATCGCGACCAGAGAAATTACCCAGATCCGCCATCGATGTTGCTGTTCAAGTAGTGTTCTCATCATTTCCTTTCCCCCTGCAACAGCAGTGAAATATCTGCTCTACCGAAAATATGGTGATACCTGTGAGTGCCAGCGTCAGAACGAACACTCCATCTTTGTCTATGTGTATGCCAATATCTGAACATGAAAAACTCCTTTATTTATCGAGTCGATCAACAAAATAATGAGTCGTAACCGACACACTGAACTTCTTGCGATTCATGCTTCACCAGCCAACATGTTTATTGAAACAGCTCGGATATACAACTCAATCAAAACTCCGCCCCTCACCTGCTTCTTCGTACGTTACGCCATCGCGAATGTGATAGATGCGCTTGAAGGTCGGGATAATCTTTTCGTCGTGGGTGACAACGATGATGGCGGTCTCAAATTTACGTGCCATCTCGTTCAGCATCCGAATCACCGCCAGGGCGCGTTCGCTGTCGAGCGGTGCCGTGGGCTCATCGGCGAGGATCACCGGCGGACGATTGACCAGACCACGGGCGATGGCCACTCTCTGTTGTTCTCCACCGGAGAGCTGTGAGGGCATGGCCTTGGCGCGCGGCTCGACATCGAGTGCTTTAAACAGCTCTACTGCTCGCTTGCGGGCCTCAGCATTAGGTATTCCGGCCAGCATGGGCAGCAGAGCGACGTTGTCGGTAACATCGAGGAAGGGGATGAGGTAAGGAGCCTGAAAGATGAAACCGATTTTATCGCGCCGCAGGGCACGCAGGTCTTTCACCTTCCATCCGTTGTCATAAATCACCTCGCCACCAAGGGTCATGCGCCCTCCAGTGGGCTCGATCACCGCCCCCAGAGCTTTGAGCAGCGTACTTTTACCGGATCCTGAAGGTCCTACCAGCCCGACCACCTCACCCGGGGCCACCTGCATGTCTACCCCTTTCAAGGCATCGACTGCGGTGTCGCCACTACCATAGCGTTTTTTTAACCCTTCGATAAGAATACCTTTGCCCATCATGTCAACCTCCTATTGCTTCGGCCGGATCGACCTTGAGAGCGGCACGAATGGCGATGATGCTCGCCAGTATGCAGATTACCATCACGGCAAAGAAGCCGATAATGGAGTCCAGGGGCTCGAGTAGTACATATTTTGGAAAGATCGGTGCCATCAGCAGGGTGGCCGTAATCTTGCCCACCACAAATCCGATTACACCCAGGGCAATGGACTGTTGCATGATAAGGGCGACAATGGTTCGGTTTTTGGTGCCGATCAGCTTGAGCACGGCAATCTCGCGGATCTTGCCAAGGGTCAGAGTGTAGATGATGAAGGCGACAATGGCTGAGCTGACAACCGAAAGAATCACCAGAAACATGAATATCTGTTTTGCCGCAGTGGCGATCAGCTTACCGACGAGGATCTCCTCCATCTGGCTGCGCGTGTAGACGGTCAGCCGCTTCCAGCGGCGGATCGATTCCGCCACATCCTCAGCGCGATGGCCCGATTCTATCTGCACCAGTACCGCGTTGACGTAAGGATTAATGCTTTGCGAGGCGATGACGGCATCAAGTAACCCCGGGACTTGCGGCCGGTTGAATGCCGGATTGGCGGCAGTGCGGCGTTGCTGCTGATGGATGGCGTCATTGTCCTTGAGAAACTGGGCCTCCTGAGCATCCTTAAGGGGTATGAAGACCATGGGGTCGCCGCCGGAAGAGACCATCCGCCGAGTCAGACCGACCACGGTATAGTGATTGCGGCGAATCTGGAGGCGGTCACCAAGCGCAAACCCTGAGGCGATATCAGCCACAGCCTCATAATGGCCACGGGTGATCTGGCGACCGGCGACAAGATACGGCGGCCAGCCGGGCGTGCCGGGCTCGCCTGCTGTGACGCCCGTAACCATCGTACGCACATCGCGCTCGCCTTGACGCACCTGCATGGTAAGATAGGTAACGTTGGCCGTCCGGGCGACCCCTGGCATGCCGCGGATGGAACGCCAGGTATCGTCATAGATACTCGACGGTTCAGCATAGGGGCCGAGGGTGTCTTTTTGCACCACCCAGAGATCAGCGCTGCTGTTGTCGAGCAGCACCTTGGCGTCATCCACCATGCCGCGGTAAATGCCGGCCATGGACAGGGTTATACCAATCAGCAGCCCAAGGCCCACGCCGGTAAAGACGAACTTGCCCCAGGCGTGCATGATATCGCGTCCAGCCAGGCTGATCATCACTTCACTCCCGGCAAATGTTCAACCACGTTAATTCGGGTGCGTGCTTTTAATGCTTTTGTGCTATAGGCCACCACTTGGTCTCCGACCTTCAGCCCTTCGCGGATCTGCACATGACCATCCAGGTCGGCGGCACCCAACAAGACCGGTGTGAAGTGCAGATCGCCATTCATGACCTGCCACACGCCCAATTTGCCATCAATGCGCTGGATTGCGGCATTAATCATGACGGGCGCAGCCGGAAGCGTTGGCAAGGTGACGGTGACTTCAGCCAGTTCGCCGACTGGCGGCAGCGGCTCGGGAAGGTGATCAAACTCAACCTTGGCCAGCGTTTCCTCGGTCACTGCGTCGGCCAAGGGATCTACCCGCAACACTCGACCCATCCGTAACTCGACTGCCTGCGAGCGCAATACGATATTGGCCGGTAAGTTGGCAGCAAGCCCGCGCGTATGAATCTGATCGAAGCGCACATTGATCCACAGGCTCTTCGGATCGATCAACTCCACCACAGCCTGGCCGGCCACAACCGTGGTGCCGGGGTCTGCATCGCGCACGGTAACTAGGCCGTCGACCGGGGCGACAAGCTTCAGGTTGTTGCGCTGCGCGACCAATGCCTCGCGGTCGGCTTGGCTACGAGAGAGCTCTTCACGCGCCGCGTTCAGGCCAGCCTCGGTTACCTGCAGCTCATGCTTTTTGGTGGCAACGATCTCCTCACTTGTCGAGCGAACTGCCAGTAATTGTTCATAACGCCGGGCTTGCGTTTGCGCATAAACCTGACGTGACTGGGCTTCACTCAGCAGCGCCTTGGCGCGTTTAAGTGCGGCTTCCTGGGCCCGGATTCGCTCGTCAAGATCAACCGGGTCCATTTCGCCAAGCACCTGCCCTGGCTTGACCAGATCTCCCACATGCACATCCAGGCGTTTGACCCGGCCAGCAAAAGTGGGGCCGATCTTGAAGGTGTATTGTGCCTCGACGGTGCCAATTCCAAAGAGAGCAGGAGCAATGGAGCGGTTCTCCACGGTGGTCACCGTTACGGGTACCGGTGCAAGCGGCCCTGAACGGAGGGCGACATAGATAAAGAGAGCCAAGAGGGGCAGAAGTACCACCAATAGCATCAGGGTGCGTCTTTGTAGAGGTAGACTTTTCATTGCGTGCTCCTTATACCTCGATGGTAGATGGCAAAAACCCGCGCCGCATTATGGCGGATGTGGCCCACATCGCCGGACAAGAGCGATTGCATCACCAAGCCTTGGATCGTACCGATAAAGAGAGTGGCAGCAGCCTCCGTATCGAGGTGGGCATCAAGTTCTTTCCGAGCTTTTCCTTCTTCGATCACCCGAGACAATCGCTCGCTATAACGTTTTATGAGCGCCTGCACTATGCTCTTGGATGCCGTTTTTTCAGCACGCTGGAGCTCACCAAAAAGTAAACGAGGAACACCCGGGTGCATGGCGACAAACTCTACATGGGCCATAAACATGGCTTCAAGAGCAGCGAGGGGTGATGTTGCCCCTTGTGCAGCTTTGTCCAACTTGGCCATTAGCCTGGTGGATACCCAGGTCATTACAGCCTGGAGTATCGCAGTCTTGTTGGGAAAATGTCGAAACAGGGCGCCCTGGGTCAAGCCCATCCGGGTGGCAATAGCAGCTGTAGTAATATCAGTCGGATTTTGTTCTGCTGCTAACTCGATCACAGCTGCAATTGTTACCTCGCGACGCTTATCGGCCGGAAGATGTTTAACAATGGTACTCATATAACCTCCATTAAAGATAGTAATTGATTACTACCTTTAATGTATGGCGATTAGCGATTTTGTCAAGATTATTATTCTGAGCAAATGGATATGTCAAAACTGCAGGTAAGCGAAAAAAAGACAAGGCTATTATTTTTTACTCCGCATTGTTATTGCCAGTTCCTTAATCGCAATTTATTTATTGTGACAGTATGCAGTTTTCTCCTGAAGTTGGATATTTTTTCATTCATCATTTTGATCACATGAAAATGATCAAAAGCTATTACCGCCTTCTTCAAATTTTCACTTACAGTTCTGTTAGGAAATACAGAATCTTTAGATTAGGAAAAAGCATCGAGATTAAGATTGCCAGATCGAACATGAGCTAGGCTGAGCCCTTCACTGGTTTAAGGTTTCTACATTTTCCTCTAAATTTTGGCCCAAATTCTATGGGCTGCTAATCTGCTCGCTCGGAGTGAAATCCTGTCAGGAATAAGGTTCACCCTGCAGTTGTACTTAAAAGGTTAAGTTTGCCACTGGTATCCTCTTAATTCTTTCCCCAAAATTTCTGTTAAAAATATTTCACCTGTGATTAAATGAATCAACTTTCGTTTTTATGATGATGAGGAGAATTAAGAAAAACCAAAGGAACTTCTTTCACTCTCACTTTGCAGGAGGAACTGTCCCTTGTCATTTAAGCCGTTTCCCAAAGCGGATAGTGCAGAAGAAGATCGGTTGGTTTCCGGTAAAACAAGGACCAATGCCATCCCTGAAGGATTTATGGGTATTCTTCCGGAAAATCAGCCAGTTTTTCACTGGCATGGTGACACCTTCGAGCTTCCCGGCAATGCGGTTCATCTGTATTTCAGCAATGCCTGCCGCAATCAGGCCTTCCTCTATAAAGACAGGGCCCTAGGGTTGCAATTCCATCTTGAGACAACCTTCGAGAGTGCGATGCCATTGATACAAAATTGCCGGAATGAACTTGTGCAGGGACCCTCGATCCAGACGGAGCATGAGATTATTGAAGGTATCGAGAAACTTGCCGGGATCAACGGGAATATGGATCGATTCCTTGAGTATATGTCATCTTTCTAATAGAACGGCCACATTTCCAATATCAAGAAGAATACCGGACAGATTACGGCATATGCCCTTAATATTGCCGAGGTCCATGGCACTCATTATCCTGAGTTAATCCAGATCGCCGCCATTTTTGATAAGATGGCAGCCGATCTGGCGGTTCACCTGAAAATTTTGGCCCTATCACACGGAGAAGGCTATTGAAGCCTATTTGCGGGAAACTGGTAGGGAATAAACTGATGTCGTAGATTGCTCAAGGAGGAATTCAAATGGCACAGATCTCACAGAAAAGTATCTTATCCCACTGGTGGCGGCATGCGACCATCATCGTCATGATTTTCGGGTTTTCTACCCTCAGTGTCCTGACCGTAATTACCTATACAAACGCGCCACCCATTCCCAAAAAAGTTGTCGATGAGAAAGGCGATGTCTTATTTACCAAACAGAACATTGATGCAGGGCAGGATGTATTTTTAAAATACGCCCTCATGGAACACGGCACTCTCTGGGGACACGGGGCATATCTGGGACCAGATTACACAGCTGAATATCTGCACAGGGAAGCCGAGATTGTCCAAGGAGTCATAGCGCGAAACAAATTCAGCAATTCTTATAACGATCTTACCCCTGAACAAAAGGCGTTTGTCTCACAGGAATTGAAAACGGAGCTGAAGACCAATCGCTACGATGCTGTCACCGGCCAGTTGACCTTCTTTCCCGGCGAAGCGACTGCCTACCAGGAGCTGTTTTCTTATTGGACGGAGTTCTTCACCAAAGAGAACAGGGCGCCGGGGCTTCCTGCTAATTATATCAACAACCCTGAAGAATTAAAGAATCTGACCGCTTATTTTGCCTGGGCAACCTGGGCTACCGTGACAAATCGTCCCAATAAGGACTACACCTACACCAATAACTGGCCCTACGAGCCGCTCGTCGGCAACCATCCATCGAGCCAGGCATACATCTGGAGTGCCATCAGCCTTGTCACGCTGCTCAGTGGGCTTGGTCTGGTATTGCTCATCTTTGGAAAATTTCACTTTCTGGGATGGGAAGGTGATAAAGATGATTTCAAACTATTGCCATCACCCCCTCGTTCGTGGACACTCACTCCCAGTCAATGGGGAACAGGCAAGTACTTCCTCATTGTTGCTCTCTTATTCCTGCTGCAGACCTTGGTCGGTGGTGGTTTGGCCCATTACCGGGTGGAACCGTACGGTTTCTATGGCTTGCATTTTATTCTCAATTTATTCCCTTATAATCTGCTGAGAACCTTCCACCTTCAACTGGTCATATTCTGGATAGCTACCGCGTGGGTCGCAGGAGGGCTTTTTCTCGCTCCATGGGTTGGAGGGCAAGAGCCAAAAGGGCAGAAACTTGGTGTTGACCTGCTCTTTATCGCCCTTCTCGTAGTGGTGCTCGGCAGCCTTGGAGGCGAGTGGCTTGGTATCAATGACAAGCTGGGCCCGCTGTGGTTCTGGTTGGGTAGCCAAGGTTCCGAGTACCTTGACCTGGGGCGTTTCTGGCAAATTCTTCTTGCGGCTGCGCTGATCTTCTGGCTCTTTCTCATGTTCAGAGCTCTTCGCCCGGCCATTGCCACGGAGGGCAAATCGGACCTGTCTGCTCTTTTTCTATACGCAGCAGCAGCCATTCCTCTTTTCTACGTTCCCGCCATGTTCTATGGGCCACACAGCAACTTTGCCATTATCGATAACTGGCGTTTCTGGATTATCCATCTCTGGGTAGAAGGGTTCTTTGAACTTTTTGCCACGGTACTCGTGGCTATTATGTTCCGTTATATGGGCATTGTAAGTGCCCGCTCCGCTACTCGTCTTGTCTACCTGGATGCCATTCTTTTTCTCATTGGCGGAATTGTCGGCACGGGGCACCACTGGTATTTCACTGGCCAGGGCGTTTTGAACATGGGGCTTGCTTCGTGTTTCTCTGCTCTTGAGGTCGTGCCTCTTACCCTGCTCACATTGGATGCTTCAGGATTCATAAAGCTTCGCAAGAGAAATCAACTGGTTGACGGCGCCGATATGGCCTCTAAGCAGAAATGGGCCATCTACTTCTTCATCGCGGTAGGTGTCTGGAACTTTGTGGGAGCCGGGATTTTCGGGTTCCTTATCAATACCCCCATAGTGTCGTACTTTGAAATGGGAACAACACTGACAGCAAATCATGGCCATGCGGCCATGTTCGGAGTATTTGGTATGCTGGCTCTCGGGGTGCTGGTCTTCTGCATGCGATCTATGCAAAGCGATAAGGTGTGGGCCAACACCGAGAACTTCGTAAAAATTGGCTACTGGGGGCTCAATATCGGTCTTGCTTTGATGGTGGTACTTGATCTATTCCCTGCCGGTGTCCTCCAGCTTTGGGATGTACTCACAAACGGTTACTGGCATGCCCGGAGTTTTTCTTTCATCATGTCTGGCACTTTCCATACCATGGAGTGGATTCGGATTGTGGGCGATCTTGTTTTTCTCCTCTGTGGGGTTTTCCCCATTGTACTGGCAGCGGTATTGTCCTTTCTGAAGCGTGATCTCAATCCATTGGCCTAAAAGATAGCGCTCCGGTAGTGTAAAGGGTCCATTGTTGGGCTGGAGAAGCAATAGTCGAAATTGAAATTGATTGATATAAACAATTTAAGGAGGCTCAATGAAGGTTTTGAAACTACAAGACACTAAAGAATTCACTCCCGGAGCTATGAAAAGATACTTCCTGGTAGAAGACTCAACAAGCTTTAAAATTGTCAATTTTAACCTCGATGAAGGAGTTACCTTTCCAGTTCACTCACATGACCTGGATGGTGAGCTGTCAATTCAAGTGTTAGAAGGAGAGGGGTTTTTTCTGGGTGATGGAGACACTAAAATAGCTGCCAAACAGGGAGATATTCTCATCTCGCAGATCCGAGAACCCCACGGAGTAAGAGCAAAAACTCAAATGAGAATCCTGGTGACGATAGCACCACCAATCTGATGAATAGATAAAGAGGTAGTACAACCCATTTGAATTGAACCATGTGACGGAATAATTATTAAAATACCATAAGGAAAATACCATGTCTGAGAAAGTTGAAATTGATCAAGAAGAATGTATCGGCTGTGAGGCTTGTGTAGAAAGTTGTCCCGCAGTATTTGCCTTTGATGACGATGCAGGAAAAGCTTATGTCCTTGACGATGCAGATGCTGGAGAAGATTGTGTCGATGAGGCGATAGCTTCATGTCCAGCTCAGTGTATTTCTAAAGAATGAGGTGTGAAAAGGGTCGGGAAACAGGGTGATGGAAGACAGTGACAGCACCCTGTTTTTCTCCTTCATTGACTGCGGAATCAACAAATGATTGCATGATAACAATTATCATAGATGATTTTATTGGAGGCTATCATGAGTATTGACCCAGATATGAAATTAATAAAATTTCTGAAAGAGACAGGGGGCGACACTTTGAAGAAGTGTTATCAATGTGGCTCTTGTTCTGTTGCCTGTCCTCTGTCATCAGATCAGCATCCTTTCCCAAGAAAAGAAATGATTTGGGCACAGTGGGGAATGAAAGAGCGCTTGTTTGATGATCCAGAAGTTTTTTTATGTCATCAATGCGGGGATTGCACAGAGATATGTCCGCGCGGCGCAAAACCTGCTGAAGTTCTCGGTGCGATTCGCGCTTATTTGTACACGTTTTATGGCTGGCCCGCTGGGCTTGCACGGCTGGCAACGTGCGTAAAGAATCTGCCGGTTTTGATTGGTGCCCCTGCAGTTATCATTTTGGTCCTTTGGCTGCTGTCAGGTGCAATGCATATTCCATCTGTTGATGTCTTTGCTCGTAACGGCTATACCCAGTTTTTTGGGCACTGGGATTTTAAGTGGTACCCGAAGAATACCTTTTTTATTGTGTCTATTATGGTGCCCGCTGCAGGCTTAGCTGTATATTCAGTTTATAGAGGCATTCATGCAATGTGGCGGCGAATGAGCAAAAGGGCCAATATGAAAATTGAATACAGGCCCTCTGTTTTTATATTTTTCAATGAATTTATCTGGCCTTCACTCGTTGAAATAATTAAGCATACTCGGTTCCGTGAGTGCACTGCTAACACAGACAGAGTTAAGGGACATCTACCACTGGTCCTGGGTTTTATCGGTGCTTTTATCCTCACTTGTTGGTCGGCGTTCAGGCAGGATCTTATGGGCCTTATTTGGCCTTCCTTTCATGGCCCGTTGCCGTTGACGGATCCTTTCAAAACTCTGGCAAATATTTCCGCAATTGCTTTGCTTTATGGTGTCTGGGTTCTCTGGAGTAATCGCCTAAAACTTGAGCAAAGAGGGAAGGCGAGCTGGACATTTTATGATTGGTTTCTTATTTGGGAAATAACTGCCGTTGGAGTTACAGGTCTCGGTGCAGAATTGCTGCGCTGGGTTGGAATGCCGACTTTAGGGTATTTTGTTTATTTCTTGCATCTTGTCTCGGTTCTGATGCTTTTCCTCTACATGCCATATACCAAGTTTGCCCATATCGTTTACAGGACTACGGCAATGTGTTTCGAAAAGTACCGGGTAAGTGGCTTTGCAAAAAATACTATTGAGTGAAATAAAAACAGTAATCCACGTTCTGGGTGGCGATCGGCGGCACGGGGCTGGTTGTTCCGGTATTGCGGCGGGCCGATCGCATGGGATTTGTCGAGATTGAGAAAAAAATCGCTGAATTCGTAAAAAATGCCAAAGAAACTTCCATTCTTCAAGGTCCGGAAGGATTTAAGAGAAGCTGTGAATGCTGGAAAAAATAAATGACCATCATAAAATTTCCCTCCAGAAAGAATAATCCAGCCTTTCTAAATGATATCAAAGAAGACGTTTATCATATCTACAGTCTCAATAATGCCAAGATTACAGGTTATTATCCCCCAGAGTTGCCAGAGTATCCTGGTGTAAATATTAAAGACATTCAAGTTGACGATGTTATTACTATTTGTGTCTTTTTCGGGATAGGGAAAGGCAAGAATATGCGTATTGATGGTGGGCATATTAATGTGAAAATTGAGCATATTGATGATGGTGAGATTTTTGCTATCGTAATGACAAAATCACCGAAAGGATTCTCCTTAGAAACAGGTTCATCAATAGAAATTTATAAAGAAGAGATATTATACAAAGCTGAGCTAACGGAGCATTAAACGATGGAACTAAAAGATAATCAGGCGGCATTAATCATGGAATCTTCAAAGGATGGTGAAATTAAGGTAAACGTGGCTTTTGGTAATGTTGATGACTTGCTGGTGAAATATGCCAAGCCATTGCATTAAAGCTTATTCAGGAGGGAGCGTTTCAGGCCGAAATAATGGAGATGATTGACGTGGAAGAGAGGGATGTAGAATAATCCTATTCCTTTGTAGAAAAAACAGGATGTTGATGACCAAATTATAACATACTTTCGGTTTCGTATTTGTTACGTATAAACAGAATAGGTTTTATCAACAATTGCGCGTGATTCCATCGTGCATCAGGGGATATAAGGTACGGTAGTGCTTTGATGGAGTGCAAGGGTTTCTCGTAGGCGCAACAGTTGATAAAACCTATTCTGTATCTCTGAGACCGGGAGTCAAAATATCATATTGATTCAATCTGTCCATGCATCTTGGGAAGTTTGCCCACCGCCTATCTGTCAGGTTGCAGAAAAAAGGAGTGCGGACAAAACTCATTGTCAGTATTAAATAATATTAAAAAATAATTAAAACAATCTATAATTACCCACCGAAGCCTCAATGAAGATCAACGGCAATTGAGAATGTGCCTCTCAAAAAGGCTCGTCGGAAAGGGCCGTCCTTCTTTACCGTCAGCTATTTAATCTTTTCTGACAAGAAACAGGGCTTGATGGTTGCTTTCTGGTAACAAAAAGGTAAACACCCTTGACTTATGACTTTGAAAAAGTTTAAAGACCCTTGACTTTTTATCATTGGCGGAGGTAGTATGCAGTTGTAGTTTGATGTGCACTCTGTACTACAAGTCTGAATAAGGAAGAATATTGCATGCAACGATTGGCTGAAAAACAAATTGCAGATTGGAAAGACGCGCCGCGTCGAAAGCCGTTGATAATTCGTGGGGCGCGCCAGGTTGGGAAAACATGGCTTGTGGAGAATGTTCTGGCAAAACAATTTAATAGTTTTGTCAAAATAGATCTGGAAAAACGTCGCGATATTCACCCTCATTTCGCTGAGAATCTTGAGCCTCAATCGATACTGAACCTTCTGGAATTGACAACTGGTCGAATCATACCCGGTGAGACCCTTCTTTTCTTTGATGAGATTCAGGCCTGTCCGCGAGCACTAATGGCATTACGCTACTTTTATGAAGAGATGCCGGAACTCCATGTCATAGCAGCCGGTTCATTGTTGGAGTTTGCCTTCGGCGAAATATCAATTCCCGTTGGTCGCGTTCAGTATCTGCATATGCATCCGATGACATTTTACGAATATCTTCTGGCAATGGACAAGGAGCAGATGGCTGAATACACTCTGAATCAGCCAGATGACATTGCAGGGACTATCCAGGAAATCATTCTCAGGGAATTGCGAATCTATTTCTTTGTTGGCGGCATGCCTGAATGTGTCAAGACCTATCGTGACACTGGTTCCATGGTTGAAACCTTTCAAGTTCAATCAGAAATCTTGGATTCATATCGCGATGACTTTTCCAAATACACCCCTCATATCAATACGATCTGCCTGGATGCAGTTTTTTTGAGTGTGGCAAAAAGTATTGGGGAACAATTAAAGTATACCCGTCTTAATGATGGGCATTCAAGCCAGATGAATCGCAAAGCGTTTGATCTGCTGGTCAAGGCGAAGGTCATTCATAAAATACCGGCCTGTGATCCAAGTGGTTTGCCATTAGGCGCAACAGCCAATCCCAAAAAATTCAAGGCATCTATGCTCGACATAGGTCTTATGCAGAGACTCTGTCAGGTGTCGGTTGAGCTTGAATTGCAGCAGGAAAATCTTCTGGCGATGTACCGTGGAAAACTTGCGGAACAATTTGTTGCCCAGGAACTACTGGCCTGGCATAGTTCAGAGTTATTTTATTGGGCTCGGGAGGCCCGTGGTAGTAGTGCAGAAGTAGATTTTCTTGTTGTTCGGCAAGGCAATATTTACCCGGTAGAGGTTAAATCGGGAGCTAGTGGGAGTTTGCGAAGTCTGCACTTGATGCTTGAAAAATATCATAATTGCCCGCAGGGACTGGTCCTTTATAGCGGTACAAGCAATAAATTACCTGACCAGAAACTCCAATTCCTGCCACTGTATTGTGTCTCGACGATTGGAGATCAACGGCCGAACGTGGTTTGAGCAGGAATGAGCATTGGGTCCCATTTTTTAACCTGCATTAGTATCATGATGAACTGGGCTTGGTCTTGACAGTTTGAAGTTACCCGAAACCCATTAAGGTCACCTTCTCATCCTTGGAAAATGCCTTGGTAATCGAGGCCATGAAAATCTGGATGATCTTTTCAGCTTGAGTTCCAGTGATTCAAGGTGTTTTCGCAACGGCATTGACAAGTTCTTTATTATTCATATTTCTATCACCATAGAAAGGGTTTTGATTTTGTTATTGATTCGTGATAATAGATTTTATGAGAGGCGTTTTTACTTTACGAAAATTGTAAGGAGAGAAAATAATGGGTCTTTTAGGTGCGATTGATAAGTTGCTTGAGCCTATTACTCAACGGATATTTGCCACCAATCTTGGAAAAAGCATCAGACCCATGACAGCTGAAGAGCTTTTTGCTGATCGTCCAAATATAAATTCTGATGCTTCTTATTCCTCTTTATCTGGAACTGATTTCCATCAATCATGGATTGATATGCATGATGATGAGTAAGATAGGCACCCGGTAATTCAAGGAATACTTTACGGGCCACTGAATCCTTCCTCTGGTTCAGAAGTATCTTCAGGTGTAACAACCTTTTTGTTATCAGTTAAGTTATTCGCTAAATCTTTGCTTCCTGCAGGTATATTCACACCAGTCAAATTATCAACTAATGCTCCATTAGGCCCCATCAACTTAGCATCTTGGTGTTCATGGAGCCTTTCATCTGCTGTAGCATTAACATGCCCTGTAATTTCTCCTGGCCCGACCAATGGGGGACGATTAACAGCAGACTTACCGATGAAATCACCAGGAGTAATCCTGGACGTATGACTTGCTGATTCTCCTACTGCCGGCCCAACCTCTCCCTGGATGTTTGAGACTTGCCCTCCAACCTGCCCACCGGCTGCACCAATGGCAGCACCGACCTGATCCTTTCCATTACCCCAATTGAAGTCACCATTTTTAAGAAACGAATTGATGTGCTGATTCAATTGGTCAACACCAGCACTCCCACCTGTTGCCATGTGATTAAGAGCATCAGTCGCCTTGCGGACATTCTCAGGACTATCTGAACCGTAGCGTTGTGTGGCATAGTGTCCAACGAAGGCGGTACTCAGGTCAGCTCCCGTTGTTTCTGTCGAACGCTGCATATCCCTGGCATCATTTATAAGCGTTGATGCTTTGGTTGCGCCAATATTGTGTGCCAAATTATTTGCAAAAGCAAGACCGCTGCTACTTCCCATGCTTTCCTGTAATGCCTCAGAGCGTGCCTTGGTGATTTCATTGCCAATAGCCTCCGATGTTTTCTGGTCCACTTCAAAGTTCACTGTTTTACCATCTTTCCCTTGAGCTGTTACGTCATACCTGCCGCCACCTTTAGCGCCGGTCCCTAAAATTTGTAAACCACCGCTTGCTTCTGCAAAAGCATTAAGCCTGGCTGTTGTATCTTCACCAACACTATCCTTAAAGCTGGAGCCACTATTAACAGTCTTGTTCAATTTCGCAGACACGGAATTATTAAGGTTTTCACCATAAGTACGGGCCTCGCTGCTGGTCAGGGCAGCATTCTTAATGTAACTCTGCCCATTGGCCCAATTCTCATTGGTGGCAAGATTGTCTCCAGCCCCTTTTGTCTTTATGTATGCGGCTTGATGTGCCATTGCAATCGGACTCAGCCCGTTGACGCTTGCCTTAGTGAGTCTTGTGCCACCATGACCGTCTGTAGCATGGATGGCTTGACCTGATGCCATATTATCCGTCTGGACGCCAACACCACCTGACCCGCTGGTAGTGGTCATGCTGGAAGAACCGTCTGCATTCACAGCATTAGTTTTACCCTGGGTTTCTTGCCCATCTGGGCCAAGAGAAACCGATGTTTGACCACCTGCTGTCCCCGCCTGTTGGTTGAAGTTCTTTTGCATCTCTGCATAGCCGGCATCCGACGTCTCTTTGGGGATTTGCCCTGATTGTTCCAATGCTCTTCTGGCGTTCATCGAGGAATTGTACCCACCAACCGGACTATGGACACTATTGAAAGCCTCAGACGAGGCTTGATTGGAAAACCTATGCTGGGGCATGCCTTCCAAACCCCCTGATGCTTTAAGCTGCTGGCTCATGGCCGATGCTGTCCCTTCCGGGGTTAACAAGGCTCCGGCGGCTCCACCTGCACTACTTACCGCACCGCTCAAGCTCCCTGCCATCATAGCCAGGGCATGACCACCGAATTTAATC
>JBDRQE010000049.1:0-24083 GCA_043826415.1 Pseudomonadota bacterium
GATTAAATTCGGTGGTCATGCCCTGGCTATGATGGCAGGGAGCTTGAGCGGTGCGGTAAGTAGTGCAGGTGGAGCCGCCGGAGCCTTGTTAACCCCGGAAGGGACAGCATCGGCCATGAGCCAGCAGCTTAAAGCATCAGGAAGTTTGGAAGGCATGCCACAGCATAGGTTTTCCAATCAAGCCTCGGCGGAGGCTTTCAATAGTGTCCATAGTCCGGTTGGTGGGTACAATTCCTCGATGAACGCCAGAAGAGCATTGGAACAATCAGGGAAAATCCCAAAAGGGACTTCGGATGCCGGCTATGCAGAGATGCAAAAGAACTTCAACCAACAGGCGGGGACAGCAGCCGGTCAAGCATCGGTTTCTCTTGGCCCAGCTGGGCAAGCAACTCAGGGTAAAACTAATGCCGTGAATGCTGATGGCTCTACCAGCATGACCACTACCAGCGGGGCAGGTGGAGTTGGTGTTCAAACGGATAACATGGCATCAGGTCAAGCCACCTATTCAACAGATGGGAATGGTGGCACAACACTGACAAAGGCCAGCGTTAACGGGCTGAGTCCGACTGCAATGGCACATCAGGCCGCATACATAAAAACCAAGGGGGCTGGAGATAGTCTTGCCATCAATGAGAATTGGGCCAATGGGCAGAGTTATATAAAGAACGCCGCCCTGACCAGCAGCGAGGCCCGTACTTATGGTGAAAACCTGAATAATTCCGTTTCAGCGAAATTGAACAAGGCTGTTAATGAAAGCTCCAGCTTTAAGGATACTGTTGGTGAAGATACAACAGCTAAACTTTTAGCTTTTGCTGAAGCAAGCGGCGGATTAAAAGTTTTGGGGAACGGTGCTACAGGTGGCGGCAGGTATGACGTAACAGCCACAGGAAAAGATGGCAGGACAGTAAGCTTTGATGTGGACCAGAAAACATCGGAGGCTATTGGTAATGAAATAACCAAGGCACGATCTGAGGCTCTACAGGAAAGTATGGGGAGTAGTAGTGGTCTTGCTTTTGCCAATAATATGGCTCACAATATTGGCGCAACCAAAGCAGCATCGTTAATGAATGATGCCAGAGATATGCAGCGTTCGACAGAAACAACGGGTGCTGATCTGACTACCGCCTTCGTCGGACACTATGCCACACAACGCTACGGTTCAGATAGTCCTGAAGATGTCCGCAAAGCAACAGATGCTCTTAATCACATGGCAACAGGCGGGAGTACCGGTGTTGACCAATTAAATCAGCATGTCGATTCGTTTCTTAAAAACGGCAATTACACTTGGGGTGATGGAAAAGCTCAAGTAGGTGCTGCTATCGGTGCAGCCGGTGGGCAGGTTGGAGGCCAAGCCTCAAACATTCAGGGACAGGTAGGGCCAGCAGTAGGAGAATCAGCAAGTCATACATCCAGGATTACCCCTGGTGATTTCAGCGGGAAGCCCAGTGATAATCATGCACCATTGGTCGGGCCAAGAGAAATTACAGGCCATGTAAATGCTACAGCTGAGAAGAGGCTCCATGAACACCAAGATGCCAAGTTGATGGGGCCTAATGGAGCATTAGTCGACAACTTGACGGGTGTTAATATACCTGAGGGAATCAAAGATTTAGCGAATAAATTAACTGATAATAAAAAGGTTGTTGCACCTGAAGATACTTCTGAACCAGAGGGAGGATTCAGCGGCCCGTAAAGTAAAGCCTTTCTCAACTAATGGGATGTGGGATGCCTATCTTAATCATCATTTGAGGGATACCATATATTACCAGGGAGACCTTCATAATTAGGACAGCTTCGTTTTCGTTCTGTAAGCTCCTCACCACTCAGAAGGTTGATACTCTTTCCAAACTTGGTGGCAAATATCTTCTTGGTGATAGGCTCAAGCAATTTATCAATCGCATCTAAAAGACTCATGATTTATACTCCCCTCAATTTTCGACATTACTTCCGGCAAACTATCAACGAAGAACAACGGTCACCGGAAATGGGTCTCCAAAAAAGCTCGTCGGAGGTTGTCGCCCTTCTGTTATCTCTTTCTATCCTCTTGGCACCTTGATAATATGTCCCTCTAAAAATCTGTTATCATAAACCAACAACAAAATCAAAACCCTTTCCTATGGCACAAAATTATGACTAAAATTGAACTTGTCAACACCATTGCACAAACACCTGGAATCACCAAGGTTGAAGCTCAAAAAATCATTCAGGCCTTCATGTCTTCAATTACTAAGGCACTCAAGAAAGGAGAGGATGTGAGACTGATGGGGTTCGGGACATTTACACCAGTCAAAACCCCTGCCAAAATGTATCGGGATATTCGCAGTGGGGAGTCCAAAAAATCCAAAGAAAAAAAAGTAGTCAAATTTCGAGGTGGGACCGCCCTGTCAGAAACGATTCAATAACTGATTGTAAAGAAGGAGCGGCCACCTCCGACGAGCTTTTGTGGAGCCCATTCTCGGTGGCCGCTGATCTTCGTTGACCTATTTTGACTGGACCGGAAGCTACTGGTATCAATTTGCAATCAACTTTTCTTTCAGGTCAACAAGCGCAAGAGCCCCCTTGCCGGTTATACTGATGACATGCCGTTACAGACCTGAGGCGGGCAACAGATCTGTTTACAGCTTTCCTCCAATAGTCAGGATGAGCAGCTCCAGTACTTGTTTTCCATATCATCCATGTTAAGATTACTGTGTATTTGACTGGTTAAATCACTATCATCAAACCCAAAAATTCAGAGGAAGAGAACCAATGGTTACACGAAGAAAAATAATTGAAACCGGACTGAAAGCAGGGATAGCTCTTGGTGTGGCAGGTATTATCGGGCAGGCAGGAAATGTAATGGCAGATGTTTGGGCACACTCCCCAAATGATAATAGACCTCACATACAAATAGACCCATGGAACAGCAATGGACGTAGGCTGGTCATATATCCAGATGGGTCACAACGAGACAAGACAACAGGACAACTCATTGAATGTACTAAAATTTCAAAGGATGGAAGGTATATTTTGCACAACTGTAAACATGCCTATATTGACCGTGTAGTTGTAGATCAAAAAACTGGTTTAATGTGGGGTAACCTTTCTAAGGAAGATCGTAATACATGGTTTGAAGCAAAAGATTTGTGTGAGAATTTTAAGGGAGGAGGTTACACTGACTGGAGGATGGCAACCATACAGGAACTTAAAGAGCTTTATGGAAATGGAGCATTCAACAGGGCATGCGATCAAGAAATTTTTCCGAAAAACCTAAACTATAGCGCAATCTGGTCATCCACATCCAGTGATTCTGAAAATGCCATAATGCTTTATATGCATCCAAAACCCACATCATCAGATGGGGAGTCTAGCTTAAACAAGAAAAAGTTCAGAGTAAACGAAATTGCTCTGCCAGTACGGACACCATAATTCAAGTCTCGAACTTGATCTCATGGAAATAAAAGAGGGTTTTTTGGAGACAGACCACGTTTCTGCTTACTTGAAGTAGTTTAGACCTGATCTGACACCGAAATCATGGCAGAAAAAATATTGATCAGACTCTCATTCGAAAAATTTTATTTCCTCGCAGTAAGTTCAGCTTGAACTCTGCGGCCCAAATCATCCAATGCCAAGCCAAGTTTTTTTGCCTCATCGCTATCCCTAATCCTGGAAATGGCAGCACTTAATCTTGTAATGGTACTGGAAATCTGTTCGAGCTTCTGCTTAGCGTCGGCTTCATGGAGAACTTGTTCAAATTCTTCCGAGAGCTGTAGGATCTTCTCTTCCAGCCGCTTCTTCATAGCATCGCTATCAAAATTTCGAATTGCCTCATCCATCTCTTTTTCATGTCCATTGAGATTTTTAACAAAATCACGGACAGGTTTCGAATCCATCATTTGCTCAATCTTGTTTGAGAAATCGCTTAATTGCCACAGCATGGTAGAGTTAACCCCTTGTATTCTGGTCTGAGCGACCAAGGGCATTCCTCCCGGAGCGCCGTCTTTGACTAAAACCAGTGCTGGTTTTCCTCCTCTAGGGTTTGAATCGATTACAAAAAGGGAATTTGAAGAAAGCCTCTTTTTTGCTGACTGATCAAGACAGATACTGACATCGATTCCCTCTCCCGATAGTGCTAAGTTTCGAACCTTACCAATATCGATTCCGCTCATCTGAACAAGGGCACCAGGCTGCAACCCTTTGGCCTCATTAAAGACAACGGTTATGCTGCTTCGTTTTTGGTAAAACTGCCAGCCTCCGAACACGCAGACCGCAACTACCGACAATAGCACAATAGTTCCCAGCACTTTTTTCATTTTTCAGCTCCTTATTCTAATTGTTTTGCTTGGCCGCGCTATTTCAGAAAGGGACTTCGTGAGATGTCCGTTTAAATGGCTAAACTTCACCACGCGCTATTTATCTCATGAGACGGGGAGAAATTAAGTTTTTTAAAAAATAAACAATGGGGGCAAGAGAAAAGATTCACAAGGACAAGTCAAAGGTGTCGAAGATATTCAAATAATACATAATTAAAACATTTACTTAAAGCAGAAAAGTATCTTTAATGGAAGGGTGCCCTTTCAAAAGTACTCTCACCCAAAACGGAGGCTTTTCATGCACCACAAGGATATCAAGCTGGAAGTGTGAATACAACTAATAAAACAGTTCCCGAACTGATGAGGATGGTTGAAATGAAGGTTTCAATGAATTGAAAGGGTAACTGCTACGACAATGCGCCCATTGAAAGCTTTTGGGGTACGCTGAAAAACGAGCTTGTTTACCACCGTTTCTACGAAACCAGACAACAGGCAATTCGAGACATCACAGAATATATTAAGATTAAGATCTTTTACAACAGGCAAAGGATACAGAAAAGGTTAGGCTATCTTTCACCGGGTGCCTATGAGAAAAAATATTACGAAAAATTGCTTGCAGCGTAAATGATTTGGTCTCCACTATTGTCGACCGACCCCACCCGAGCAGACACAGTATTTGCTTAGCCAAGTCCCTTGACCAGGCTGCTTTGGAAGAAGTCTTCAAATTCGCGCTCCAACTCCGATCGGGTGTCCCAGTCCCAACTCAAAAAGTTTTCAGCCACGTATACCTCGGCCTCGGCGATCTCGTCCGGCAAATTTTGTAAATGTTGTACCCCTTTTGTATGCCCCAGGTACAGTCCCAGTGACTTCGGGGAAAACTGGTGCAAGTGTTCACACACCAACCGTAAGGTTCGACCACTGATGGCGTCATCCTCAATTAACAGGACACGCTGATCCCTGAGTACACGAAGATCGTCTTCAGCTATGCAATGAGTCGGTGGGTAGTCGGTGAATACCGACAGCACCGGCACATCCAATCGCTCAAAGAAATAGCCGTAGATATGGCCCTCCGGGGCAATCGCCAGATACCTGTCGAAACCGGCAGTCACTAGACGCTTGGCCATCCCAAAGGCAGCCACCGCATCATGGGGGGCGAAGTTATTGATTCCCGGCCCCTCGCGGTAGCCCTTATTCTGGCAAAATCGCCGCACCTCTACCAGCAAAATATTGATTAACTGCCGCGAAACCATCCGTTCCTCCTCCGCCTAAGTTAGCGGCAAACTGTCGTTTATAGGTTTAGAGGATTCATCTGAAATGCCAAATAATCCACTCCATCAACATTAATTTCGTCGATATAGATAACCTTATTACCTTTTTTGTCGTCGCAGGTTATAAAAAAACCTTCTGCGCCAGGAATTTTCATGAAATCCTTACCAGAGTCTTTAAAAAGTTCGATGGCTTCCTTGAGTTTCTTTTGAAAAAATGATGTTGTTTCTAACATTCATTATCCCCTTTTACTACCGATGAAATTTTTTCACCTTCAATTACAATTTCTTCTATACCTTTAACAAAATCCTGAGTCACAGAAACAAAAAGTGTGTCATTTCTTTTTCCAAAAGGAATTGGTTTGATTTTTTCGCCTGTTTTGAGCATTTCAACTGCCACCTTTTCGGCATCAATTAGTAGACTCTTAGAAAATGTAAACATCATCATTGGTTCCTTTCTTAAGGTCGTGATTGCAGTAGATGCATCTTCACATACTGAAAATACACACGCAAGGTCCCATCCGCAGGACAAGACTGGAGGCCTTTCACAACATATAGAACGGATAATTAAAAGTTATTCGTTATGTGTTTCTTCTCTAACCATCGTTTTCATAAAAATCTCTAACCATTCATTCACCGATTTGATGGTCTCAGGTGATGGTGGGTTATTTTTTTTAAGATGTATTGCGCCAATTACAGGCGTCCCATTTTTTAAATTGATGAGGAGTGTACCTCTCTCAGGATTTAATATTTTGTAGCAGAAACATTTTTTTTTAAAAATTTCTTCTGCGAAAGAAAAGATACAATGTTCAAGAATTTTCCCTTCATTTTTTAGAGATGCTAACGACAGTATAGGTCGAATGTGTTTGTTGCCAAGGACAGGCGGCGGCGGAAAAATTATATTCCCATATTTTACAGCGAGACGTTTCGTTAGTTCATTATGGATCTCTTCTTTATCCATCTCTTCAACTAAAGAATCATGAAATCTTTCAAGATGCCAGCCTGATCTGCAATTTCTGAAAAAATCTTCAAGATTTCCTTTCTGAAGTATTTCCCCAATATTACAGGTATCATTGAAAAGGTCGGCAAGCCGTTTGAAAGTCCCAGGAGATATATCTTGGGATAATTCACTACGAATAAAACCATACTTGAGCAAATGAGAATAATCTGAAACAGCCATAAGATGTGTTTTGGTAATAAGCTCGTAGTGCCTAAGCATCATCAACTTCTCTTCTGATCGAAGAATATCTGTAATACAGAAAAGATCTTCGTCTATAAGCAACGGAATATTTATTTTTGATAAAAATCGGACAGCAGAGGATGTTTCACTATTGCCAAAGCCAAGACATGTCAGAATTTTCCTCCTTTTTTGCCGAATTAAACTGCACAATTTTATTCCAATATGATTATTTGCTTTGGCGTACTGAACTATAAGCCAGAACAAGAGTAGACATGACTGAGCCAATTCAATTAATTCTGGGCAATATCGGAGGGCTTTTAATATCTGCAACTGAGAGTAACGAAACCGCTCTACAATTTTCTGTATTTCCTCGGGAACAGTATTTTTGAAATGAACCCAGACTTCATGGGACACCGAAATGCTATTACGTTGATACCTATCAACATATGGGTTGTCTGTAAATTTTCTATCTTCACCCAGAACAATCATATATGAATCATCGTGGGGAACCCACTCACCATCTATGAATTCAGCTATTGCAGCCCCATTTTCCCACGAAGATAGTCTGACCATATGATCTCGACCTTCAAACAGTCTGCAATAAGTGTAACCCTCATCCACTGTTTGGAGCATGGAGGTTGTATGCTGCTGAGTCATCAGTTAGCGCGCATTTTTAAAAATTATTTCCCAGCACTTCTGGGAGTACTCGTCTTCCACTTGAGCCATGTGTTCCACTTCCTTCTTGGCATTTGAATAAGATATTCCTACATAAGGGGAGTCTGAAAGAAATTCGAAATGGTCAGGCGTTCAAGAAACGCAGTGCTTCTTGCGAAGAAACGAAAGAAAAAATCAGATTTCGGAGAGAGCGAGGTAGCCGTTCGAGTCGAATAACTATGCTTTTCGTGATGATTTTCCAAAAAATAGAAATTCAAGGAGGAGACCAGGTTCTCTCCTTGGCTTTGGCAAGGGCTTGAGCGATATGTCGCGAAAGACCGTGAAGAAATCTTCGAAAACGAGCTTTCGAAGATTTCTTGAGTTGAGATAACCTTATGAAAAATTAAGAAAACATTATACCACCTTTATTGGAGACACAAAAAGTCTAATAATTACTATTCATTAACTTCCCACAACTCTCATTCTGAGAAATCGCAAAAGCACAATTTTAGATTGTTTGCGCTCGTAATTTTATTTTTTTAATTTTGCAGATTTTCCTGCTCAGTGAGACATTTCTCCATCTTGTCAATTGGAACTGCGAAAAAAACTCGATAATTCTCTCCACGATAAGGAAAATCTGGCCATTTACACTGATAGACAAAGACTTTTGTGCGGTAACCGACAAACAGTTCCATTTTTTTGGCAATAACATCATCAATTAACAAATTGTCTTCCTGCCATCCATGCTTACTAAGCTCATTAACCAAGAATTTGTGTAAATGCAAAGCATTAACTTCCTCCTCGCTCTTGCGACTACCTTCTTGGTGTTCATATTTGGTTACAACTTCCAGGCCGACCATTTTTTCTTCGTTGGGATAATTAAAGTCCAGAAACTTTTTATGAACGGTTGTCGTATAATCCATCGCCAAAACAGTACCAGCAATGCAGAAAGACATTACCATTGCCAGTAAAACTGGTAAAAATGTAATTTTTTTCATATTATATCTCCTTGTTTTTGCATTATTTTCAATAGCTCTCGTTCTGAGAAATCACTAATTAGTCAGCGTGTAATGTATTGTATACTTTAGTAATCTGAGCCACATTCAGGGCAAGGCGGTCCATCCACGGCCCAATGATGAGTCATTGAGACAGGTATAAACTGGAAACCAGTTGTGATAAATCCCTTCTTAGGCTTCTTTTCCGCAATATGGGCAACAATCCAAGCTACTACTCATTGCAGTTCTCTTTCGCTTTGTAAGTTGTTGCTTCGACCAAAGACACTGATGCCAGTTATATTTCTATCAAGGGAGGCCATGCAAAAATGGAGAAACGTAGTAACACTCATTATCTGACCACCATCCGCCCGACTGAATGCCAATGTTAAATGATTGATCACCAGACTTTTTCGCAAAGCAAATTGGGTAGAATCCGACCATAGCTTCGAAGAACCGTGTCATCGCGCGCTAACTCACTGGCTTGAGCAAGGCAACAAAGGTGATCACGCTTCGCCATTCCATATCAGGGGAGTTAGCTTTGTCTGTCTAGCCAGTCCAAAAAAATCCGAGGCCATTACCTCCCGTCACTTGTTGTTCCAAGGAGTGGCCACTTTGACCACGTATGCGGGTCAAAGTGCACAAACCATTTCCAAAAGCCATATCGTACAATACGGGCTGCAAATAATCAGTGGTTTCCTATCATCTCCGTAAAATCAAGCAAACATCAAATTTGGGCATCCATTAATATTATCAAGTTCATACACCTATGAAGCGAAAAATCTCTTCAATACCATCAGAGAGATATATCTCCCGTTTGCTCTTTATCAAATCCAAGGCATCATTTGGTGAGTATCTGCTGAATTTCACCAGATATGCTGCCACGATACAAACAGACCTTGATCTACCTGCATGGCAATGAACAAGAATCTTTTCCGAATGGGAAACTGTATCATGAATAAAATTCATAGCCTTATCCAGCGATTTTTTCGTGTTCCCATGTCCATCTTTAAGGGGAACACTTCGCACTATCGGATAGTCACCATCTTCATCGCAGCAATCTTCCTTAAGGCATAATACAGCATCGACATGCTCCCCCAGTTCAGGATCTCGTGCATCATGAAAATTACCTATTGCGATACTTTCAGTTATCCAATCCATTTAGCGCCTCGTTTAAGGATATCTTTTTTTAACTTTAGAGTTTTTGCTAACACTCTCAGTATGGCAAATCTGGTTTATCTCTGTATTTCGTCATCTCGGTAAATGTTACCCAAGGTTTCCCACATAAGCACAACCGCCATTTTGCCATCTCGACAACCTCGTGTGCCAGTCTTCGCTATATTTTACCAATATATGCACTATGTGAAGCTAAAATCGCATTCATCTTCCTGTTCATCAGTCCAATTTTCTCGTACCTCTATCAGCCATTCCTGAAATAAGGTTTTAGTCAGATCTGCCATGGAAATCCTGAGGACATCCTTAAATCCTGAGGTTTTTAATGTGTTGGCCATAATTGGAGCTCTTGTGGGATTCATCGAATGGACAAGTATTGGGATTCTTTTATCCATGTAACGAATGATGTTTTTAACAACAGTTGTGCCAGAGAGATCGCAGTCTTTCGCCGTTTTCGTTTGTCCTTGCAAGTCATGGTCAAGACAGATTCCAGCGTATACAAATCCCTTATCACGTTGTATTAGCCCGAGTGCTGTACCGGCACTCGTTGTCGGGACAATCCTAAATCCAGGCAATAGCCAGAGATCAAAATATTTGATTCGGCTGTTATCATCTTCTATCACCAAGATTTTCAATAAATCGTTATTACTTTCTTTCATACTGTATTCCCCCCCCGCACCGCCCTGAATTTTTCGAGACATATAATTACACAGTTTTTATCGGCACATTTACATTTACATATACTCTCAACTTTTGACTGAGAGAAGAACGTGTGTCACTTCTCTCCACTCTATAATTGGCAAGAGTCCTTTTGATTGCGACATCGTTACTTGCATGACAAATGTCAAAAAAACACAAGCAGAGCATCGCTATTACGATGTTTGTTATAATATGCATAGTAGTGGAATTTCACTTTACCAGAAACATGTCAATATGGCCCCAGACCTGCCCTGAAACCTGTTTTCATGGGTGAATAAGTTTGTTTTCTCAGTAGTATCTTATGACTTAGAGGAAAGCTCAAAACTATTTATCAGTACAGAAACGTTCTCTGATCACTTTGATCACCTTAAGGCCAAAAATTGAGACACCCCGACTATAGCCTTGCATGTCATCACGGTAAGACTGCGGTGCCCGATGTTCGTTTGCGTTTTGATCTGCCTTAAAAATCTCCGCGCGAACAAGGGCCTCAAGCTCTGCAAGTGAATCTTCGAGTTCCTGTATCATTATGACTCTTTCCTGTTTTTTCATATGCTTTCTCCGATGTATATTTTTTTTATTATCTGTTTGGTCACGTTTGATTAGACAGGTCCCTCGGCAAGGCAGTTTCGGTAGAAATCTACAAACTCCTGCTACAGTTCTGATCGAGTGCCCCAACTCAACATGTCTTCCGCCACATATATCTCGTCGATCTCGCCTGGCACATTCTGCAGATGCTGAATCCCCTTTGTATGTCTCAAGTAAAACCCCAACGACTTCGGGGCGAACTGATACAAGTGTTCAGACACCAAACGTAACGTTAGACCGCTGATGGCATCATCTTCAATCAACAAGACACTCTGATCCTGAAGTACACAGAGATCATCTTCAGCGATATAACGAGTCGGCGAATAGTCGGTGAATATCGACAGCAGGGGCACACCCAGTTGCTCAAAAAAATAGCCGTATATGCGACCCTCCGGGGCAATCACCAGATACCTGTCGAAACCGGCCGTGACCAGGCGCTTAGCCATCCCAAACGCAACCATTAGGTCATGGGGAACGAAGTTGTTAACTCCCGGGCCCTCGCGATAGCCCTTCGTCAGGCAGTGCAGCCGCACCTCTGTCAGCAAAACATTAATTACTATCGTGAAACCATTCGCCCCCTCCTCCACTTATCAGATCGATTGTTCTAAAAAGAAAATTATGAATAAAACATTTTATCGTTCTAATGCATTGTTGTGTTCCTTAAAACAATGGGCCTGGTGTAAAAAATATTTATTGTCAGGCTTGGTCGTTTTATCCCATCCGTAGTCCGGCAAAAAATCCGGCCACTGCACTTATCCCCTGACAGGTAAACCGAGAGAGTCGATTAACCAAAAAGCCCCCTGACTGTTGTGCCAGAGCAGCCGCTGCTTGGGCTGCTTCCTGTAAGCTTTGGTCGTTGACTCCAGTTATTCCATAATACTCACTGAAAAAGAGTAAAATTACAGCAGCTCCGCCAAGCAACAGGGCCACTCGCAATATTTTTTTTGCGAAATAACCAACGGCCATACCGATCAGCAAGGGAGCTCCGACATTGGGCAAAAAAAATGCAGATGAGAGAATGTCCAAGGAGGCCACAGGAGCAGAAAGAGATTCATTCATAATTGTTCCTCATTGAAAAAGTAGTTGCTGTTATGTTACCGTTAACACAAAGATTTTGAAAAAGGTGCGATTCATTCCTCATCTTCCTTCTTCTATCGCCAAATTTTGTGCATTCCTGAGATTTTTTCCTTCCTGCGATTGTAACTACCCTTCCCCTTAGCGGAAATGATCACTTTACCGGGCTGGTTTCTTACTACTTTCAGAAGCAATGCTTAAATCGTTTTGTCTTTATTCAGCTTTATTTTCATCATTTATTTCCAGGAATGTTCCGATGTTGTACGAGAATAATCACACAACGCGTCCAGCTCTTCGTTATGAAGCTGTAAATTGCGTTTTGCCTCTTCTAGGCTCACAGCGTAGTGGTGGTTTGAGGATTTTCGTAACTTGGCGACATGTTCTGGCCGGCTCTCCCACTTGAGGTAACTGGTCTCCATACTGAAAGAACAGGGATTTTTCGACCGGGCCTTCAGGTTTACATAGCAGTTTCCAACCGGCAGATTGCTCAGATCCTGCTCCTTAAAATCCGGCCTGAATACATCCTCCATTGTTTTGGCATCGTTCACCCCCAAGCGAAAACAGACAGTTGCGCCCACATTGCCGAGAATGGCTTTCAATACCGAATCCCCGCTGATGAGGCTGCGCTTGTCCAGTTGATCTGCGTATTGGTTTGCGATAACCAGACCAAGTTTGAACTTTCTTGCTTGAGATAACATGGAAATGAATGAATCAGACGCAACGGTCTGAAATTCATCAATATATAGATAGAAGTCTCGCCGTTCTTCAGCCGGTATATTGATCCGCTGCATTGCCGCACTTTGCAGGCGGCTGACAATCTGACTGGCCAGAAAACCGGTGGTGGTCTGACCGAAACGGCCCCGACCCAGATTGACCAGAACCACCTTGCCTTGATCCATGATGGTGGGGAAATCCAGGGCCAACGATTCTTGCCCCATCAGAAGCTGCATCGCTTCGCTGGCAAAGAAACGATTGACCTTGGAGGTAATATAGGGGGCCACGGCACTTAGACTGGCATCGCCGGTGGCGGCCTTTGCCTGACGTAGCATTCGTCTGACATCTGTTGATTGGCATTGACTTAGGCAATAGTTGCGAAATTTTTCGTCAATGAACAGACGCATGAAGTCGGCCATTATCGGCTGAAAATCGGTTCGCGGCATCTCGCCCATGAGGAGGCGCATGAAGCTTCTGTAGTAAATTTCAAACATCGGGCCGCCGGTCTCTCTTAGGTTATAGGTTTCGTCGCACCAGTTGTAGATATCATCAATGATCCGGTCTCGCTCTTCACTGTCGTTGTACCTCAGGATATTGAACGGAATGATCTGATCCCGGTCCAGGTAGTCAATCAGCACCAGATCGTCGATCCGTTCTTCTGGATAGAGGTGAAGAATCTTTTCTACCGAGTCACCGTGAGGATCGATAAAGCAGCAACCCTTGCCCTGAACGATATCCTGTAGGACCAGAGATTCGAGGAACACGGACTTGCCTACACCAGTCATTCCCATTATTGCCATATGGCGCATGCGGTCTTCGTCGGCAATCCGTACTTCATTGACATGGCCGCTATGCCGGTTGATCCCCAGGAGCAGTTCCCTCTGGTCGTTGCTCAACAGGGATGGTGCAATGAGTCCGGTACGGTAACGTTTTATTGGTAGACCGTGTGGATCTTTGTGTCTTCCATGAGGGATTCGGAAGGCACAGGCGGCTTCTTCAACGGTGAAGATGTGTTTGGAAAAATAATCCGGTTTGAGAAAGTTTTCAGGGGCCAGACGGGTAATAGAAAAACCGCCTTTGAGCGGCAGGTAAGGCTCCTCCTTCACATCAGGACGAGAGGCAATCTCATTAGCTATGGCGTTGATCAAGGTTTCATCCATTGTTGACTCGGAACAGAGAAAACATCCTCCCTGGAAGACAGGACGGTTGAGTTGCCAGATGCGCTCGGAAATGGCTTGTCGTAGGGCCTGAGTCTGGATGAATAGCACCGATTCCGGCGGGTATTTGTTAGAAAGTAGTTCTGCGCAGTGGGTCAGGTCTTCTTCCAGTTTTTGTTTTTCATCCTCGCCCACCAAGGCTGATCGAAGTCGGATCTGGAACCATATGGCAGATGGATGGTAGAGCAGGGCCTCAAGCACATTGGCTAAATCGGCATATGGATCCTGGTGCCAAGGGAAGAGATAGTCTATCGTTGAAGTTTTATCCTCATTTGGTACTGTCTCGATGCGATTCGCTGAACTCAGGAAACCAACGGCGAGGGGACTTTTTGAGTTTTTCTGTGGTTTGGCCAAGGTATAGGTCTCCTGGATACGATCGATCATGGCCACTGTGGTCGGACGGAAGGGCCGCACCCATTTTCGTAACTCCTGAAAATTAGTTATCATCTCAAATTCCGCCTCCTTGTAATAACTGCCTAAGAGGGCAAATAGGTTGGCGAAACGGCTCAGGAGTTCTGCAATCAGTTGCTTTTGCTCAGTTCCGTGGGCGGTTAGAACGATTGCTATTTGCACCTTGCCACCTAGAGGGAAGGCTGCAACTGGCACGGTGAGAAGATTCAAGGTCACAGTTAGATGCGTCGGCCAGGCGGCCAAAGCCTGAAGGATCTGTGAGTGGAGAAACAAGGAGTTATAGCGTGTCTCAGTCTTCGAGTCCTCTTTATTGTCTTTTTTCTCCAATTTGATGCTCTGGAGCGCATTCAAGCGCATAGCTGAGGAGACCCGGAGCTTACCATCCTCCATCAGCACCACGACGGCTGGGAAAAGACTGTTCTGCTGATTCAGTTGATTATGTTTCATATTTTCCTCGTGGTTGAATGTGTTACACCTTAGACTCTTACTCGCTCTCGCGGGATCCGGGTTTGTTCTTTGTTTTTTTTATTTCCATTTAAAAGCAACGCTTTACTCTCAGGCTGCTTGTTATTCTTTCTCCTTCAGGTGTTCGGCAGCAAGTGTCTCAGAAATTCCGAGGGCTTTGGCTACTAGATTTGGGCTGTTTATTCCAAAGCGTTTCTTCAACTCATCAATGCGGGGGACTATCCAGTCTATGGTCGTGCGGCCAGTGTCGGACAGCTGTTCGCCCTCTGTCTCGTTTGCCTGCCTCTGTTCCTTCGGATAGTGCTGCTGTTCCATGGCGTAGCTCCTTCTGGTGTTGCATGTGATCGCATGCTGGTTGTGCTTGTCGTGTCAGTCAATTTTTTATTAAGCAATCACTTTTCCTTTTTTGTGAGGGAACCTTTTTCCTCAGTCGTATCGGGGCCTGCATTTCTGATAACCAAGGTTCAGGGGATAACGAGGAATAAATGAATTTTGAGGGGAGTCACAATGGCGCAAGGAATGGTTTGTCCCATTCTTTTGCATTTCCGAGCTCTGCACGAGAGTAAAATGCAGGACAAGATTCTTCTCTGCCGACATTTTATTGGGACAATATCCTAAAATCGCTCACATATTTCGGCTTTACGCGTCTGACTGGGACTATCTCGCCATATCCTGCCTGGCCTCCAAGCACTTTTCCCTGTTTCACCTTAATTCCTGCAGGTAGAGTCACAGTCGTTCGTGCGGCTGGCTGCTGCGCCAAGCCAAGGCGAGATTGAGCGGTCGCCCCCCCAATTGGCCGGCCTACTCTGGAGCTGGAGGCGGTCAGATGACTGCCTCCGGGGACTCCTTGGCGTATTTCCTGGCGGGCCTGAGCCACAGAGGGATGGTAACGATAGACCGATTTCTTTTGGGCCAAGGGTTTGACTGGCAGGGATTTATCCCGTAGTTTGTCGTAGGCATACGTGTGCCGAGAGCGTTCTGCCATGTTGATCTGGCCATTCCGTTCCTGGCGGGCGGCCAACTGGGCCTTGGCTTTAGCCTCGGCAAGGGCGGTTGACTCTGCTTTCTTGCCAGCCTGTCGTGCGGCCGCCCGTTCGGCATTCACAACCAACCGCTTTTCAGTCGCCTGGAAGGCGGATCGTTGCGCGGCCTTGCGTGTCGCAACCTTTGAGGCAACCCTGGAGACCATACCTGCCTGGGCCGTGGTGCCGTGTGTAGTAAGCAGGGTCAGAGAAAGGCAGAGGATGAGGCATTTTATAAGGGTTGTTCTTGCTGTCATGGAATATCTCTTTGTTAGCGATGTGGTTGGAGGTCGTAAAATTAACGTCGGCTGGAAAACAGTCCGCCAAAGATCCAGCGAAAAAGTCTGAAGGGGAAGACGAATATCCAAATGAGCATTGCGGCGGTAATATGGCCTTTAGTCTCTATCCAGGCTTTTTCGCCGACGAGCATTGATATTAAGAATGCTCCCATGCTCAGGAAGGCAAAAAACATTATCGGATAAAGGGCCCATTCAGGGAGTTGACTCAAGATCGCCTCCAATACTGGCGGGAGTACAATCAGCAGCCCGCAGAATCCAAACAGGGTCATGGCTAGATTCCGTAGGCCAAAGACAAGGAGCAAGGCCCCGAGTACTAACAGCACAGGGATGAACTCTTCGGGAAGAAAAGACAGCAAACCGGCAAGACGCATGTGGTTCCTCCATATGGATTGTTGTTGGGTTCAGATCAAATATGCTACAGCTCAATCCTTGCCGGTACCGCCGCAGGTCAGACAGCGGCCCAGATATCCTTTACCGCCACAGGCATTGCATCGCTTCGCACCCAAGCCGAGGAGCGGCAGTGGGTAAAAAGTTCCGGTTCCCTTACAATTTTTGCATCGCTCCACTTTTTTTCCCTTACATTTCGGACAGACTCTTGCCATACTTGCCTCCATTGGTTTGCTCTTCAGGTTTCGGTAGCTTTCTATTGAAGCGCCTTTCTATTCACAGTCGTCTCGTAGCCAGCCAAGTGCTTTCCCTGCAGTTGCATCTCGTTATTCAATAGTGTATTATTCAACCCCTCTTTTGCACCCTTGTTCGGTCATCCTCTCCATAGTTCTTCATTTCTTTGATGCAATCGTTTTTCCGTTTTCGACTGGTTGTCGTTGGTTGTGTGAATCTTGTTTTGCAGGGCCCACTTTTGCTTTTGAGCCGTTTTCTAGAGTTTTCTGTTCGCCTTGGTTGCTAGCGGGGGTGTTGAGCGGAGTAGTTTAATCGCTGGTTTGTGTGTGGAGGTATTGAGGATAAATTTTGCATCGTGAAACACGATTCCAGCAGATAGGCCTGTCTTTCGATATGTTTTTCTGGTCTGGTCGTGAGGGGGTGCGATCAAAAACCAATACAACCGTCTTCACAGTACCTCCCATGTCATTACATGCTCAGGCGTAAGCCGATCAATGCAATGGCTCCATAAATTCCTGGTCTGCTGCCGTACGGCCCCAGAAATGGATGGGCGGTTGATAACATGAACCTCGATACTCTCGTACAGGTTTGGACTCATGCAGATCTGGTCGATACTTGCCTTGGAGCTAGTGTTATTATCGCGCCGATAGAATGACAGGGCTTCGGAGTTCTGCATCATGTCTGAAACAATCATCAATCTTTCCTTGTTCCCTGAGCCTTTCAAAGCGACAATAGCTTCCAGGAGTGGTGACTGAGGAGCCACGCCGGGGCGGAGCAGATCAGTCAACATGCTGTCAAGAGGAGCCTCAAAATTTTCCTCGAACCGTTGCTGAACCAATCGGGGATTCTCATAGAGACTGCTGGCTTGGTCACCTCTGCCGGGATTGCACATGTCAAATACTGGGGAAGGAGAGTATGTGCCGCTTTCATCTAGTACAAAAATGGTAAATCGCTCATTTTCGACAAGCCGAGTCTTGGTCCGGCGGATAAGTGCAGCAAGTTTTTTCTTATCCTGACTGGTCCATGGATCGGTCTTGTCAATCAGCAGTTTAAGGGTCTGGTAATCACCATTGTTACGGCAGAGTGTCTCATGGTCGTAGTTATCGGCTGAGGCCTTGAGTCTATAGGTCAGCACGAATAAGGAGAGGAAAATGACGCTCACTCCGATGATGATCAGGGCACCCTGTTTGTCTTTTTTGGTCATGTTACACCTCCTGGTTCAAGTAGCTGATTTCCTTGTCTGCCTTGTTGCTGACATCCTCGGCCAACTGTTCAATACGCTTTAGCATGGCGCCAGTTCTATCCGCCAGAGTGCCCTGTACTTTTGCGGCATGTTCATGAATCTTCTGCAACAATATGGTTGAGACCTCCTTAATATCCCTGAACTCGTCAAGTTGTTTACGGAAATTCTCGATCTCAAGTACTCTTCTTGCTTGCGGCATTGTTGAAAAGGAATCCGGGTCTGCATCTGTTCGGATTTTGCGGTTAGCTGCACGGTACTTGTTGACGGCAGCAGAGATGATGTCATCAACCTGACTGTAGATATTATCAAAGTGATCCACCACCGAGATTGCCCCCGATAGCAGATCAGTCATTTTGGCATCCTTTTCCTCATAAGCATTCAGGCGTTCTTTGACCCGCATCTCTGCGTCGCGTATGCTCGCCGCCATTCTGGTGCGGACTTCTCCGTCTTTGGCTTCATACGCACGTTGTTTTTGTCGGTATTTGCGGTCTTCCTCGCCGTATCCCGGGTAGGTGTCGTCGAACCTGTAACCTTCAATGAGAGCAAAGATAGATATTACAAGCCCTATGACCAGGACCAGAACACTGTCAAGTGATTCTAGGTGGAAGGGTGAGGTAATAAACCTGTCCATGGCGCTGGAGATGGCTTGTTCAAGGTCAATGGAGAGCATGTCCCGGTAATGCGCCACCATCAGATGGTATAAACATATCAACACAATCCATAGTGAAAACCCCAAACCGCCGGCTGTTACTCTGAGCCGGTTAACATGGTGCAGGTTGGAGAGTGCTAGCCGTCCAACGTAAAGTGAGGTTGCAACATTGGCAGCCGAAATCAGCATGGCCTGAAGAAATCCGCCGAGTAGTCCAAGTTCGCTGCCGGCAGCAAAAAAGTATGTGTTGGCCCCGCATTCAACAAGGATGGCAATGGCGACCAAGGCTGCGTGAAACCACCTACTTTCCGGATAAGATGCTAGCCGATCGAGGCCGTTTTTGGCCTTGAACAGTTTAAAATCACGCAATTGCCGACGCTCCTCCACTCTTAGTTTCTGCAGTTCTGGCTGCGCCTGGAGGATGTAATGCTGGAATTCCTTCTCAGCAGACGCCTCCAAATCTGCGAAAGCGTCTGCCCGGTTCACGGCACAGTCGCCTACCTGTCTACCTATGTCAGTCATTTCCTTGGTAGCTATGTCATTGACTCCAGCAAGATACTCCTCCGCTTGGTAGAGGATACGTGTCTCTGTTTCTGCCACCTCTGCACTTGCAGCGGATGGATGGTTCCGGCTACCGTCCTTAAGGCCGTTTGCTTCCGGGTTGGTGGCATGCTCCACCTTTTCAAGGGAAAGAATCGGCAGCACTTCCCAAACTTTGCAACCAGGTGCCTGTTTGTAGCCTAAGATGGACTTGTTGCTTTTTTTCATGGTAAACTCCCATTGTTGAGATTGAGAAATGTGCTTCTTTTCCATTAACTAAAATTTTTTAAAATGAATCCGGTTTTCTCTTGACTCATTTCGTGATGTCTCTTGGTCAGTCTGTTCCTCATCGCTTTTAATAATTTATTTTTACTGTTTTCAGACGATTGGCTGGCATTGTCTTCCTGGTAGCGCGTGTTTTTGGACTTCCGTCACCAGTCAAGTTATTATCCCTGTTTGGAAGCGATAGAGCGGCTTTCTGTTCACAGGTGCTGCACACACAGCCAGATTTTGCATTTACGGACGGATGTCAGTAGAGTATGCCGCCCATTTTTTCCTCCTTCTCGTTTGTTGGCCTTACCCTTGTGGGTTTTGTTTTTTTTCCGCTTGTCGATCCATTTCATATAGCAATTCATAAAATTGTGAGTGTAGTAGTTTCTTTTTATTTCCAAGCGCCGCACACCCTACCAAGGCTCTTCTCGAGAAATTGCATCTTGTCAATTAGATGTGTCAACGGCATGCTCCTCGCTTTCATTTCTTTTATGCCAAGTCTGGTCGAAGGGGCAGGTGATAAACAGGATGAGGCTCCAGTGTGCATGCCATTGGATGATGACAAGTGGCAAGGAGGAAACTTGGCTTCTTTTACCCTTGCTAGAATCATTTATATCTCAGAGCTGGTAGGGTTTGCATTCGAATGGAGGTCCGGCAATAGCTACCGGTTCTGTACCTCCCTGTTGTGAGACTTTGATGAAGGCACTGCCAAGTAACTGGTCGATAAGGGCGCGCTCAGGCCTGACTCCAAAGTTAATCGACCGAACTTTTTGCATTAATTCAATGATAACCCCGGGCTCAATATAAGCGACTTGCACGCCATATTCTTCCGCGACCTCCTTGATCGAAATGGCCATTATTTCTGCCCGTGTTTCCTGAGATAATGGCTGATAGACAAGAAAACTTCCAATCCTGCCAACTATCTCCGGGGCTATCCCGGTTGCATGGAGCCTTCGTCGGCACACCTCATCCTCGGTTGCGCGATCGCCAAAAGCTGCACGATTCTCCAACTCTTCAAGGATAGTTTTAGCATCCAGATTGCTCGTAAAGATAAATACCGCAAGGCTGCAATCAATATCCCATTCGCCTGTGGAACTTGAGGCGCTTGATAACCTCCCCGCATCCATTGCATTCATGAGTGCTCGGAGAATGGAGGGGTGAGCCTTTTCGATTTCGTCAAACAGTACAATGGTGCGGGGGTTGGCACGTAAGGTGGAAATAAACTGGCTTCCATCTCCATGGCCGATATATCCTTGCGGTGAGCCAAGCAGTTGACTGATACGATGTGATTCCTGATATTCGTTCATGTCCAGCCTCAGGTATTGATAGCCGTTTCCTCTGTCTTCGATATTGCTCAGGATCTGGGCCATAATTTCCGCAGTTCTGGTTTTTCCTACCCCAGACGGTCCCACCGAGAAAAGCACGGCCGGTCGTGCCGGATGCCGCCGTGCAAGGTGACGAACCATAACGGCAGCTAATGTTTGCAGGGCGTGGTCTTGGCCGATAATGCGACCGTGTAGCTGAGATAAGAAATGTTCCTCATCCATATAGAGTGGTTGATCAAGATCACGCATGCCCTCTTGAACTGCTCTTAGGTCAGTGAGCCGTCCTGATTGTCCCGACAGATGGAGAGGTGATTGTTCTGGCAGTGTGGGCGAAGTGGTTTGTTGGTTGAAGGCCTGTTTTAAGGGCCCTTGAATCCATTGGATCAGGGCGGCAAAGGCCGGGAACTCTATTTTTCCGTTATCGACCCATTCCCGTACATCCTGACTTTGACCATTATAACTGACACCCCGGGCTACCAGAAGCTTAGCCAAGCCTTGGTCAGAGTCTATTTCAAATGCAATATCGGCACGGTCGGGAGTGCATCCTGGCGGTAACTCCTGGGCCTGGAAGCGGAGGCATGACCATCGGGCTCGTTCTTCAAGATCAAGGAAGGCATTATCGTTTGGTGTCAGGAACTGTCTCATGGTATTTTCTCCTTAGGATTTGTGATGGTTGGTTGATGTATCAGGCAGTGGTGTTGATCCGCAGTCTCTCCAAAGTGGTATTTCCCACGATGATGGCTGGCTGCAACCGTGTGTCTCTGATGGTGCCGATGGCCGCGTGAAGGTCTCCTGTGCCGCCGCAATCAGGGCAAACAAGGTAGCCGTTCTCCGGGCAATCTTGTTTCTGAGGAAGCCAAACTGTCTCATCAAAAAACAATCTGTTCTTATCAGCATTTTCAAAGACCCGGTCAAAGGTCTTCAACTCCAAAGTCTCAGAGAAATCCGGATCAAGGCGCAGTTGGACGAGGTTCCGATTGCCGATTCTGGTCATCATCTCCCCCCATCGTGGGTGCTTGGAGCCATGATGAAGAAGGGCAAGCGCGAGATATCCCTTGATTGCATTCAGCCGGATGGTGGCAAAGATGGGGGTTCCGTGCGAGGTGACATCGTTGCTTTGTCCATGCTCCAGAAAATGGCGATAGCGAGAGTTTGTAACGCAACGATGACAAGCCGGAGTGACCCCGGGATAGGTAAAGGTAACCTCCGCTCCGCGTCCCTCCTTATATACTTGGGCACAGAGACTCGGCAGTCCGAACTGGAGGGCGATACGATTCACCCGGGCCTGGGCGAAAAAATTATCAGTAAGCCCGCAGATAATGGTCTGCTTGGCTTGTTCCCCGTCCATTGGATTGCAGGCCAATACGCGGATCTCTTCATCGGTGAGGTCATCAAGACTTTTCTGAAGAGCGATAACACAGGCCTTCGGATTGATATCGTGGATCCGCTCGGCAATGCATTCAACCTTGGCCCGGCCAATGTCCTTCCGATAGGTCTGCTGAGTGGCCAGATTTGTTTCGGAAACCGTATCGGGATCGATTATGACAAACTGCCCTACTCCAGTGCGTGCCATGTTTTCCAGCCAATCAGCAGCTCCACCGGCGCCAACGGCGATGAGTCTGGATTGACCCAACAATCGGAGATCGTAGGCGTTCTCAACCCGATTAAAGGTGGCGCTGGTATCAAACGATTCAGGCTTGCTTTCTGTGGGTTGTGTGTCTGTTACCACCGGGGTGTGGACAAGGGTTGAGCTCTGCTCCGTGATGCTCTGTAATTTTTTTGAGATCAGTGTAGCAATGCGAGGTCGCCGGCTGTGTCCAAGAACGATTTCCGAACGTGGCTCACGGGGCGACGATTCGGGGAAAAGATGAGAAAGGACATGCTCGCCGCAGACCTCCAAGGCCGACCTGTCCGGGGCATTCACTACCTGAATATTTCCCTTTACCACGGACACTCCTGTCTGTGCCCGATAGACAGCCCAAGGCGTCAGTTGAAACCGTCCCGTATCAGGTACCGTATTGACAATGGGCAACCAGAGACATTGCAAATCCTCTATTACGTTGAGGATGCGTTCAGCATAAACTTGGTCTCCATAAGAGGGGCTGCTCAAGTTTCCTGGGTGACTATGGATAAATCCTCGCAAACGGATTCCAAGTGGGTTCCATCTGGTTCGAAAGAGATTGGTGAAAAAAGTGTGATCCGGGCTATAGGTTGACGCCGTATTACGGCTGGTCAGATCAAAACGGAAATAATTGGCGCATTCGGCATCACCGTTTCCTCCCATGACCCCGCCGGTTTCGGCCTTGTGCTGGCCAATGGTCTTGATCACGGACTCGAGAACGGTCCAATCCAACGAGAGTACCGGTGTGGTTACTTGCTGTGTTTGTACTTCCATGGAGATCTCCTTTCTTAAAATGATTTTCCGGTTCGTATATAGTTTTGCGTGGCATTCGCCCAGAGTGCGGCAACTTGTTTAGCTTCTTCGAGGGACTCGAGGGGATCGGTCCAGCAGACATACTTTCGCTCTCCATCGGATAGGCGATGGGTGGAATGGGCATCGTTCGGTCGGGTGCGATACGATGGTTGTTCAGTGATGTATGCGCGCCAGGTACCATCGGCTTGTTCTTCGAAAAGGAATTGGTAATCGGCGGCGCCATCGGAGGTTCTGTAGAAGGAGCGGAATCTGCGCATGGTAGAGGATCTCCTGAGTGATTATTTGCCGTAGAGTTGTACCCATCGGGTGGCGACCTGGCGTGCCGCTCGCTCACTTAATAATGGTTGGTTCCAGCAGACGTAGTAGCCTTTACTGTCATGGAGGACATGGGAGTATGAGGGCGGTGTGCTTTTAAAATAAGCCTGCCATGATCCTCTCCTTCGTCGATATGTAAAACGATCAGCGGGTTTTCTTGGTTTTAGGAGGAGATACAACCCTCCGCCGATAATACCTAAGGTCAAGGGATCCATAAAAACCTCCAGATGGTTTGATGCGCGAATGGTGGAGTAGTGCCTGGTGTTGGTCTTAAGATTTATGCAGTATTTTTTCTGTTTTCTGGCCGGGCGACTGGTGACAGTTTTGATCATTGCCAGAGAGGGCTTCCTCATCCTTTCTTATCAGCTCCTGGGGTAGCGATGGTGTGGGTATTACATTTTTTTCCTCTTCCCAGTGCTGGAGAAGCATGCTGCCAGTAATTCCACAATGGAAGGTACCAGATGGAATCTCATCCCCGCCATGGAAGGTGCCTAAGGGTATCTCATCCTCGCCATGGAAGGTGCCTGAGGGTATCTCATCCCCGCCATGGAAGGTGCCTGAGGGTATCTCATCCCCACCATGGAAGGTGCCTGAGGGTATCTCATCCCCGCCATGGAAGGTGCCTGAGGGTATCTCATCCCCGC
>JBDRQE010000050.1:0-58251 GCA_043826415.1 Pseudomonadota bacterium
GAGAGGAGTGACGAGGGCGAGCGGGGGCGGATCAATAAAATCAGGCCGGAAGATCTTTCACTGTCAGATCATCCGGCCTGGGAGGAGAGAGTTGATGATTATTTGCTGACTGTCACCTTTTTCTGTTCTTTGTTGACGTAGCTGTAAAAAGCTGGGAAGGCGGCAAAGAAGGCAACACAGATCAGATATTCAATGCCCTTGATGTGGGTGTAGAAATCAACCATTGTGTGTAAAGGTTTAATCATGCCTGAGGCCACCATGTATTGTCCTGCCAGTCCGCTGATTGACCAGTTGGCCTGAGAGAGAGCCGCCGTCATTGCCGCGCCTACCCACAGACACATGATCGTTCCGATTCCAAGGATAACTCTGGTTGCTGTTTTTGCAGATGTCTGTGTCATGGTGTTCCCCTTCTGTGCTTGTTTATAATTAATAAGGTCTTCTTATTTTCTGTATGCGTCCTATACTCCGGTCATTGCCGTAATAAATCCTTGAACCAGGCCGCCGTTTACCAGACCGCTGATGATGCAGGCACATGCCCAGATTCCTACGAGAGCTGCCATGGTGAAACCGGTAGCCAATGCAAACTTAGAAGTTTCGTATCCGGCATCGATCTTAGTTGCGTTGCTGGTCTGTGTATTTGTTCTCATGATGTTCTCCTCGTCTGGTTGTTGCTATCAAGTTGTGCTGATTTTATGAGATGGATTTTAAGAACCGGTTACCGCCGTAATAAATCCTTGAACCAGGCCGCCGTTTACCAGGCCGCTGATGATGCAGGCACATGCCCAGATTCCTACGAGAGCTGCCATGGTGAAACCGGTAGCTAATGCAAACTTAGAGGTTTCGTATCCGGTATCGATCTTAGTTTCATTTCTGGTCTGTGTGTTTGTTCTCATGATGTTCTCCTTTATGTATCTGATTTTTCCTCTTTTTTATCAGTCTTTACCTTCTTTAAAGCATGAATGATGCCAGTTTGTGATTTTGTAGCAAGATACTGTGGTTATTTTTCTTACATGCTGATTTTATTACAAAAATAGTTGAAATTGCCTTCTGTCTGTTCATCGTGAGCATGCTACATAAGTGAGGTGTGGCGCGAGGATAACGGCATAAGCGTGGTGTAATGAATGAAGAGTGTGGCGCAGTTTCTACGGAAGTGTGGTGATGTTTTGTGGATAGGTGACGAAGTGTTGCATCCAAGCTCTTTGCACAATGAAGGAGATTACGTTAAAAGGTACTATAGAAGTATGGAAGCATATTTCCGTCTGTTTATTGTGATGGCAGGGCGAAGCTGATTCCCTGAATCACCATGCTGATATTTTTAATGTTCCTTAAGGATATTATGAGCAAGAAGAGTTTAGGTGCTGCCGGTCGATCCCTGCTGATCTACCCGCCTTTTGCCGATCCCACCTGGCCCTATGTGAGTCTGCCCACACTGAAGGGGTATCTGGGAAGGCGCGGGATCCAGGTGACGGTCCGGGATCTGAATGTCGAGGCCTTTTCTGAGCTGACGGCTGCATCCACCATTGACGAGTGGCAACAACAGTTGTTGGCGCGGTTTCAGGCCTTGAATGGTCTGGATAGCTTGACGCTTTCCGAGCAGATGGAATACCGGCGAGTGGCAGAGGCCCTGCCTCTCTTTCGGAATTTTGCTGCACTCATGAGGGTGATGCGGGATGAGGTGAGCTTTTATGATCGGGCTGCTTATTCTGCTGGGCGTGATGGGATTGAAGATATTTTTCGGATCATGGAGGCGGTCTATTTCCCCTTTCGCTTCAACTGCAATCGGGCAGATCACCTGGCGGCGCCTTGGGATTTTAACCTTCTGGACTCATATATCACTCATCGCACAAGCCCCCTTGATCGTTTTTACCGGAGCCAGTTGGCCGAACTTGAACCGCCTGGGTTTGTCGGGATCTCACTGACCTTTGTCTCTCAGATTCCCGAGACCTTTTATCTCTGTCGTCTGCTCAGGGATGCCTTCCCGGGCTGTTTTTTGATGCTGGGTGGGGCCTGTGTCGATCTGATGGTCCGTCATGGCAGCCCTGAGGTGGTGGACCGGATTTTAGGCTATGTAGATGCCATAGGCATGCAGGAGGGAGAGAAGACCCTGGAGCAGCTTCTGCCCTTAGTTGCTGAGGGCCTGTTTGATCAAAGACAAGTGCCTTCTGTCCCCAATCTGATTACCCGTGATAAGGTCAGCGGCATCATGCATCAGGGGCCCTCCTCCGTTTTGGATCTGGCTGAGAGCACTGCACCAGACTATTCCGATCTTGATCTGAAACTCTATCCGGCACCCTCGCCCATGCTTCTATACAGTCCGACCAGGGGCTGCTACTGGAATAAATGCTCTTTCTGCGGGTATGGCTTTAATCAATCCGGGGCGCATGCCTATCGGGAGATCCCGGTGCAGCAGGCCGTGGCTGATTTGCGGGCGCTGCAGGAGCAGTTCGGGGTTGTTAACTTTTACTTCTCCTGTGATGTCCTCTCTCCCGATTACGCCTTCCGTCTGGCCCAGGAGATCCTCGATACCGGGCTTGAGATTTACTGGTCGACAGATCTGCGCATTGAGGCCGCCTATACTCCTGAGCGCTGCCGTCTGCTCTATCTGTCTGGCCTGCGGGCTGTGGCCTTCGGGGTTGAGAGCTGTTCGCAGTCGGTATTGCGCCTCATGCACAAGGGGACAACACCTGAGCGCATTCGCTCGGTTACTCGTCATTTCCATCAGGCAGGAATCTCCACTGCCTGGATGACCTTTCTCGGTCACCCGGGCGAGGGATTCAAGGAGGCCAAGGCGACCTTGAACCTGTTGGCGACGGAAAGAAAGGTTGTCGATCAGTTTATCGTCGGCACCTTCGGCCTGACACCGGGCTCCAGGATAGCCTGCCGGCCGGAAGAGTTTGGTATTGATTCCATCTACTTTGCGGCAGGTGATGTGTTCAGGCTCTTCCCGCTCTATACGGAACGGAATGCCGGGACAACTATCAATGAGCGTCAATCCGCCCAACTGGACGCGCAGATTGATGACCTCTCCTGCCGCTATCAGCTCGATCATTACCCCTGGGCCGGGGCCATTTCCACCCATCATTCGTTTTTGTATCTGCTGCGCTATGGACAGAGGGTCTTTGCCAAGGCGTGGCCTCTGCCGGCTAAAAGGAAAATGAAGGCTGGCTCCGGAAAGAAGATTCGTCCCCGTTTTCCCTTGGCCGAGCTGCATCGACGGGAAGAACAGTTTATGGGCCAATACTTGGAAGGAGCCCTGCACCTTGATCCGGACGCAGGCCAGGGATGGTTCAGTGTCACGGGCGCCAAGGAAGGCGCAGGAGCGACGACGGGCCTGACACCTCTGTGCTTTGATCATTTTCAGGAAGCACTGGCCCGTGAGGGTGGTGGCAACAAGAGATGATTTTATCCTTAAGATGATCTGTGCGGCCCTTCCTTTATTATCGATTTAATTTTTAATCCCTACCTGGTGACTCTCCTATGCTTCCTATTATTACCTTTATCGGCTGGCACAACAGCGGCAAGACCACCCTGGTGACCAAGGTCGTCGCCCATCTGAAACAGCGTGGCTATCGGGTGGCGGTGATCAAATCGACCAAGGACCAGGGGATCAGCTTTGGTACACCGGGCACCGATACCGCCAGGCATCGTCAGGCCGGGGCCGATACGGTGCTTCTGGTGGCACCCGATCAGATGACCATGATCACTGAGAATAAGGGCAAGTCTCTGGTGGATCTGGCGAATCGTTTCTGTTCTGATGTGGATATTGTTATCGGTGAAGGGTTTAAAGGGGCGGAGGGGGTGCCCAAGATCGAGGTCCGGCGTGAAGAGGCTCAACCCCTGTTACGCGATCAGGTGCAGGGAGTCATAGCTGTGGCCACTGACCTGATTATACCGCCTGATCCTGCCTGTGCCCTCTTCCGCCTGGAGCAGGCAAAAGAGATTGCGGAGTTTATACTTACACTCTGTAAGGGAAGGCTGGAATAAAATATCCCCTTGCCATTGAGACAGGCGACAATGCTCATTCTTTCGGTGTTGTTGCCCCGGATATATTCCCGGCGTCTTTTGACAACCATTCCGAGCGAGTTAATATCAGTGTGCCACGCCGATACTTCTTTATCTGCCTATCGCATTGTTTGAGTCATTATGGCAGTAAACCCTAACTCGCTCCGCCTTCCTCAATTTTCAAGGTACCCTTAAAAATTGAAAACCTTGGCTTCTGCTGCCATGTCAATCAAATGCGGCCCACCATCCAGGAGCATATTGCTGAAAAATTTTGCTTCATCCAGTTCACGATTTTTGGCACAGGGGGTGCATATTCCTATGGCAATCCCGTTTTCCACCAGGTAGGGTAGATAGTCCGCCGGGCAGTCACCCGTAATCGTTTTTATGGTTAAATCTCTGTCCTGATTTGCCCACATGACGCCGCCATCAATGAAAAACAGATCGACATGATGTCCTTTTGCATGAGCAATTTTAGCGAATTGAAAACATCTGGTCGCCTTCTCGTTATCATCCTGACGTAACACAAAGAGAAACTTGGCCATAATACATCTCCTTTCTTGTTGCTGAATTTTTTATTTCGCCTGCTGGGTGGCACCCTGGATTACAGGCATCATCAGAATCCAGAAATTCCCTTTTGTCGGCTCTTTATAACCGCTTCCGCCAGGTTCATTGGCAATCATTGGATTAAAAGCAGCGCCTGATGCATCAAGCTCTCCAGCCATGAAGTTCAGATACTCCTGCAGGTCGGTATATCCGTCCTTATCACTGTCGGCAAAGCCATTGTGGCTCAGGTCGCCGAAATAAAGACGTTCCCAGTCATCATCCATCCCGTCCTTGTCGATGTCATTGTCTATATCCGTAATGACTATGCCTCCGTTGCTGACTTGATGTGATATGGAAACGGAGCCATCTTGATTGGAAAGAGCATGTTTGTTATTGACTAGAGGCTCTGCGTCAACCGTGGCGAAATTAACTACATACTGTCCGGCCGAACAATCAGCACCAACGTGAAAGGTCAAAGAGAGTAGCTCGCCGTCGGTGGCAAAGGTATCTACGCCTGAATAGGCAATAAGAGATAGATTTTTGATTATTCCTTCATCTGTCCCAATACTATCAATGACAAAGGAGTCGGTTAGAAGTGAGCCGGCGACAACGGAGGTCACAGACATGCAGGCTGGATATTCCAGTCTGGCGTTAAACCCGCCATAGGCGGCATCGACATCAGTGATGGAGAGTTGCAGGGTGATGTCGCTATCCGGAAGGGCGGTCGATGAGCTTATGGAAAGAGTTGGTGCTGCCTGGGCTGTATGTCCCATGGCGGACAAGAGTAGTGAGGTCAACAACAGATACTTTTTCATTGGGATCTCCAGGTTTGAGTGTTGCTGCGGTATCGGAGTACCTTGTATGATTTTAGGTTATAGGGTCAGTAGCAGGCCGGTTGGAAATACGTTAATATTTGATAATGTAATTAACAGCTATGTTCTTGGGACGGGTTTCAGAGCCACCAGCTGCGCCGGTATCATGGTCTCCACCTTCCCATCCCCCTGCTGGGTTGTAACCATTATGATCCCCGCCCACCTGATTGTGGTATCTATGGGTATGCGATTTGAATTCGTCCGCCTGATATGACCCTAAAACTCGGTTAGGGTCTAAAGATTTGCCTGCATCTAACCCTCGTAAGAAAACACCTCGAAGATCTGGCACGGTACTGCCAACCAGGGCGATAAGATTTACATATTGAGTCTCAATAGTCGATCCATCACAGAGGAGCCAGCCGTCAGGTGCCGTTGCCCCCCAGTAGGCCACGATGGTTCCCACTGGGGTAAACCATTGGGGTGGGTGATTAGCAAATAGATTTGCATTTTGGGCTGCCTCCGCTTGTACCGCATATGGTGCGCTCAATATCTGTTGCCTGGGTACAATTTCTGTTCCGCCTGTCTGCCCAACCTCGTCAACCGTTATTCCCAGGAACCTGGAATCAGTACCAAAGGCATCGACTATGGAGCGGCCACTGGTATCGGTGGTTCCCAGGATGATATTAAACAGACCTGCTAGCACCGGTACCGGGTCAAAGACCTGGGGACCCCAAACCAAAGTACCATCTGTGGCTGCATCGTAGATGTTGAAAGTGAGTTTTTTCGTGCCATTGGCTAAGGGTTGTCCTTGTGCATCGGTAAGCATCCCCTGATAGTTGATCAGGGGGGGAACTGAGGCAGCGTGGGTAGTTGTCAGGGCAAAGACTATAGCCAACAGTGCGAAGGCTATAATAATTTTCTGTCTCATAGTTTTCCTCTATAAATTGGGTGATTTTTTTTAACGTATTCCGTTAGTTTTCATCTTTTGAACTTGGTGTGATTTTCCTTTTAGTTGATTAGATCGATTGCAGTGAAGCCCAATAAAATTTGGTTGGTGTTTTGAATTACAACGTCACCTTTGGATTATTGGCTTGCTGTATTTCCAGTCATTTTTTTGTTTCTGATGTGTTGAGTAAAAGTTGTTTAATGTACATTCTTTGATTAATAAATACGTTATCGTTAGGTTTCGCGTAACTCAACCTCTCAGGATTTTTGTTATTTGTTTTTTTGCTCAAGGTGATACTGTTGTCCAAGCTTGTACATTGGACTATCAGTGTTAATACTTCCCGACATTGCTGCCTCGTAAAGTGACATATGATAAGAGAATTCTTTCACATCTTCATGAGATACTCCAAAGGTTGAACTGAGGGTTTCGTCAGCTTTTTTCTCAGCAGTATCTAAGATATCATTTGCTACTTTTTCTGAACCTTCGTAATCTTCTTCTGGAAATTGTTTTACTAGTTTGTCATATTTTTCTACATTCTCATTGCCGGATGTCCCAATATCCTTAAGTAAGTTTGCCCGATCAATTAATCCCTTTACCTTTCCAAGGATAGATTTTGCTTGTTTATTTATCCAGCTTTTTACCTGATGTACTTGATGTGTGGCCTGTAATTTCACAATATAATATCCTGAGTGAACAAGAACTAAGCCCTTAGTCATCATTGAAGATTTCACTCGGATCTCTTCCTTCCCATCAGGATCTACCATTGTCACTGGATTGTTAATTACGTATGAATAGTTGTTAATTTTTTTAGACTGTTCTAACCAATCATTTTTCTGGCTTACATCACTATTCTTGGGATCAATACTAATAAAATTCCCCAGCACTGGTTCATAATATCTTGCTTCAAAGTACTGTAAATCTGTTTCCATGTCAGATTCCTTACCTGTGAATCTGTAATCTGCAACTCTTCTCTCTACATCGGTTTGACTTGTGAGCCTCTGCAAGCCAAAGGGAAAGTTAGACAATTGTTCAACAACACTCCCGTCGTTATTAAGGCTCAGATTGGTGGAACCGAGATGATCATGAAGAAAGTAGGTCTCGACCTTAAAGGGAATGGGCTGACCAAAGGCTGCATCTCCTGCCTTGGCCACCCGGTTGTTTCCTGCATAGATATATTTTTGTAAGTGGCTGTTGCGCACCTCGGAGAACTTATCCACATAGAGGCTCTCATCACTTTTACCATTTGCTGAATCTTCACAGATCTTTCGTTTCCGGGTATTGGTGTAGTCGTAAAGATAGGAGCCGCTTACAGTATTTTTAGTCATATGTGTAAGTCTGTCTTTGAAATCCCAGCTTAGAGTCATGCCCCGGTTCAGGGTCATGTTGCCGTTGTCGTCATAACTGAAGGCCATCGGACCATCTGTTCCTCCGGCAGTGGCTGTCACTGCGTGCGGTCCCGGTTGATCTCCCGGATTACGACCAAAACGATTCCAAGTTCCAGCCGTGCCGCCACTGCTCATTGCCCCCAGATTCATGAGTGGATTAGGCGTGAGAAGGGTTGCATCTTTGGCCACCATATTCCCTATGCGGTCGTAGCGATAAGTAAGAGCGCCGTAGATGGTTGCATTTTCAGCGCTGGTCAAGCGATACAAAGAATCATAGGAAAAGGTCTGGCTGGCGTTGAATTTTCTGGCAATATCCGTTGCCAGGGCAAGTTCACCACCGATTGTTTCCAGATCACTGTTGGTCCGGTTATCGATTATAGCTGTGATATTCGATACTTTGTCGTAGGTATAGGCTAGACCCTGCAGTCGGAGACTGTCACTGCTGCGCAGGGTCTGCAGTGCGGTCAGGCGCAGGCGGTGATCATAGTCGTATGTGGTGGAGACCCCTGTTGCCAGAGTGAGAAATTTATTCTGCCCTGCCGGATTGTAGTCATAGGCATTGATTACTCCGGGTACGGCCTCCAAAAGTCCGCGGTTATTGAACTGGTAGGAGACTGTCGTCTGGTCAGGATAGGTAAGGTCAGTTACCCGGTCCATGGAATCATACGCCATGCCGGTGTAGAAATTTTCCAGTTCATTCGAAGATCCACTCTTGATTCGTTTGACCAGCCATTCTATCCGACCACGGCTGTCATAAGAGTTATGCTCCTCCCCTGATTGATCCTTGATCCATGAAAGATAGCCCTTTGTGCCGGCAGCGGTTACTGTCTGAGGACTCTGCTGCTGACGGGCTGATTTGACCACATCACTGATGTCGATAACCCCATCCTGATTCAGGTCAAAACCGTCCACAGGCTCTGTGTGAATTACTGACTGAGCAATTGCGTGCGCAGTTGGCCCCTGCCACCAGGCACCCATGTCAAGGGGTCCTGACGGGGCGTCATAATGGTATTCCACCTCTGGTACCTGGGCTTCGGCTCCATAGAATTCTGCTGTGAGCCGGTTGATTCCATCATAGTTATAGCGGAGGACCTGATTTTTGGCATCAAGGGTCTTGATCAGATTACCGGCCGCATCATACTCATAGGTCATCTGGCCACGATCGGGGTCGTTCATAAAGGTCTTGCGGCCCAGACCGTCGTACTCAATGATCTTTTGGTTATTCTGGGCATCAGTGTAGCCGGTCAGGTTGTCCAATAAGTTGTAAGAGTAGCTGGTCTGCCATTCAACTGGAGAGCCAAGGGGCATACCGTTATCGGCCAACTTGACGCTTTCATGGACCTCACGCAGCCGACCCTTCCCATCCTTGTCTTGAAGACCGTCCTCAACATAGCGCATGCCGTTGCCAAAATGAAGCGAGGTGGGATCGGTCTGCTCCTCGTCTTTCACAGTTTTGCTGAACGGCTCATAATCAGTCGTTGAATAGGCGAGTCCTTCCGGACCAACAGGCTGATTAATCCGAATCTCCCGACCCAGGCCATCGTAAATATGCTCAGTAAACCCTGTATTCCAGGTTGGATCATGATAATCCAGACTGCTCCCTTCTTCAAAATAGGGCAGGTATTTTTTCCATGGGAGTTTGCGGTCATTAAAGACAACAGTATCAGAGACTACCACCTGGCCTGCAACCTCACCTTCTGAACGGGTCATCACCTTTCGACCCAGACCGTCGTAGAAGGTGCGGGAATCGACGGTGCCACCAGCCGTACTTTCGCGTTTACGGGTCTCCACCCAGTTGATAACCCTGTCTTCGTTAAGAGCATGGGCCAGTACATAGTCATAAGCCTCAGTTGGTTGACTATCGCCTGGTTTAGTGATATCGGTGATTCGACCAAAGGTATCATACCCATAACTGGTTGTATGGCCGTTGTAGTCGCTGGACGAGGTCATCTGGCCCCAACCGGCATCATATGTCGCCGACATGCTCAAAGAGGGCACCGTCTGATTTCCTGTATAGATGGTCTCCTGAACCGGAAAGGTGTGAAACAAGGGATCATAGCTAATGAACCGATAGTGGCCGGGTGCAGACCCGTAAAGCCCATCATATATGGCGGTTATATTGCCATAGGCATCATAATCGTTGCGACTAGTTGTCTGCCAGTTTTCGCCTTTAATCCAATCCTCCTTTTTCGTCAGGTTACCTTTACTTACCTGGCCGAGCGCAAGGCTATCGTAGTAGTTTCGTTGCCGGGAAACCACCGCACCGTTTTCATCGCTGGTAATTTGTTCTACCGGTTTATCCAGGATCCAAGCGGCAAGACCCGTGGCGTTTGCCGCCGTATACGTTGAAACAGTAAGCCGCTCATCATCCCATCCTTCATCAAGTCTGCCATAATCCAGTATCCTGACAGTATTGCCGTAGTCATCGTACTGGTACTCCCACTTCTGGGAAATCGGCAGGTCGGATTTTTCTATGACCTCACGTACTTTATCGCTGAGATAGGGGAAGCTTACTGAACGTAAATCACCCTCTACACTATTGGTCAGCACTCTAGTCTGCCAAGTCTGTACTTCCCTGTAAAAAACTTCATTATCGGTATTACGTGTTTCCAGAGCAAGGATTTTTCCTTTGAGACTGTCGTGATTCACTCCGGTATCAAATTGATATTCAGTGATCATGCCAGCAATGGAGTTGTCGCCTTCTTCAATCTGCTCTGCCCTGGCAAAACCACGGAACTCCTTCTCCTCTCCATCATAGTAACCGTCATGATAGAGAAAAGTTCTGCTGTAGCTATGGCCAAGTCCATCATCAACTTCAATGGTTCCGACCACCGGCACGGCAATGGGAACACTTTCCGGCCATGGTTTCCCGGCAGCCTGGTCTCGCACCATTTCCTGAACGGAACTGGAATAGCTGATTGTTGTTTTTTGGCCGGTTCCGTTCGTAATGGTTTTGAGTTGATAGGGCTTTTCTGTAGTTGTAAAATCCACATAGGCAATATCTATTCCCCCCATGAGATTGGTGTTCCACAGGATATCGTTTGAACCATTGCCATTGATGTCCGTCTGCCTGATAGCCAGAAATGCATTCAGGTAGGGGCTGTTGATGGTAAATGGATCGGCAAATTGCCCCTGTGAATGATTAGCCGTCAGGAGTCCAAGATTAAGCCACACCTGTATGCTGTTTCCCAGATAGATAACATCCCCCCGCCCGTCACCATTGACATCGCTGACAAACAATCGATCCTGGTCAAGAATGGTCATCGGTGCATTATTCATCCGGATTTGACTGCCGAAACGACCAAAGCCCATATTGGGGTAGTACAAGCAAGTTCCCTGGCTAATATAGACAAGGTCCAGCAAATGATCGCCGTTCATGTCTGCCAGCTTGGTGGTGTTGAGATCAAGCTGGAGCAGAGGATTGGGTGAGCTTGTTATAAATCGCTGACTCCATCCTCCTGCTCCATTGTTCAGCCAGAGAAAAAGATCTCCACCCGCACTCTGCAATACGTCAGTCCGTTTATCGTTATCTGCATCGATTTCAGCAATATTCTGGTCCTGAAAAGAAAAACCGGCCCCCGTTATCGGGATCCCTGCTCCCCACTGCAGGGGAACACCCACCTTATGATAGAGAACCGTACTGCTGTTGACATCGACAAGGTCACTGCGGCCATCACCATCCATGTCAGCCAGGCGGGTAGTCGGGGCACTGAGGTATAAACCGACATTGCTTTGCATCATATTATACGAACCCCATTGGACAAGGCCGTCATCATCCTTGCCCTGATTCAGGTAGTAGCTGTTTGGCTGCTGATTGGTATCGAGGATATCCGGTAGGGCATCGCCGTTGAGGTCGATGAGATCGATATTTGCGTCATCAATGTTGACATTGGGTGTATTGGCGGCAAGCTGGACCTGCGTGGAGGCCCCATCAAAAGTGGTATAGGTGAACTGGGCAGGAGGGAGTTCGGATATATTATCCCGGCCCACCTGTGCCACGGAAGTGAGCAGCGAGAGGGGCTGATTGGGAGAGGTGGATGCATAACTGAGCTTGTAGGCCCGGACGAGACTGTCGGCAGCATACATCTCAATGCGGGAGCAGCGAAAGGCTGTTTCCAGTAAAAAACCTGGTCGGTAATCGGTGAGAATATCCGCTCTGGTTTCATAGTGGAAACGGATTTCCATCTGATTGCTTCCTGAACTGTTGTAGATGATTGATTTAAGATAGGGCTGGGATGCGCCGGCATACTTTTCATAGAAAAAGGCAATACTGTTGCCGTTTGGATCAATCATCTCCTCAAGGTGCCAGCGGAAAACACGATCAGTCTCCTCTACCCGTGCACTGGAAGTGAGACCGAATCGGAGAATTACCCCGTTTTTTCTGGTAATCTGCCAGCCTGATTCCAGTCGTTCTATACGGAGAAACTGCGTTTCATTTTCCAGTCGCCACAGAGTATCGGAGACCGGGACCAATTCTTCACCCCCATCGTAAATCAGGGTGTCAAATTCATCATACTCGTCGGTTGTGCCGTCGTTATCATTGTCGAAACCATCTCCTGTGGGCCATAGGGTATACAGAGGCAGCCCCTTATCGGTCTGCCGCTGGATGGAGGGCAAGGTGAGCTTCCAGCCAAGTCCAAAAGGGCCATTGGCATTGCCGCTATTATAGGTCAGGGCCAGTTCCGGCATAAAGCCGTTTCGGCCCGGCAGAACGGCCAGAGGAACCTGATAACTGGAGGTGCCGGAGTTAAGCTGCGGCTCAAAAGATTCACCGAGGCCTTCAATAGAACCAGGGCCGGAGGGCAAGGAGAGGACATTGGGTTTTACCCCGGATTTATCTTCCGCTGCATGGACCGGTAGAACCAGAAGCAAGAAAAGAAGTAAGAAGAGAGAAGTAAGCCGCATGGCAGAAGATATTTAATATTTGATGATGTAGTTGACGGTTATATTTTTGGAGCGGGTCTCAGAACCGCCGGTCTGCCCAGTATTGGGTGTGCCAGCAACCCAAGCAAACGGATAAGGACCAGATGAGGAACCACCAATTGTACTGCCGTGTCCATGGCTTTGGTGGTCGTGAATTTTAAACTGATCAGCCTGATAACTCCCAAGAGTTCTCCCGGAGAGAGCACCGTCAACATCACGTCCACCATTGGCTTCGCTCCGTGTGTCAAGTCCACGAAGAAACACGCCTCGTAAATCGGGCAGGGTTGTACTTGAGAGAAAGGCTTTTAAAGCATCATATTCGGGATCAGCTCCAATCTCGGCCCCATCACAGATAAGCCACCCCTCCGGAGCTACTGTCCCCAAAAATGGAGCAATCATTCCAACGGGAAGAATGTTGGAATGATGATTCGCCTTTCCTGCCTGCATCGCATAAGGCGTACTGAGGATCTGCTGCCTGGGGGTAATTGCGGTGCCAGCTGTCTGGCCCACCGTGTCAACCGTTATCCCCAGAAACCTAGCCTCAGCGCCAAAGGCATCAACAATGGAGCGACCGCCGGAATCGGTGGTGCCGAGGATGATGTTGAACATGCCGTTTATCACCGGTACCGGGTCAAAGACTTGTGGCCCCCAGATCAGATTACCGCCATTGGCTGCATCGTAGATATTAAACGTCAACTTTTGAGTACCGTTGGCTATTGGCGCTCCTTGGGCATCGGTGAGCATTCCCTGGTAGTTGATCAAGGGCGGTATGGAGGCAGCGTGACTGAATGTCAGAGTGAAAAATAGTGTCAGGAGTAAAATGCCTGTAGCAACAATCTGTTTCATGTCTTTTCTCACAATGGCTAATATTTTATGATGTAATTAACAGCGATATTTTTTGGGCGGGTTTCAATTCCTCCTGAATTATTCGTAGTATGTTGAGTGGAGTCAGTGAGTCCTGCTTTATTGTGTGTGCCTGCGGCAGCATCATCATCCCACCAAGTTGTGGCTTCTCTATTTATACCAGTGTGGTTGTGGCTTTTAAAATCATCCACCTGATAATTGCCAAGCCCCCGGACGCCGCTTGGATCCAGTCCTCTAGCACCCATTGCTGTATCGAAACTGTCTCTGCCACGTGGAAATACTCCTCGAAAATCAGGTAAAGTGGTGACTCCTTCAGCCTGTAGAAGTGCTTTGAGGGTATCAAATTTACCATCTACCAGCGAAGCATCTGTCAACGGTCTACCGTCGCACATAAGCCAACCATCAGGTGCAATTTGGCTGTAGAATGCCTGAATTGAACCAACAGGGTCACCATGGAGGGCGTATTCAGCTTTTTCCGCCTGCACCGCATATGGTGCACTCAAAATCTGCTGCCTGGGGGTAATCTCGGTGCCAGCTGTCTGGCCCACCGTGTCAACTGTTATCCCCAGAAACCTAGCCTCAGCGCCAAAGGCATCAACAATGGAGCGACCGCCGGAAACGGTGGTGCCGAGGATGATGTTGAACATGCCGTTTATTACCGGTACCGGGTCAAAGACCTGAGGCCCCCAGATCAGGTTACCGCCCGAGGCGGCATCGTAGATGTTGAAGGTGAGTTTCTTCGTGCCGTTGGCAATGGGTTGTCCTGCAGCATCGGTGAGGGTTCCCTGGTAGTTGATCAGCGGCGGGATTGAGGCTGCATGACTGATTGTTAAGCCAAAGAAGAGGGTTATGAAAAGCAGGGTTTTTGTAATAATATTCTGTTTCAAGTTTTTCTCCGTACGTTGGCTAGTATTTGATAATATAGTTAATTGCAATATTTTTGGGGTAGGTTTCTCCGCCTTGCTTTCTGAGTCTAAAGTTTGCGTCCCCAGGTCCTGCAGTCCCTACGAATGCCCATGCGGACCAACTTCCATTGTCTGGGACAGTAACAACACCAGTGGGTGGCATGGCATTTACACCGCCTTCTACCTGAACAAGTGCATTTGCTCTATCTAGTTGATAACTACCAAAAACTCGGCCTGTATCTAATCCTCTTCCTGCGTCAAGACCTCGCAAAAAAACTCCGCGTAGATCAGGGGTATTACTGCCAACTATTGCTATTAGTTCTTCGTATGCTGTTGGAATAGCTGATCCATTACAGAGGAGCCAACCATCTGGTGCTGTCTCTCCCCAAAAAAACACCACTGTTCCTACGGGTATATGCCAACGAGATGATTGTCCATTCAGCAATGTAGAATCATCTGCTTTTTTTGCCTGGACCGCAAAGGGGGCGCTTAAAACCTGTTGCCTGGGAGTAATTTCCGTCCCGTCATCCACAGTGACACCGAGAAAGCGGTTTTCACTGCCAAAGGCATCGGCGATCAGGCGGCCCCCGGTATCGGTGGTGCCGAGGATGACATTGAACAGACCGTTAATCACCGGCACGGTATTAAAGACCTGTGGCCCCCAGATCAGGGTGCCATCGGTGGCAGCATCGTAGATATTGAAAGAGAGTTTTTTACTGCCATTGGTAATGGGGTGCCCTGTGGCATCGGTGAGGGTACCTTGGTAGTTGATCAGCGGGGGCACCGAATCGGCAAGAGCTGTCTGCAGGGAGGTGAGCATAATCAGCCACAGGAGCATAAGAGAGCGTTGGTTCACGGCATTGTCCTTGTATTATTTTGAAGGTAAAAATGGCTCAGGTACCTGCATTACAGGGTTAATTTCTGGCATACCAGTAGGAATAAAAGTGAATCTCAATGTCGTTGACGGTTGACAGATCAAGTTTTGGCAGACCACCTGACGATGCATAGACCAGATAGAGTGTCCAGTTGGAGGATGCGACACTGTATTCCTTGAAGGTATTAATCTGATAGGCAGAGGGAGGGACCTCGGTATCATTGGAGACTTGTACGGAAATGCCGGATTGAAAAGCCTGTGAACCATAGTGATTTTCAGTAACCCAGCGTTGTGTAGTTGAGTCATAATGCCAGTAACGGCTGGTATAAGTGGTGATCTCATTTTGAAGAAGATCGGGAGATTCCGGATCATAAGTCCCTCGTTGCTGGGTGCGGATGAAACTGTTGTCCCCATAGACAAGGTACCCGTCAATCATGGATTCTATTCCTCCCACAGCACCGCCAAAGACCTTGACTTTCATATATTGAATTTTTTCAAGCCAGCGGTTCATTAGAAAAAAATTGCCGGACTCAGGCATAAATCCTGTGTTAAAAGTGAGTTTTAGCACCTTGTAGCCAGGAATGGGATTGTCGAGGTCCCAGGCGTTTAATTGTTGCTGCTGACTTATGTAACTCTGAAAAGCCTGCCATGGTTGCACCATTTCTCCGCTGAGCGGGTCGGGATAAATCCCACCATTATAATATCCAAGAAAATCCTGACGGAAAGAAAACTTCTTGTATGCGTCATCATTCCGGGTGCCAATGGAGATAAGTGCATCCCATTCAGCAATGGCATTGTACATGTCGTTGAGTTCACGGGAATTACGTAGTTTCAGGAGCGTGTCGCGGGTGTAATTCTTTCCCAGATAGGTGTGAGAAAAAGATTTGTTCCACTTATATTCAGCGGCCCGGATTGTGAGATAAAGCCACTTCTGGGCATCTTCAAAGGCGAGTTCAGCCCGTAACATCGAATTGTCCTTGAGCAGGCGATGCGAGGGATCTGCAAAATATCGTTCAGCCAGTTGCTGGTTGTGTTCGTCTTTTTGCCGTTCCAGATTATCCTTTTCATTGTACAGGGCCGTCAGTCGTCCAAGCTCCTGTTCCAGGACAAAGGCAGATTCAACAGACTCAAGGGCCAGCGTACTCATGCGTAACAACCAGGTTTTGATCTGTGCCTTAGAGGTTGCATCCAGCAGTTGGTCGTTAAGCGACTGGATCTCCGCGGCTTGGCGGGCAGCAAGTTTTTCTTTCTCCGCCTGTTTCTGGCCTTTTTTGATCTCAAGCTGTTGTTGTATCGCAGCATTGACAGTATGTGCCGCGACTCCGCTAAGGCCCCAATCAAGCTTAAACTGTCCTCCTGCACTTACAGCGGCTGCCATACTGCTGGCAAAGGACTGATTCCCGCTGATTGTAGCGATGTCTTTGGTCAGCTCTGCCTGCTTTGTGCCATAGTCAATATACACCTGCCCGATGGCATTATTGATACTGTGCTCCTGACCACGCCGCCAGATTTCGATTTCAATCTGTTCCTGCAGGTTGGCAACCTCTTGTTGATTTTTTTCAATTTTTTTCAGCGCCAGCTCAATATTGATTTGTTGCTGCCAGATCTCAGAACCTGTATTCAGTTCCGGTGTATCATATCCCGGCTCTCCGGGATTGACCCCGACTATGAAACGGAGGCGGCTGTCATAGGTCTCACTTTTGTCATGAAATTGAGTGGCAAGCTGATCCTGGTAACCACGGTAGGTGGCATAGTTGACCTTGGCATTATTCAGTTCGGTCAGGGCAATAGAGAGGGGGCCGCTCCCGTCTTTTGTCAGGTATGCGTTAAAAAAGTCGTATGAGTTGAAATACTGGGTCAGGGAGTCTCCGGGGATGGTGGATTGGACCAGCACCAGGAAATCATCGGTAAATCCGAGCAGGTTCGTATCTCCGTGCATATAGCAATGGAGAAATTGCAAGGTGCTGATGGATGAACGCCAGGTGGCTATGCTTTCTACCAGACCGGATTGAGCGTCTGAACCCTGACCGCTATCAGTGATATCGGGAAAGATATTTAACAGGGTATTACCTTCCAGGTAGGCCTGCTGTTGGACAGAGCCAATCAGCTTGCTGGCTTTTTCGGCATCTGAAATGCCGTTTTCATCGGCAATCTGACTGCGCAGAATATAGTGTTTAGCCAACTCGGCGGCAGTCTGGACATATTCTTTCTGGAGAGTGAATAGTAGCACAAGGTCTTTATAGCCTTCAAAGAGTTGGGGTTGGATATCGCCTTCTTTCTTATCCATGGGTAAGACCCAATTTCCTCCAGCGTCTTTGAAAAGAGGTGACAGCGGTGATCTGATCGGGACTTCATTTTGAAAAAGATAATAGCCAAAAGGCAGAGACTGTTGTGCTGGATCGGATGTAAAAGATTCCACGTCAATCCCCATAGGATCGTGCAGCAGTTCCATATAGACCAGCATGGCACGGCGGAACAAAGCAAGAGCTTCTTCCATCAGGTCGATTTCCTGATTTATCAGATAGGAACCTGGAGGAGGGGCCAGTATTTCCAGAGAGATCTCGTAGGCAGCTGATTTTTTTTCTCTGGCCAAGGCGATGTCGGCTACAGTAATGTCGTAATAGATATCAAGGAGTGCGTGTCGTAGGTTTCTGTCCCAAGGGGCAAAACGCAGCGCGCCTTTGAGTTCCTCGGCAGCCTGTAAGGCACGCTGGCGAGCGGCTTCATCCCAGTAATCGGCGATGGAATCAAAATTTGCGCGGATAAAAATTTCACTGTCAACGGTTTCACTTCCATAAAGCAGGGTTTTATAGCGAAAGGCGGCTGTAGTTTGGCATTCAGCTTCTGTCGTGTATTCACAATAAAGTTTTTCCAGGGCCTGGTTGAGGCTGGAATTTATAAAATCCGGAAAAGGGATAATTGAGGAAAATGTTTGACCAAAAGATGAGTGGGAGAGCATGGTTGCGGTGCCTGGAACAGTGAGCGAGCTATTATGACCGTTAAAGAAGGCTGCGGAGCTGGCATTGGGCCCGTACGGGTTGCTTGCCGGAGGCAGGGGCAGACGGTTTTCATAGTTTGCTTTGACGGCTTCGTTGGCGGCTTGGGTAGGATGAGGCCAGAGAATGCCAGCAATGATAAACAGGCATAAAGTGAGATGACGAAGTGTGGGCATGATGTTATTTTTGATCATTTTATTAGTAAAGACTGACAAGAGTGGATGGCATTACGGGTACCAGGCAGGGATCTTTAGACAGGGTAAAAGATCCGCTTATTGCCTTACTGTCTTGCCGGTTAAATTGTTGTTGCTCGTCGGCTACAATTTCTTCAAACATAGCACCCTGAATGAGCCCGGTCAGATCAAGTATGTGTGAGGTGTTTGATGATTGGGCAGTGAGGGTAATGGTGCGGGAGAGGTCGGTAGCCAGGAGCGTGTCTTCGGCTGTCTGGTTGACAGGGCCGATGGTCATGGAAAAACTGTCTGCAGAGATGGTGGCATGAGCTGGCCAGGTGCCGGAAGGAAGTCCGTTGCTGCCGTCACTTTGTACGGTGGCCTGGTAGATGGAACCACTCTTGGTCAGTGTGACATTAAACCCCAGAAGCATATTGTTGACTTGCAGGTTGCCTCGCCAAGTAGCATCATTATCTTCTATATAAACGATATGTTGCTGGGATTGGCCAATGTTGTAGCCTGCATCAGGAATAAGGGTGAGGATGATGGTTTCGGCATCCTCCAGATTGAAGTCATCGGTAAGTTGAATGGTTATCTGTTCAAGCCGGTTGTCAACCGGCAAGGTGCCGCTTAATGGGGTGAAATCCTCGCCTGAAGTAGTCGTTCCAGAAACCACATAATGCAGTGATCCGGAATAATCTTTTGTATATTCAACCTCAATGGAGAGTGTGCTGTCGCCCTCATTGATTTTTGATTCCAGAGAAGTGAAGGTGACCGCCTGCGGAAGATTATTATCTTGGACATAGATGATGAGATCGGCGGCATCAAGATGTCCATCATCGTTGAGATCCATGGCTTGAAGATCGTCAGCTGTGAAGTCGCTACCCTGTTCAAGTACAGCTTGTCTGAGATTGTCTTCTGTGACAATGGATGGATATGTTGCGCCTAATAAAGACATGGGTAAAAAGATAATTGTCATTGAGCAGTGGATGGCAAATAAGGTAATGACGGCTTGAAAATTGAAAGAAGGAGGATGTGATATTTTTTTCATAAAAACACCTTTAATGGGGAATGAAATAAAGAAATTTTTCTGGATTCATTCGTTTGGGATTTGGGGGGCAGTATATGTAACTCTGTATCGGGTTAGAAGTTTTTAACTATCCAGCACTTACAATGGTAACTACTTGTTTTGTAATATTTTTCGCGCAGAGGCGCAGAGAAGGACTGACCTAAAAAGTTTTTCTCTGCGTCTTTGCGCCTCTGCGCGAGATCAGTTGTTAATCTGTAAACAAGGTGAATAGTTACAAAGTGTTGAATACTGTCCACATATCTCCCCCAAAAGTCCTTTCGGACAATTGTTGTACTATGCTACTCCTTCTTACAACTGGCTGGAGCCTCAAGTGCAATTCGCAGCGAATGCAGATGAGTGAAAAAGGGGAAATCGATCCCGTTTATTTGTTTTCGCGATACCAGTATTCTTCGCTTAATTTATCATTGTATTTGGTCACCTTAATCTCACCCAGATAGGTGTTATATAATGGGTATCCTTTTTCGGCCCAGGCCTTGATCCCGCCCTCAGCGATATACACATTGGTGAAGCCATATTTATAAAGCAAACCAGTGAAGTAAGTAGCTCGATGTTTCGTCCGGCAGAAAATCCAGATTTCCTGGCTCGGGTCTGTTATTTTTTTTATCATGCCATAGGCATGACCTGAATCAACATTAGAGGAGTTTAGGATATGTCCCTCCTCAAATTCAGCTTCTGTCCGGATATCAATGATTTTAGCATTACTTTTTCCGGTCTGTGCCTCCTGCCATTTTGCATAGAGATCATCGATGGTTTTGATTTTGTCTGCAGGAATTGCCGCTTTCATGTCATCAAATACCGCTTTTTCTCCCGCTTTCAGGTCGGTTGCATTTCCTGCCATCGGGCTCATACATAGACCAATTACTGCTAATGAAACAAAAAACTTTTTCATGCCACTTCCTCCTTTTTAGCATTCTTTATGACAAACGCCCTTCTGGGCAATTTACAGATTTTTTGTATACCAGAGTCATCTTACATTTTTCTGACATTTGCAGATTGTCCATATTGTTTTGATAGGGTATGTTTCATTTTTTTGTTGTAAAACTGTGCAATTATGATTGTATCCCCATAAATGATTTTGTGTAATTAATTGAAATTATAAATTAAAAATGTCTGGTCCAGCGTTAGTCTGTCGGTCAGAAAAAAATTGAGATAAATATTGTGAAAAAAAAATGTATTCCAGTGATTGGAATCCTCGGTAAGTTTTCTCTTGTATTTTCCCGTGTTACCAGGATGGGCGGATATGCACTTGCCCTGCTCCTTTTTTGTGCCCATCCGGGTTATGGTTCAGGCAATCGGCTGATTACCCAGTCAAGCGCCGGCACGGCCCTGGCCGGGGCCTGTATTGCCCAGCTTAACGGGCCGGATGCCAGCTACTGGAATCCGGCCAATATGGTGGATCTTGCCGAGGCCGACCATAGTCTGGAGGCGAGTCTTCATTACACGCATATTCCGGCCCATGAATACCAGGACAATCGCAGCACCTTATACAGTGGCGCGTCGGAAGTTCTGGACGCCCTGCGTCCCGCCCTTTTTTACAGTTCGGTAGATTTTCAGGGCTGGCGTTGGGGACTCAGCCTGGTTTCTCCGTTTGGTCTGTCCAAGGAGTGGAACGATCCCTTTCCGGCGACCTTTGCTAGAGAGTATTCCTTGCAAACGATGGAGTTGAATCCCTCGTTTGCCTATGCCGTCAACAAGATTGTCAGTGTTGGTGGCGGGTTGCGCCTGGTGTATGGGGAAGCGGAGGTGGAAAACGCGGGCATGCTGCCCATCCAGACAGGTGTGGTGAGCATGTCGCGGAGCATGGAGGGCGATGCCACCGGGCTGGGCTATAACCTCGCCCTGAGTGTAAAACCCCTGGATCGACTGCGCCTTGGCCTGACCTATCGGTCCAAGGTTGAACTGGAACTGGAAGGGGACGCCGATCTCCGGGCATCCACCGGATCAGGAAGCAGCAGTTACACAGGACCTGGTACCGTGGAGTATCCACTGCCTGCGGTGCTGGCCCTGGGCATCGCCTATACAATTGAACAAACCACCGTTGAGTTGAGCTGGGATCGGACCTACTGGTCAGAGTATGAGTCCCTTGACTTTCAGTATCCGCAGGGGCTGAATGATCCACTGCTTTCAATGCTTTTTGATGCCCCCATTGCTAAAAACTGGGAAGACAGCAATGCTTACAGGCTTGGGGTCACCCATATTCTGTCCAATTCCGTCACCCTGATGGCCGGAATAGCCTATGACGAGACCCCTGCCCCTGATGCCACCCTGCTCTTTGAGATGCCGGATTCGGACATGTTCCTTTATTCCCTGGGGGGCAAGTGGCGGGTCACAGATTCCACAACACTTGCCGTTGCCTATCTTTATACCGATAAAGATGACCGGGAGGTGAGCAACACCTACTTGAACGGTGAGTTCAGCAACAGTCAGGCGCATATTGTTTCTGTCGGGGTGGTGTATAGCTTTTAACTCAAGGAGTTGAGTCAGTTTTGGGGGGCTGTCTTTGATGTTTCATAATTATTCACCAACGAACATTCCTGCCAACAAATTTTTTCCTCCCAGGGTCCTGGCCGGGAGGACTTTGCAGCGTTCCCGGCTCCTTCGGTTGTTTTCGTCCAATAATAATCCCTATCAGTTTGTCTTTTTGGAGGCCCAGGCCGGACAAGGAAAAACAACAACGGTGGTCCAGTTTCTGGAGCATTTGTCCCTCCCCTCCATCTGGTATCAGGTCGGCCCTGAAGATTACGATCCAGTGTTTTTCCTGAGTTGCCTGCTCAAGGGGTTTACTCAATCCTTGACGGGATTTGTTTCGCCAATCCTGCATGCACAGCTGGAAACCGGTCAGGCTCAACTTTCAGACCTGCCGTCGTTGCTTGGCATTTTATGTAAGGATCTGCAGACGTTTTTCGAAAAGGAAAATCATGGGAACCAGCGGACAGCTGTCCTTGTTTTGGACGATGTTCATCAACTGGAAGCAGCCGAGTTAGCCTTGGGGCTCCTTGATAGTCTGCTCGAGGCCGCGCCCCAATCCCTGGCGGTGATGCTCCTTTCTCGAAGCCCCTTGTCGCTGCGTTCCAAGCGGGTCCGCTTTGACGGTGCGACCCTGTATCTTGGGAATAGTGAGCTGGCGCTGACCCATGACGAAGGGGTTGAGCTTATCGATCTTCTTTTGGATGATCTGCCCAGTCCGCCAGTTTTGAATAACCTGCTGCAACAGGCAGCGGGCTGGCCTATGGGGCTAGTCCTGGCAAGCCGGAGTTATGCTGAAGGTAAGGCTGGTCAGCAGTGGCGGCAGGAAACGGCAAGTGGTTATCTGGAAAGAGAATTACTTGCCACGCTTGACGCCTCGCAACGCAGGGTGGTGCTGCAGCTTTCCTTGCTGAACGAGATTCCCCTGGATCTGGCGCAGTTAATTTGTCCGGACGAGGACATGCCCAGTCTTCTTCAGACACTGGTCAGACGCAATTTTTTTCTTCGTTTCCTCAATAACGATGGAACCCTGTTTGGATTCCATCACCTGTTCCTCTCTTTTTTGCAGCACAAAGCGAAGCAGACTCTCAGCCAGGAAGAGCAACAGCGTATTTATTCTTTGACGGCGAATTTCTATCTCGATCAGGGAATGGCCGCAAGGGCGATGGAATGCTATGTGAAAGCCCAGGATTTCAAGGCCCTGGAGCAGGCCATGGAATGCTTTGGCCAGGCCATGGCCGCCAAAGGCAGACACCTGAGCCTGCAGACCGTGCTGAAAGCCATTCCGGAGGAGAGAATTTACCAATCCGCCTGGTTTTCCTATTTTCTCGGCATCACCCGGCAGCTGCGTGAACCGATTGAGGCCTTGCAATCTTTCCAGCGCGCCAGGACGATCTTTCATGAGACGGGACATAGCAGAGGCGAGCTGCTGGCCACCTCGGATATTATCTATCTCTATATTATCCACTCGACTGTATTGCCGCGTTCCGGGGTAATACACCCGGATGTGGCCCATGTCCTTTTTGAAAAAGCCGGGGAGGAATTGCCCCCGTTTTGCCGGATCACCACCACCCACAACATCGCCCTTGGATATCTCTATTTTCTTAATGATTTCAGGAAAACGCACCATTACAACAATCTTACCAAAGAACTGGCACAGAAGAGCATGTTGCCGAATATGCTTATCGCCTCTCAACTGGCAAGCGGTTGGGCGTATGCCATGTCCGGCGAACTTGACAAAGGAATTGCTATTGTTGAGCGGAATTACCGTTTGGTCAACAAGAAGGAGCTTGGCCTCATTAATCGGATTCAGCTCTATTTTTTCCAGCTCGATGCCTTGCGCCTGATCGGGGATTACCAGAACTTTATTTCCCAGCGGGACGAATTTATCAGGTCCGTCGGCATGGAGTCGATCATCAGAAGCTTTATCATGCCCTGGCTTATCTTGTTTGAGATTGAGCTGGCCTTCGGCTGTGGTGATTTTGAACGGGTACGTAAGCTTTGTGACGACCATCTGGATACACTTCAGTTTCAGATGCCTGGAAATTTTGGTGGTGAACTGCATGCCTGGCTGGCCCTCTCTATGGCTGTGCAGGGCAGGGATCTCGACCGGATTCCTGTCCTGCTCGAAGAAACCCGCCAGTTGCTGAGCGGCGGAGTGTCCCCCATGCATTCTATTCGCTCCCTCCTGCTTATGGGGAATACGCTGCGACTTCTTGGCCGGCTTTCCGAAGCCCTGCACTGTTTTGACAAGGTGGAAGCTTTGGCGCAACACTGCGGCATGCCGCAGATGCTTTGCCGTGCCCATATGAATAAGGCGCTTGTGTATGATGCAAATAATGATCACGAGAAGATGATTCATTCCTTGCAGAAGGGGGTGAAGCTTTTGTTGCAAACACGGGGCTACGGCCTTCTTCCTGGTTTTTATTCCGAGTGGATGTTGCGTGTTCTCCGATTGGCTTATTCTGCCAATATCTTTCCGGAATTTTGTAAAGAGTATGCCTGGAATTTTTTAGGAACCGCCTTGGGGCCAAAGAAAAATATCCCGGCCTTATCCATTCAAATTCTCGGCGCCTTCCGGTTAGCACTCCAGAAAAGAGAACCACGTGACATTGCGGTGGAATTGAGTCAGGCGCAGCGGAATTTTTTTGGTCTCCTTTTGAGAAATAAAACCCTGACAGCAGGGCAGCTGCAGATCCAGACAGAGCTGTGGCCTGATATCCAGGAGAACAAGGCCCGGCCGCGATTTGACACCCTTACGACCAGGTTGCGCAAGGTCTTGACTGAAATCGTACACCCCTATGAAGCCGGCGATTATCTGATCGTGGAGAAAGGACTGGTGTCACTGGAACACTGTGTTGTTGATGCCGAACTATTCTGCAATCATGTGGAGGAGGGGCTGCAGTTCCTGCATCATGGAAAGTGGTGGCAGGCGGCCAATCAGTTTTCTTCAGCCCTGCGCCTGTGGCAAGGGGATTTGGTTGTTTCACTGCTGGACTGGCCTGAGGAGGTCGCAGGACGGCCGCTGTCTTGCCTGCTTGCCTTGGCAGAGAACTGGAGTCCTGTGTTGCGTGAACTGGAGAGATCGGAAGAGGCCCTGGCGCTATGTGAACTGGCCTGGCGGTATGATCGAACGAATATAAAACTGACTCGGCAGCTCTATGAGTTGATAGTCATGTCCGGTTCTGTCGGCCATGCCCGTCGGATAGTTGATGAGTTTGTTCAGATCTCTTTGCAGTTGGGGTTGCATATGGACGAAGTTGATGATGTGGTCAGGAATATTACCTCTCCTGCACTGGCATAGTATTGTCAATTATCTGAACCAGAGATTACAGACCAGTACCGCGGCGATGATACCGGCCGCATCGGCGCAGAGAGCGGCGGGCAGGGCATGTCGGGTGCGGCGGATACCCACTGCCCCGAAATAGACCGCCAGCACGTAGAAGGTGGTCTCTGTTGAGCCCTGGATGACTGAAACCAGATCGGCAAGAAAGCTGTCCGGCCCCTGATTGACAATCTCGCTCATGAGGCCAAAGGCGCCGCTGCCGGAAAGGGGGCGCATGAGGGCCATGGCCAGGGCCTCGGCCGGCATCCCCATGGCGGTTGTGATGGGTGACAGAATGGTGATCATGATGTCCATGGCGCCGCTGGCCCGGAACATGCCGATGGCCACAAAGATGGCCACCATGAAGGGAATGATGCGCACTGCCGTGCTGAAGCCCTCTTTGGCGCCATCGGTCAGGGCCTCATAGACCTTGACCCCGCGCAGGTAGCCAAAGATGAGCAGGCCGGAGATGAGCATCGGAATCAACCAGCTGGACAGGGCATTCAGGCTGGTAGCTGAGAAGGTCAATGGTTCTGAGGTGATACTGAGCTGATAGCCGACACCGCCGAGAAAGGCGGCAATCATCAGCCAGATAAAGATCCGGCCCGCCGGTCCTGGAGGAAGCAGTTCCGCCCCTGTTTCCAGTACAGCATTGGGATCTGCCGGTGGCGGCTCAGTTTTGACCGGTTGCTCTCTCTCCGGCCCGCGTTCTCTGGCTGCCAGGATCTTGGCCATGACAATGGCCACCAGGGTGGAACAGCAGGTGGCGATCAGGGATGGGATGAAAATCGAGGCCGGATTGGTGGAACCCGCCGCCGCCCGTACCGTAATGACCCCCAGCGGCAGGATGGTGACACAGGAGGTGTTGATTGCCAGAAAGAGACACATGGCATTGGTGGCCGTGCCTTTTTCCGGGGCCAGCTTTTCCAGCTCCTGCATGGCCTTGATGCCCATGGGTGTTGCCGCGTTACCCAGCCCCAGGGCATTGGCCGCCATATTCATGATCATGGCGCTCATGGCCGGGTGATCGTGGGGCACCTCCGGAAAGAGCCGCACCATCAGGGGCCGCACCCGCCGGGCAATGATCTGCATAAGGCCGCCGGCCTCAGCCACCTTCATGATGCCCAGCCACAGGGCCATGGGCCCGATCAGACCAATGGCCAGGACTACCGCGTCCTTGGCCGATTCAAATGAGGCCTTGGTCAGGGCATCCATCTTGCCGGTATAGGAGGCGGTCACCGTGGCCAGCACGACCATGGCCAGCCAGATGATATTGATTGCCGACGGTTTTTGTTTCATTCTTTGACTCATTCCATTTATAAATCAAACCTGCTATTTCCCTCGCGCAAAGGCGCTGAGACGCAGAGAAGGACAATATAGTTTTTCTCTGCGTCTCAGCGCCTCTGCGCGAAAACATTCTGCCACCTTTTGACCGAGAATAATAAATTCACTTCTGATTTAGAATTGGAATAAGACCAGGAAATCAGATGACAAACGATTGCAGAGATTCAGGAATGATCACATTCTCCAGACCCAGCTGGGTTCGCAGATCATTGGCCAGGGTCTGCGATGCCTCCTCTTCGCCGTGGACAATGAAGGTATGTTCAGGCTTTTTGTCCATAACCTGGACAAAATTCATCAGTCCGTCATGGTCGGCGTGACCGCTGAATCCCGTCTGTATCTCAACATGGGCCCTCATCTGATATTCATCCCCATAGATTCGCACGATCTCTTCCCTCTCGACAATGCGGCGGCCAAGGGTGTTCGGGGCCTGCCAGCCGGCAATGAGAATTGTGTTGCGGGGATTTTCAATACGGCTGCACAGATGATGGAGGATGCGCCCCCCTTCCATCATGCCACTGGCGCTGATGATGATCATCGGCCCTTTCATCTCGTTGAGAGCCTTGGATTGCTCAACCGACTGGGTATATTTGAGTTGACCAAAACCAAAGGGATTGTTGTCGTCGTCAGTCAGGAGAAATGCCCGGATCTCGGCATCATAGACCTCGGGATGGAGCCGGAATATATCAGTGGTGCGTGTGGCCAGGGGGCTGTCGACAAAGATGGGCAGATCAGGGATGGCTCCGCTGCTGTGTAATTTATGCAGGGCGTAGACCAGCTGCTGAGTTCTGCCCACGGCAAAGGCTGGAATCAGCAGGGTGCCGCCGCGTTGTGCGGTCTCGTTGACGATCCGTTCCAGCGCCTTTTCCGTTTCAGGATAGGGGGGGTGAGTCCGGTTGCCGTAGGTACTTTCCATAATGAGGATGTCCGTGCCGGCGGTGAGGGGAACAGGATCGCGGATGATGGGAATACCCGGCCTGCCGATGTCTCCGGAAAAGACCAGACGCCGGGATTTCCCGCTTTCCTGGTCGTCAATATCAAGGATGATATGGGCGGAACCCAGCATGTGGCCGGCATCCATCAGGGTCAGATGCACCCCTGGAAAAAGCTGGTGGCTCCGGTTATAGCTCAGGCCCATGAATTGCTCCATGGCCCTGGCCACATCTTCGGCGGTATAGAGCGGCTCAAAGAGCATCTGTCTGTTTTTCCTGCGCCGCTTATTGACAAATTCGACATCCTTTTCCTGAATGAAGGCGCTGTCCATAAGCATGACGGCGCATAGATCACGGGTGGCCGAGGTGCAGACGATATCGCCCCGGAAACCGTTTTTAACCAGACAGGGGATGCGGCCGGAGTGATCAATATGGGCATGGGAGAGGATGAGCACGTCGACCTCTTTGCCCCGGCAGAATTCGCTGCGGTTGCGCTCAAAGGCCTCCTTGCGCTTTCCCTGAAAGAGGCCGCAGTCAAGCATGATGGTCTTGCCGTTAATCTCAAGAAGATGCTGGGAGCCGGTAACTGTTCCTGCGGCCCCATGGAAGGTGATTTTCATGATTTCCTCTTAGTTGCTTACTGCATGCAGGGTCTTGAGTGCCGCTTCAAAATTGAACGCCTCAATCTGTTGCGATAATTCGTTGAAGTGCTTCCCCATGGCGGGACGTAATAATGGGGCTGCATCCCGGATCAGCAGACTGGCACGGCCGTTGTTTTCCCTCAGCAGCTCTTCCAGCTCGGTGAGGAGCTGTTGCTGTCGGACCAGATTTATCTGGGCGATTTTGGCGGAGTCCGATTCTGTTGTTCCTGTAGTGTTATCCCTGGCGTCGGCGACACTGGGCTGTTCCGGGTCTGTGTTTTCCGGCAAGGCAAGAATTGCCGTATTCAGTAGCGTTTGCTCATGGGCAAGGGCCTGGAGTAAGGGATCAGTTGCACTGGCTGGTTGTTCTTCTCTGAAGGCGGTTTCCAGCTGGGTGGCAAGATCTCGTACAAGGTTTGCCCCCAGGGTCGCGGCAACCCCTTTCAATCCATGGGCGATATCCCGGCTTCCCGAGAAATTACCGCTGTTCAGCAGTTCAGTAATCTGTTCGACATCATTGCCATGAGACAGGGCAAACTGGCGTAATATCCTGACATAGGTAGCTGTGTTGCCACGGAGATTTGACAGGCAGAGCGTTGGGTCAAGGTGAGGAATATGCCCTAACAGTTCGTGTATGCTGCTCTCGGCCGGAATCATGACCTTTTCAGCATCAAGGGCAGGGAGCGGGCATGTGTGTCCCGGGAGCCATTTAGACAGGGAGGCAAACAATATCTCCGGCTGCACCGGCTTTGTGATGATGTCATTCATCCCCGCTGCCAGACAGGTGTGACGGTCTTTGTCGAGGGTATTGGCGGTCATGGCCAGGATAGGCAGTTTCATGCAGTTCGGCAGCAGGCGAATTTTCTGTGTGGCCTCCAGGCCGTTCATCTCCGGCATCTGTATATCCATGAGGATCAGGTCGTAAGCGGTCGTGCGGGTTTTCTCCACGGCTTCGCAGCCGTTTTGCGCGGTGTCTACTGCCAGGCCGGCCCCTTGCAGCATTTCCAGTATTACTTCCTGATTGATGAGGTTATCTTCGACCAGCAGCAGGCGGGCACCACCATGGCGTTGCCGTATTGCTGTCTCAGTATGCATCTCGATTGCAACTGAGGTCGAATCTCTGCCCCCCTGGCCTCGTTCGAGTCTGGCAGTGAACCAGAAGGTACTGCCCTGGCCCGGTTCACTGTCGACACCTGCCTGGCCACCCATCATATGGGCCAGGCGGGAAGTGATGGCCAGGCCAAGGCCGGTGCCACCGTGTTGACGAGTCGTTGAGATATCGGCTTGTTCAAAGGCCTGGAACAGACGGGGCAACTGTTTGGCTGCTATACCGATTCCGCTGTCCTGAACTTCAAAGCGTACAAGCAGCTCATTATTATTTTCTTCCACCAGCCGGGCGCGCAGGGCAATGAAGCCGTGTTCGGTGAACTTGATGGCATTGGTGGCGTAGTTGAGCAGGGCCTGACTGAGCCGGCTTGCGTCGCCGCGCAGCCAGGGGGGAGTATTGCCTGTATCCACTTCTATGCTGAGTTCTTTGCTCCCGGCCTGTTCGGCAATCAGGGAACGAACTTGTCTTACTAAAACATCCAGGGAAAAATTGGTCGGATTCAGCTGTATCCGACCGGCCTCAAGCCTGGAGAGGTCGAGGATGTCATTGATGATGCTCAGCAGTTGGTGGGTGGCAGCGGAGATCTTGGCCAATTTGTTCTGCTGTTCTGCGTCGTGGCTGTCACGTTGCAGCAGATGGGTCAGTCCGACAATGGCGTTCATGGGAGTCAGGATCTCATGGCTCATATTGGTCAGAAAGGCGCTCTTGGCCAGGTTGGCGCTCTCAGCGCGCTCTCGCGCCTCTGCCAGTTCTGCTGTTCGCGTTTCTACCAGTTCTTCCAGATGATGCCGGTGACGGTTCAGTTCCTCACTCATCTGTTTTTTCTCGGTGATGTCCTCTTTGATTGCCATGTAATGGGTGATACGTCCATCTTCCTGCCGAATGGGCGTGACAGTGGCAAATTCGATGTATTCGCTGCCGTCTTTACGTTTGTTGCAGAACTCGCCTTTCCATGTCCGGCCTTGTTGCAGAGTTTTCCACATAGCCTTGTATGTTGCAGGCGAAGTCGTGCCGGACTGGAGAATACGGGGGTTCCTGCCGATCACCTCTTCGGAGGTGTAACCGGTGTTCTGCAGGAAGGTTTTGTTTACGTATTCGATGTCGGCGTCGAGATTGGTGATAACGATGCTTTCCGGGCTCTGTTCCACCGCCAGAGAAAGTTTGTTGATTCTCTCTTGTTCAATTTTGCGTTCGGTGATGTCTTCCCCTGAACTGAGGATGCCGATAATCCTGCCCGTATCGTCGTTGTAACAGGTATGGTGCCAGGCAATCAGTCGTTGACTGCCGTCCCGGCATAATACATGGTTTTCGGAATATTCGGCGGCTGGAACGTTGCCATTCATGATCTGCTGGAAGAGAGGATAAGCGGTCTCCAGTCCTTCAGGCTGAGGCAGGCATGTTGAAAACCACAGGCTCCCCAATAATTCGTTTTTTGGGTAGCCCAGCAGTTTACACCCTTTGCGGTTGATCATGGTGATCCGGCCATGAGTGTCCAGGTTCATCATGAGGGTCTGTACGGTATCAAGATACCGCTGGTTGCGGTTACGTTCCCGTAGAAGCATAGCATCCGCCTGCCGTCTTATTTCCGACTGCTGCCATCGTAATAATTTATAGAGCAGCAGTGAGGTAACGGCCACAAATACCCATCCCTTGAGGGTGCTTGCCAGGATGATCTGCGACGAATCAATGAATAACCAGGCCACGATCTTGTCGGAGAGCAGGATCCACAGGAAGGCAAAGACCGCATAGATCAAGACAAAACGGTAGATGTTGAGGGTCATGTTTTGTCCCGACGGGAGGGAATGTGCAGGAGATTCAGGATCTTGCATTATGGTCTACATGTGTGGAGTGATAGTAGTTATGTTGCTTGTACTGCAGGCAACAGACGAGAGGAGAGAACCTGGAGGCTCAATCCTGATCAGCTATTGCTCTTCCGTATCACTGTAGCGAGTGGCAATGATCTCAAAGATGTCAAAAATGGTGAGAAAAGCCTCTACCACATCCGGGTCGAATTGACGGCCTGATTCAGTCACAATGATATCCTTGGCCTCGGAAAAGGACATAGGATCTTTATAGACGCGGCGATTGATCAGGGCATCAAAGACATCGGCCAGAGCCATCAGTCTGGCTGCAACAGGGATTTCATCTCCTTTCAGCCCATCCGGATAACCGCTTCCATCCCAGCGCTCATGGTGCCAGTGGGCGATTTCTTTGGCCAGTACGAGAAACTCCACCGGCCTGGTGAGTTCACTTTCAGCCTGTTCGATGGCCATACTGCCAAGTTGGGCATGAGTCTTCATGATCTCCCACTCCTCCGGCGTAAGTTTACCGGGTTTAAGCAGGATGTGATCGGGAATTCCCACCTTGCCGATATCATGCAGGGGTGCGGATTTAGCCAGAAGTTCGATGTTGGCCGTGGTCAGAAGTGTGGAAAAACGGGGGTGGTGTTGCAGGTTATCCGCCAGGGCGTGGACGTAGCCCTGGGTGCGGCGCAGATGGTTGCCTGTTTCAGGATCCCGGGTCTCTGCCAGATGGGCGAGGGCCAGGATGCTTACATCCTGGATGAGCAGGTTCTCTCCCATACGCCTGGCCACTTCCGCTTCGAGAAAGTCATTCTGGTTGCGCAGCCAGTCGCGTGCTTTTTTCAGTTCCAGCTGGGTACGAACGCGGGCCAGGACAATGAGGGGAACAATCGGTTTGGTGATGTAGTCGACCGCACCAGCTTCCAGGCCACGCATCTCTGCCTCCATGCTGTTCATGGCCGTGACGAAGATGACGGGAATGTCACGCGTACGCTGATTGGCGCGCAGGTGGGTGAAGACCTCATAGCCATCCATACCCGGCATCATGACATCGAGCATGATCAGGTCCGGCTCGGGAGTCGTGGCGGCGAGTCGCAAGGCATTTTCGCCGGAAGTGGCAATCCGTACCCGGTAGATTGGCTGCAGGAGTTCGTTTAAGACGGCCAGATTCTCAGGCGCATCGTCGACGATCAGGATTGTGGATAAGGGTTCGTTCACCAAGATAACGGCCTGCTGGATGCGGGATTGTGGATGTTCAACTACCCGTGCATGCTGTGCGGCGTTTCGGGTAGAGAAAGCGTATCGTTCAGAAATAACATCTTTTCTACCATAAAAAAAATGGCTTACCAAGCAAAATATCCTGCGCCTGCAGACGGCAGAGAGCGAGCGGCATTGCTGAGGAAATTTGCTGACAAGTGAGGATGCTCAGGTTATTGGTGGACAGACCCTTAGCCCTCTTTTTTTGCAAAAAAATTGGCGGGCGGCAGCGTTCTTTTTTTCATGGAAAACTGGATTGAATCTGTCGGGCAGACCTCTCTGCACGCGTAGCAGGCAAAACAATCCGGTATTGTTTTTTTATCCTGTTGCAAAATAGCGCTCATTACCGTTGAAGGACAGGCAGTCGTGCACTTCTGACAGGCAATGCACGTTTCATAGTTGACATGGATGTGAACAAGGCTCGATTTTTCCACAAACCAACTCACCAGGCCAAAGGGGCAGAAAAGGTGACACCAGGGCCTGTAGATGAACAGGCTTGTCAAGAGCAGTACGGCCAGAAAGATGATTCCCGAAACCTCAAGATATATCGGTTTATAGATCTTGAATGGGTCGATGGGGTCGATGATATCGAAACCCAATGAAAAAGTGACAAGGGTAAACAGACATAAAAAGAGAATCCGTACGCTGTTGGTGAGGACAAAGGGTAATTTTATCTGTCGGCCGATAATGGTCTTTTGTTTGTCGGTCCGGTTGATCTGGAAAATCAAATCTTGGAGAGTGCCGATCTGGCAGCCCCAGGCACAGATATATTTATTGGCAAGAAAGACGATGGCCAGAAAGATTGCCAGGGCGATCAGGCGAGGAGGGAAGACAGCATGGGCGGCAGCATAGAGATGAATGGCGTCTTTGACTGTACCCATCGGGCTTGGATCGGCCCCCAAGGTAATGCCAAAGAGTAAAACAGAAAGGAAAAGCAGCCGGTTCCTGAGCCCTGAGACACGCTTGCGACGTCGCAGGAGGATGAAAACTGCGGATAAAAAGATAAACCAGAGGGCAAATTTCAGCGGGATTTTGAACCAGTTCTTGGTGGCATGTTCTGAGGCCAGGGCCAGTTTTTGAGTAACCTTGGCGTTAATTTGCTCTGCTGTTCCATATTCCTGCAAGCGTTTGTCAAGGTCGGTTTTCGCCTGCAAGTCAAAGATCTCTTTCAACACTGAATTTGATAAGTCGTTTGCCTGACCAAACTGGGCGAGCGTCATCTCCAGTTCCATGACCAGCTTGGTCGGTGTCTCTATCTGTTCGGGCTTTCCTCCCCAGAGAAAAGTGGAGAGAGTCGAGAGGCCAAGGACAAGAACCACGATGCTCACAAACAACAGCAGTGTTTTTACAGGTGAATATTTGATCACGGTTGTTCCCCCCCCTTTTTTTTCGATTAGTGAAAGCCTGATCCTTGCTCTTTAACATAGAAAGGAGTCCACAGGCAAAGAGCTTTTTTTCGGAGTCAGCGGGGAATTGCTACTCCCTCTGTCAGAACCTGCAAATGACAGCGCTATCGGCCTGAGAGGAATATCTATCCATCGCCTGCTGATTTAATGTGGAGGCAGTATGATGCTGTCCACACCAAGGAAAGCGTGTGCGTCACCTACCGGGCCGGAGTCAGGCAATGATTAATGAAGAGCGGAAGGGATGTGGAGTTGGTCGTTGTCATGGTGATATTGCTTCCAGTGAGCTTCTCCTCCGATGCAGATCTGCACGAAGATTACGGGTATGCTCCCAAGGAACGCCGCATTGCTCGAACGTCATCTCCCAACTGGCCAGGCCGGTGAATACCTCATCAAAAAGCCGCCGGCATTTTTGCGCCGACAGGCCGAATTGTCGCCCTTCGATTAGAAGATCCTGACGGGAGAAGGGGCCGTCGATACCGTTGATCCGCAGGATATGGCGGTCCTGATGGATATTGGGTGTGATGTCGTAGCCTGGCGACAGCCGCCAGCCCCTGGAGGTGTGGAGCATGGAGAAGTTCTGCAGATGATCGTCGGTGTTCTGCAGCAACACATTGATGCTCATCCAGCGGAAGAGTGCGGCCAGATCCTTGTCCGGCTGACTGGAGACGCTACGGACAACCTCAGCCATATCGCCATAGGAGGCCAGGTAAGGGTTCTCCACGCCGGTAAGGGTGCGCATGCTGACCATGGCATTACGGCCCCCTTCCGGAGCGACATCGAAGCGCCGAATCAAGAGGATGTCTCGTTCTGCTATTTTCAACCGTTGCAGTTCCGGGATCTCCAGCCCGGTTTTTTTCGCCAGCAGCATGCCTGCCTGTTCCAAGGCCACCAGCAGGGCAGGGTTGGGGTCGCGGATACTGGAAAACTTGGCCAGCCACAGGTGGTGATCCTTGCGGACCAGCACCTTGGGCCGTGCCCCGCCGGCGGAACTGCCGCAGGCGAGAAGATGCTGCAGGGTCTGATTTTCAGTGTCCATGTCCCTTTCAAAGAGTCCGGCCTCTTGAATCGCTGCGGCGATCTGTTCCCAATTGAGGCTTGCATCCCGGCAAGCCGGAGCGGAGACGCGGTGATCGTCCGCATAGAGCAGGCGTCCCAGCCCATCGCCTGCCAGTGCTGCCAGCAGATGAATGGAGTTGAAACGAGTTTTGTCCAGCCCGGCTCGTTTGGCAAGGATGCTGCGCCCCCAGGCGTCTGGCAGAGAATCGTCGAATATGGCGTGAATACCAGATTCCCCTCGGTTGGCGTTGAAGGTGCCGGGGCCAAGGGGAAGGTGAACGGGATCGAGCGAATAGGCGGCGGGGTGTGCCAGATAACTGGCATTATATTGAAAGAAACCCTGCTTGTGGTCAAGAGATGAGAGATTACGCGAAAGCAGCCGTCCGGCGTGAAGGAGTTCACCGCCTGGCATGCGCGCGAAGACCTGGAGAGCCAGTGCGTCGGCACTGCTCATGAGCGCACCCTGGTTTTCATCAGATTTTCTTTGAGCTCGCGCTGCCGGTCGTATTCCTCAAAGGGATCAAGATCTGCGGCAAGCAGTCCCTGCCAGGCCGCGGCCAGGTCGAGTGCCTGGGCCACTGCCAGCCAGGACCCGATCCGAACACTGTCACTGCCCTGTTCGATGGCGCGCAAGGTATCAACGGATATGCCACAGCGCGCAGCCAGGGTGCGAATTTTGAGCTTCTGCCTGATCCTTTCCTGCCGATAGCGCAGGCCGAGTTGGGTGAGAAAATCGTGATTATCCACTGATAGTGTTGTTTTCAAGATTGGTTTCAAGCTGTTTTATATTGAATTCTATCACATAATGCTGGAAATAACCTGTATTATATTACATCAACAGGCCACCTTCTAGGAAGGTGGGGGGCAGCAGTCGTCGTAATCCCTTCTGGAGTCAGGTCAGGCACACGGCAGGGGGGCACGTGGACCTTGTGCCGTAGTCTTATGCCGCTCCGGGCGTTAAAATGGCCATGTTATTTTTTTACAGCGGCTTGATTGTTGAATTCTGTACCATATCACAAAATATGCGTTCAACGAAAGAATATCTCTATCAAAAATCAAGAGGATTATTCTGACTGGGTCAGCATTACGTGCAGACCGCTGGAGCGGCTGATGGTGCGATTGATTGCAGCCTCGAAGATGGTCTGGTCACTGGCAATCAGGACCCTCTTCCGGGCACGGGTAACGGCGGTATAGATCAGTTCCCGGGTCAGCAGGGGGGGTTCGGTGCCGGGCAGAACCACGAGGATATCGGCAAACTCCGAGCCCTGACTTTTGTGGATGGTCATGGCGAAGACCGTTTCAGACGCCGGCAGCCGATAAGGCTGGTATCCCTTGACGCTGCCATCTTCGCGCTCAAACCAGACCTTGAATGTTTCGGGATTCTTGTCGTTGGAGAGGGCGGTTCGCTCCGGCAGGCAGATGCCGATATCGCCGTTGAACAGGTTCAGGCTATAATCGTTATTCAGGATTATAATCGGCCGTCCCGGATACCAGGATTCGGGCTGACACGGATAGCCACTGGCTGCCAGACCCTGTTCCATCTGCCGGTTAATGCTCTCAACACCCCCCGGGCCTCGCCGGGTGGCGCAGAGGATTCGAAACCCCTTGAAGCAATGAAAGAGCCGGCGGATTTCGTCTTCCTTTCCGGCATCATCATGCACGGCCAGTGCCTGTTGCAGATAGCGGGAATAGCGGCTGGCAATAAGGTCCGCCATTGGTTCATGGAGCAGGCTCACCGCTGTGGTTTCATGATCCTCCCGGTTGAGCATGGCCCAGGCGCTCTCGCTGTCGCTGTTGTTGACGGCGCGGGCAAAGGCGCTGATTTCCTGGTTGAAACGGTAGCTTTTCTGCAGCGTTATCGTGTTTTCAGGCAGGGCCTGGATGCAATCTGCGAGGACCGCCCCGGATTCAACGGAGGCGAGCTGGTCCTTGTCTCCCAGCAGAATCAGTCTGGCTCCTGGTTTCAAGGCATCCACCAGTTTACTCATCATGGCCAGATCGACCATGGAGGCCTCATCGACCACCACTACATCCCAGGGCAGGGGATTGGCATGATTGTGGCGAAAATGGGGGGAATGGTGGCGTACTCCCAGCAGACGGTGCAGGGTGGAGGCCGTGGTGGGAATCTTCTCTTTGATGGATTTGGCAAAGGACAGGCCGGCAAGGCTTGCGATTATCGATTCCTTAAGCCGCATGGCTGCCTTACCGGTGGGAGCGGCCAGGGCGATCTGCAGATTATGATCCAGGGTAGAGAGGAGCAGGCCGAGAATCCGCACCACGGTTGAGGTCTTACCGGTGCCCGGTCCACCGGAAATAAGGGCCAAAGGCCGTTGCAGTGCCATTTCTGCGGCCTGGCGCTGCCGGTCAATCTCCTCTTCCTTGCCAAAACAACCATCGAGTGCTGCCTTGATATCAGCAATGATATGCTGTCTCCGGGCCAGTTCCTTGAGCTGCCCGGCCAAGCGCGATTCATAGTGAAAATAGCGCTGGAGATAGAGCCTGTCGTGCTGGAGAACTAAGGGCGTGGTGATATCGCCGGAGATAAGTGTGTTGTCGTGTGTGCTTAAAAACTGTTGCTCGGCATGGGTGAGCAGCAGACAGCTGTGGCCGTCGGCGAGGGAGGCTGAAAGGCGTTTGATCAGCAGTGTAAATCTGTCAGCGGCTGATCCCGACAGGCCGGAGCGTCTGGTCATGAACCGGGCGAACTGCGTGTCGAGCAGGGAAAAAATCGGTTCATCCATTTTCTGATCCTCCACCAAGGCAGCGGTCGAGTTGTTCCAGGGTTGTACGTTCAGGCAGATCAAAATAGACTCCGCTTCCAGGTTTACTGGGCTCCATGCCGCGGATAAAGAGGTACATTACGCCGCCGAAATGGGTGGCATACTCATATCCCTCCATGGTCGTCTGCAGATAGCGGTGGAGCATCAGGGTATACAGCCAGTACTGCAGGCCGTAGTTATGGTCGGCCATGGCCTGTTCCAGGGCCGCCGGGGTGTAATCCGCCAGGTGGTTACCCAGCCAGTTGCTCTTGTAGTCCATGATGTAGAATTTGCCCTGATAGCGGCAGATAAGATCTATGAAACCGGTGAGGTAGCCATTGATAGCCCTGGATGTGACCGGACTTACCGTGGGTGAGTCGGCCAGGATGGCGTTGATCTGATCGGTGGAGCCATGCTGAAGCCGGAAATAAAAAGGCATCTCCCGGATAATCTCCTCCTGTGCAAGATCGGTCAGAGAGAATGAGGCGGCTGTGTTTGCAGACAAGGGGGTCTGGACTACTTTCTGGAGCATGGCGGCCATCTTGTTGGGGGGTACCTCGACGCCGAACCACGCGCATTGCTGTCTGATCGTCTCTTCCAAGCCGCTGCCCCCGGCCAGAGTGGTAAAAGAGATGTTTTCCAGCAGACCATGCACCACATTGCCCAGCGCTGCCCCTTTGGGGAGCTCGGGAAGGAGGACTGCTCCGTCGTCCTCTGATGCATTCGAGCCGGCAGGCCTGCCCGACCAGGCAGAAGGGGTGTCGGCTTGATGAGTCAGGGATGAATAACTGTGCAGCAGCCAGTCGGTGTGCAGATGACGACCGGTGAACGACCGGGGCATGAGTTCAGCCGCCTTTTCCTGCCGATTGCTGATCAGCACAGCTTCATCGCCGTCGGCGGCAAGAAGTTCATAGGCCACGGACTTGTCGGCCGCCTGTCTCTGCAGAGCCTCTATCCGGGTGGCAAACTCCATTCCCTGTTCCAGGGATAACAGCCAGGCCAGGGCCGACTCTCTGGAATCGGCGATAAACCTGTTCCCCTTCACCTCGGCCCAGAAGGCGTAACAGCGGCAGCGGGCCCGGGTCAGGGCCACATAGGCCAGCCGCAGTTCTTCCGCCAGTTCTTCCTGCAGGGCTTGGGACTTGCGCTGCTCAAAGAGCGGGGATCCCAGATCCATGACCAGTTCCCTGCCGGTTCCTTCCGTGCCGTCATGACAGGTCAGGCAATCCTTCTCCGATTTAAGGTAATTGTGGCGATGCCAGAGAAAAGGAGAGAAGACCACGGGATATTCCAGCCCCTTGGCGCTGTGCATGGTAACGATCTTGACCGCCTCTTCGTCGCTTTCCAGCCGCAGTTCGGTGTCTTCCATCCCTTGTTGTTCTTCCTTCATGCTCTGCAGCCATTGCAGGGTCTTGGCCGGTCCCATGGCTGCTTCCGTTTCTGCTGTCTGAATCAATTCAAGGAGGTGGTGGATATTGGAGATCTTGCGTTCGGCCAATGGCTGCCGTGTCAGATTGATCAGGATCTTTTCCGTCTCCAGGAGACGGGTCATCATGGCCAGAAAGCCGCGTTCCTGCCAGAGCAGATGGTAGTCATGGAAGCGGGTCAGCCACTGATCCACCTGCTCCGGGTCCTGCCAGGAGGCATATAACTCCCTCCCCTTCAGGGAAAACCAGGAGCTGGTGAGTGCGGTCTTTATGAGCATGAGGTCTCCAGGGGAGCAGAGGGCCTGCATGAGCAGAAAGAGATCATGGCATTCACAGGTGGTGAACACCGATTGCTGACTGGCCATGACTGCGGGAATTCCGGCATGGGCCAGGGCGGCCTGAAATTGTTCCGCCTGCTTATGGCTCCTGACCAGAATGGCAATGTCTCTGGGCGCCAGTGCTTGCTGCTGCAAGCTTTTCTCTGTTGTCGCTGTCAGCATGATGGGACTCAGCGGGCTGAGCAGACGCGCGATTTCTGCGACCACATACGAGACAATCCGCTTTGTGGCCTTGCCGGAACTCCATCTGCCGTCTTTAGCATCCGAGGCGGCCAGTTCGCAATAGACCATGACGGCCATGCTCCTGCCCTCCGCCAGCAGTTGGCCGTCATCCGCATTTTTTGCCGGCAGGACAGGGTGATAAGAAAGTTCCTGGCTGGCGAAGGCGTCTTCCCGTAACTGGAACAGCTGGTTGACCGCCTCGACCAGGGCCGGATGGGAGCGGTAGTTCCTTGCCAGGCTCAGGTGGATGTCTGCCTGGTCCCGGGCCTTGAAATAGGAGTAGATGTCCGCCCCCCGGAAGGTGTAGATAGCCTGTTTGGGGTCGCCAATCAGGTACAGATAATGGGAGGAACCGGCGAAGAGGGTCGAAAAGATGGTGTACTGGGCGTTGTCCGTATCCTGGAACTCATCAATGAGGGCGGCCTGATAGCGGTTGCTGATGATCTGCCGCAGCTCCGGCCCCTGGCTGCCCAGCAGGGCCTTTGCCAGTTGGGAGATCAGCTCATCAAAGGAGAGCAGGTTTTGCCGACGCAGGGTGTGGGCCAGTCCGCTTGCAAGTTCATGGACAAGGCCCATGCGGAAGGCCAGGGTGACCTCCTGCCAGGCCTGGCGAAAGTCGGCAAGCTCCTCGTCCGGTAAGGGCAGGGAAGCGATAAAGGCCTGTTTTTTTTCTTCGCTTCCCTGGCCGCCGCCGGCCCTGAACTTGTGACCATTGAGCGCCTGCAACATTCCGTCTGGGCTGAGGAGCTCCATGTTATCGGGCAGCTGCAGGCTGTTGTGGAGGAGGAACTCATCCATCTGCCGCCACCAGCCGGGAAAATTGATCTGCAGCTCTGTCTTGAATTTCCCCTCAGCAAGGGCCTCTTGCAGAGAAATGTGCAAGGTGTCTGCTTTGGTCCGCCACCAGTCGGAGAGGAGGGTCAACCGTTTGTCAAAAGAATCCAGGGCAGCTGTTACTGTTTGCGCCTGCGGCTCAATCCGCTCACTCCTTTTTTCTGTCCCCTGGATACTTTTATAGAGATCATCAGGGGTCCTGTACTTCCCGGTGATCAGGGCGCAGTGGAGGGGAGAGAGTCTGTAAACATGGCGCCGCCAATAATCATGGATGACCTGATTGCGCTGGCTGTTCAGATCGGTGGTCAGGGTAAAGTCAAAGAGCTGGCCGCTCTCCAGTGCCTGTTCCTGCAGCATGCGCTGACAAAAACCGTGGATGGTGAAGACGGCGGCAAGATCCATATCGAGCAGCGCCAGTTCCAGCCGCTCCCGGGCAAGGCCTTCACTGATCCCATGCTCGGCGAGTCCGGCGTGCCAGGCCGTAAGCGCGGGATCGTTCCGGCAGCAGATATCGGGACTGTGGCTGTGGTCAAGCAGATCCCGGGCCGAAGCCAGCCGCGCCCGGATCCGCTCCTTCAGCTCTTCGGTGGCAGCCTTGGTAAAGGTCACCACCAGGATGTTCTGCAGGGGAAAACCAAATTCAGTGACAAAGCGCAGGACCAGCATGGCGATGGCAAAGGTCTTGCCGGTTCCGGCGCCGGCCTCCACCAGATTGATCCCTTTGTGCAGACGGGCGGTGGCGGCGTCAAATGTTTCTTGAGGGGTAGTCATGAATTTTTTTCTCCTGCTGCCCAGACGGGGGCCAGGAAGTCCTGACACAGCCGCTGGAATTCCGGGCCAAGCAAGGTGCCCGGATCACAATCACCATAGAGCAGGGCCAGCTCTGGCTCATATCCTTGTTCCAGGCTGTTGCTGAGCGCTGTTATTGCCGCTTGCAGTGGGGAATTCTTGGCCCGGGGCTTGTCCTGCTGATGGATAAAGGTCCAGGCCGGTTCCACCAGCAGGGGGCTGGGAGAAGAATAGCCTTGCCGGTAAATTGCCATCAGTTCATCCAGCCGGGACAGGGGATCAGCACAGGGGGCAAAGCACAAATCCAGGTCTTTGGTCAGCAGGTGGGTGGTGACGGGTGTGGTGGCAGCGGCGACAAGCAGATGATGAATCCAGGCCTTGAGCAGATCCTTGCCCTTGCATTCAGTATAGCGGGCCAGCAGGATGCCGTTGTCATAAAGTTCTGTAAGCCGGCCTACCAGGCGACAGTCGCCGATCTGCAGATCAATGGGCAGATCCGGCAGGTGCCGACCCATATCTTTGGCCTGAATCCGGGCGGCAAAGGCTGAGAGCTCCGGAATCATCCGCTCAAAGGCAAGTCTGCCCGGTGTGCCCAGCATCCACCGGCCCTGGATCTTCAATCTGGCGAGAATGGCTTCCGCCGCTTCAGCATCGGTCGCTATCTCCCCTTCCAGACAGCTCTGGACCAGCTCCTGATTGATCAGATAGCGGTCAAGGCCGGCCACACTGAAGAGCTCACTGTCTCCGGGGAGTTCATTTTCGGTATCCAGTCGGATATCCAATCTGTTGCGCACAAACCATTTCTGTGGATGGGCAAAGAAGCGGAGCAGGTCATCGATGTTCACAAGATGAGTGTCATCGTCGGGCAATGATCCCGACCACCATGGTTCGGGCTTCTGCGTCTGCGGCGGGTGGAGCAGGGCCCTGGCTACTGCACAGTTATGCTCATTATAGCTGAAGAGGCCGGACGCCTGGAAATAACGGGGGGAAAAGGGCTGCAGGGGATGGATCTGCATTGGGTTTTCAATGCCGTAAGAGAGCCTGAGGGTCTCGATCAGTTCGGTGATCAGCACCGAGGGCGGGATGGCATTTCCCGAGCGGATCGACTGCCCTGTATGGCTGAGATAGAGATACTTTCTGGCCGAGAGCAGGGCTTCAAGGAATTGGTAACGGTCATCGCCTCGTTTGGAACGGTCTCCGGGGATGAACTTCTCACCCAGCAGATCAAAGGGTGGATGGCGGTCTGTTTTGGGAAAGACTCCGTCGTTCAGCCCCAGCAGACAGACCGCCTGAAAGGGGATGGAGCGCATGGGCAGCATGGAGCAGAAGGTGAGCTGGCCGCGCAGAAAGCCGGCGCTGCTCTTGCTCTCCGAGGACGTTGTTTCCAGCCAGGCCCGTATCACCTCAAGGGGGACATCGTGGTGGTGAAAGGTAGCAAAACGGCTGTCAAGAGTGGTCAGGATCTCCCGTAACTGGGCAAGATCTTCCCTGTCCCGGCCAAACAAGGCCTCAACATAGGAGAGCAGGAGGGTGGACCAGTCAGAAAGCGGCCGCGGCCTGGCAAGGAGTTCTGCCGCCCGGGCCAGCACTTCGATGAACCGGCACAAGCCGCCCAGGGGCCGGGCCTGACTTCCTTCGATATCGGGATAGGGCAGGATTCCGTCCACCGGCCGGTCCCACTCCATGGCATAGCCCATGAGCAGACGGTCAAGCCCGGCCTGCCAGGTGGTCTCATCCTGTTCCGGTAGGCCCATGGTATGGAGCTGCTCGGCGGAGAGCCCCCAGCGGATACCGGAATTGGTAATCCAGTGCTGAATCAGTTCGCATTCGGACTCGCTGAGAGAAAAGGCAGGCATAAGTTCCGGCCTTGCCAGGAGATCAAAGACCTCGCTCCAGGAGCAGCGGCTGACGGCCAGATCAAGGAACTGGAGAAAAACGGCCAGGCTGGAGTTGCGGTGGCGCAGACTGCGGTCGGCAATGGAGTGCTGAATATCATGAAAGATGGCCGGAATAATGGCGGCATATTCCTGGATGTCAGGGGCCATGACCACAATATCCCGCAGTTCCATCTCCGGATTGGACGCAAGCCAGTGCAGGACCTGATCCTTGAGAACCATCACCTCCCGGACGGCCGAGTGGCAGGAGACAATGGTCAGGGAGGAATCAAGACAGATCTTCTCATCATCCTCTCTCTCTTGCCAGCCGCCATCAAGCAGGTCGGATTGCAGGCGGTGCAGCAGGCTGGGTGTCTTCGTCTGCACCGGATCTTCGTAGCTGTCAGTGTCTATCAGATTGTCAATGCGGTCAAGGAGCATGGCCTGAAAGTCCTGCCCCTGTTTTCCCAGGGAGTTCAGCAGGGGGTGAATTTCAGGAATAAAAGGAACAGGCTCAATATCCGCCTGCAGTCGGGAAAGATTCTCCCGTATCAACTGCCGCTTGCCGGGGAGGTCAAGCCAGTAGTTTTGACAGGGGGTGAGAAGATAGAGATGAATCTCGCAATGGCAGGAGACGGCGTGCAGACAATCCAGCAGCAGGGGCGGCATGCTGTGCAGACCGAAGACCGAGAGACGGGCGGGCAGCATGGCGCTAAAGTCTTCCGACCCTTGCAGCCGTTGGAGAAACCGGCGCAGCATCTCTCCGCGGTGCGGGGTGTTGTCAAGGGACGTGCGCAGTTGGGTCCACAGGGCCATCTGCCATTCTTCCGCCGGATTTCTGCTGCTCAGCCTCTGCTGCTGCCAGCCATCGAGCATCTCCAGCCGCATGATCTGATACTGATCGAAGATATTGGCCAGTTGCTGGGAAAGCTGATAGCGCTTCAAACCGCTCTGTTCCCCGCTCATATAACGGAGAAGCGGGGCAAAGAGAGGGCTTGGGGTTTCCTGTTCCTCTTGGCTTATCTGCTGCAACAGGGCGTCAAGACGCCAGGCAAGGGCCTCACGGGCAAAGGCCTCCGGATTGATGACCAAGTCCATCCGGCTGGCCATAAGATCAAAAAAACGGGTGGGCAGGAGATACTCAAAATTGCACCAGACCCCAAAGGCGTCGGCCAGCCGCTGGGAGAGCATCCGCTCCATCCCCTGGCTCTGGATGAGGAAGAACTCCTTGGCAAACAGGTCCCGGCGCGGTTGACTGCGCAGAGTAGCGACCAGCTGGGCAAGGAGATTTTCCGTGCGGTTGGAGAGATGGAGATAGAACATGGGGTTGACGCTCACTGGTTTTGGTGGATGAGGGATTCTCAGTCTGCATCAAGTGGTTAATATTTTGAAGACCCGGATCTCGGGGACCCCCATTTTTTCTGTGGCTTCCAATCCATAGGATTCGCTTGACGGATCGTGCGCGTATTCGTGTATCGTATGAATAATTTTGGTTTTTTTGGCTATATTGATTCCCGGGGTCATGTGAATTTCCCATTGCAAATGGACAAGTTCATGTGTGTCGCCGGGAATTGTCTTGCTTGAGTGTTGCCGCAAGCCCCGGCGCTCAATGGTGCGTATGTGTGTTTACAGCTTTTTTTGTAATTGGTAGATGGCTTCTCCAAGCCGCTGTATCCCGATTTTAATAGTCTTTCTGTCAACACATGAAAAATTCAACCGCAGGGTGTTGACGTCCTTTTTGTTGACATAAAAGGGGTCACCAGGAACAAAGACGACTTTCTCTTTGACTGCAAGATTAAACAAATCCATTGCTGACAGGTGGGAAGGTAATGTCACCCATAAAAACATGCCTCCCTCCGGCCTTGTCGATTGCACATCAGCCGGGAAATACGTTTGGATGCTATCCAGCATACTGTTGCATTGTTCTCCATATGTAAGAATGACTTTCTTGATATGAGAATCAATGTCATTTTTTATCAGGTATTGATAGATGATATACTGGGTGAAATGACAGGTATGTAGATCTGCTGCCTGTTTGGCAATTAACAGTTTCTCAAAAATTGCATCGGGAGCAACTATCCATCCGATGCGAAATCCAGGTACAATGATTTTGGAGAAAGAACCTAATAAGATGGTTTTGTCGGGCAGATATTGCTTGAATGATGGTTTCGTTATCCCGGAAAATCTTAAATCTCCATAGGGATCGTCTTCAACAATGAATATCCCTTTATCTGTAATAATATCTGCAATTTGTTCACGGTTTTCTGTTGAATAGGTGATTCCTGACGGATTCTGAAAATTCGGCACGCAGTAGATAAGCTTATTCTTTCCTTCGGAAACCCGCAATTTCAAGTGCGTTAAATCTATGCCATGTTCTAAAATAGAGACCGGTGAAAACTTTGGCTTATACAGTGAAAATGCTTGAATCGCGCCTAAATATCCAGGCTCCTCAATAATGACTCCGTCTCCTTCGTTTATGAGTACTTTTCCCAGTAAATCAAGTCCTTGCTGTGCTCCATTGGTAATGAGAATATTTGAGGGAGATATATCAAGATGATTTTTGCGATAATTTTGGGCGATGTATTCCCTTAATTTGAAAAAGCCTTCGGAGTTACTGTATTGAAAGATGTCGCTCCCGTAAATCTTAAAAACATCATTTGTGGCATCGGTGAGTTCCTGGACCGGAAAGAGCTCTCTGTTCGGCAGTCCTCCGGCAAATGATATAATATCGGGGTCTAAAGTGATTTTGAGTATTTCACGAATAAATGAACGTGGGACGTCGGTTATTCGATCAGCAAAAATATTATTCATCTGTATCTCTATCTGTTTTTTGGTTGGAGATGATTATGAAGGACCGTTGCCGGGGTCATTGCTCCTGTAACCGCGCTAGTCCAAAGGTTGTTATTGTGAAGTGGTTTTCAGCAGGAAGGTCAAAGCGCTGAGATTGTGCCCTGTCCTTCCTCTCTGCCTTTACGAAAGCAATTTTCAAGATTCCAGACTCTGCAGGAGCAATTCTGGTAAGCGTATCATTGGTATTCGCTCTTGTACCGTCTGCTCAAGAGCAGAGTGGCACCAGTTGCAGGCGCACAGGATTTTATCGACCTTCATTTCTTCAGCCTGTTCAATGATCTTTTCGGCAGACTGCTTGCAGCACATGTTCGGCAAATTGACAATGGTTACGCCTTCAATGGCGCTAATCTGTTGACGGTATCTCTCCCAGTCAAGGGATGCTTTGGGGTATGTGCTTTGAATAAAGGAATGACAACCTGCAAAATATCCGATGATCATTGGTTCAAGCTTGAGACGACGTGTCTCAAGTCTGTCAAGGATCAGGTCTACAATATAGACATGCTGATCCAGTGACTCATGAAAGGTATTCCTTGCCGCAGATACACATCCGACACAACAATAGGCCAGTGTGCCTGCGCCTTTTTGCCGGGCATGATCCAGGTTTAAGCGGTTGAATTCGCTGCCGGTCGCCAGCATTTCACTTCGATGCTCTTCTGTCGCCAGCATGACAAGCGGCGCTCCACAACAGTATTCTTGATCAAGATATGTATATTCGACACATAATATATCCAGCAAACGGATGTACTCGCGCAGAAGAAAAGGGGTTGTAAATGGCCGGTAACAACCGAAGATAAGACATATCTCAGCGGTTGCCTTCGGCTTTTCGATTCCATGGGCGGCCAGTACTCCAGCTCGCAACACCGGAGGTACGCCATGGTTGCCGTATCTCCTGATCGACTCCACCTGCTCATCTATGGTACGGCCACACGACAACGCCTCGGCGGTTGACTGCCAGATTGCCAGTGGATTTTTTTGGGTCATGTTTATCTCCTTCCCACCATTATAACCTCTTTTGATTGAAATCTCTGTTGATTATTGTCTGCCTTGCAGGGTGTTGATCCAGTTACCGGTTGTCATTACCCTGCTGAAACGGTTCTGGGTCACCAGGATGGCCCGATGAAGCTCTTCTGCAGTCACGCTTCCCGCCTCGTTTGTCAATGCCAGGGTTCCCGTAGCATCGGAAAGAAATTCAACGGCATATCCGAGATGGTAGGCGCGCCTTGCGGTGGTGTCACAACACATCTGCGTCATGTAGCCACACACGGTAAGAGTGTCTATGTTATTGTTTTTCAGCCATTCCTCCAGATTGGTTTCAGTAAAACTGTCCGGCCAGTTTTTTTCAATCAGTGTCTCCCTGTGTCGTTTTTCTATCTTGGGATGGAGCGCCCATTCCGGACTATTTTTCCGGAACACCGGTGAGCTTTCTAATAGCGCTGTGTGCTGGATGACAATAACCGGTACCTGATTCAATGTTGCCTTGTCCATTGCTAAAAGGATATTATCCATACTTCCGGGTGGATATGACACCGGTAGTTTTCCGAAAAAATACTCATTCTGTACATCAATTACCAATAATGCCCGTTTCATGTCGATCTCCTTTTCAGTAAATAGATCCATTATTGTGAATAATACCTGTTTTCCGTTACAGTTTTTAGAGCATTCCCCGCGGTGAACAAATCCTATTTGTGTGTACAGGCGAAGGGCTCGTGTATTGTTTTTTCTTACAATGAGATGGATGCGCGAAAATCCAAGCCTTGAAAAGCCCTGCTCCAGAGTCAGGGAAGTAATATCAGCGCCCAGGCCCTGACTGATCTTATCTGGCCGCAGGGCTATGCGAAACTCCGCCTCATTCGCGCCGGTTGTCGATAATATTGTCAGGGCAATTAATGCCCCGGACTGCTCAACTACAAAACATGAGGTGTTGGATTTTTCTCTGAATTCATCCAGCCAGCCATTCTCCCGCAAGGCATAATCCAGCTCTGCAAATTCAGGTGGATAGGGTGGCCAGTTCCGTATTTCAACCAGATCGGCAGCATACAATTCACGAAGCTGCATTACTGCTGTCCCCCTTGTCTTTGATAGAGCGGAATGCTTGGGTCTGTCCCTGGTATCCCCAGGAATCTCCCTGGATATCGTGAATGACGATGTAACTTGCCGACGCCAGTGACTCAATAATACTTTCCATGGAGGAAAAAACCTGTCTGATGTATGCAGCTTTTTCATCCTGAGTATTGGTTCCTTCCGTGACTTTGATGTCAAGATGGAATGAGCGGTGAAGTTGAGCAGCAAGCGCGGTGCCTGCAATATACCATTCAGTCGGCGCAACGTACTCAATGACAACGGCAGTCAACTCCCGTTTCTTTTTCAAAATCTCAACGGTCAAATCAGTGAGTACGGCAGCGATTTTTACGGAAGTCTCCTGCGAGGGTGGAACGCATAGCTTGACATTCAGGATTGGCATTTCAATCTCCTTTGAGTGGGGATCAACCATTACGAATTGGTGGTCAATCTGCTATTTTCTACAATATTCATATTTTCCATGGTATTCTTATACGGGCACCGCGCTTGACTAAACGGTCAAGCGTAGAGTATCCCTGCTTGACCGTTTAGTCAAGCGGAAACTTTTCAAAAAATGCTGAATTGGTTATGGATGATAAAAAAACTCGGGAACGATTGATTGATGCAACCTATGAGGAGCTTTATTCCAAAGGATATCAGGGAGCGGCGTTGGTGGATATCCTGCGTGCTGCCGGGGTGCATAAAGGCTCCATGTATCATTTTTTTGCCAGTAAGAAGGAACTGGCCATTACCGCCATCAGTGAACGCATGGCGCAACGGTTTGCTGAACGTTATGGCTCAATAGCCAAGGGAACGGGAAACTATATTGAAACACTGGTCAATGTGTTGAGGGATACATCTTTGAGGGACTTCAATCGAGGCTGCCCGCTGGCCAACCTGGTGCAGGAGATGTCAAATCTGGATGAAGAATTCGACCGGGCGCTCAAAGCAATTTATATCGGGTACAAGGCGGCAATTCAGGCTATTTTGGATCAGGCGGTGACAGCGGGAGAAATCCTGCCCTGTGATACAGCCCGGCTGGCAACCTTTGTCACCATTGTTACCGAAGGGGCCATTCTTGCCGCCAAGGCCAGCGGTAATTCCGCAGATTATCTCGCAGGAATCGACGAACTGGCCAGATATCTTTATTCATTTACATCAAATAATGGCCGTTTGGCGGCGAAGGTATTGCAATCCTGAATCTGTCCAGACTGGTATCCTTGACGGAACCAGTTTGTTCGTTGAGCCGAGGTGCCGTGGGTGAAGGAATCGGGAGTGACATAGCCGCGGGTCTGGCGTTGGAGATGGTCATCGCCAATCTGGCTGGCAGCGTTGAGAGCCTCGTCAATATCGCCCGGCTCGACGACATTGCGGGTTCGGTCGGCGTGGTGGGCCCAGATGCCGGCAAAGCAGTCGGCTTGAAGTTCTAATCGAACTAATAACTGGTTGGCGACTGTCTTCGATGCATTTCTTTGAGCGGCGTTAACCTTGTTGAGGATCCCAAGCTGGTTCTGAACATGGTGGCCGATTTCGTGGGCAATGACGTAGGCCTGGGCAAAGTCACCGGGGGCGTTCAGTTTGTGTTTCAGCTCATTGAAGAAGTCGAGATCGATATAGACCTTCTGGTCGCCGCCGCAGTAAAAGGGGCCGGTGGCTGACTGGGCGAAACCGCAGGCGGATTGGACAGCGTTGCTGAACAGCACCAGTTTTGGCTCCTTATATGTTTTACCCATACGCTGGAACTGTTCACGCCAGGTATCTTCGGTATCGGCCAGAACCACTGAGGTGAAGTCGGCCAATTTGTCCTGCTGGGGGGTCGGCGCAGTCCGCTGCTCCATGGTCGGCCTGTTGACCGATATGTCTCCTCCGTTGCCAAGCAGGTTAAGGATGACCGTCGGATCGATTCCGAAGAACATGCCCACCAGAGCCAGCAAGAGGATAGCGATGCCGCCTCCCTTGAATCCCCCGGGAATCCTCTGCTGTCCGCGTTGATCCTCAACATTGCCACTTCTGCGTCCCATTTCCCAGCGCATGATGTTCCTCTATTGATTTCAGAGATTGTTTTTGGATCCCAGTACCTGGTACTTGTTTTTGTTCATGTTTATCGCGGTCCAGCTGTTTTAATCATTGCATGGGGTGAATTTACTCCATTCCGATCTGGAACATGGTCTCCAGGTCATGACGGGAGAAGGCCTTAAAGGCGAGCATGGTCTCTGATTTGAGAATGGATTCGATAGTCAGGAGTTTATTTGTAACCAGATCGGCAAGGTCTTCATTGGATGCAACACGGGCAATCGCGATAAGATCGTAGTTTCCGCTTACAGAATAAACCTCGGAAATCCCGTCCATGATGGCTATTTGCTCCGCCACTTCGTTAATCTTGCTTCTTGCCACATTGATGAGAATGATTGAAGTCACCATTTTGTCTCCTTGTTGTTGTTATTAGTTTATTCCACTATCCCTTAGACGGACTGGGTCTCCACCGGTTTTTGCTGCTCCTCATCAAGAAGTTCCTTCATGTCCATGGCATGATCAAATTCATAGATCTCTTTTTCTGTGAGGAGTAGATCTTTGAGGGCAAAGACCTGCAGCCGACTGGATTGACTGAAGAGGCGGTTAGCCATGAGCAGAGAGGCGATCTCCAGTTCATTAATCTCTCCGGCGGCGGCCCTTTTCATCACTGTCTGGATGCACTGCTTGTCCATCTGTTCAATGTGAACCACCGTCCGCAGCAGACTGCGGTACTGTTCCTGGGGATTGTCGATCTCAAGAAAGCGGTTGATGTCATGGTAAAGTTCCACCAGGCGGCGGCGAAAGAGCTTGTATTGCTGATTCAGGTGCTCATTGTCGGAACTTTCAAATTCGTCCATGTCACCTTTCATTCCCTTGGTGTTTTTGATGGAGTTCATGATATTGCGGGAGGCATAGATCATCCGTTCCAGTTCCTTGGCCTCTGTCGCTTTCAGCTCGCTCCTGAGCAGCCTGGCGTAAAACTCGATGATCTCACCGTGCAGGAGCTTCACGTTGGCATAAAAATCAGGGAGAGTACTGCGTCGGGGCAGGTTTTTTTCAAAGGGCAGGGTGTGGTCAAAGATCAATTTGTCGTCGATGTTGAAGGTCCTGAGGCTGTAGAGCTGGCACTCTTCAAAAAGGTGCAGGATCTCTTTGCGTAACGAAGCGGTGGCCGCATCCGTGACCTCGGCGGGGGTATTGTTGAGATAGACGGTCAGCACCTCCTTGCGGTCGGGAAAGGTGCGGATCAAAAAACGGGCAAGAATCCTGATAAAGGGGAAAAAGAGGATTACGCCCATAAAGTTGAAAAGGGTGTGAAAGAGGGCCAGGCCCATGACCGCATCGGTGGAGATGTCAACGAAACGGGAAACCAGCCACGACAGCGGCTGCAGCGAGGCGAAGGCCACGATGCCGGTTCCCAGATTAAAGATCAGATGGCTGGTACTCACCCGTTTCTTGGACTGGATTCCGCCGATGGAACCGAGAAGTACGGTAACAGTGGTGCCGATATTGGCGCCGATGACCATGGCCAGTGATGACTCAAAGGAGATCAGGCCGGTATTCAGACCAGTAAGGACGATGGCGATGGAGGCCGAGCTCGACTGCATCAGGGCCGTGATCACAATACCGAAGAGGAGATAGAGCCAGAGTCCGTAATGGGCAATAGTACTGATATCAATGTGCTGGGCAAAGTTTTCCACACCGGTCTTCATGAAATCGAGACCGAGAAAGAGAAAGCCGAAACCGATCAGCAGCCTGCTGCCCTGAAAGAGCTTGGAAGAGGGGCCGAAGACAATGAAAATGAGGCCGCCGGCTGCGACCAGAGGCAGGGCAAAGGCTTCGATCTTCAGTTTAAAACCGAAAACCGCTACGATCCAGGAGGTAAGGGTGGTGCCGATATTTGCGCCCATCATCACCCCGATCCCGTTTTCCATGGTCATCACTCCGGCGCCGACAAAGGCCAGGACCATGAGCGAGACCGCCGAGCTGGACTGGAGGATCCCGGTGATAAAGGCGCCGCTGGTGATGGAGCGCAGGCGGCCGTTGGTGTAGTACCGGATCATCTGGCGGAAGGCCCTGCCGGACATGGCCTTGATGGCATCCTCCAGGAGAAACATCCCATAGAGGAAGATGGAGAGACCGGCCAGCAGTTTCCAGAGATCTAAGGAATCATTCATAGACGTGACCGGTATTGGAAAACCGCCCATACTTGTTTTTTTGTTCTGACGAAGAGCTGTAAGAGGAAAGATAAAAAAACATCAGCACTATGATCTTAAGAAAGCTAATTGAGATCACCATTGATTTCACTTTACTGGCCAACGCCTTTGCCGGTATATTCAATAATTGCATGGACAAGACCGGCAAAAATTCCTATGGTGAAAAACAAGCGAAAGCGGCGTTCCCATGACACCTTTTCCCCCTCGGACATGTATTGCAGCAGGGCGATGACAAACCAGGTGACGCCGGCCACATAGGGCGCCGTCTGCAGGATCTGCCACAGGGTGGACTGCACGGTCACCATCAGATCGGCAGCAGGCCGCAGATTGAAAAGCAGGTAGCCTGCTGCGGTCAGATAAAATGATACTTTTTCCTTTACACTTTGCATATGAACACTCTTGATCCCCTTTATTTCCCAGATACAGTTCTTCCCCTGTATCAGCAGTTACCCCTGGCCCTTTTCTTCAACAGCGTCCATCTGCTCCGGCCCGTTGAACAGGACGGGAAGGAAGAGCAGGACGCTTCGTCGACCCCAGAAAGTCATCTTTTCACGGAAACAGGGTTCTGTCAAGAACATACTCCGTCACGGCTGGGAGTGGATCGGGATCGTTTTCTCCATCTCCTGCATGATATCAGAAACAGAAAAGATAATTATGTTGAGCAGTTGAACTATCTTTCCCTCGCCTCTCTTTCGGCGCCGGCCAGCCGTGGTGACAACTCCAAGCTGACGATTATCTCTTCGCTTCTCCAGGGCATGGATAAAGACGCTGAGGGCCAGGATGAGGCCCTGTGGCAGGCCCGGCTGGTGCTGAAGATCGCCGAGGTCCTTGACCAGGAGGAAGAGGAGCTGGCCCGGCAACTGGCGGCTATTGATGATGAGGAGATAGCCCTGTTCAAAAGTTTGCAGGGAGAAATCAGGGAGAGTGGGGACGAGGATGTTGTCGGCGAAGATCCTTTTCTGGAACTCCTGGAACTGAAACAGAAGATGAATCAACCCCGGCCCGGGATGATCAAAAATCGGCTCCGCGCCTGGAGTAGACTCTATCTGTCAGGCCCCTTGCCGGAGAGCTTCTGCTTGTGGATAACCGGGCGTCAGGAGGCCGCGGATCTCCTTCTGGAACAGTATGAGAAGGAATGCGGCCAGGCCCCGATAGCACTTTTACAGATTGACCTTCCGGCCAGGATCAGCCAGGAGAATAGCGAGGCGATAAGGGATATCGAACAGTTCAGGGCTGAGATGCAGACCCATCTGCAGGAGCTGGCGGCAGCCCTGGGCGAGCTGGTCAAGGCCGAAAAGCTGACTGTCAGTAACCCGGCCATGCTTCTACCCCAGGCGGCAGCATGGCAGGAAGTGTGGAATTCCAGGCTGGAATCCTCTTTTCCGGCCAGTCAATATGGGCGTACAGTGCTGACCATTCATCTTCTGGCAGAGATGCCCTTTTCCGTGCTGATTGGAGAAGCGTGCGGCACCGAGATAAAATCCCCTGCCCGTCATGCCCTTCTGGCGGTCTGCGCCTGAGGGCCTTACATATTGCCGGCCAGATAGCGAACAATAGAAACAGCGGCCACTGTGGCGGTTTCAGCCCTCAAGATACGCGGCCCGAGAGTGACGCTTGTATAGCCGGAGCGGCCGGCAAGCTCAACCTCCTCTTTGCTGAAGCCACCCTCCGGCCCCAGCAGGAGATGGATCTGTTCATAATCAGTAAGGGGAGCCAAGTCGTGCAGGCTGATTGCTTTTTCCTCTTCCCAGAAAAGGATGCGCAGGGTGCGCTCCTGTGGACTGGCGGAAGCAGACAGGGCGGCAAGGGAAAGACTTTCCTTCAGTTCCATGGGGCGGGGGCGGGAGCACTGTTTGCAGGCCGATTCCACGATCCGCTGCCAGCGCTGCTGCCGCTTGTTGCCACGCTGCTCATCATCCAGCTTACCCTGGCAGCGGCTGCTGACAAAAGGGGTAAAGCTGGCGACTCCCAGTTCCGTACATTTTTCAACGACAAAATCCATCTTGGCCGATTTCAGCATTGCCTGTTCCACATGCAGCATTGTTTGTCCCGTCTGCTGATCGCTCTCATCAGCTTCAAAGATACGGGCAACTACCTGTCTGCCCATGTTGCTTATCTCGGCCAGATAACGTATTCCCGTGCCGTCAAAGAGCTGAACCTGGGAGCCGACGTGCAGACGCAGGGACTTGGAGATATGACGTGATTCGGTCTCGTTCAGCAGAACCTCATTGCCCTTTCTATCAGCCGCGTCAAAAAAAAATCTACGCATTATCAATATGATCTGGTTTTTATTTGTAATACCATCAAATCTCGGTGACCGTACATGCCCCATTAGGACAGACTTCAACACAGGTCTCACAGCCGATACATTCGTCGGCATTCACCGGTTCCGCCTTGCCGTTAATCAGTTCATAAACGGCTGATGGACAGGCACTGATACATTCTTCACTTCCCTGACATTTATCTTTATCAACAATAACTTCCCACATGATGATGCTCCTTTTCTTTACTGGATTATTGTTCGACGTTTCACGTATAAGGTACTCTCAAACGGTACTAGCTGACACGCTATTTCTTCGCACTATTCATAATAGCTGGGAGGAACATGGTCCAGGGAAAGTTACCCTGAAAGCTGGCACCGACGGATAGCGCCTGGTCGACTGTAACGACACAGGTATTATCTGTGCCTGAACAGGCTCCGGACCATCCTTTAAATACAGACTTGGCGGCTGGTATTGCGGTCAGGGTTACTTCCGTATTGTAATCATAGGTTGCTTCACAGTTCAGGCCGCAGTCGATGCCTTCCGGGCTGCTGGTAACCGTGCCATTGCCTTCAAGGGTGATTGCCAGGCTGTAGGTATCAAGGGTGAAGGTGGCGGTCACCAGTTTATTGTTGTCCAGGCTGGCGAAGGAACATGTTGCCGCTGTTGATGTCCCGCCGGTTTCTGCACAGCCGCTCCATGTCACCGTGGAGCCGGTATCCGCCGTCGCGGTCAGGGTTATGGCGCTGCCATGGTCAAGGAGCGAAGATGTGTCGCTGCTTACGGTCGGATACGTATAACTGATCTCGCCTGCGTCAGAGACTATCGTGCCGTTGCCGTTGCCGGCAGCGTTGGCGGTTACCGTATACTGGTTCAGGGTGAAGGTGGCAGTTGCTGTTTTTGCACTATCAAGGCTGGCGAAGGAGCAGGTTGCCGCTGTTGTCGTCCCGCCGGTTTCTGCACAGCCGCTCCATGTCACCGTGGAGCCGGTATCCGCGGTCGCGGTCAGGATTATGGCGCTGCTATGGTCAAGGAACAAGGATGTGTCACTGCTTTCGGCCGGATAGGTATAACTGATACCGCCAACGTCCGATACCACAGCGCCGCTGCCGGTACCGGCAGCATTGGCGGTAACTGTGTACTGATTCAGGGTGAAGGTGGCAGTCACTGAACGGGCCTGGTCGATAGTAACAGTGCAGCCTTCGGCGCCTGAGCAGGCTCCGGACCAGCCTGTAAAGGTAGAGCCGGTATCCGGGCTGGCAGAAAGCGTGACCAGAGTATTGTAGTCGTATGCCTGACTGCAATCTGAACCGCAGTCAATACCGACGGGGTTGCTGGCTACTGAACCGCTTCCGGTCCCATCCTTGGTCACACTGAGCAGATAGGTGTTCAGGGTGAAGGTGGCGGTCACCGAACGGGCCTGATCCATAGAGACAATACAGTCTCCCGAGCCGCTACAGGCCCCCGACCATCCGCTGAAGACGGTTTCCAGGCCGGGAGTGGCGGTGAGGGTGACCGTCATGTTGGGATCAAAGCTTGCAGAGCATTCCAAACCGCAGTCGATGCCTGCCGGGCTGCTGGTAATCAAGCCGCTTCCATTCCCCTCTATGCTGACGCTGAGCTGGGTGTTCGTCATATATTCCACCGCTCCCATATCCACGACGTCAAGTTTACGCAGGAAGCCGCTGCCTCGCTGATCAAGGGTCAAGGCCAGGGCGTTACTTCCGGTGCTGATGCAGGGGCTGGTGTCACGGAGGGCATGGGTTTGGGTTGATCCACCGTAATTCCCCAAGGGGAAAAGCATGGCCTCCTGACCGACGATATTGCCGTCGATCCCATCTGCAATGGCATGACCAGTGGTAGTGGCAATCAGGGAATGGTCGGCAGTGATGGTGCTGGTGTTCGATTGATTGTAGACATCCGGTGCTGAGCTAGCGGCATTATACCCGACCATAGAGCTGTTCAGATTGAGAGTGCTGTAATATGCAGTTATGCCTCCACCTGAATTTAGGCCTGAATTATAGGCAACCGTGGAGTTGTTTACATTGATGGTGGAGTGGTTGTTGTACAGTCCGCCGCCGCTGTTTTGCGATGAATTGCCGGATACGGTGGAATTGGTAAGAGTGGATGTGGCATAGTAACTGTATATGGCGCCGCCGACATTGGTAGCGGAGTTGGCGTTGAAGGTAGATCCAGTGGCGGTTATAATGCCGTAGCTGTTCTGGATTGCGCCCCCATTGGTTGAATGGTTGGCGCTGAAGGTGACATCAGAGAGGGTAATTGAGACCCCTGATGAATTAAAGATTGCTCCCCCCTCACTTACGGCGGAGTTGCCTGTAAAGGTCGAATTCTGCAAGAGGATAGAGGCATTTGCAATAGAAGAGGAAGCGGGACTGTTGAAGATGGCCCCGCCGTTGCTCGTTGCCTGATTATTGGTAAATGATAAATGAGTCAGGGTGAGTTTTTCAGCGTTCCAGACAGCGGCGCCGTTATCAGCCTTTCCATTGGTTAAGACCATATTTTTAAGCTGCACAGCGGTGGGGGTACTGGTCAGGTCGTTGATGGTAAAGATGCGGGTGAGCTCATTGCCGTTCAGGGTAACCCGGTTGTCGCCGTCGATGGTGAGCGGCTTGTTGATGACAAGCTGACTGGTCAGGGTGATGGTTCCGGCCGTTGGCTCCGGGAATGCTGTTGCGTCAAAGGTAAGGGTTGCTCCGCCGGGGGCGTTGCTAATGGCCTCACGCAGGGAGAGGCTACCGGGAGTAAGGTTACCATCGTCGACATCATCGGTGGTGCTGACGATCCAGGAGCCCGGAAGCAGCCCGGCATCGGTTTCCACTGCGCCCATGTCCACGGAGCCGATCACGCGGTCAAATCCTGCACCGCGTTGGTCGGTGGCAAGTGCCAGCGGGTTGTCGCCAGTGCCAATAGCTGGGCTGGCGGCCAGGAGCATGTGGGTCTTGGTGGGTCCGCCGTTGTCTCTGAGAATATCGAGCAAGGCCTCCTGTCCGACGATGTTTCCGTTATCACCATCCGAGATGGTGTGTCCGGTGGTGGTGGCGACAAGGGAATGATCGGTGTTGATGGTACTGCCGGAATTATCTATGTCAGGGTTTCCAGAGGCAGCATTATAGCCGACAATAGAGCTGTTCAGATTGAGAGTGCTGTAATATACGGTTATGCCTCCCCCCGTTGCACTTGAATTGTAGGCAAAAGTGGAGTTGTTGACGGTAATGGTGGAGTGGTCGTTATACAGTCCACCACCACGGTTTTGCGCCGAGTTGCCGGATATGGTTGAGTTGGTGAGGGTATATGTGCCGTACTGACTGTATATGGCGCCACCGACATTGGTGGCGGTGTTTGTGTTGAAGGTACACCTGCTGACATCAAAGGTGCCTGATCTGTTGCTGATAGACCCTCCCACCGCAGCGCTGTTGGCACTGAAGGTGACATCAGAGAGGGTAATTGAGACCCCTGATGAATTAAAGATTGCTCCCCCCTCACTTACGGCGGAGTTGCCGGTCAGGGTCGAATTCTGCAAGAGGATAGAGGCATTTGCAATAGAAGAGGAAGCGGGACTGTTGAAGATGGCCCCACCGTTGCTCGTTGCCTGATTATTGGTAAATGACAAATGAGTCAGCGTGAGTTTTTCAGCGTTCCAGACAGCCGCCCCGTAATCGGCTTTTCCATTGGTTAAGACCATATTTTTAAGCTGCACAGCGGTGGGGGTACTGGTCAGGTCGTTGATGGTAAAGATGCGGGT
>JBDRQE010000051.1:0-67654 GCA_043826415.1 Pseudomonadota bacterium
TCTTGCAACGGGATCCTCTGGGCTTGACCGGAGGGGTAAATCTCTATGTCTATGCCGGGAATAATCCCGTGGGACGTATTGATCCCCAAGGGACTTTTGAGGTGGACCCCGGTGATGTCGGCGACTCCCCAGAGATGGAAAACCCAAGGGTTTCCGAAGGAACAGCTGATCTTGATACCAACGAACTGCCCTATCATACAGATAGTAGCGTTGATCCGGAGACGGCGGATGCCTTGGCCAAGGACTTTGCCGGTGGTATTGATGATGCATTGGGTATTTATGGTGCAGTTCCCGGACTTCCTCAGGGAAATTTTATTAATGCGGCACGAGCAGCCAGAGACGGTAAGTATGCCAAGGCCACCTGGGAAACCTGTAAGGGGTTAATTGGCTGTGTACCTGGGCCGGGAACCGCTATAAATATCACCATCGATACCACGGAGTTGCTCCTGTCCAATGCGGATGGTACCAGTGGTGGGAGCGCTATAGGTGGTGTGCCAACGGCAAATTATTCTAATCGGTAACTGTCTGATTTTTCGTTGGTTTTGTCGGGTGCAATAGGCCAGGCTGCTTCGCAGGGTATATTTCCTCTAACGATATGAATAACCGATGAAAATGTAATATCAACCTTTGCTAGCTGTCTGTCTGAGATGTTTATTCATCTCCTGATATTATACTGAACTGAAGAAACCACTATTATGAAAAATATCATTCTGATTACAATGTTTGTCTGCCATGTCCTGGTATTTTATTCGTCAGCGGGGGCCGGAGGTGCCTATTATGAATATGATGCAAATGGACGGTTAGTGCAATGCAGTTACACAAATCAGGCCATGGAGAGGTATTCTTATGATGCAGTGGGTAATATCATCTCCATTGTCAGCTATCAGGTATCTGGCTTTGTTGATTCTGACGTTGATGGTATTGATGATACTTGGGAGCTTTTTTATTTCAAGTCTCTGCAGACTGCTGATGACAAGACGGATTATGATAAAGATGGATATACGGATCTGGAGGAGTATCTTTTGTGGATGGAGGGAACCCTTGATGATAACGGTCTATCGTTTAACCCTTTGATCTTTAATCGGGGAGAGAAAAATCCTGCCAGTATTTTGTTATTGATCGTACCAATTCTTACAGCAGTGCAAGGAGCTAAATAGAGTTTCCTCAAAAACGCCTCATCAGTTTGATAAATTGCCAGGTTCTCAGACCCAATAGCTCCAATTTTAACCCCAGCGACGAGAGTTGTGAAAAATATCGCAAAAAATGGACTTCAGGGAATATATTTTCCGAGCACATAAATTCCTGCTTAATATTACAGGTTTTATCATTACCAGGAAAAGGCTCTGATCCATGCATCACCCCCTCTTACTCCACCAAGTAACTACTCAAAACGTCAATTCGTTCACCGGCAATCAACTTTTTCTTTATTTTTTTCCATGAGTTATGGTGGGTAAAAACATGGGCCAGGGAAAGATGTGATCGAAGGTTGCAGAAATTTCCTTCTGTCCATCTATGGTCACTGTGCAGTCTCCCTTGTCGGTACAATGTTCAGCTCCTGAGCCTGACCAGCCCTTGAAAGCACTTCCTGTCGCAGGAGCAACGGAAAGGGTGACATCGGTGCCAAAATCATAGTCTGTTGAACAGACTATGCCACAGTTAATTCCGGTGGGGACACTGGTCACCGTGCCGGTCCCATTTCCCATTTTGTTGATAGTGAGGGGGTAAGTGTCAATGGCAAAACTTGCTTCGATGGTATGCGCACCAGTGACACCGCTAAAGGTGTATTCTGTTACCGCCCCAACAGACTCACTATCAACCAGCACATCAACGATATGATAATTGGGATTTGCTGTGATGGTGAATCCCTGATCATTGCCGTGGGCGACAGTCACAGAACCACTGGGGCTGATGGAACCGTTTGCTCCGGCAGAGGCCTCAATGGTGTAAGTGTCAATGGCGAAACTTGCTTCGATGGTATGTGCAGCAGTGACACTGGTAAAGGTGTATGCTGTTACCGCCCCCACTGAGCCGCCATCAACCAGCACATCAACGATATGATAATTGGGATCTGCTGAAATGGTGAATCCCTGGTCACTGCCGTGGTTGACAGTCACAGAACCACTGGGGCTGATGGAACCGTTTAAACCGGCAGAGGCCTCAATGGTGTAAGTGTCAATGGCAAAACTTGCTTCGATGGTATGTGCAGCAGTGACACCGCTAAAGGTGTATGCTGTTACCGCCCCCACAGACTCGCCATCAACCAGCACATCAAGGATATGGTAATTGGGATTTGCTGTGATGGTGAATCCCTGATCATTGCCGTGGTCGACAGTCACAGAACCACTGGGACTGATGGAACCGTTTGCTCCGGCAGAGGCCTCAATGGTGTATGTGTCAATGGCGAAACTTGCTACAATGGTATGTGCAGTAGTGACACTGGTAAAGGTGTACTCTGTTACTGGCCCCACTGATGCCCCATCAACCACAACATCAGCTATATGGTAGTATGTTTCAGGGGTGATAATGAAGGTTTGATTGCTTTCATTCAAAACCGGCACTGATCCGCTGGGGCTGATTGTACCATGTTCCAGAGCCGTGGCTGTAATAGTGTGCGTCGGTGAAGGTAACGAATCGTAAATACCAACATTGTCATAGTAAATTTCATTGGTGCCTGTATTCCCGGCCGTTAAGTGCAGTTGAGTCGGGGCAAGAATTGGGTGCATGGGGATCGCTGTGCCCACTTGTGTCCCATCGATATATACATTGTAGGTTCTGGCTGAGATGTCATGCTCCAATGTTACCTTGTACCACTGGTCTACTGTATATGTTCCTAATTCTATTTTGCTGCCGTCATCGCCGTTTTGCAGGGCCAGGATTTTACCATTTTCAAATAAGACCGCCGAGATTCTCGTTCCCCAAGTCCCCGTTGGATTTCTCAGGCCAAAGCGACCTGGAAATACGCCAAAGACCGGTTTTATATAGGCATCGATGACAAGGGTGGGTGGGAGCTCGGCAGGCAAAGCCCTGATATGTTCAGATGCCCAGGAGCTGACGCCTTGAAGGCGAAACACTTTTGTGCTGGTTGTCTCGGGACCGGCGGTGGTTGTTACTTTCTGGTTCGCATCCCCACTCCCGTTATAAAGTTGAGTAAACGAATCTGGATAGCTGTTTTCAGCATAGCCTTCAAAGTCTTCATAAAATAACGACTGTGTGAATGTAAAGGTGACGGTACAATCAGCCGTTACGCTGCCGGTTGTATAAGTTGAACCATTCCAACTCCCCACTGAGCAGGTACCACCAATATCCTTGTTTGTAAGGTAACCAGAGTCAGGGGATACGGTAAATGATGCTGGAGCGCCGGAGTTCACATTCTGACTTGCAGGATTGACGGTGCCACCGGTGCCAGCGGAGGCTGTGGCAATAAAGATATCGCATGTACCGATGCTTCCTGTATTATAAAGAGCGGCAATTTCATTGGCTGAAAGGGCACGATTGAAGATCATGACTTCGTCAATCTTGCCGCTGTAGTATTCGTCCGGTGGTGTTGGCCAGCTGCTTTTGCCAATATAATTGATGGTTCGTGTCACATTGGCGGGCACAGCCACAAGGCTTGAATCAACCGCCATTGTCAGGGGGGCGCCGTCCTTGTAGAGCTGAACGTTGCCATCTGGGTCCATGGTGGCGGCATAATAGTGCCATTCATCATTCGTGATAGCGTTGAGTGCGTAGGCGGTTCCGGTAAGAACACCTCCCTTATAGACTTGAAATGCTAATTGATCGGTCGTTTGTCTTCGTAAGAACAAAATATTGTCATTGGGCTGGCCATTACCTAATTCAAGAAATCTTGCCCAATTGCCTGATGCGCTGGGATTGGCCCATAAACCGACGGTAAAGCCATTAGTGAAATCTGCAAAACCATCCGGCAGATCCACATAACCATTCACTCCATCAAAGCTGAATGCCTGGCCCACCTTCCCTGAAACAAATGTCGTGCCGTTTAACAAGGTGCCGTCATTTGTGCCTGCGCTGTCGTCAGCATTATTTTCGGCCCTCCACCAGGCAGTCACATCAGTCGGGACAGGGATACATGTTCGGCATGTCCCGGCACTTCCAGCATTGTAGCTGGCGACGATTTCTTCCGGAGTCAATGCACGGTTAAATATATTAATCTCGTCAAGAAGACCGTTAAATGCTGTGCCACCAAAATTGCTTGTGTAGCCCATCCTGAAAGGATTTGTTGTTGAACTGATGGTGCTGCGAGGGCTGGTTCCTTTCAGAATTCCATCAATATACAGGTTGACCTCTGTATCTGTTGCTGAAATTGAAATAAAATGCCAGGTGTTGGCGGTGGTTGAGGCGTCACTCGTAATATTAAATCCCCAACCATTTATTCCTGTTATCTGGATTGTATTACTGTTAAGCCTGACATCCCATCCCTGCCCTCCATCGGGATGGGATTTGCCTAACAAATAGGTATTACTGCCATTGTTATTGGAGTACATCCAGAAATTTACACTGAATGCATTGCTGCCAAAATCTCCTGTTTCAGTGTCTGCGATTTCGACATAATCATCTGCTCCGTCAAGGCTGAATGCCTGATTAACCGAGCCCGTGGCATACGTCGCCCCGTTGACCAGTGTGCCATGGTTGGAACCGACCATGTCCAGGGTATTGTTGTCTCCGCCCCACCAGGAAACCATATTAGCTGGGGCTGGGGCACAGGCGGGTGCGTGTCCAGGGTGATCATACAGCCATTGGATTTCGGTATCTGAAAGCATATGATTGTAGATTTGAATATCATCAACGAGTCCGGTATAGGAGCTTTGAGGACTCCCGTTGAAGTATCCGCCGATCAGGAAGGGCGTTCCCTCTGGAGGGCTATTCAGTCCATCATCGGTTTTGGTGTCTTCAACCGGTGTACCGTCCACATAGATGTTTACCTCGTTGTTCCCACGGGTGGCGATGATCTGATGCCACTGGTCATCATTAACTGTTGTGGAGGAGATGGGTTCTAATCCGTTGTGGTAATTATAAAACCAGGCTTTGTCGGCAGCGCCATATGAGTTACCGCTGTTTATGCAAACAGCATAGCCGCTGGGAAAGCCGGACCAGTGTTTAGACAGGACAAAAGTGTCTGTGTCTGTGGTTGTGGTCTTGACCCAGAGAACAACAGAGGCAGGTCCTGTGCCCAGAGGAAGGACATCTCCCATGTTCACATAGTCGCTTGTCGCACTTGCAAGGCTGATCGACCCTCCTGCCATGCCACCACTGGGCATCCATGCGGCATTTCCGGCCAGCGTTCCAGAATAGCCTCCGACGCTGTCATGAGCTATGGTCCCACTACTTTCGTCAAAGGTCCAGTGGGCAAGTAATGCAGCCTGGCTATTAAGTGGAAAACATAAGAAAGACAAAAGAAGGATCATTCGAATTCGAATAGCATTTGTTTTTCTGCTCATGGGATAATAACCTTGCTGTTTTTTTTGTTGTAAGTTTTTTAAAGTAAAAAAAGCATTGAAGAACGGGTGGGCATCAGACTGACAAGTAAATTATCAGAAAATTATTAAGGATTTTTATGCATCATTAAGATGATGTTGCCTCTGCTTTTTTCGTTATTGTAGAGAGCATAATGAAAAAAGTAAATACCATATATGGCTCTAAATAAAACGCGGGGAATGGATTGTATTTCACGCTAATATCAGTGCATTACCTTAAGCGAGACATTGCTGTAAAAATGCAGGATATATCTCTTGTTGAATTGCAAAAACGTTTCAGGACTGAAAAGTCTGTGCCAATGAATTAGTAAAAGTCTGCTGACCTTACGGGTTTCAGTGTCCAGCATGCACCTTGAAAGTGGTTCACTGAAAAGAGTTATTGATTATTGTTCGGTGCTTATTTTTGCAAAAGATTACCGAGAGCACCTAGTACAGACCCTTCTCCCTGGTTGGAAAAACCGCTGTTATTCTGGGGCGCTGCCTCATGGATACGGCCGGCCAGACGTGAGAAGGGCAGGGATTGCAGCCAGACGTGTCCTGGCCCCCGCAGGGTTGCAAAGAAGAATCCTTCTCCGCCGAAGATAGCGGATTTTACGCCGCCAACAAATTCGATATCATACTGTACTGTCTGGGTGAGAGCGACCATACAGCCGGTGTCAACCCGTAAGGTCTCTCCTGCCTGCAGCTCTTTTTCAATGATTGTGCCTCCTGCATGGACAAAGGTGAGGCCGTTTCCTTCCAGCTTCTGCATGATAAACCCTTCTCCGCCAAAGAGAGCGACACCGATTTTTTTCTGGAAGGCGATTCCTAAAGCTACGCCTTTGGCAGCGCAGAGAAAGGCGGATTTTTGACAGATGAGTTTGCCGTTATAGTCTTTCAGGTCCAGTGGAATAATTTTTCCTGGGTAAGGAGCGGCAAAGGCTACTTTGCCTTTGCCCTGACCCATAAAGGTAAAAACAGTGGTGAACAGACTTTCTCCGGTGATGAGTCGCTTGCCGGCCCCCAGCATTTTGTCCATAAAACCGCCACTCGCGGAGCTGTGGCTTCCATCGCCGAAGACCGTCTCCATCTGGATTCCGTCTGACATGTACATCATGGCCCCGGCTTCGGCGACGACGCTTTCGCGTGGGTCTAGTTCTATCTCCACGAATTGCATCTCATTGCCATGAATCTTGTAATCGATTTCATGGGCCTGCATGGAGTCAAGGTTTGTGGGCGGATTTGGTGGAACAAAAGTTTGCTGCAGTTCCGGCACCTGTCCAATGGTAAGCCAGTTGGCAAAACCCTGACGCCAGACCAGAGTCTCTTTTGTGTATGTTCCCGTGGCCAATCCTTGCTGAATCAGGATTTGATTGAAGGGACCCTGTTGTTGGCCATTCAGTGCAATATACCAAGTATCCATATTTTTGACTCCTTGCCTTGAAAGCAGTTTATTGATATTTTTCTTTCAGATCGTACAGTGTGTCGAGGTATGCTTCTTTGTAGCGCAGTGGATTGCCGCCTATCTCGATCTCTGCGGTTAACAGGTCGATTGCCGGTTGCAGTTGCAGGCCGTATTTGTTTTTTCCTTCTACGTTTGCGTGTTGGATAATCTGAATGGCATAATAGCTGACAAGCATCCGTGAAAGAGAATCCCGTCTGGCCAGATACAACTTTCCTCCCATGGTGTTGAGAAAAAAACAGGCATATTCATAGAGGGCATTCTCAGGGACCTTGAGAGAAAAGTCGTTGCCAAGAGAGCCGGGGTCCTCGGTCAGGATGAGGGCGTAGTTTGCCATTACCTCTTCAATGGTGCCTTTTTCTTGATTTAAAATCTCTTTAATGAGAAGGATGTTGTCTTTGCCTAGAATTCGAAAGAAATGGGCACTGTTCTTAAGAATAGTTAACAGGTCATCAGTCTCACGAGTGACAACCGGTGGGTTGTCCAGTATTTTCTGTAGCAGGCTGGTAATATAGATGAGGCTTGTAGTTTCAAGATGATGGGCCTTGATGTATTTCTGCTGGTCAAGATTTTGGTAAAATGCATTGATTCTCTCTATTGCCAAGGGTAGTTGTTCTTTGGATGGCAGCGTGGGAAGTGGATTTGAATCAGTTTTTTCTGTCAGATGATCCGGAGTTCCAGGGGGAAGTCCGTCTTTGCCAAGAGATGTTGAAGGTGCTGCCGGATTGATTGGTTCTGAAAGATCGGGAGTAAGGGCATTTGTTGGCTCTGTCTCTAATCTTTCAGAAACGGAAGATGGTTCTGCCGGAGGTGCTGGGGTTTCTCGGTTAAAGAGAAACCAGAGTGTAGCTGTTGCCAGGAGTAGCAGGACAAAGGCGGGAAAAAGGAGAGACCGTGGCCGCTTTGATGGTGATTTCATGCCGGAACCTTTGGATTGTTGGATAAAGCGCTGAGGTGGTTGGTTTTATATTAGTAAGCCGTCGACTATAAACAACTGTAACTAGGGATGATCGTGACCGCTATAAACAATCAGTCTCTGTTCCTCCACCCGAGGGATGAGAGATCTGAGGTAGTTCATAGCCAGTGCCATGAAATGATCAGGAGGCTCATGATTATTTCATGACGACCCTTAAATATACTTGAGGGGCAGGGGAAAGTCACGAAGCTTTTGTTGACAGGAAGAGAGTTTGGTGGCATTGTAGAAGTGTTTTTTTGTCTCTTTTTTCTGCTTGACTCCCTCTGGTGAAGGCACTATTGTGGCGAAAAAATATTGGAATTGAAGAGATATCGATTTTTGTATATGTAGATAATAGGCAGTATAGGAGATCGCCCGTGCTGGTCGATTTAAATAACTCATTATGTATGGAGGAATACCCCGATGACAATTTGTGTAGTAGGACACTCTAATCCGGATACCGATTCAGTAACCGCAGCGATTGCTTTTGCCGCGCTTCTCAATGCCCAGGGCCAGGCTGCAAAGGCTTGTATGCAGATCGAAGTTGATAAGCTCAACCCTGAATCCACAGTGGTCCTCAAGCGCTTTGGTCTTGCTGCCCCTGAGACCATGATGGATGCGGCCGGTCAGAAAGTTGCCCTGGTAGATTTCAGTGATATTGGACAGGCTCCTGCCAATATTACCTCAGCCGAAGTGGTTGCCATTGTTGATCATCATAAAGTTGGTGACATTACCACCAATCAGCCGATCCTGTTCCGTGCAGAGCCTGTAGGCTGTACCGGTACTGTTCTCAACAAGATGTTCAAGGACGCTGGTGTTGCCATTCCTAAGGATGTTGCCGGCGGCATGCTGTCTGCTATTCTCAGCGATACCGTAAACTTCAAATCCCCAACCTGTACCCCTGATGACAAGGCCGCTGTTGCTGAGTTGAAGAAAGTTGCCGGTGTTGATGATACCGATGGTCTGTTCATGGAGATGCTTCGTGCTAAGTCTTCCATTGATGGTGTTGCCATGAAAGATCTGGTCTTCCGTGATTACAAAGACTTTGATATGAACGGCAAGAAAATGGGCATTGGTCAGTTGGAGCTTGCCGCCCTTGATCAGGTTGCCGGTATCCGTGCTGATCTGCTGAAGGCTCTGGAAGATGTAAAGAAAGATGGTCGTCATTCTGTTCTGTTCATGCTCACCGATGTCGTCAAGGAAGGGACCGAGCTGGTTGTTCTGTCCGATGAGCCTGCCTTGATCGAGGGTGCCTTTGGCGGTAAAATCGAGAATGGCTGCATGTGGATTCCCGGCATGATGAGCCGCAAGAAACAGACCGTTCCACCATTGCAGAAGGCCTGTGGTTGTTAATGTGAAAAATGAAAGAAACTTTCACTGAACTTTAAGAAAGTTTTTGTATAGAAAAGATCCTGTTCCAGTTTACTGGAACAGGATCTTTTCTTTTATGGGGTAGGAAAGGAGCCTCTTACTTGTGGAGGGTATTGACCTGCTGTTTGATCTCTGTGATGATCGCTTTGATCTTATCTGCTTCGGGCAGCGATCGTTGCAGGGCGAGGAAGTTATTATTGTAGATACAGGGGTATGTTTCCTCATCTACGGGAACAGTGGCCAAGTTTTGTAAGGTGTTGATCTGCTTGGCCACCGTTTCCCGATCTTTTTTAACCAGTTTCATCTTTTCGATATATGCCGGCTGTTGAAGGTCCTTTCTTTGTTCCATGCGCTGGAGCTGCCAGTCAAGGGCGCTCAGTCTGTTGTGCAGCTCCACCAGTTCTTCTTCCTTTGTCTTTCCCCATTTGCCACTTTTATTCCAGTCAATAGTGAGTATCCCTTGATATTTCCCCTGGCGATCGGTTTGGGTGATCAAGGTATTGTTGATCTGTTGCGGGGGCATGTTATCACTGCGTAGGTCTGCTGTAAAGATGAGGTGGAGGGTCGGGAATTGCTGGGCGATCTCTCGATTTTCGGCAGAAGACAGGCTGGAAAGCAGGATCAGGATGTCGCATTGATGGTTGGTCTCTTCAATCAAGGCCGGGAGTACTGTCTGCCACTCTGCCCGAGTGATATCTGGGGGGAGAGGGGAAAGGGTACCGGTCAGACCAATGACTCCAGCCTTTATTCTACCGATTTTTTTGATGAGCATCGGTTGAAAGAGAGGGTATCCCTTCTGGTCAAGAAGATTGGCTGACAGCCAGGGGAAACCCTGTTGCTGACTTGTTTGTAACAAGGAAAGACCAGACGCCAGATCCAGAGGGCCAACCGCCACTGCATCCACCTGCATGGCGGTGTAGATCTTGATGATTCCTTCGGCTGTCAGCCGTTCCAAGGATGGCCCGTTTGCTATCTGAGCTTGTTTGAAGAGCAGATTGCCGGAGTCAACAAAGAGATAGGGTTTTTGTTGTTCAGTGGAGATGTTTTTGATCTGGAATGCTTTTCTGGACAGCCCGCCCAGTTGATTGGAGTGTCAGCCGCAGGGCTCAGTTTCTCCCTGGATATTGTTGGAATAAAAGAGGAGAAAAGATTGCAGAGGAGTTGCGTGGAGTCGTGTGGCTGGCGTTAGCAGGAGTATGAACAAGAGAATGGAAAATACGCCATTACAGACGGGCCTGTTGCTATAGTAAATGAAATTATGTTCTGGATTCATCATGTTCCTGTTTACGCTGTTGAAGGATCTGACGCCATTTATTGAGTCTGTCTTTGATCACCGCTTCATAGCCTCTGGCGGTGGGAGCATAAAAATTGCTGCCTGCAAGCTCCGGCGGCAGATGATTCTGTTCTACTAGGCCCTGGGTCTGGTCGTGGGCATACTGATATCCCTTGCCATAGCCCAGTTTCTTCATAAGGCTGGTTGCGGCATTGCGTAGGTGCATGGGCACCGGTAGCGAACCGGTGCGGGCGATATGGTGACGAACCGCTGATTCCGCCGTGTACAGGGCATTACTTTTGGGGGCCGTAGCGAGATAGACTACGGCCTGGGCCAGGGCCAGCGTCCCTTCCGGGATACCAAGGGTCTGAAAGGCCTGCTGACAACTGATGGTCTGGCTGAGGGCCTGTGGATCGGCAACCCCTATGTCCTCTGAGGCGAAGCGGATCAGGCGGCGACAGATATAGAGGGGTTCTTCTCCTGCATCGAGCATCCGGTAGAGCCAGTAAAGGGCGCCGTCAGGATCTGAGTCGCGCAGGGACTTGTGCAGGGCCGAGATCAGATTGTAATGCTCCTCGCCATCCTTGTCGTAGCGTAGGGATTTGTGTTGTCCCGCCTCGGCGATATCGTCACTGGTGATGGTCGGGAGCTCTGAGTCCGGTGTGGTTTGAAAACGGTGCAGGGCAAGGGTGGCGGCAATTTCCAGGATATTGAGGCCCATTCTGGCATCGCCGTCTGCAAGAGTGATCAGCTGGGCCAGAGACTCACCGGTGAAACGGAGATGATAGAGCCCCAGCCCCTTGTCGGGATCATCCAGGGCGCGAAGGAAGATGGCCTGCAGATGTTCCCGTTCAAGGGCATGGAGAACAAGGACCCGGCAGCGGGAGAGCAGGGGGGCCGTGACGTGAAAAGAGGGATTCTCGGTGGTGGCGCCAATGAGGGTAAAAAGGCCGGATTCCACATGGGGAAGGAAGGCGTCCTGCTGGCTTTTGTTGAAACGGTGGATCTCATCGATAAAAAAAACGGTGGACCTGTTTTCTGTCTCGCGAAGTTTCTGGGCCTGTTCGACAATCTGGCGGACTTCTTTCACCCCGGAGAGGACGGCGGAAAAAAAGACAAAATAGGCGGAGGTGGATTCTGCCAATATTTTGGCAAGCGTGGTTTTGCCGGTTCCCGGCGGCCCCCAGAGAATCAGGGAGGGGAGGGCGCCGGAGCTGATCATGGTACTCAGCATCTTTCCCGGTCCCAGCAGCGTCTCTTGGCCGGAAAACTCGTTCAGGGTATGGGGGCGCATGCGTTCAGCCAGAGGGGATGAACTATGAAGTGGGGATTTGTCTGTGCTCATTGTGGAGGAATTTATTCCCAATTGCTGTTGCCTGTTGCGCCTGACCTGATGGATTCAAGTGCTTGGCGCAGGCCGGAAAGGTCTTTGCAGTCATAGATCATTTTCCGGTATCGTGCGCTCTCTGGCAGTGCCTTAAAATAACGGCCAAGATGATTTTTGATGTCGCCTGGCATGTGATCTGTCGTCAGTGATTCCTCGATCAGCTCCAGGTGGCGAAAGACACCAACCATCAGGCTGGCCAAGTCGGTTGGTTTGCCGCCCGGAGAAAAGACCCAGGGGTTGCCCAGTGCTGCCCGGCCTATCATGATCCCGTCACAGCCTGTTCGGCGCATCATCTCAAGACCCTGGGCGTGGGAGTGGATATCACCATTACCAATGACCGGAATGGACACAGCCTGTTTAACCTGGGCAATGACATCCCAGTCCGCAGTCCCGGTAAACCCTTGGGCCCAGGTACGGCCATGTACAGTGATGGCTGCAGCCCCGGCATCTTCTACCATTCCGGCAAAGGAGATTGCAGAGATACTCCGGCTGTCCACCCCTATCCTGGTTTTTACGGTGACCGGCACCGTGCTGTTGCTGATGACGCTGGTCAGGATTTCTCTTGCCAGCTGCGGCTCCTGCATCAGGGCGGCACCTGCCCCCCGCTTGGTTACTTTTTTCACCGGGCAGCCCATATTGATATCAATACAATCAGGATGAAAGGTACTGAGCTGGGCCGCAGCATCGCCCATTATGGCAGGATCTGCTCCAAAAAGCTGAAAAGCCACAGGTCGTTCCGCAGGATTTGAAGCGAGCATGGCTCTTGTTTTGGCCTGTCCATAGACCAGGCCATGGCAACTGATCATCTCGGAGACAACCATTCCGGCCCCGAACTCCCGGCAAAGCCTACGAAAGGGGAGGTCGGTGTATCCGGCCAGGGGGGCAAGGAGAAAAGGAGAGTCGAGAGTCAGGTTGGCAATGTGAAGCATATTTTTATTGCTGATATTTTTTCACAAACAGAGTAATTTAATTTTTTTTTTAGTTCTTTTGTTCCGGTTCTGTTTTCATCGTGATTGAGAATGGAATCGGTTGTTTGGGAGAATGCTTTTCAGCATATTCCTCAATCAGGTCCTCATGCCGATTTTTTGTCTTCTTCAGTTCAGTTGTATATATCCATGACAGTCTGTCTGAGAGATGAACTCTTTATCAGTTTCTTTATTACCATAATTGGAGAACCATATGCCACTGCAATTAAATATGCAATCAGGTGAATTGTCCAGTCAAGAATTGCAGGGATTGCGCGAGATGCGTGTTCGTTGTGCCAAAAACATCCTGCTTTCCACCAGCCTTGCCGCCTCCGGCCATCCAGGCGGCTCTCTCTCTTCACTCGATATGCTGCTTGTTACTTATGGCTGCATTAACCATGATCCCAAAGATCCGGATATGGAAGAGAGGGATCGGGTTATCGTCAGCATGGGTCACATCTCTCCGGGTGTTTATTCGACCCTGGCTGAATATGGGTACTTCAGTCAGGAGGATTTTCTGGGCGGTTTTCGCCGTACTGGTTCCGGATTTCCCGGGCATGTGGAACGCATTGTACCGGGAGTTGAGTGGGACACCGGCAATCTTGGCCAGGGCCTGTCCACCGCCGTGGGTATTGCCCATGCTTTCAAGATCCAAGGGCGACCGAACAAAGTAATTGTCTTTATGGGTGATGGGGAACAGCAGAAGGGGCAGATTTGTGAGGCCATTCGTTTTGCCAATAAATATAAACTCGATAACCTTATTGTGGTCATTGACCGCAATCATCTGCAGATCTGCGGCGCCACCGAGGATATTATGCCTCAGTCGGTCCGGGCCATGTATTCCACTAATAACTGGGACGTCAAATATCTGGAAGACGGGCATGACTACAATAGCTACTTTCGCGCCCTGGCTGATGCGTACACCAAGCCATGTGGAAAACCAACAGTGATTGTGGCCCGTACCACCATGGGGAAGGGAATTTCCTTTATGGAAAACCTGGCCAAGTATCATGGTTCGCCCTTGAATAGCACCATGCTGGCTGATGCCCTGAGTGAGCTGGGAGTTGAAAATGATGTGGAAAAATGGGAGGCCTTGCGTGCTTTGCCTGTCGTTACCCATACCATTCGTAAATATGTTTCCAATGCGCCGGAACTCTCCGCAGGCGCACCTCTTCTCTATGGAGCTGATGCCAGGACCGATAATCGTTCCGCTTACGGAAATGCCCTGCAGGGGCTGGCCGAGGCCAACAATGTTGGCGGAGTAATAAAGATCAGCGGTGTCTCCTGTGATCTGGAAGGATCCGTCAAGATGGGAGGCTTTCGTAAACATTCACCGGACGCCTATATTGAGGCTGGTATTCAGGAACATCATGCTGCCAGTATGGCTGGTGGTATGAGTTCTGTGGGCATGGTGCCTTTCTTCAGCACCTTTGGTGTTTTCGCCCTTTCGGAGGTCTATAACCAGACCCGCATCAATGATTTTAATCATACCAACGTGAAAGTAGTCGCCACTCATGTGGGGCTGGATGTGGGTGAGGATGGTCCGACGCATCAGTGTATTGATTATCTGGGGCTTACGCGTAACTTTTTCCGATTCTCCGTATTCATGCCGGCTGATCCCAATCAGACGGATCGAATTATCCGTTATGCTGCCACCCATGCCGGCAATGTTTTTGTGGGAATGGGCCGCTCGATCACGCCGGTGATCCTGAAGGAAGATGGAACCCCCTTCTATGATGCAGCATACACCTTTCAGGCCGGGAAGGCAGATTGGCTGCGTCGGGGATCTGAGGCCACTATTATTACCTATGGAGCGCTCACCCCGACAGTCATGGAGGCATGGGCCATGCTTGTTAGAGACGGAAAATCAGTGGCTGTGTTGAATATGGCCTCTCTGGAGCCTCTTGACAAGGATGCCGTTCTTGAGGCCGCAGATAATGGGCCAGTGGTCACAGTTGAAGATCATCATGTTGACACCGGACTTGGGGCCATGGTGGCTTTGGTGCTTGCTGAGGCAGGGAAAGCGGTTGCCTTTAAGAGATGTGGGGTCCAATTTTATGGTGGGTCAGGGCAACCGGCTGAGTTGTATGCCAGGCAGGGACTTGATGCCGGTTCAATAGCTGCGACGGTGAAAGGCTTGTTATGAAATAAGGTAGTTAGTTGCTCAGGTTGTTTAGGCTGTAGCTTGAGAGGTTTGTAGGGTGGTTGTAATCTCATTCCCATGTGGGGCACATGGGAATGAGAAGTAAAGCAGTACCATAGCATGGCACATGACAAGGTAGAACTCAGTGTCTACAGACTATCAACTTACAGGCGATTCCTCTGAGTCGTTACGAAATAAGTTGTATTGAAATGAGGAAAGCAAAAAGGCCATCCCTAAACAGGGATGGCCTTTTTGCTTTCAAAGAAAGAAGAAAAATAAGAAAAAGTTTTATCAATCTATGATTATATCGTAGATAATCTATCCAGTGCCTTCATGTAAATTTTTTCTGAAAGATCATCAATAATGGAAGCCAGAGCTTTTGCTTCATTATCTGAGGATGCGGTTGAGCTGCTTGTTATTCGCGAATCCTGTGACCATGTCTCGCCGGGAACTTCCAGAAGTACCTTGTCATTTTTAATATCTTTCAGGATGTAGCGGACGGTGAGCAGCACTTTTACTTCGGCGGTTTTGTTGCCGGCCCCATATGAGAGGCTTGGCAGTTGAATGGAAAGGATCTCGCCGGCAAGAATAAGATCGGCTCCTGTCTTTTCATTTATTACTTTCAGGGCGTTGGACTTTTGGAACCAGTGGGTTAATGACTGATAAATTTTGGTATCAAGTTGCAGGGCATTTGTTCTGTTCTTCCAGTGGGTAACATAGATGGCTTTTTCAGGTCCGTTATAGACATAGGGACTATGATATCCACAAGCAGTAAGAAAGAGGGATATCAGGAGAAAAAGCGAGCTGAGACGAAGTGTTGTTTTCAACAGTTTACTCCAATATGTAGAATTTTAGGGGGCCGTTGAGAAATAACCAATACGATTTTTACCATTTTATTATGCAGGCCTAAAATATTCCAATTTCGTAGGTGCCATACATGGAGCAAAAAAGACCGGGAGCATATGCTGGTTACAATATTTAAACGTGATAGTTATTTTATTGCAAAACCCTCAGTAAAATATCCTTAAATAACAATATTCACAAGCTTCTTCTGCACGATAATAATTTTTTTGACAGGCTTGTCGGCAATAATCTTCAGGACATTCTCGTCGCTTAACGCTCTTGCCTTGATTGTATCATCGCTGATATCTGCTGGAACCTGAAGACGGGAACGAACCTTACCATTGATCTGAAGGACAAGGGTCAGCTCCTCTTCTTTGGCCGCTTCGATGTCCAGTTCTGGCCATTGCCCCTGGTCTATGGGACGGGTATTACCAATTTGCTGCCACAGCTCTGCACAGAAATGGGGAACCATAGGGGAGAGCAGGAGGAGAATCGTTTGCACTGCCTCATGGACCAAACCAGGTGTTACTGTGTCTTGGGTTTTGTCGCGCTCTAATGGAGCAAGGGTGGTCAGCGTATTGAACAGTTCCATGATTCCGCTGATGGCGGTATTGAAGTGGAAGTTGTTCTCGATGTTTAAGGTTACCCTCTGGATTGTTTGATGAGTCTTGCGATGGAGGGCCTGGTCCGCCTCACAGCGGATCTCGATTTTTTCCTCTACTGCCAGGGCCAGGAGATCCTTGTAAGCAATAACATAGCGATAGATACGGTTGAGAAAACGAAAGGAGCCTTCCACACCCTTGGCATTCCATTCCAGATCCTTTTCCGGTGGGGCGGCAAAAAGACTGAACAGTCGCACTGTGTCCGCTCCATATTCGTTGATCAGATCATTAGGGTCAACCACGTTCCCTTTGGATTTTGACATCTTGGAACCATCCTTGATCACCATCCCCTGAGTCAGAAGGTTGGTAAAGGGCTCGTCAATGTCGAGGTAGCCAAGATCGCGGAGGACTTTTGTGAAAAATCGCGAGTAGAGCAGATGAAGAATGGCATGTTCCACGCCCCCGATATATTGATCCACCGGTAGCCAGTGCAGGGCCTTGGCCCGGTCTATGGGCGCTTCGGTATGGCGCGGGCAGGTATAACGGGCAAAATACCAGGATGATTCCACAAAGGTGTCCATAGTATCGGTCTCACGCCGCGCTGCGCCGCCACAACAAGGGCAGCTGGTCTCCAGGAATGAGTTGCGTTGATGCAGCGGGGCGCAGGTATTTTCTGCTGAATCGGTGTCTTCCGGCAGGGTCAGCGGCAACTGCTCCACAGGTACAGGCTGGATGCCACATTGGTTACAGTAAATTATGGGGATGGGGGCGCCCCAGTAACGTTGTCGGGAAATCCCCCAGTCGCGCAGGCGATAGGTAGTATGGGCTGCGCCAAAACCCTGGGCTGCAGCCTGATCAATAATGGCCTGTTTGGCCTCTCTTGAGGACATGGTGCTGAAGGTGCCTGAGTCTGCAAGAAGACCGGGTTCAATGGAGGCAGCCTCCATCATCTCTCCAGAGAGCGTTGTGCCTTCCGGGATGACAACCGGCTTGATGGGCAGGTTATATTTGCGGGCGAATTCAAAATCACGCTGGTCATGGGCAGGTACTGCCATGACTGCCCCGGTGCCATATCCCATGAGGACAAAATTGGCCACATAGACCGGAACCCTGTCGCCGTTAAAAGGATTGATACAGTATCTACCGGTAAAGATCCCCTTTTTTTCCTGTTCATCATCTGGCTTCTGTTGCTGCTTTTCCTGGATAATTGCATCGATAAAGTCTCGGATCTCTTTTTCCTGCTCCGAGCCCTTGAGCAGGGGCTCCACCAGTGGATGCTCAGCGGCAATGGACATGAAGGTCACGCCAAAGATGGTATCAGGACGAGTGGTAAAAATGGAAAGGACCTCGTTGCTGCCTTCAATCCTGAAATCACAGGTGAGGCCCTCTGATTTACCGATCCAGTTACGTTGCATGGTCACAACCTTATCCGGCCAGCCGCTCAATTTGTCAAGATCACGAAGCAGTTCCTCAGCGTAATCGGTGATTTTGAAAAACCAGCCATTCATCTGGCGGGGAGTGACAAGCTCATCGCAGCGCCAGCAGCTTCCGTTGATAACCTGTTCATTGGCGAGTACGGTCTGACAGGAAGAACACCAGTTGACCGTGGTGTTCTTCTGATAAGCGAGTCCTTTTTCGTACATCTGGAGGAAGAGGAGCTGCTCCCAGCGGTAATAGCCGGGGTTGCAGGTGGCAATTTCACGCTCCCAGTCATAGGAGAGGCCGAGTTTACGCAGCTGGTTACGCATGTAATCAATGTTGTCATAGGTCCAGCGTGCAGGGTGGGTGTTGTTTTTCTGAGCGGCATTTTCAGCCGGCAGACCAAAGGCATCCCAACCCATGGGGTGAAGGACATTGAAGCCACGCAACCGCTTATAACGGGCAATAACGTCTCCAATGGAGTAATTACGGACATGGCCCATGTGGATCCGACCCGAGGGATAAGGAAACATCTCGAGAACATAATACTTCTCTCGGGGATCGTCTTCAGAGACCTTGTAACTCCCTTCCCTCTGCCAGAACTCCTGCCAGTTGGCCTCGATTGTTTTGAAATCATATCTGTTGTCTGATTCTGCAGTGGTGGACATGCTTGGACCTCGGTGTCGGAAAAGCTGGAAGGACTAGGACTTGTTATAAGATCATCATCGCTGAATGCGGTTGGTATGCTGGATCTTTCCTGAAGTCGGGTTAATAGCTATGTGGTTCATCGAAATGGCTCATGTTCTCAAAGAGGGTGAATTCCTTGAGGAAGGTCAGCTTGAAGGTACCGGTTGGACCATTTCTCTGTTTGCCGATGATGATCTCGGCACTGCCTTTCTCAGGATTATCCTCACTCTTATTGTATACCTCGTCACGGTAGATAAAACAGATCACATCGGCATCCTGTTCAATGGCGCCTGACTCGCGGAGATCTGACATCATTGGTCGCTTGTCGGTACGACTTTCCAGGCCACGGTTGAGCTGTGACAAGGCGAGTACCGGAATCTTGAGTTCCTTGGCCATGGCTTTGAGGGACCGGGAGATTTCACTGATCTCCTGGGTCCGATTTTCAATGGAGTTGCGGCCGCGCATGAGCTGCAGGTAGTCGACGAGGATCATGCCGATATTATGCTGGGCTGCAAGCCTGCGGACCTTGGCCCGCATTTCAAGGACGGAGATCGCAGGCGTATCATCAATATAAATGGGTGCATTTTCAAGCATGCCGACGGCCCTTGTCAGTTTGGGCCAGTCTTCGGGAAGCAGCTTGCCGGTACGAATTCTCTGGGAGTCTATGCGACCGACGGAGCAGAGCAGGCGCATGACCAGTTGCTCATGGGACATTTCCAGGCTGAAGATGCCCACCCCGACATTGTCGACCAGTGCTACGTGCTGAGCAATATTCATGGCAAAAGCGGTCTTTCCCATGGACGGACGACCCGCCAGAATAATGAGATCTGAGGGTTGGAGACCGGCCGTCATCTTATCCATTTCCACATATCCGGTTGCAGCTCCGGTAATCAACTCTTTTCTTTCAAAAAGCTTCTCAATGGTTTTAAAGGCGGCAGGGATTGCCTGACCCATTGACGTAAACCCCTGGCTGCTTTTGGAACTGGCAATCTCGAAAATTGCCTGTTCCGCTTCATCTACCAAGGTGTCGATGTCGCCTTGCTCGTCATAACAACGGGAGGCGATTTCGGTGTTTACCTGAATCAGGTTTCTCAGTATGGCCTTCTGTCGAATAATTCTGGCGTAATGAGGGAGATTGGAGGTAACCGGGACCATGGAGGTCAACATGGCAAGGTATGCCGCCCCGCCAACTTCATCGAGCTTGTTGCTGTTTTTCAGTTGATTGGTAACAGTGATCAGATCCTGGGGCTCATTTTTTTCAAAGAGTTGGATCATGGCCTCATAGATCTGCTTATGGGCCGGACGATAGAAATCTGCAGGTTGAAGGATTTCTAGAACTGTGCCGAGTGACTGATCCTTGAGAAGGATTGTGCCGAGTACAGATTGTTCAGCCTCAAGATTTTGAGGGGGGACTCTGCCTCCAGGTGCGGCTGTTTCAGGTCTGGTCATTGAAAAAAACTCACTCATCTTGATTCTGACCATGAAAGAAAGAGGATATAAAATGACAACACACCGAAGAGGAAAAAGTCCCTGTACGGTGTGTTATTTTGCAGGCAATAGAGCTGGGTAGAGCAAATACTTCGTTTAATAATAACTGGAACATTACAATAAACGGAATGTCAGTCGGTTAAAAAATGAAAGAGAATAAATAGATATGAGGAGCCGTGACGAAACAAGCATGAATCCCATGATTATCCGTTATGACTCCTTAAACTGTTTTTTTTATTCAGATAACAGTTCTTGGTATATAACAAGAGGCATATCTCTCAACCGTTATTCCATCATGCCGTCTCAATAGTTGGCACGACCTTGACAATGATATCTGTGGACATCTGAAAACCAACCTTGACAGGAACTGTAAATTCACCGAGGGTCTTGATAGGATCGGCCAGAACAATCTGCTTTTTGTCGATAGCAATGTCCATCTCTGCCAATTTCTGGTGAATGTCCGTGCTGGTGATGGAACCAAACAGTCTGGAGTCATCTCCTGAGAGCTGAGCTATGGTGATGGTGATTCCAGCAAGCTTTTTGGAGAGTGCCTCTGCCTGCTGACGTTGCTGCTCAAGTTTTGCCTTGATAGTGGCAAGATTACGGTCTAGGATTGCCTTGTTCTGGGCGTTGGCTAGAACAGCTTTGCCTTGTGGTAACAGGTAGTTACGTCCATATCCTGCTTTGACGTTGACAATAGCGCCTTCCTGGCCGAGGGTGCTTATAGTTTCTTTTAATATAAGTTCCATGGTGTTGCTCCTTAATGGTGTTTGCGTTCTGATTCGCAGGAATACTGTTATAGAGTATTTTCCTGATTCGAATCCTGACTGCTTAAATGCCGAAAATCAAACCAGACATCAGCGAGCCCGATCACTGATAAAAAAATAGTTCCCAATGATTGAAAAATAATAATCACATAGAGAAGGGAACGTATGAGTAATGGGACTTTCCATTTATTTAAAAAAAAGAGGGCAATGGAAAGACCCTGAAAACAATAAATCACACTTGCAATCAATAACAGATTAAAACCAATGGCTCTTGCCATTGGTACCGGCAGCAGGGCCATGATTGCTGCTGCGATGACTGTCCATATCAGCTTGTCCGGCAGGTGCCAGTATTGATAGTCAGGCCAAGGGTTGTGTCCGGTATGTCTATGAAGTAACCTGTTACCCAGCGCCATGGCCAGCCACACCGTAAATAAGGCAATACTGGTCAAAATTGCCGGCATGAATTGGCTCAGGCGCTCTTTTATCTGCGAGAAGGTCTGACTTAACAGATAAAAAGAGTCTGCCGGGATTTTTTCATTTACCTGATACAACTTTAAAGCTTCATCAATCCCCTGATTCAATGACAGCAGGAGCATAGAATAGGGATGAGTTCCTTCGGTCATGGCAAGTATGCCGGAAAAAAGAAACCATGACAGGCTTAAAATAACAACCCCTTTGAAGCCGGTAAGAGCTGGCGTTTCTCCTTGAAAAGCAGAGCGAGTCAATATTAAACCGGTGGGAATCAGGATCATGGCCATCATGATCTGGTTTACCACCTGTAATAATGCTCCTATTACAAGAGCTACGAGTAGTCCATGGATGAGGAATTTACCGCCACTCTTTCTACCATATCTGTAAAGATAGTAGAAAACAAGTAACGGTACAGCACAATACATCCAACCAAAAAAGGCGCTCTGCAGAGCGGGTAGTAGAAAAACCCCGGTCACGATGAAGATATGTTTGAATATCTTTATCCCGTCAGGGATTTCGGGTACCTGGCTCACGGTTTTAATATGCCCGGCTTCCTTTTATCTCGGTGTTGAGCCTGTGTAGGGCAACAGTGCAATCTGGCGGGCTCTTTTTATGGCTTCACATAACTGTCGCTGGTGGGTAGCACAGGTGCCGGAAATACGACGAGGCATAATTTTGCCACGCTCTGAGATGAAATAACGTATAGTCTTCAAATCTTTATAGTCAATAACTGTTTCCTGGTCGGTAGTGCAGAACCTGCAGACCTTCTTTCGTGCAAAAACGCGTTTAATAGGAGGCATTTGAGTTTCCTGTATATATGTTTGGTTGTAAATGAGATGAGATCGTATTTTTATTCGTCAGAATCGTTGATGTCGTCATCCTCAATATTCTCATTCTCTTCGGATTCCCCAGATACTTTAGCGGCCTGACGTGTAGCTACATCAATCTTGGCCTGTTCGATCTTTTCTGCGGTGATATTGTCCGCCAGTTTGACGGTCATATATTTGAGGATAGCGTCATTAATTCTGAATTTCCGCTCCATCTCCAGTACTGCAGCTGGTTCAGTTGCATAATCACAATAAATATAAGTGCCTTGGGTCTCTTTTTTGATCAGGTAAGCGAATTTTCGTAATCCCCAGCGATCAAGGTGAATGATAGCTCCGCCTTCGCCCTGAATAATACCATTTGCATTGTCAATAATCGTGTTGATCTCGTCTTCTCCAAGATTTGGTCGAAGAATATAGATCGTTTCGTACCTGCGCATGTGTTCCTCCTCGTGGACCCATGATTGTCGGGATCTGTTATCCCTGATATTCGGCTCTCGTCAATGTTATTGAAAAGAGCGAAGAGGTATCTGTCTGGCACTATTGCCGGACAGAGGGTGCCGCAAAAATCAGCACCAAATAGAAAAATATGTATAAATACAACGGCACTGCGGCCATGTCAATTTGTTTTTTTCTCTTTTTCCTGAGATTTGATAGCTCGCCACTGTTTTTCCAGCTCTTCATCTGTGCCTTTTTTACCATCAGCAAAGACATGGGGATGCCTTCGGATCATTTTTGCATTGATGTTGCTGAGAATATCCTGGAGGGTAAAAGTACCATTTTTTTTGTTAATTTCGGCCATGAGAAGTACCAGAAAGAGCATGTCGCCAAGCTCTTCACAGAGATTTTCCGGGTCATTATTATCGATGGCAGTGATAACTTCGGCAAATTCCTCTTTGAAATACTTCTTCAGGCTAAGCGTTGATTGTTTCTGGTCCCAAGGGCATCCGTCAGGGCCTAGCAGAGAGCGCACGGTGTGCAGCAGGAGAGAAAAGTGGTGTGCATCGCTTGGCATGGAATTGTGTTCTGTGGAGGAAGTATGGAGATGGCTGAATCTTGTCTGCGTTTTAGAGAAGGTGCATCCCTTGTGTCAATCTACCTGTAAGCAAGACGTGATTTCTTCTTCTGCAGCAGGCAGAGATAGTACCCGTTGACCTTGCCGATGAGCTCATGAGTTTCCTGGTAGGGGGCGTATTGCCCCTGTTTCAGCTCTTTGATGTTTTCCCCGGCATTCCAGGCAGAGAGCACAAGGGCGAGATGGCCGTTAAATTTATAATTGTATTTGGCGATCAGGTAACAGGTGAGGAGGATATTAATTTCAGGATCAAAGAGATCTTCTTCGCTGAGGGTGCTCAGTCTGGATCGGCTGACATTGTGGAAATCGACAGTACCCTTTGAGAGTTCAAGGCCGGCCTCTATCCCGGTGCTGGGGATAATCTGACCAAGTCCCCTGGCGTTTTTGCTGGAGATGGCTCTGGGGTTGGCATCGGATTCCGCCAGAATCAGGGCGCGAATGAAATCAGAACTGACTTTGTGTCGGGGTTGAAAAAAAGTGAATCCGGCAAAATATTCAATGAGGCCATGGTAGCGCCCTATTTTGTTGAGGCGTTCGTTGGAAAGATTGACATCCTTGTACTTGTTGATAGAGCTGAAAAGTTCGCTGTGTCCGGATACCGGGCAGAGAAACAGGGTACAGATAAAGAACAGGTGAATAACGGTTTTCAGTGAACGTTTCGCCATTGTTTATCCTTCGGTTTGTGGGAGGCGTTCCCGGGTGAGAAAACAATTGATTGTTCTGCACAGCAGGAAAGGATCATGGCTGCCGGTCAGCTCCCGGATGGAGTGCATGGCAAGCGTCGGGGCGCCAATGTCGATGGTGGGGATTCCCAGGAGCGCGGAGGTATGTGGTCCGATGGTACTGCCACAGGCCATATCGCTGCGCATGACAAAATCCTGGGTGCTTACCCCGGCCTCAGTGGCAATTGTTTTATAGATGGCCCCGCTGATACTGGTCGTCGCGTAACTTTGATTGGCATTACTTTTGATCACCGGGCCGTGGTTCAGCAGTGGCATATGTTCCGGTTCTGATTTGTCACTGAAGTTCGGGTGGACGCCGTGGGCGTTGTCCATGGAGATGAAAAATGATCGGCGCAGGGTGCGCTCTCGGATGGTTGGATCCGGCATGATCCGTCCCAGAATCGAGTGGAGAAATAATCCTTTGGCACCAGAGGCCGTGAGAGAACCGATCTCTTCATGATTGTTGCAGATCAACAGGCGATTATTATCAGCCTTCCTGTCCTTCAGAGCTTCAAGCATGGCGGAGTACCCTACAAAACAACTGAGCAGATTGTCAAGTCGGCTGGCAGTGATAAATTCATTGCCCAGCCCAAGAAAAGAGGGGGGCTGGCAGTCGTAGCAAAAAAGATCAAAACTCATGATAGCTTCAACTTTTATGTTCGAGTGTTCCTTCTTGATCTGTTCGGTGAGAATCGATGAAAGGTTTAGCGATTCACCCTCTGTTATCTGGGAGAGTATGGGAACCAGCTCCTTTTGCTTGTTGATGGGATGGCCATTATTGGCCTCGCGGTCAAAGTGGATGGCAAGGCTGGGGATGATTGCCAGTGGGCGTTTGAAATCGATGAGCAGAGTGAGTAAAGCGCCCTCTGTCGTTCTGCAGACCACTCTTCCGGCAATGGAGAGTTCACGATCAAACCAGGTGCTCAGGAGTGGGCCGCCGTATACCTCGACTCCGAGCTGGAAAAAAGACAGTGAGGTCTTACCGGCCAGCGGTTTTATCTGGAGCGCTGGGCTGTCTGTATGAGCTCCCATGATTCTGAACCCCTGATCTTGAGCGTCCGATGAGGCCAGGGTGAAGGCGGCAAGTGCCCCGTTGTCACGAATGATAAAATAGGAACTTCCCGGGTGCAGTTCCCAGGTCTGGGTTTCACAAAGCTCCTGAAAACCGGACTCCCGTAATTTCGCGGCCATGGAAAAAACGGCATGAAAAGGAGTTGGTGATGCCTGGAGGAATTCGAAAAAATCCTGGATGAAGCGGTCTTCCTGCATGGTAGGTATATGGCTAAAGTTTGACCCTGTGTCGATCGGCAAGTTGAAGAAATATTGGGCAGAATATATCAGTGAATGGAGTAGTTATACTGTATATGGAAATTTATGTCAGGCTAAAGATGCCATGGCCTTATACGCCGCGCTCATTATTGCTCGTGTGAACGTGGATGGTTCCTGCGTCCGGGGTGCAGAATCGGGAGCTTTTGGTCTATTTTCTGTAGTGGAACCTTCAACGGATGGGCTCGTTATTGGTTCGTTAGGTTCTGGAGAGGGGGTAGGTGACGGACTTTCAGCCAATTGCGCTGTCTGTAATTCCTGTATGGCCTTCATCTCTTGCATGCTCGCCTGGGCGGCAATCTGCCGGTCTGCAGCTGACGGATTGGCGGGGGCAAGGGCCGCCCGTTTGACGGTGCGCATTTTCATGATCGTGGCTGCAGGCGTGGATTCTTTTCCTATATCAATGGGGACACTGCCGCCAACGGCATATCGCTTGCCGTTGGGCCCTGTCTGGTATGAAAAAGAAGGTCCGCCAGATGCATATTGGCCGGCGGAGGACAGGTGGGCCTGTTCATGGGCCCGAACCTCGGCATCCCGTTGTTGAAGCTCCTGGACCTGGCGAAGCTCTGTCTCATCCAAAGAGAGCTGGTTGCTCCCTTTGGGTTTTCCTTGCTCAGTGTCTGTTGATGTCTTGGTATCCTGCTCGGAGGTTTTGCCTGCTTCCTGGCCGGCACTTAAGATTTTTCCTTCTTTGGATAGAGATACTTGCTCTTGTGACTGTTCGGCAGCAGGAGTTGATGAGGTGGGGCTAACGACTGTTGATTTCCCCTCTCCTGGGAGGCTGGTCCCTGCTAATGAGTAAGCTTGAATGCCGTAAGCAGGAGCATGAGTTATGGAGAGGTTGGCCATAATTGTTTTTAATTGTTATTCCAGATCCATAGTGAAGAAAAAGACTATATTGAGCAGGGGTAACCTTGTTGGACTCCAGTTCTCTCTCGTGGAAAAAAGGTGTGAATGTGTGAATAGAGTGCAATCAGGGGGGCTTTCATGCAATCAATAAGGGGCAAGGCAAGGCTGGATCTTTTTGTTGCTTGTGCCCTCCCCGTTACTTCTGTTGTGTCGAGCAGATAGGCAAAAGACACATATACGATTTTTTATTATTTTAACCATAATTCAGTGTGAATGCAAACTGGAATTATTCACCGCACTCTGTGGTGGGAGTATCTGGGGTGGTCGTTTCTTTTGCCGGGGCCGATACCAACTCATCTGTTGTTTTTTCAAAGCAGACAGCAGGTAAAAAGTCTTGAAAAGATTCACCGTAGATTTCCCAGATGGAGACAAAGAGGGCGGCAATGATAGGTCCGACGATGATGCCGATAATGCCGAACATGGAAATGCCGCCAAAGGTACTGAAAAGAATGAACAGATCATGCATGGCGGTGTCTTTTCCTACCAGTCGCGGGCGGAGCAGATTGTCGGCATTGCCGGCGATCAGGCCGCAGAAGGTGCCGACGAAAATGGCCCCGGCAATGTCCTTGTTGAGGATCAGGATGAGGAGAGCTGGGCCCCAGACAATGGCCGTGCCAATGCTGGGGACAATGGAGAGAACCGCCATGAGGCAGCCCCAGAATACCGGGCTGGGAATACCGGCCAGGGTAAATCCCAATCCGCACAGGGCGCCCTGAATGATGCCGATGATGAGTGTCCCTTTGATGGTAGCCCTGGCAACCGAGGTGAAGCGTTGCAGCAGGTGCTGTTCGTCTTTGTTCTCAAGTGGGATGTAGTAGAGGATCTTGTACAGTAGCTTTTTGCCATCGATAAGAAAATAAAACATGGTGTAGAGCATGATGATGGACATGATGGCCGCGTTGACCGTTACTTTGGTGATAGAGGAAAGGGAATCGATGAGCAGGGTTGAGGTGTTGCCAACGAGGTTGCCCAGTCTTTGGAGAATCATGTCCCGATGGGGCAGAATCTGCTCGTAGTAAGGAATCTTGTGCAGAAAGTCGGAAATAATGGTTGGTTGCTCAATAAACTTTTGAACCCAGGGGGTGACGGATTGGCTGACGTGGATGGCCTGTGCCACTACAACGCCAATAAGTGCGGACATGGGCAGAAGGACAAGGCAGACAATAATCAGGATCGTCAACAGGGAGGCTGCGTTTTCCCGACCCTTCAGAGGAAGAAGAAGTCGGTGATAGAGAGGGCTGAGTAGTGCTGAAAAAATGGCAGCCATGAAAATAGTCATGAGGAACTGTTGCATCATGGAGAGAAAAATGGCGGAGATGCCTATGACAAAGAAGAGCAGAACGGCTTTACTGGCAATTTTGGGAGAAGTCATGGCTCTAGGTGAATGGTTGAATGTTTTTTACGAACAGGAGAACGATGGGGTTCTTTGCCAATGATGTTTCAAGCAGAGTATCGTTGTTTTGACGCTGATCTTCAAGGGAAAAATGAGAGAGATTGTGCCTTAGATTCAAAAAAATTGATAAATAGATAAAAAAAAATGAATAACAGGTGATTGCCTTCTTGAAAAAAAAGATAAAACCAGTTAGTTTTGACACTTTTGTAACCTATAGGATGAGTATGGTGCGGCGTTAAAGAGAGTCGCTTGCGGGCGAACGCAGGAAGATAGGTAACTACGCTGAAGATATTAAGCCGTTGTTAAGAAATAACCAGCATATTGAACAACCGTAAATGGCACAAGGTGTTCTGTTGAAATGGTTGGAAAGGTAAGGGTTATTTTGTAACGGCCTCTAAACAATGATACGTTTTAAGCAATGAGGGAATAAAATGACAGCAAAGATCATAAGCGGTACTGAAGTGGCCAAGGCAATCCGTGAAGAGTTACAGGTTGAAGTTGCCGAGCTGGTGGAGAAACACGGGATCGTTCCTGGTCTGGTTACCATTTTGGTTGGTGAGGATCCTGCTTCTCAATCTTATGTGGCAGCAAAAAACAAGACGGCCCATGCCCTTGGAATCCACTCTGAGCAGGTGACCCTGGCAGCCGACACCAGTGAAGTGGATCTGCTGGCGCTGGTTGATAAATACAATAATGATCCCAAGATTCACGGAATCCTGGTACAGCTTCCCCTGCCCAAGCATATCAACGAGGCCAATGTCCTCTATGCTATCAGCCCGGACAAGGATGTGGATGGCTTCCATCCAGTGAATGTGGGTAAGATGGTTCTGGGTGAACAATGTTTTCTTCCCTGTACCCCCCATGGTATACTTGAGCTGCTGGTTCGCAGCGGAGTTGAGACCAGCGGTGCAGAAGTGGTGGTGATTGGTCGAAGTAATATTGTGGGTAAGCCCATTGCCAACCTGATGCTGCAGAAACGTTCCGGCGGCAATGCCACGGTTACCCTCTGTCATACCCGGACGAAGGACATGGCGGCCCACTGCCGTCGCGCCGATATCCTGATTGCCGCGGTCGGCGTGCCCAAGATGGTGACTGCCGATATGGTGAAAGACGGGGTGGCTATTATCGATGTCGGGGTTAATCGTATCGGCATGACCGAGGCGGGTAAGGCTATTCTTGCAGGTGATGTTGATTTTGAAGCGGTGAAAGAGAAGGCCTCCTGTATCACTCCCGTTCCAGGTGGTGTTGGTCCCATGACGATCACTATGCTGATGAAGAATACGGTGCAGGCGGCAAAGATAGCTGGAAAACTGATCTGATATAGAAAGTTACAATACGAGGTATCGTTCCCATACGATTTATTCTGGAGGAAACACGATGAGTGATGAGAGAAACGGATGCAGCTCCTGTAATACGATTACCGGTGCATCGACCAAAGATCTGTTGAATCAGGATCTGGCCAAGCAGGTGCGTACAGCCTATGACCGTATTGACAGCCGGGGCATGTCATCCTGTCTGTTCGGCTCCAGCGGTACCTGTTGCAAGATCTGTAATATGGGACCATGTCAGATTATTGATGGTGTTGACGCCATGGTTGGTGTTTGTGGAGCTACGGCTGATACCGTTGCCGCCAGAAATTTTGCCCGGATCATTGCGGCAGGCACTGCCGCCCATACGGATCATGCCCGGGAGATGGTGCGTGGGTTTATCGCCACAGCCAAGGGTGAGACCCCTCATGAGATCAAAGATGTGCAGAAATTGCATACTATGGCTGAGGTCTTCGGCATTGCCACTGAAGGACGCGATAAGAATGAGATCGCGCTTGAACTTGGCAATAAGGCTCTGGCTGAGTTCGGTCAGCAGGATGGTCTGCTGACCATGATCAAACGGGCTCCGAAGAAACAGCAGGCGATCTGGAAAAAACTGGGTGTTGAGCCGCGCGGCATTGATCGTGAGGTTGTGGAAACCATGCATCGGACCCATATGGGTGTTGATCAGGAGTATCACAATATTATGCTGCAGGGCTCTCGGTGTGCCCTTGCAGACGGTTGGGGCGCCTCCATGCTTTCCACTGAGCTTACTGATATCATGTTCGGCACCCCTGTTCCCCGCCGTGCCGTTGTTGATCTCGGTGTATTGAAGGAAGATCAGGTGAATGTTACCGTTCATGGTCATGAGCCGCTGCTGGCCGAATCGCTTTGTCTGGCTGCTGAGGATCCCGAGATTCTGGCTCTGGCCAAGAAGGTTGGGGCCAAGGGGATCAATCTGGCCGGCGTTTGTTGTACCGGTAATGAGATTCTCATGCGTCGCGGCATTCCGGTGGCCGGCAGTTTTATCCAGCAGGAAATGGTGTTGGCAACCGGTGCGGTTGAGGCGATGGTGGTTGATGTCCAGTGCGTCATGCAGTCAGTGGCTCAGGTGGTCAAAGGCAAACATACGGACATTATCACCACCAATTATCGGGCCAAAATGCCTGATGCCATTCATATCCAGTTTGAAGAACATGATGCCATGGCCTCGGCCAAGAAGATCCTGACCCATGCCATCAATAACTTTAAAAAACGGGGCGAGTATTATATCCCTACCGATAAAAAGTTTGACGTGGTGGTCGGCTTCAGCCATGAGACCATCAACTATATGCTGGGCGGCCGTTTCCGCCAGAGCTACCGGCCTCTCAATGATAATATTATCAATGGTCGGATTAAAGGCGTGGCAGCGCTGGTCGGCTGCGAACATTATAAATATGCCGATGACGTCCATTTCAAGATTGCCGTTGAACTCTTGAAGAACAATGTCTTGATCCTGGCCACCGGTTGTGCGGCTCAGGCACTTGGCAGAATGGGCTTAATGCGGCCCGAGGCTGCTGCACAGTACTGTGGTGCCGGCTTAGCTGAGGTCTGTGAGACTGTTGGTATGCCGCCTGTTCTTCATGTTGGCTCCTGTGTCGATAACAGCCGTTTGTTGATCGCTTTGACTGAGATGGTGAAAGAGGGCGGCCTGGGTGAGTCTATCCAGGATCTGCCGGCCTGCGGTACCGCTCCTCTGTGGATGAGTGAAAAGGCAGTGGCCATTGGCCAGTATTTTGTGGCCAGCGGCGCCCATGTCGTTTTCCAGAACCTGCCGGTGACCGGGGCCAAGGCCTTTAACAAGTATATCCTTGACGGTATGAAGGAAGAGTATGGCGCCTGCTGGGATTATGAGGAAGACCCGATCAAATTAGCCCATAAGATGATCAAGGCCATAGATGAAAAACGTGAGGCTTTGGGGATTAACAAAAAACAGGATCGTGTTCTCTTTGATATGGGGATGCGCCGGGAGCTGACTACGGGTATTCCGGGTCTGGGCTGTGGACAGAAATAATAGTCTATAGTCTATTTGTCTGTAGCCTGTTAGCCTGTAGTTTTTTCGCTGACAGGCTGCCGGCTGACCAGTTTTTGTAATTATTTTAGCTAACAGTCTAACAGTCTAAAAAACTACAGACTCTTTTTTTGTGATGGAGGAGCGCGTCCGATGAAATCGGGGAGTAATCTTGAAAGGGTGTTGAGGGCTGGAGAGTTCGCGGTAACTGGTGAACTGGGGCCTCCTAAAAATGGAAACCCTGAAGTGGTGCGGGAAAAGGCGCGTCTCTTGAAAGGTCATGTGGATGCGGTGAATATCACCGATTGCCAGACGGCGATCGTTCGCATGTCATCAATTGCAGCAGGTCTGATTACCCGGAATGAAGGTGTTGAGCCGGTAATCCAGATGACCTGTCGTGACAGGAATCGTATCGGCATGCAGTCGGATATTCTGGGCGCGCAGGCCTTGGGGTTGAAGAACCTGCTATGTCTGACTGGTGATCATCAGAAATTCGGCAATCATCCTGGATCAAAAGGAGTCTTTGATATGGACTCCATTCAGATGCTCGGTATGGTCAAAGCCATGCGGGATGAAAGACAATTTCAGTGCGGCGAAGACATAAAGAGCAATGAACCCCGGCTCTTCCTCGGTGCTGCCGCCAACCCCTTTGCTCATCCCTTTGAATATCGGGCGGTACGCTTAGGGAAAAAGGTGGCCGCCGGCGCAGATTTTGTCCAGACTCAGATCATCTACAATGTGGAAAGATTTGCCAAGTTCATGGAGATGGTTCGTGATCTCGGCCTTGATGAAAAGGTCTTTATCCTGGCTGGCGTCACTCCTCCCAAGTCCCTCGGCATGGCTCGTTATATGAAAAGCTCTGTTCCCGGTATGGACGTGACTGATGATGTGATCCGGCGGATGAAGGATGCTAAAGACAAGCAGGAGGAAGGAATCAACATCTGTGTTGATATTATCCAGCAGGTCAGGGAGATCAAGGGTGTGGCCGGTGTTCATGTCATGGCCATTGAATGGGAAAGCGCGGTGCCGGAGATCCTTAAACGGGCCGGCCTGCTGCCAAGGCCATCTGTCTTTGCCGAGGCTGCTGCCGAGGGTGTGCTGCCTGTTGAAGAGAAGCAGGAATCCATCCAGGTTCAGGCTGTGGATATGGAGAAGGTGCTTGATAAGGCCAGAGCTGAGGCGGAAGTAATCGTTGCTGCTGCCCGCAGAGAGGCAGAAGCGCTTATGGTGAAGGCCCAGGCGGCAATGACGGGCACCGGTGGTGCTCAAGTGGCTGCGGTTGATACGAAGATTATGGGAACAACAGTGCCTGTGAGCACAACAGATAGCGCAATAGATGACGCAGGAGAGCATGAGATGAATGAAAAAGAGCGTATCATGGCCTTGGATGCCATGAATCAGGGGCTGTCCGCCTTGAAAAAGGCCTATGGCCTGTCCGATGAGCAGTTTGAGGCCATTACCAATTTTGCAGGCGCTCATGCCATTCTTAATCGTGAGCCGCAAAAGGCTGCTGTTGCTTCTACGCCTGCGCCTGCTGCCCCTGTTGCAGCTCCTGCAGCAACTCTGAAAGTGGATACGGCAGCTGAAGATGCTGCCAAAGCAGCGGCTGAAGTTGAGGCAAAGGTGAAGGCGGAGGCTGCGGCCAAAGTTGCAGAGGAAGCAGCTGCACAGGCCAAGGCTCAGGAAGCTGCTGCCAAGCAGGCGGCCCTGGAAAAGGCCGCTGCTGAAGCAAAAATGAAGGCTGATGCCGAGGCAAAAGCTGCAGCATCAGCCAAGGCTGAGGAAGAGGCAAAGGCTAAATCTGCCGGCGAGGCTGCAGCTCAGGTTGCAGCTCCAACCGCTGGTGCCGATTTCGCTGTTGCTGCACTGGCCCTTGAGAAGACAACTCTTGCCGAGCGTGCCAGTAAGGTAGATGAGAAATCCTATAAAGAAAAATATACCGGGGTAATCCGCGAGACTGTTCTCGGTAATGGCGATCACACCATTACTGTTGGTGGCGGTGCATCCATGCCCTTCCATCTCTTTGAAGGTAATCAGCCGCATACATCCTTGATTGCCATGGATGTTCTCGATGCAAGACCAGAAGACTGGCCCGAGACCCTGTCTCAGCATTTCACCGACGTTATGGACAGTCCGGTTGCCTGGGCCCAGAAATGTATCAAGGAATATGGTGCTGAGGCCATCAATATCTCATTGGTTTCCACAGATCCCAATGGCATGAATCGTTCTGCAGCGGATGCGGCAAAGATTGCAGCCCAGGTTATAGAAGCGGTTGAGGTGCCGATCATCGTCTGGGGATGCGGCAATAATGAGAAGGATACTGAAACACTGCGCGACCTGACCTCAGTCATCGGCAACAAAAAAGTGTGTCTGGCTCCTCTTGAAGATGCCAACTATCGAGCCATCGGCGCCACGGCCATGGCCTTTCAACATGCTATTGTCGCAGCCTCTCCCATTGACGTCAATCTGGCCAAACAGTTGAATATCCTCCTGCAGAACCTGGGTGTTTCCCTGGAATCAGTGCTGATGGATCCATCGGTGGGTGCCCTTGGCTACGGTATTGAGTACACCTATTCGGTCATGGAGCGTATCCGTATGGCAGCTCTGATTCAGCAGGATGAGAAACTGCAGGTCCCCATTATCTGTAATCTTGGTCGTGAGGTGTGGAAGGCTAAGGAAACCAAGCTGCCTACAGATTCCATGATAGGTGATCAGGAGAAGCGTGGAATCATGATGGAGGCCTTGACTGCAAGCTGCATGCTTCTTGCCGGTGGTGAGGTTTTGATCATGCGTCATCCGAAAGCGGTGGCCATGACGAAATCATTAATTAATGGTTTGATGGGTTGATTGCAGCAGACAGCGCAAGGATATTGTCTCAGTCAGATATATTGCAGGCTGATTGCTGACAGCTGATAACAGGGATATATATAAGGGAGTTTAGATTATGTCGAAGATCATCTGTTCCGCAGCCATTCGTGGGGCCCGGAAAATTATAGATATGGCCGAGGAGAGTTATGAAGAGGCGTTGAAGAAATATGGCGCTGATCATGAGGTATCCTTTCCCAATACCGCCTATTATCTGCCGGTTATCTACAGTATGCTGGGCGCAAAGGTGGAAAAACTAGGTGATATGAAAGATATCTTTCAGGAATGTCACAAACTGATGCCGCCTGTGGTGACCGGAGATATCTGGCTGCCCTATCTGGCGCCGGCGCTTGATGCCGGTATGGCTACTTTTTTTGCCGAGGAGATGTATGAGGCCATCCGTTATCTGAATACGCCCAACTATTACACCAAGACCGAGGATCCGACTGCCGAGAATATCTGGCTGGGTGCCGCCGACGACGTCATCTTCCGGAAACGCGGGGTTGAGTTTGTTGACGGTACGGCGCCTGGTTTTGCAGCGATCATGGGAACCCCGGCCGACAAAGAGGTGGCATCAAAGATTGCCCTCGAACTGCAGGAGAAAAACCTCTATATCTTCATGCATGATCAGACAGGTGGTCTTACCATGCCTGACCTGCTGGTTCAGAACAATGTCCAGGTAGGCTGGAATACCCGTCTGGTGCCCTTCGGCCAGAGTTATACCACGGCGGTCTTCGCCATTGGTTTTGCCTGCCGCGTAGCCCTGGCCTTCGGCGGAATCAAGCCTGGTGATTATAAAGGAAATCTGATCTACAACAAAGACCGGACCTTCGCCTTTGTCATGGCCTTTGGCCCGGTAAGCGATGAGTGGTATGCCAATGCCGCCGGTGCTATCAACTGGGGTTTTCCGACTATCTCTGATTATGATATCCCCGAGGTATTGCCCACCGGGATCTGTACCTACGAACATGTCGTTTCCAATATCCCCCACAACGAGATTGTCCAGAAGGCCATCGAGGTTCGCGGCCTGAAGGTGAGTATCACCAAAATCGATATTCCTCTGGCATTCGGTCCTGCGTTTGAGGGTGAACGGGTGCGTAAGGATGAGCTGTTCATGGAGTGTGGTGGTGGCCGGACACCTGGTGTTGAGGTGCTTGTCTCTAAAAATATGGAGGAAGTTGAGGACGGGCTGGTTACCCTTGAGGGTCCTGATATCTGTGATATTGAACAGGGCCAGAATCTTCCCCTGGGTATTCTGGTCGAGGTGGCCGGGCGGCAGATGCAGTCTGATTTTGAGCCGATCCTTGAGCGGCAGTTCCATCACCTGATCAACTATATTCAGGGCATCATGCACATGGGTCAGAGAAATATCATGTGGGTGCGGATTGGTAAGGCGGCCGTTGAAAAGGGATTTTCCTTCAAACACATCGGTACTGTCCTGCACGGGAAGCTGCATCAGGAGTTTGGCGCCATCGTCGATAAGATTCAGGTGAAGCTTTACACCGTCGAAGATAAGGTGCGAGAGGTTATGGCGCTGGCCACCTCTGTCTATACCGAGCGAGATCTGCGTCTGGGTGCCATGACTGATGAGACCGAGGATGTGTTTTATTCCTGTACCCTCTGCCAGTCCTTTGCCCCGAGCCATGTCTGTGTCATCACCCCTGAGCGTATCGGTATGTGCGGCGCCTATAACTGGCTTGACGGCAAGGCCTCGTACCAGATCAACCCAACCGGCCCCAATCAGCCCATTGAGAAGGGTGAATGTACCGATCCTGACAACGGTTATTACGTCGGTATCAATGAGTTTGTCAACCAGGCCTCTCGCGGAGCAGTTCCTGAGGTCAGTTGTTATTCTTTGATGAATAATCCTATGACGGCCTGTGGTTGTTTTGAGGCCATTGCCGCCATGCTGCCCACCTGTAACGGGATCATGGTGGTAAACCGTGATTTCCTGGGGATGACCCCGTCAGGGATGAAATTTACCAGTCTTGCCGGTATGGCCGGTGGTGGTATGCAGACTCCCGGTTTCATGGGGGTCAGCAAGCACTATATGACCAGTAATAAACTGTTCAAGGCTGAGGGTGGTATCAAGCGTGTTGTCTGGATGCCCAAGATGCTGAAGGAAGAGATTAGTGAGAAGTTGAAAGAAGTGTGTAAGAATATTGGTATGCCTGAGTTGTATGACATGATTGCCACTGAGGAGCAAGGAACCACCGAAGAGGAGATCTTCAAATTCCTCAAGGAAAAAGGGCATCCGGCGTTGGAGATGGAGTCTGCTGTTTAGGTGCCGTTATTCGGCAAGCAAGGTCTTTTTCTTGCTTGCCGAATTTACGGCACCTTATGCCGATTCAAGCAAACAGCCAATCTTTCCCGGCTGTTTGCTTGAATCGGCGTGCAGCCTGCATCTGTTGATAATCTGCCCCGCGTCCGGCAGAGAGCACACCAGGACCCCATTACTGAATTTTTATTAGTGAGCTGCGAGCGTATTGCTGTTGAACAGTTCACTATGACTCATTTTTGTAGATACAACTGGAGGATATTATCATGGCTTTAACCGGTATTCAAATTCTCAAGATGCTGCCTAAAAAGAACTGCGGTGAATGCAGCATCCCCACCTGTCTGGCATTTGCCATGAAAGTAGCGGCTGGTCAGGTTGAAATTGATACCTGTCCTTACGTCAGTGATGAGGCCAAGGCTACTATCGGTGAGGCTTCCGCCCCACCAATCCGCACATTAAAACTGGGTAGTGGTGATGATGCTTTTACCGTGGGCGGTGAGACCTGCATGTTCAGGCATGAAAAGCGTTTTGTCAATCCCACAGGTATTGCCGTACTCGTTTCAACGGATATGGATGAGGCTGCTGTCAGTGGCCGGATTGATCGTTTCAACACCTTGGTCTATGAACGTGTCGGTGTGATCATGAAAGCTGAACTTATTGCCGTCAAGGACAGCAAGAATGATGAGGCTTCTTTTACCGCTCTCGTGCAGAAGGTGCTTGATGGTTCTGCCCGTGCCGCCCTGATCCTGATGAGTGATACACCCGCTCATCTTGCTGCCGCTGCTAAACTCTGCGGGCCCCGCCTGCCTCTTCTTTACGGTGCCACCGCAGAGAATGCCGATGCCATGATTCAGGTTGCCAAGGAATGTGCAGCGCCAGTGGCTGTCAAGGGTACCAGTATTGATACGTGCATTGATGTGACCAATACTTTGCTTGCTGCAGGCCTGAAGGATCTGGCCATTGATACCGGCGCCAGAACAATACGTGCGGCATTTGAGGACAATGTCGTAGCCAGAAGATCTGCCGTCAAGGTCAAATTCAAGCCTTTGGGATTTCCGACCCTGACCTTTCCCTGTGAAATGAGCGATGATCCCATGATGGAGGCGATGATTGCCTCTGTTTTGATTGCCAAATATGCCGGCATCATTGTCCTCTCCGACCTGCAGGGGGATATCCTCTTTCCATTGCTGCTGGAGCGGATGAATATCTTTACCGATCCACAGCGGCCAATGGTGGTGACCGAGGATGTCTACCCGTTGACTGGACCTGGTGAAGATTCTCCTGTGGTTATTACCTGTAACTTCTCGCTTACCTATTTTATTGTCTCCGGTGAGATTGAAGGCTCCAAGGTACCAACCTGGCTTCTTATTAAAGATACAGAGGGCCTCTCCGTACTTACTGCCTGGGCTGCCGGTAAATTCGGCGCTGATATGATCGCCCAGTTTGTCAAAAAGAGCGGGATTGAGGAGAAGGTAAAACATCGCGATCTGATCATTCCCGGTTATCTTGCTTCCCTTAAGGGTGAACTGGAAGAGGAGCTTCCTGCCTGGAATATTATTATCGGGCCGAGAGAGGCTGGGCATCTTCCTGTCTTTTTGAAGGAATGGAAACCATCAAAATAGTAGGGAATGATAGTCGGGCTTCATCCCCGACCTGCACTCGACTTATATCCTCTCAAGCGGCAATGTAGGTCGAGTTAAAAACAGAATCCACCAGATAATTTGAGTATGACAACTGTAACGCTTACCATTAATGGCGCAGAGATAATAGCTGAGGCTGGCCTTACCATTCTTGAGGTTGCCAGACGATCGGATATCAAAATCCCCACCCTGTGTCATGTGCAGGGAAAACCAGCAGAGACTCCCTGCCAGATGTGTGTGGTGGAGATAGAAGGACAGGAAGGATTGATCCGTTCCTGTATGGGGCTGGCGCGGGACGGGATGGTTATTTCCACTGATTCCGCTGCTATTGCAGCTCATCGCCTGGAACGTCTGGCCATCCTGGCTGAAACTCATTTTGGTGATTGCAAGGCACCCTGTAATCTTACCTGTCCCGGACAGATCAATGTTCAGGGCTATATAGCTCATGTCGCCAAGGGGCAGTATGTTGAAGCCCTGCGCCTGGTCATGGAGCGTAATCCGCTGCCTTTCTCCGTTGGCAGGGTCTGTCCCCGTTTTTGTGAAACCCGCTGCCGTCGAATCCTGGTGGATGAACCTGTCTCTATCAATCATCTGAAGCGTTTTGTGGCTGATTGGTGCATGCAGCATGAGATCGATCTCGAAATCCCCAAGGATGCTCCCACTGGCAAGCGGATTGCTGTGATCGGTGGTGGTCCTTCCGGTCTGACAGCCGCCCATTTTCTTACGCGGAAAGGCCATGATGTAACGATTTTTGAGTCTTCACCGAAGCTGGGTGGTGCCTTGCGCTATGGATTCCTCGAATATCGAATCCCCCGCGATGTCCTTAATTACGAGATCAATACAATCTTACGATTGGGTATTTCAGTTAAACTCAGCCAGAAGTGGGGCAAGGATTTTACCCTGCAATCGCTGAAAGATCAGGGCTACGCTGCAATTTATCTTGCCACTGGTTCTGGTGTTGATATTCCCCTTGAAGTTCCCGGGGTGGTAAACCCGCACACCTATTCGGCGATGAAATATCTGCGTCAGGTCGCTGAAGGAAAAAATCCTGATATGGGTCGCCGGGCTGCTGTTATCGGCGGTAATAATATCGCCATGGAGGTGGCGCGCACCTTGATTCGTCAGGGAGTGGCTGAGGTGACGGTTATATACCCCCGCTCCCGGGTGGAGATGCCGGCGCATCAACGAAATATCAGAGAGGCGGAGAAGGAAGGAGTCCAGTTCCTGCTTATGGCCTCTCCGGTGGAGATCTGTGATAGCGGTGAGCAGGGGGCCCGATTGAAACTGGAATTAATCCGGATGAAACTGGGTGAACCCGATGCGAAAGGAGTCAGACTGCCGGAACCTATTCCCGGTTCCAGCAATACTCTGCTGGTGGACTCTATTGTGTCCTCTTTGGGCCAGACCGCTGTTAATGATAAGTTCATTGGTGGAGATCTTGAAAAGTCTATTGCCCTCTCTGCCAATAAGACCATAGATGCCAATGTGCGTTCCTCGCAGATTAATATCGACGGAGTCTTTGCCGGTGGAGATGCAGTCAGTGGACCACGCTCGGTGATTCAGGCTGTTGTCTCAGCCCGTCGTGCCGCTGACAATATTCATTCCTTTGTTATGGGAACTTCTAAGGAAGAGGCGGAAAGCCGTTTTAACTTCACCCGCGGTAAAGGCTTTGATGACGTTGACCTGCGAAATTTTGACGGGATCAATGTCAAACTTCGGGAAAAGATGCCCACCCGCCCTCCTGAGATCTGTAGTCAGGATTTTGATGAGGTGAAATTGGGCTTTTCCGAGAAGATGGCCCGCAATGAGGCTGATCGTTGTCTTTCCTGCGGCTGTACCGCTTTTGATCGCTGTGATCTCAAGGAACTTTCCATCAGTCATAATCTGAATATCAACAAAACGGGCATGGGAACGATACCCGTGTATGCCAAGGATTTTTCTCATCCCGCCATTATTGTTGATAAAAACAAATGTATATTTTGTGGGCGCTGTGAGCGTGCCTGCGAGTATGATGCCCTTGAGCTGCGTGCCGATTCCTTTGATGCAAAGGGCCGGCCAGTTGGCCTGGTTCTGAATTTTAAAGACAATTGCGTTTCCTGCGGCAAGTGTGTTGACAACTGTTCCACCGGCGCCCTCAACAAGAAGGCCCAGACCATTCCCATCCACTCCGAACCGGTGAAAGAGGTGCGCAGTACCTGTCCTTATTGCGGGGCAGGATGTCAGATCATTCTCCGGGTCAAAGGCGAGACCGTGATTGAGGTCACCGCCGATCCTGAACAGGCGCCCAATTACGGTGCCTTATGTGTCAAGGGTCGTTTTGGGCATGAGTTTATCCAGCATAAGGAGCGTCTGACCAAACCGTTGATCCGCAAGAACGGCATGCTGGTTGAAACCAGCTGGGATGAGGCCCTCGATTATACGGCCAAGAAGCTCTTTGACCTCAAGGCGATGTATGGTCCTGACTCCATTGCCGGATTTTCATGTGCCCGGGCCACCAATGAGGAAAACTTCCTCATGCAGAAGTTCATGCGCACCTCGATCGGTACCAATAATATCGACCATTGCGCCCGTCTCTGACACGCTCCCACTGTGGCCAGTCTGGCCCTTTCATTCGGTAGCGGCGCGATGACCAACTCCATCGGGGACGTCAAGGAATCAGATGTGATCATGCTGATCGGCTCCAATGCCGATACCAGTCATCCCACCATTGGCCTGCGTATTCATCAGGCCAAAAATAACGGTGCAAAATTACTGGTGGTTGATCCACGGCGTACCAAGTTTGCCGACGAAGCGGATCTCTGGTTGCGCTCCAATCCAGGCAGCGATGTCGCTCTGCTCAATGGCATGGTGCATGTCATTCTCGAAGAGGGGATCTGGGATAAGAAGTTTGTTGAAGAACGTACTGAGAACTTCGAGGAACTTGAGATTGTCACCGCCAAGTATACTCCGGAGTATGTCGAGAAGATTACCGGCATCTCCGAGGAGCAGTTGCGCGCGGCCGCCCGTTTGTATGCCTCTCCGGGTAAGAAATGCGCCATCTATTACGGCATGGGCCTTGCCCATCACGCCAGCGGTACTGACAATGTCAAGTCGATAGCCAATCTGGCTATGCTCTGCGGCAAGCTCGGCGTTGCCGGCGGCGGGGTTAATCCTCTGCGCGGCCAGAACAATGTCCAGGGGGCCTGTGATATGGGCGCTCTGTTCAATACTCTGCCGGGATACGCAGGCCTTGAGAACAACGATGCCTTTGATCGTTATGAGAAGATGTGGGAGGTGAAGCTTCCTCGACGCAAGGGTAAGGCGGCCACCGAGGTGTGGGATGCCATTCTTGAGGGTGATATCAAGGGGATTTATGTCTTCGGTGAGGACCCGGTGCTTGCCGACCCCAATGCCCATCATGCGGTTGCGGCCCTGGAGAAACTCGATTTCCTTATTGTTCAGGATATCTTTCTCACCGATACCGCCAAGATGGCTGATATCGTTTTCCCCGCAGCCTGTTATGCAGAGAAAGACGGTACCTTCACTTGTACTGAGCGCCGCGTTCAGCGGGTGCGCAAGGCTGTCGATCCACCCGGTGAGGCCAAGGCCGACTGGCAGATTTTCTGCGAGCTGTCGCATCGCATGGGCTATGATATGCCCTATTCGACGCCTGAAGATATCTTTAACGAGGTGACCCAGCTTATGCCTCAATATGCCGGGATTACGTATGAGCGTATTGAACAGGTGGGTCTGCAATGGCCGGTGCCGAATCTGGACCATCCCGGAACACCGGTTCTCCATATCGGGAAATTCACGCAAGGGAAGGGCTTGTTTATTCCTGAGGAGTTTACTCCTCCCACCGAGATGCCGGATCCTGAGTATCCGCTGATCCTGACCACCATCAGAGAGACACCTCAGTATAATTTCGGTTCCATGACCAGGAAGACGCCGGAGATTGAGGCACTCTGTCCCGAGGCCTTTGCCGAGATCAATCCCGAGGATGCTGCCCGTCTGGGCTTTGCTGATCTGGATACCATTGAAATAAGTTCCCGGCGGGGAACAGTACAGTTACGCGCGCACATTACCGACCGTTCGCAGGCCGGCACCATTGCCATACCGTATCACTTTGCCGAGGTGCCGGTAAATAACCTGACTTTAAACAGTCTTGACCGGCTTTCGCGCAGTCCCCAGTACAAGATTTGTGCGATTAAGGCCACGAAGGTCGAAGCATAAGATGGCGTCGCGAAAAGGCCCAAATACTTCGTTGCACTTGCATCTTTCGTCACTGCGGCGTACCCAACAGTACGCCTCATTCGTCAGGATTTGTGCGCCTCGTCCTTGAGCTTTTGCGTTTAGCCATCATCGAAATATTAAAGAAGACCCAAACGATCATTTTTCAGGAGTAACATTATGGGTAAAGCAATGAATAACAGAGAAGGAGCAGTCATGATTCTCGGCGGTGGTATCGCCGGAATCCAGGCCGCACTTGATCTGACGGAACTTGGTTTTTATGTCTATCTGGTGGAGAAATCACCAGCGGTCGGCGGGGTGATGGCCCAGCTTGACAAGACCTTTCCGACCAATGACTGTTCACTCTGAATCCTGGCGCCAAAGCTGGTAGAGGCCGGTCGGTCTCCCAATATTGAAATGTTGACCAATGCTGATTTTCTGGCATTGGAAGGAACAGCAGGAAATTTCACCGCCACGATCAATCTGCGTCCACGTTATATCGACGCCGATGCCTGTACTGCCTGTGGGCTCTGTACCCAGTACTGCCCCAAGCATCATGTGGACCCCTATAATGAGGGGCTGGCCATAACCCGGCCCATCCATATCGATTACGCCCAGGCAGTCCCTGCCACCTATTATATTGATCCCAGTTCCTGTCTGTTTGTGCAGCACGGGACCTGTCAGATCTGTGTACCGGTGTGTCAGAGTCATGCCATTAATTTCAAGCAGCAGCCGGAAGAGCGGAAGCTGCATGTGGGGGCGGTGATCCTTTCACCCGGTTTCGGCAAGATCGATCCCAAGACCCTGGAGAAGTACAGTTACGGCAAGCATCCGGATGTGGTCACCTCCTTTGAGTTCGAACGGATGACCACCGCCTCCGGCCCTTTCCAGGGTGAGATCAAGTGCTTCTCCGACGGCAGGCATCCCAAGCGGATGGCCTTCATACAGTGCGTCGGCTCCCGCGATATCGGCTGTAATAACGGCTACTGTTCTTCGGTCTGCTGCATGTACGCCATCAAAGAGGCGCTGGTGACCAAGGAGCATGACCCGGAGGTGGATATCACCATCTATTACATGGATATCCGCACCCAGGGCAAGGATTTCGACGCCGCCCGCGAGCGGGCCGAGGCCATCGGCATCAAGTTTGTCCGGGCCAAGGTGGCGGATGTCACTCCCTGGGAGAATCGTCTGCAGCTGACCTATGCCACCCTTGATGGTCAGCATAAGTTCGAGCCCTTCGATCTGGTGGTGTTGTCGGTTGGCCTTGAGTCGCCCAAGGATGCCCGGAAGATCGCCGATATCACCAAGATTGGCCTCAATAAATATGATTTCTGTGCCACTAATGGCTTCAACCCTCTGCAGACCACGCAAGAGGGGATTGTGGTGGCCGGTGCCTTCCAGGGCCCCAAGGATATTCCCGAGTCGGTGACCCAGTCTTCGGCTGCCGCTTCACTCACCGCCGCATCGCTCAAAAAGGTGCGGGGCAAAGGCGTTGAGCTCAAGACCTATCCTGAGGAGCAGGTGGTGGCGGAAGACGATGAGGCCAGAATCGGCGTCTTTGTCTGCCATTGCGGCATCAATATCAGCTCGGTAGTGGATGTGGCCTCGGTTGCCAACTACGCCGGGGATATGAAAAACGTCACCTATTATACCGAAAACCTCTATTCCTGTTCCCAGGATGCCCAGGAGGTTATCAAGAAGAAGATCAAAGAGCACAAGCTGAACCGGGTGGTTATAGCAGCCTGTTCGCCGCGTACCCATGAGCCTCTGTTTCAGGAGACCCTGCGGGATGCCGGTCTGAACCGGAACCTCTTTGAGATGGTCAATATCCGCGATCAGTGTTCCTGGGTGCATGCCGGTGAACCGGAACTTGCCACCATCAAGTCCAAGGATCTGGTGCGTATGGCAGTCTCCAAGGCCCGTCATATTCAGTCCCTGCCAGAACAGACGGTACCGGTAACCCCCAAGGCCCTGGTTGTAGGCGCAGGAGTAGCGGGAATGACCGCTGCCTTGAACCTTGCCGAGCAGGGTTTTGATTCGGTGCTCATCGAGAAGGGAGACGCGATTGGCGGCAATCTGCAGAATCTGCATCATACCCTGGCAGGCGACGAGGTGCAGACGCACCTGAAGACCCTGGTTTCCAAGGTTAAGGGATGCAAAAACATAGATGTGATCTGTAATGCTGAGCTGGTACAGACCGCTGGATTCATCGGCAATTTTGCTTCCGTGATTGCCTCCGGCAAGGGGAAAGACAAGGCCGAACAGACCGTCGACCATGGTGTCATCATTGTCGCCACCGGTGGTCGTGAGCATCGTCCTGACAAGTATCTTCTGGGCAAGTCCAAAAAGGTGGTTACCCAGCAGGAGCTGGAGAAACAACTGGCAGGCAAGGCCAAGAACCGGGCGCCCGGTTCCATCGTTATGATCCAGTGTGCCGGTTCGCGCGGTGATGATCTCAACTACTGTTCCAAGGTCTGCTGTAATCACGCCCTGAAGAATATCCTGAAGGTCAAGGAGATCAATCCCGATTCCCAGATCATTGTTCTTTACAGGGATATGCGCACCTATGGCTTTGCCGAGGACGCCTACCTTGAGGCGCGCAAGATGGGGGTGGTCTTTATCCCCTATGAGGTGGACCGCAAACCCGAGGTAACGGAAAAAGGCGCCAAGGTTCAGGTTCGTTTCTTCGACTCCATCATGCAGGAAGAGGTGGTCATGAATCCTGATCTGGTGGCCCTCTCTGTGGGCGTCGTTCCCGATGATACCGATACCCTCTCCAAGCTGTTGAAGCTGCCGGTGACGGCCAACAAGTTCTTCCTCGAGGCCCATGTCAAGCTGCGTCCGGTTGAGCTGTCAGTTTCCGGCGTCTATGTCTGCGGACTGGCCCATGGGCCCAAGCCTGTCGATGAGACCATTGTGCAGGCCCAGGCGGCAGCGGCCAAGGCAGCGATCCCGCTGGTCAAGGGCTATGTGAAGGTTGACCCGATCGTCTCCAAGGTGGAGCAGGACAAGTGTATCGGCTGCGGACTGTGCGTCAGCCTCTGTCCGTATGGGGCCATTGTCATGCAGAAGGTGGACGGCAAGCGCAAGGCCGAGACCGTTTCCGCCTCGTGCAAGGCCTGCGGGATCTGTGCCGCCCATTGTCCGACCTTTGCCATCTCCATGGGCGGGTTCACCAATGAGCAGCTTATCTCCCAGATTGAGGCCTTCGGGGCCACTGGCGACAGATAATTTCATTTCTAAATAATGATGGACCAAGTTTATTATATTTGAGGAGAACGTCTTATGGCTGAGCAGGAATTTAATCCCAGCATCCTTGGCTTTTTGTGCAACTGGTGCTGTTACGCGGCGGCAGATGCCGCCGGTGTTTCACGGTTTCAATACCCGCCCAATATGCGGACCCTCAGGGTGATGTGTACCGGGCGCATCGATCCGGCCTTTGTCCTGCGTGCTCTGGCTGAAGGTGCGGACGGCATCTTCAGCGGCGGCTGACAACTTGGCGAATGCCATTACCAGGTTGGTAATTACGATGCAATGGGTGTGGATGCGCTGGTGAAGAAGGTCTTGAAGGATGTTGGTATCCGTGAGGAGCGCTACAGTCTGCAATGGGCCTCTGCGGCCGAGGCGCCGCGCTTCGTCCAGCTGATCACCAAGTTTACGAACCAGATCAAGGAGCTTGGCCCCATCGGCGAGGCCGAGGGACTGTCCAAAGAAGAGCTGAAGGCCCGGATCGACAAGGCCCTGGCCGCCGTCTCCGATCAGAAGGTCAGGATCGCCTTCGGCAACGCCACCAAGGCGGTGCGCAAGGATGGTATCTGGACCAATGAGCATATCAGCGGAATAGTGAACGAGAAGATGGAGAAGTCTCTGACCACGGCCCTTGGCTGATACTTCCGGGAAATTTTTAAAAAAGAAAGGCCCTGCTTCTTCAATGAAGCAGGGCCTTTCTTTTTGATTGGGTTGTGACTTGAGAGATGGAATTACAGGAGCTTACCCGTGTCGTAGTCAAGCAGGAGTGCGGAGCGTAATTCACCGTTTTCTCCTTGGACGTTGCAATTTATATACATTGTGGGGCCACATTTAATCATTCCATGATTGCTGTGGATATGGCCGAAAATATGATACTTGGGTTTGAGTGCGGCCACGGCGGCTGCGAGGTCCGAACAGCCATGGGAGACGGGACCGTCTAGATCGAGAATGCCGGCCGGAGGGGTGTGGGTTACTAAAATATCGACATCAGGCGGGATCATATCCCATTTTTCTTTCAGCGCTTTTCCTCTCGGTAAGGCAAAGGCATCACAGGCCCGGTCGTTAAATAACGGCTGCCAGGGTGCTCCGTAGATTTTTATCCCGGAAATGACCACAAATTCATCCACAAGATAGACCGATTCCGAGAGCTGCAGTCTGGCTTTTACCGGATCATGGGCAAGCCTGTGATCGTGGTTGCCGCCAACCACTATTTTATGCCTGTGAGGCAGAGATCCGAGAAAATTATTAAAGTCCGCAACATCCATTGCGGTTCTGCAATGGGTCATGTCACCGGCAAAAATTAAAATATCTGCGTCCGGAATGTTGATTTGCCCATGTAATGCATGGGTATCGCTGAATAATGCTATTTTCATTGTCTTGTAATATGTTCAATCTTAGGGTGCCTTGAGAAATGATCTTTTCGTACCCGTTATAGAAAACGATGTCGTCTTTTCATTGGGGTAAGTCGGGCAGCACTTTTTTTTCATTCAGATTGATGATCTCGCAAAATGTAAAAAAAGTTTGTCATTTCGAGTGACAGCGAGAAATCTTTCTTCTTAGGTGCTTGGAACAATTAAGATTTCTCCCGATGGTCGAAATGACATTGTAGCAATCCGGACTTTAATTTTTAGAATTGAGTTGTCCGCATGCTGCCAATACATCATCACCTTTGGCAGTTCTTATTAGAGTCGGAATTTTAAAGGTATCTAAAACTTCCTTAAACTTCTCAACGTTATCCCGGTTCGGACGCTTATAATATGATCCGGGGAATGCGTTAAAAGGAATCAAGTTAATATAAGCACTTTTGCCAGCCAGTATCGTTCCCAATTCTTTCGCATCATCCGGAGAATCATTAAAATCTTTTATCAGAATATATTCATAGGTAACAAATTGTTTTTTATGTAAGGGTATCTGGTCAATACAGGTCAACACTTCAGTGAGTGGATATTTCATATTGATGGGCATGAGTGCATTCCTCTTTTTCTCAAAGGGGGAATGAAGAGATAACGCAAGGTTCACTCCGGGAATTTCCCGGCTCCATCTCTTCAGTCCGGGAATGTAGTCAGCCGTTGAGACTGTAATTTTCTGCACACCAATGGAAGTCCCGTGTTGTGATAAAAATATTTCACAGGCTTTTTTGACGGCATCAAAATTATGTAACGGTTCGCCTTGTCCCATAAAAACAATATTTAAAATTCTCTCTTCTCCCGGCCTGTTTTCCGCGAGCCAACGCCAGGCCTGGAGAAACTGGCCGACAATTTCACTGGTAGCCAGATTTCTGGTAAACCCTTGGGCTCCGGTGGAACAAAAAGAACACTTCATGGCACAGCCGACCTGTGATGACAGGCAAATCGAATATTTATTATGAAAGGGAAGAAGGACGGTTTCAATCCTGTGATTGTCTTGAAGCCTGAAAAGAAATTTTACTGTTCGATCTTCCGACTCATGAACCGTATCGATTTCGGGGAGAGAAAAGTCGAAATTATCCTGAAAAAAGGCCAATGAACCTTTGGCAATTTTCTCCTGGCATTGAGCAATTTCTTTTTTCTTATAATGCCAATTAAAAAGAATTGCCGCTGCTGAGTGGTTTAAAGCATTCTGCTTGAGAACCATTTCCAAATCAGAATGATTGAGATCGTAAAAGGATTGTTTCAAGGAATGTCTCTTTGGAATGTCAGTATGTTGTCAATAGCCAACAGGTTGAAATATAGTCAAAAATATATCAGTTCTTTTTCCCCTGTCTTAATAAAGCAGGATCTTTCTTCTTGTTTCAACTTGGAAGCTTGATCTTTTTGTTTTCCTCCTCGTGGTGACCATCCGTAAGCTTTCGGTGAGCGCCGAAGAGGAAAGAGAAGGCCGAAAGGAAATGAAATTCGCCGAAGGTGGTCATACCCTTTGTCCCTGCTCCAAATCCAGCAGAAAACGCCACGCCGGCACAATGGTGATCTTGCCGGAGCGGGTTTTGACGTAGCAGATATCCGGGGTAATCCGGCGCAAGGCAGTGAAGACAAGGTTTTCCAGGAGATGGCCGGAATTGACCAGAATTCCAGAGGAAACCGAGGTCACCAGCGAGTGGTCGATGCAGTAGACCTTTTTGGGGTTGGCGTTGGCCCTGGACAGTGAGGCGTCGAAGAGGCGCACGGTAAAGAGGAAGTAGGCGTCTTCGAACCAGGCAAGATACTCCGAGACCGCCGCCTTGGGCGCTTTGTGGCCCGACGATTTCAGATACCCCGTAAGGCTGTTGACCGTATAAAATATTGCCAGATACGGACGTGATTGTAAATTTATTTTTCCACTTGCGGGGTGTTTCGCTCACTTCGGGGGTGGGGGATTTAACGTGGCAACTTGGAAACCTGACACCTTTCTCTCTCCGAAAGAGAGGTTGGAGTTATTGCTGAAAAGCCATGAATCTCTTCATTCCGAGTCGAAATAATTTGCATAAGTTCAAAAAAAACATTACATGAAGTGTGACATATGCCATTATGGAAGGCCTTGAATAGTGAATATAGCCCAAGATAACTTGCGGTTAGAGATCATACAGTACAGGAGGAAGTTTAATGCTAAGATCAAATTCGGTGACAACATTCAGGATGATGCTCGCTTTTCTTTTTTTCGGAATCACGGGAGTTGGCACAGCGTACGCAGAAGAAATTAAAATCGGCGGTGTCGGCACGGCCATAGATAATATTTTCAAAAAACGTCAAGTCGCGATAGAAGAAGCGACAGGCGAAAATTTGGTTTTTTCCCCCAGCAGTCCCGTACAGGCTTTCAAGGATCTTGATGCCGGTGCGATACAAGGAGCCGTTAGCGGCCTGCCTTTTGCTGATTGGCTGGCCCTGGTGGAAAAGGAAGGATATTTAATCCCCAATAAGATGCTTTACAAGCCTGTCATTATCGGCAGGACTGTTATCCGGGTATTCACAAATCAGGATGTTACTCTACCCGCCCTTACGCCGGAACAACTGACTGCTGTTTTCTCAGGAAAGGCGGCAAACTGGTCCGACATTGGTGGACCAAATCTGCCGGTGGTGGTTGTAACAGGCCGCGAGATCCGAGGGATTCAGACGTTTGTGCAGAAAATAGTCATGGCCAATACCCCTTTTCTTGCCAATCCCGTAGAGGTCTCCACAGCCGCTGAGGTAAAAAACAAAGTGAAGTCAACCCCCGGAGCTGTCGCATTAGGTCCCCAGGCTTTAGGGGATGATACTGTTCATGCGCCAACTGTCCCTGAGGATACTGTTCATGCGCCAACTGTCCCTGAGATGAGCCTTCCCGTTACATTCATTGTAAAACGCGATGCCTCTCCCGGCCTGCTGAAAGTAGTCAACTTTATCCGCAGCAATAAGTAAAATCAAGTTTGGGGTTAGGTATTGCAATCAAGCATCGACACCTAAGCCTAAATCCTCATTGTACGGGCAATCGGAGTTTGCGCCCCGATTGCTCACGCTTTCAATTCATTAGATGAGTGTTTCCAGCCCCTTTCTTTCCATAAGGTCTAATAGTTTCTTTGATGCGCCTGTAGGTTTTTTGTTGCCTTGCTCCCATTTTTGAACGGTTGAAGGGCTAATATTAAAAATGCTGGCGAGAGCCGCTTGGCTCAGTTTGAATTTTTTTCTTATGGAAACAATTTTTTCCGGACTATATATCATGGATATCTGGAAGGCAGAGATTTTCAATATTTCTCATTGTGATATCATTTACTAATCCACTTTTGTTTAAGTCCTTGACTGTGCTGGTGATTGATTTTACGATGGATTCTCTCATGATTTCACCTCAATAAAGTCTCCATTTTTGCTGGCGACCGTTATTTTTTCTGACGACAGAGCAAGTAAGATTTTTGCTAAGCTGTGGGATGAAGAAAACCAGGGAGCTTCCTGCATTTAAAAAAGAGAGAGATCGTCCCTGATTAAGCCATGATTTTATGCACTTGCCCATTCGATTTCTGAAAGACTATGGTCATTCTATGAAAACAATTTTTCCTGTATCTCCCCATAATTTCATGGACTTGCTGCTGGATGCGGTCTGTGTGGTTGACCGTGAAGGTTGTTTCCTCTTCGTCAGTGCGGCCAGTGAGCAAGTTTTTGGCTATACGCCGGAAGAGATGATTGGCAGAGCCAGTATCGACTTCGTGTACCCCGGGGATCGGGAAAGAACTCTGCAGGCCGTCGATGAAATTCTGGATGGTGAACTGAAACCCTGTTTTGAAAATCGTTATGTGCGCAAGGATGGAAAGATCGCCCATATCATGTGGTCTGCCCGCTGGTCGGAGTCCCAGCAGATAAGGGTGGCGGTGGCCCGTGATGTCACCGAACGAAAGCGCGCGGAGTCGATGCAGGCCGCCGTTTATGCCATCTCTGAGGCGGCTAACGCCTCCGGGGATTTGCAGACTTTGTTTCAGCGCATTCACGAAGTGGTCGATGATCTGTTATTGGCCACTAATGTCATCGTTGCGCTCTATGACGCGGACAACGATGAGATCAGCTTTCCTTATCATGCCCACGACTACAGCGAGGCATCGATCCCGCAGACACTGAAGTCACACACTCTGACCGCAGAGGTTATCCGTACCGGCCAGCCATTGCTGCTGACGCCGGAAACCGCCGCTTCCGTCTTGTCGCAACTGGATGCGGTGATGAGTCCTGATGTACTGAACTGGCTCGGGGTCCCGCTTGAGTCTGCCAGTGGCATTGTCGGCGCGCTTGTGGTGCTGAGCTCTGCTGATGCTGTGCGTTTTACCGGGAAGGACAGGGAACTGCTGCAGTTTGTCGCGGTCCAGGTCGTTGCAGCTCTTGAGCGCAAAAGAATGCATGCCCGGTTGGAGCACATGGCGCAATATGATCAGTTAACTGATCTGCCAAACCGTTCGCTTTTTCTGGACCGTCTGCAGATGGCTTTGACAAAAGCCCGTCGGGAGCAGACCCGGTTGGCGGTTTTGTTTCTGGATCTGGATAAATTCAAACAGGTGAATGACACCCATGGTCATACTGTGGGCGATTATCTGCTGCAGGATGTGGCACGCCGCTTGACTCGCTGTGCCCGTGAATCGGATACGGTAGGGCGTATAGGTGGTGATGAATTTATCATGCTCCTTGAAAACATAAAGGGGGTCGAGGATGCGGCCGTAGTCACGGGAAAAATCTTTGCCACCCTCGCCGAGCCCTACAAATTTGGCAAGGTGACACTGCAGATTACCCCCAGTATCGGCGTTGCCGTGTATCCGGAGAACGGCAAGGACGCGCATGAACTGATCCTTTATGCGGATAATGCCATGTACCAGATCAAAAAAGGTCGTCAGCAATCAGTCTCAATCTGATCGCGACAACTTTGACGATAAAAGAGGATAAAAGGGGACAGAACTATTTTCCTTTCTTTGCTCTCTCTTGTCCCCGCAGTTCAATCCGCCGGTCTAGTTTTTTTTGAAATTCCTTGCTCAAACTTTCTGCTTCCCGTAAGCCGCTCCGTACGGGGGTGCCTCTCGTATCAACTTTCCCGCGTCATCCTTGATTGTTTTGTTCAGCCATGTTTTTCCCCTTTGGGATGCTCATCAGGGAACTAGCGGAAGTAGATTTTGATGCACTCCTCCAGTTTGCCGTGCAGCAAGGGTTCGTTCTCGTTGCAGATCTCCGCATACAACTCCTCGGCGTGTTCCAGAAACAGATCCGCTACCGCCGGATCGAAATGATTCCCCCGTGCTTCCCTGATGATATCAACCGAGGTCGCCAGGCTGAACGACTCCTTGTAGGGCCGTTTGGAGGTCAGGGCGTCGAATACATCCACCACCGCAAAGATCCGGGCGTTGAGTGGAATATCCTCCCCCTTTAATCCTGCCAGATAACCGCTGCCGTTGAATTTTTCGTGGTGGTAGCAAACCACTTCGTCTGCGTCTTTCAGCCAGTCGTAGCTGTAGAGGATATCTCTTCCGTGGCTGACATGAGTTTTCATGATCTCAAACTCTTCGCTTGTCAACTTGCCGGGTTTGAGCAGGATTGCATCAGTGATGGCGATCTTGCCGACATCATGTAGAAAGGCCCCTTTTATCAACCCCTGCATGGCGGTATTTGATAGATGGAGTTTCTCCCCTAAACGAACGGCATACAAGGCCACCCGGAAATTGTGGATATTGGTGTCGCTGTCCCGTTTGGCAATAGCGCTGCCCAGGACCTTCAACATCCCGATATTGGTCAAAGCCAGGATATGTGAGTAATCCAGGAGCTTGCGGTTAAGACGGATGATGAGCGGGTAGAGCGTCAGGGTGATCACGAAAATGACCACCACGACCAAAATCAAGGCCTGGAGGGTCTCTCTTTTGTTCTGAGCGACGATATCGTCGGGGGCATGGTAGATCCCCTCGAGATAGCCGTTTCTACCCCCCGCACTGTCGAGGATGGGAACAAAAACCCGCAGGAAGATGTCTTGGCCCAATGTCAATTTTTCACAGAGGATTACCGAGGTATTGGTGAACTCGGTGCCATGTTTGGGGAGCCTTTTCTCGATCTCTACAGCGGACGATTTGATCGCCTCGGTGACCTTCTTGGAGTCGGCATTATAGAATTCGACCACGATCAAGTTGTCTTTTTCAATCAGAGTCTGAATCGTCCGGCTGAACAGAGCAAGAGTCTGCGGCGAGGGCGAATTCAAGTAGGCGCTAAAATCGGCGGTGTAATGAGAGGTCTCGGCGCGAGCCATATTGACAACATGGTTATCCAGACGGATATGACCGAGATAGCTGACCAGACCGCCCACCACCAGAGAAAGAACCAGCCAGACCAGAGTCAGCCTGAGGATGAGCCATTTATGGATATTGTCGATCATGTAGCCGCACTTTTATTGGTTCTCTCTTAATAAATGAAAGGAAATGAAAGGGGTCAGGTCTTGCAATCAAGCATCGACACCTTGTACTCTGAGCGTGAACTCTATGATACCTGACTTAATATTGCTTTCTTGGGGCCTTGACCTTTTTTTTCTTGTCACCAGTGCCTGAATTCTTTTCAGAAAAGAGCCAGACTGGAAATGTGCGTCCTTTAATCTTACCGTTCTTCAGATAAGAATACGCTTTTTTAACCATACTGCGCTCAATTGCAACATAGCTTTGCCGATCATAGATATCTATTTTACCAATATATTTACCTTCGATACCTGCTTCACCAGTGAGTGCCCCGAGAATATCGCCAGGCCGCATTTTGTCCTTTTTCCCGCCCTCTAAAACAATGGTAACATTTGGTGGGGTCAGTGTGACATCTTCAACCTTATTCAGCTTGTTAATATCATCAAATCTGCGCGTTGTATTGCGATAGTTTCCCATTGCAAATGCTTGATGGTCGGTAAAGAGGGTGACTGCCAAGCCCTCTTTGCCGGCACGTCCTGTTCTGCCAATACGGTGGGTATACGTCTCTTCATCTTGGGGTATGTCGTAATTAACCACCATTTCAAGTTCTTTAATATCAAGCCCTCTGGCCGCCACATCTGTTGCCACCAGTACGGAACAACTTTTGTTAGCAAAGCGGACAAGAACATCGGTTCGTTGATATTGCTCCAGGTCGCCGTGAATAGCCAGGGCATCAATCCCGGCAGCAGATAAGGCATCAGCAACATCTTGTGTCTCTGCTTTTGTATTGCAGAAAACCAGGATATTTTGGGGCTTGTGATGGGCAATAGCCTTGATAAGCATTGAAGTCTTCTTGTCGTGGGCCACTTCGTAGAAGTATTCCGTAATCTTATTCGCCTGTTCCCCGGAAATGGTTTGAATGTTGAGGGCGTTTTTTTGAACGGCAGAACTTAATTTCATGATCTTTTCAGGATAGGTGGCTGAAAAGAGCAAGGTCTGACGATTTTCAGGCGCATGGGCAATAATTCTACTGATGTCGTCAATAAATCCCATATCGAGCATACGGTCAGCTTCGTCAAGGACCAGTGTCTCCAGATCTTTTAAAGAAAGATGTTCTTTATCCAGATGCTGCAACACCCGCCCGGGGGTTCCGACAATGATATGAGCCCCATGCAGTATCGATTCATATTGAGGGGCAAAGGCAGCCCCACCGCAAAGAGTCAGTATCTTAACATTATGGGTAGCCTGGGCTAGACGACGTAATTCCTTGGCTACCTGATCCGCCAGTTCTCGGGTTGGGCAGAGAATAAGAGATTGGACTCTGAATTTTTTAACATGAAGTTTGTGCAGTACCCCGAGTCCGAATGCGGCTGTCTTCCCGCTACCTGTCTTGGCCTGGACAATAACATCACAATTTTTTAAAATATGGGGAAGACTTTCGGCCTGAACAGGGGTCATTGCTTTAAACCCGATTTCATCGAGGTTATGGAGCATCGCCTTGGAAAGAGGAAGGCTGGAGAAGTTGGAATCAGTCATAGTTTGTCTTTTTTTTATGAGGGTAATTGCATTGTCATGTATCAGGGATATCCCACTTCATTAAACAGTCTGGGGTCGGGCCAGGCGAACTGATATATTACTCATTGTGTGATTTTCTTAAATCTGTCCATTCCTGGTGAAAATGTTCTAAAAAAATCTCCATAAATTGATGACGTTGGATTGCCAGCTTTTTACCGGTCTTTGTGTTCATCCGGTCTTTGAGTAAAAGCAATTTTTCATAAAAATGATTCAGTGTCGGTGCCTCATTGTTTTTATATTCTTCAACTGACATATCGAGATTTGGTGCTATCCCGGGATCATAAAGCTGTAAATTTTTATATCCCCCGTAATTGAATGTCCTGGCTATGCCAATTGCACCTATGGCATCCAGTCTGTCAGCATCTTGTATTACGTCTAATTCTAGGGACTTGAATTGTTGTATGTTCTTCCCTCCTTTAAATGAGATGCTGGAAATAATATTTTCAATATGAATTATTGTAGACTCAGGTACATCTTGTGTAGTTAGGAATTGTCTCGCTTTATACGGTCCAATCTCTTCATCTCCATTATGAAATTTTGAATCAGCAATATCATGCAAGAGGGCTCCAAGTTCTATTATTTGACGATCACCCGGTTCCGTTTGCGCGATTAATTTTGCCCCATTCCATACCCGGTAAATGTGCCACCAATCATGACCGCCTTCCGCGTTTTTTAACGAATTCTTGACAAAGGATATGGTTTCTTCGATTAAATGCGTCTCTGCTTTCATGGTAATCGTTAGGGAAAGTATCGTTTTATATAAAGGATTTTTCTGTTATCAATGTACCGACCGCGATCATTGGGAAAGAGGCTCTCATTAACAACATTATAGCTTTGATCTTCGGATCTATAATTGCGTTTTTGACCTTGAAAACTCCATTTAAGCCCCTTAAATGGCCTGTTTGCAGTAATGAAAATTTATATATTCAACTGCTGAGCGTGGCCAGGTCCCCCTTCCATGCAATTTTTGCCGCTTCATTGTATTATTCATAGACTTCAACTCTTCAGGAGTTCACCTGAGTCATAATCAAGCAGGAGTGCGGATCGTAACTCTCCGTTTTCTCCCTGGACGTTGCAATTGATATACGTTGTGGGGCCGCATTTAATCATTCCGTGATTGCTGTGGATATGGCCGAAGATATGATACCTGGGTTTGATTGCGGCCACGGCGGCAGTGAGGTCCGAACAGCCATGGGCGACGGGACCGTCCTGATCGAGAATGCCGGCCGGAGGGGTGTGCGTTACCAAGATATCGACATCAGGCGGGATCAGATCCCATTTTTCTTTCAGCGCTTTTCCCCGCGGCAAGGCAAAGGCATCACAGGCCCGGTCGTTAAATAAGGGCTGCCAAGGTGCTCCGTAGATTTTTATCCCGGAGATGACCACAAATTCATCGAGAAGATAGATCGCTGCCGAGAGTTGCAGTCTGGCTTTTACCGGGTCATGGGCAAGCCTGTGATCGTGGTTGCCGCCAACCACGATTTTATGCCTATGAGGCAGAGATCCCAGAAAACGATTAAAGACCGCAAGATCCCTGGCGGTTCTGCAATGGGTCATGTCGCCGGCAAAAATTAAAATATCTGCGTCCGGAATGTTTATTTGCTCATGTAAGGCATGGGTATCGCTGAATAATGCTATTTTCATTGTCTTGTAATCTGTGAACTGGGTCCGGCCCCATGCACCGGCACTGGCTGGCTCTTTAATTCTTGGAATTGAGTTGTCCGCATGCCGCTGATACATCATCGCCTTTGGCGATTCGTATTAAGGTCGGGATTTTAAAGGTATCCAAAACTTCTTTGAACTGTTCAACTTTATCCAGATCCGGACGCTTATACTGTGATCCCGGGAATGAGTTAAAAGGAATCAGGTTAATATAAGCACTTTTACCGGCCAGTACCGTTCCTAATTTTTGAGCATCATCTGCAGAATCATTAAAATCCTTTATCAGGATATATTCATAGGTAACAAACTGTTTTTTATGTAAAGGTATCTGGTCAATATGGGCCAGCACTTCATCCAGTGGATATTTCATATTGATGGGCATGAGTTGATTTCTCTTTTCTGCAAAGGGTGAATGAAGAGAGAGCGCCAGGTTCACGCCGGGGATTTCCCGGCTCCATCTTTTGAGGCCGGGAATATAGCCAGCCGTTGATATGGTGATTTTTTGCACACCAATGGAAGTTCCGTGTTGTGATAAAAATATCTCGCACGCTTTTTTGACGGCATCAAAATTATGTAAGGGTTCGCCCTGTCCCATAAAAACAATATTTAGGATTCTCTCTTCGCCGGGCCTGTTTTTCGCGAGCCAGTGCCAGGCCTGGAGAAACTGGCCGACAATTTCACTGGTAGCCAGATTTCTGGTAAATCCCTGGGTTCCGGTGGAACAAAAAGAACAATTCATGGCACAGCCGACCTGTGATGACAGGCAGATCGAATATTTATTATGGAAGGGAATCAGGACGGTTTCAATCGTGTGATTGTCTTTCAGCTTGAAGAGAAATTTTACGGTCCGATCTTCTGACTCATGAACCGTAGCGATTGCGGGGAGAGAAAAGTCGAAATTATCCTGAAAAAAGGCCAAGGAGGCTTTGGCAATCTTCTCACGGCATTGAGCCTCTTCTTTTTTCTTGTAATGCCAGTTGAAAAGAATCGCCGCTGCTGAGCGGTTTAAATCATTCTGATTGAGAACCATCTCCAGATCAGAATGATTGAGATCGTAAAAGGATTGTTTCAAGAAATGTCTCTTTGGAATATGATTATTTACTTCAGCACTCATTCTCGGTTGTATTCAGAACAAGACCGAGAAGATAAGCGAGCGGCGACGAAGCAGTACAGAGAGTACGGTGAAGAGCCGCGCCGTGCGGTTGACGAAGGTATTGGTTTTGCAGGCGACTTAGAATAACACCCATTTGCCACATGAAGATACTAAACATACACGAGCATAATGACTTACCAGAGTTCGAAGTCTTTTTGAATACGATTTCCGACAAACTCGCCGCGGCCATTTGTAAAAAAATGCAGGCGTATGCTGAACTGAATGACATTTACAGTTGCAACAGCCTGAAAATTCTGAACCCCAGGATATGGGGTTATAAGGGAACCATTTATAAGCTTCGCGTGGATTGCGGTAAGGAGTCGGCCCGGGTACTGTTTGTCAAAACAGCAGACAACGACATCGTGCTCTTGCATGGGTTTATTAAAAAAACTCGAAAGACACCGAAGAAAGACGCAAAGATTGCAATGGGAAATCTCGAGCGGCTGAAAAACAAGGTAGAAGTAACTCAATTACCATTGACAAAGTACTTGTTCTAAACGCCCGGATTCTGAAACATTCGGGGTCAGAGTAAAATTAGATTTAATTTTATTCTGACCCCTTTTAACTCCAATGGGTCAGCGAGTCCGTCTTAAACGCCTTGTTCTGTAAATGTTTCGTGGGATTTTATTATTTTTTTAGTAAATAGCTCAAATTTACTAAAAATATCTTTACAAAATGTTTTATTAGTTAATTCGTGATGCAAATACTCAGGATGTCTCTTGTGATCATCTTCTTCGCTTTTGATAAGGTAAATTAAAAAAACTCTTGTCCTTTCGATTCGTTTGTTAAGATCTGTGGAGTGAATTAATTTCTTTATATGACTAACAATTGAGATGTCTGAAATAGGAGTATCTATAATTATTGCATCTAAATATTGAAATTCTTTTACTAAATAAAGTAAATAGTATTTCCCTGCTGCGGTCAACTTCACATAAGAGGCGTTTTTAATACCAGTTTTTGATTGATTGTCATATTCACACAAATTAAAGGTCGATAGCCTAATAAGACTGTCTATAACTACCTCTCTTTTAATTGAAACAGATTCAAATATATCGATAAGTTCGTTAATCTCCACGTATCCTCTACCTATCGAAGACCTCTTGTTAGATCGATAAAGTAGGAAATTTAATATTTTTAACAAATTGAAACAAGAATCGGTGATGGAAGGATCAAAATCAAATAAGTTCATGATATGACTTCTATCTTGAGAATAGTATTTGTATTCTCCAAACATGATTGATTTTATAAATTGATGAAATGATAGTTGATAGCTGCCCGATTCTTGGTGTCTGGCAAAGATTTCATTTATATTTGTGTTCCCTGATACGATAAAATTATTAAACATTCTTAATGCTTCTCTCATATTACCAACTGAAACACTATCGATAAAATGAACTATATGTTTTGCTTGTTTGTTGTCTACTATTAGAGAATCACGTAATATGTCTAGATACTTAATCAGTTTGTCTTTTGGAATATTTCTTTCATCATTTTTTACAAGTTTAATTGTGAAATCAATCCGCTTTATGATCATTTGCAAGAAGTTAGGAGAAGAAATATGAAACTTTTGGATATGAAATGCATCAAAAACCCCAGTTCTTGTAGAAGAAACGAAAGTTTCTTCTCTAATAGCTATTACAACTAATGTGTTGAAGAAATCTTTAAGATGTTGTCCAGTTAGAAAGATTTGTTCTTGAAAATGAAGTTCATGTTGATCAACATTGTCTATGACAATAGTTGTTGAAAATCGTAGATATGGAGATAATGCAAATAATCTTTTGAAAAACTCTTTACGATCATTTATGTCAACATCAAATGAAATATCTTTAAGAGTGGATTTGAATGTCTCTTGGTATTTATTCTTCCAAATATTAACCATTTCTTGAAGGATGAAATTTTCTATTTCACCTTCATCTAAGGAAGCATTTCGAAAGTCTAGGTAAAACCATAAATGATTTTGTTTTTCTGATATGACGATTTTGAAAAATCTATGTAAGAAAGTTGATTTTCCAGACCCAATTCCTCCAAGAAGGACAATTAAAGAGCCATTCTTCTCGTCACATCCTCGATTGTCGAATGCTTTTTGGAATCCACCAGCCTTTTTTTTGTCCTCGTAAATTTGTCTGATCCCATATTTTTCAGCAAAAAATGGAAGGTTATCGGCAAAAAAACTTTTTATTTCTGTTGTTAATGGTTTAGATGATCGATCATACACATAACATTCTTTTAAAATCTCGGATTTTTTTTCATCTAGAAGTTCACTAAATACAAAATCGCAGTAAGGTTGAATGTAAGTATATAGCTCGTTTCTTGGCCATGACTGATCGGGATTATGTATAGATGTTAGAATTTTGTGATACTCTATTTTACTCTTCCCTTTTTCTATAAATGATACCAATGAGCCTTCTTTAACATTTTCATACGCTAGTAGGTTCCAAAAGATGTTAAAGTTTTCTTTTATGTCTTGAAGTGAATTAAATATTAGGCAAAATTCTTCTTTCCATGGTTTTCCAATTGTAATAGCTGAAAATAATACCAATTGATGCCCGTTAAATACAGCTGCATACTTACATCCTATCTCACTACAATATTTTTGGACCTGTTCAATCGCTGATATTAAGTTTGAACTTGTTGATATTGAGCCATTTATTTTGTAATTTCTATTTTTCTTTGTTACAGGTATTTCAAAATACTCTCCAGCTTTTTTAGCTTCAATAACCATTACTGGGACATCGTTGATTATTAGCTCATAATCTGTATATCCAGCATCAGTATGATGTTCTCTTTGAATAAAGTTTTCACTCCAGCCCAGGCAATTCCTCAAAATAAAATCAATAATTTTAGCTCTTGTATCAGCTTCATTGAGCTTAGTTGTTCCATTATATTGATCAAAAATATTTAGAAATTCTTCGTAAGCTTTATCTGGATGCATTAATTTTCCTTTTGTATACAGAACAGTGTAAGTAGGCAAAATGGGCCAATATGGTGCTATGCGGATTCTGTCTAATATCATTTTTGAATATCTACAATCCATCCTTGTCCAGCATATTCACATAACTTTTTGAGAGTACATGATGCGGCAGGCGAAAACAAGATCTGCAAAAAAATAAAAGAATTAGGATGGATTCTGGATACACGTGGACTGTCCAGTGTTCTTCTTATTGTCACAGCGGTGTCAAATATGATACCAATAACTTGGTTGGTTCTTGATTGTCTCCTGCAGGACAATCTTGCCAGGCCACGTTTATCTAAAATTAACGCATGACTGCCGGCGATACGGGGACGATGGCTGTTTTATTCTTATTACCAAGCAAAAGGTTGCGACATTAAACTCTTTCCCACCATTACTCAGCTGATCCAGGCCCGCGAGACCATCCGGCTGCTGGTGCCCTATTTCAAGAAATATTGGCAGCGGCTGCTCTGGGGGATCCTTGCCCTGCTGAGCACTGATCTTCTCCAGCTCTACATCCCCCGGGTGATCAAGCAGGCGGTGGATGGTCTGCAACTCGGCCAGGCCACTTCCGCCTCCCTCCTTCGCCAGGGTGGTCTGATCATCTGCTTCGCCCTGGGCATCGCCCTCTTTCGCTTTGCCTGGAGATATCTGGTCCTGGGCTTTTCCCGCCTTTTGGAACGCGACCTGCGCAGTCGTCTCCTGAGCCGTCTGGTGCGGCTGGATCGCCCCTTTTTCAATCGCCGCTCGGCGGGTGAGATCATGGCGCTTTCCGGCAACGATCTCACCAACGTCCAGCTGGCCTGCGGCATGGGCATCGTCTCCTTCATTGATGCCTTCCTGATGACCGGCGCGGCAGTATGTTTCATGGCCTACATCCATCCCGGCCTCACCTTCCTGGCCCTGGCGCCCATGCCGGTCCTGGCCATCCTGACAGGATTGCTCTCGGCCATGCTCCATAAACGCTACAACCGGGTCCAGGAGCAGTTCTCCGACCTCACCGAGTTCGCCCGTTCCACCCTTATGTCCATCCGGCTGATCAAGGCCTATACCCAGGAACAGCGCCAGACCGAGCAGTTCGACCGACTGGGGAGAGAGTTCGTGCGCAACAATATCCGGTTGGCCCTGGTCCAGGGAGTCCTCACTCCCTTTTCCACCCTGATCGCCAGTACCAGCCTGCTGCTGGTCCTCTTTTTCGGGGGGCGGCTGACTATTGCCGGCTCTATTTCCATCGGCGACTTTGTGGCCTTCATGACCTACCTGGGACTGTTGACCTGGCCGATGATGGCCATGGGCTGGGTGGCCAACCTCTTCCAGCGCGGGATCACCTCGCTGCACCGCATCAGCCGGGTGATGGAAGAGGAGCCGCTGTTGCGCGAGCCCCGGAACCCCCTGGCGCTGCCGGCCTTCACCAGTCTGTCTGTCCGTAATCTCTCCTTCCGCTACGTTGGCCAGAATACCATGGCCCTCCACGACTTGAGCCTCGAGATAGTCCCCGGTCTGCTGGGGATCGTCGGTCGTACCGGCTCCGGCAAGTCGGCGCTCTGCCAGCTGCTGGCCCGTTTGTATCCGGTGGAGGATGACAGGTTGTTCCTGGCCGGGATCGATTACAATCGGCTCCCCCTGGCGGGACTGCGGGCAAAGATCGCCTATGTGCCCCAGGAGACCATCCTCTTCTCCGATACCATCCGCAACAACATCGCCTTCGGCCGTTCCGGTGCCAGTGATGCCGAGGTCGTGCAGGCGGCTCGGGCGGCTGGAATCCACGAAGAGATTGAGGCCTTCAAGGACGGGTATCAGGCCAAGGTTGGGGAGAAGGGGCTGCTCCTCTCCGGCGGCCAGCGCCAGCGGATAGCCCTGGCCCGGGCCCTGCTGCTGGACCGTCCCATCGTCATCATCGACGACGGACTCTCCGCCGTCGATACCGACACCGAGCACCGGATCATCGAGAATTTTTCCAGATGGCTGCCGGGCCGCATCTGCATCCTGGTCTCGCACCGGGTTGCCCCGCTGCTTTCGGCCGACCGGATCATCGTCATGGAGAAGGGGAGCATCGCCGCCCAGGGCACCCACCTGCAGCTCTTGGAAAGCAGCCCCTTCTACCGCACCATTTATCAGCACCAGACCACGGCCGGGGAGGCGGCAGCCTGATGGAGCACGGCTTCGGATATTTTGAGGAAGATCGACTCAAGAAGACCGGCGACCTCCGTCTCTGGCAACGGATCGGCCGCTATGTCCTGCCGTACTGGAAGTCGGTCTCTCTGGCGATTGTCCTGTCGCTGGCCATCACCGGCTGCAGCCTGGCCCTGCCGTACCTGATGCGGCTGGCGGTGGACGGTTTCATCACCAATCTGCAACCGGATCTGGGGGAACGGCTGAGCGGGGTGGCAGGACTTGCCGGCTCCTTTCTCCTGCTCATGGTGGCCGGTTTTGTTGCCAACTTTCTGCAGGTGGTGGTGCTGGAGTGGGCGGGGCAGCGGATCATGCACGCCCTGCGCCAGGACCTCTTCCGCCACCTGATCGGACTGGCCAACCCCTTCTTTAACCGCAACCCGGTGGGCAAGCTGGTTACCAGGCTGACCAACGATATCCAGAACATGTACGAGATGTTCACCTCGGTCATCGTTTCCCTGTTCAACGACATGGCGCGGCTGGTGGGGATCCTGGTCATCCTGCTGCTGATGAACTGGCGGCTGGCCCTGATGATGCTGGTGCTGGTGCCCTTGATCCTCTTTAACACCGTCCTCTTCAGCCGGTTGGCCCGGCTGGCCTTCCGTGATATCCGCACCCAGCTGGCCCGGCTCAACTCGTTTCTGCAGGAGGCGATCGGCGGCATCAGCATCATCCAGCTCTTCTCCAGGGAAGAGTATACCCGCGCCCGGTTTGAGGATCTGAACGAGGCCTATATGCAACGGAGCCTCTATCAGATCAAGATCTTCGGTATCTTCATGCCGCTGCTCGAGGTCTTGAGCTCTCTGGCGGTGGCGCTGATCATCTGGTACGGCGGCGGCCAGATCATCCGCAATCAGATGACCATCGGCATGCTGGTCGCCTTTCTCGCCTATATGCGCTTATTTTTTCAGCCCCTGCGGGAACTTTCCCAGAAGTATTCGGTGGTGCAGTCGGCCCTGGCCTCGGCCGAGCGTATCTTCCAGCTTTTGGACACCGAAAATACCCTGACCATCCCCGTCAATCCGGTCCGCCCGGAGCGGTTGCGCGGTGAGATCGAATTTACCGCGGTGACCTTCGGCTACAATCCGGAGCGGCCGGTACTGCGCGAGCTGACCTTTAAGGTCGCACCGGGCGAGACCCTGGCCATAGTCGGGGCCACCGGCGCCGGAAAGACCACCATCATCAGCCTGCTGGAGCGGTTCTACGACCCCGACCGCGGCGTGGTGAAAGTGGACGGGATTGACCTCCGTGATTTCGATCCCCTCTTTTTGCGCGGCCAGATCGGGCTGGTGATGCAGGAGGTGTATCTCTTCCCGGCCACGGTTCGGGAGAATATCGTGCTCGGCCTCCAATTGAGTGAGGCACAATTGCACGAGGTCATCGCCACCGCCCAGCTCACCACCCTGATCGCAGGACTGCCGGAGGGGCTCGAAACCCGCATCGGCGGGACGGGCCTCGATTTTTCCGCCGGCCAGCGCCAGCTCCTGGCCCTGGCCAGGGTGCTGGCCCGCGACCCGCGCATCCTGGTGCTGGACGAGGCCACCGCCTCCATTGACACCGAAACGGAAATGCTCATCGAAAAGGCCATGGCCGCCACCCTGGCCAACCGGACCAGTGTGGTCATCGCCCATAGGCTCTCCACCATCCGCAGGGCCGACCGCATCCTGGTCATGGATCACGGCAGTCTGGTCGAGGCAGGAAACCACGAGGAGCTGATGGCGCGTCCCGGCATCTATCAACGGTTGCAGATCCTGCAAAGCAACAACACCAAGGCCCGGACGAGCTGATTCCTGCCGGCCGGGAAATGCCCTTGCCGTTCCGGCCGGCAGCGGATAAACTCCTAAGCTGGTCGGATCTTCCGGTCAAACAGTGTCCAGGGCAGGTATTCCCGTGACGAGCATTTTCAGTTATTTTTGTTTATAATTATTTTTTTTATCGATAATCTCTCTTGCAGGAGGCACATTCATGGCCATCCCATGGCTGGCAGTACTCAAAAGCGTTCCCTGGTCTGAGGTCATCAGCAACGCGCCCAAGGTTGCTGACGGCGCCATGAAGCTGTGGAACACGGTGGCCGGGAAACCCTCTTCGCCGAAGGTCTCTGAGGCGAGCTCGCAGCCGGCCGACTCGCTTGACTCGCAACCAATGGCCGCACTCGAAGCCCGTGTCGTCACCCTGGAGGCGGCGGTCTCCGACCTGCATGGCCAGATGCTCGCGTCCTCCGAACTCATCAAGGAGCTCGCCGACCAGAACGCCCAGCTTATCCGGCGCATCGAAACCAATCGGCTGCGTATGCTCTGGCTGAGTGCTGTGACCGCACTGGCGGCAACTGCCGCACTGCTCGGCCTGTTTCTGGCCTTCTCGCAGTATGGCGCCTGATCCATCCCTCATAACGGCTACGGGCGATAAAGCCTTCCGTGCCTGGAATCTCAGAGATCATGCCTCCTGAGGCAAAACAACGATGTCACGGACCAAACGAAACCCACCCGCACAACTGGAGGACTTACCGAACATCGGCAAAGCCATTGCCGCCGATCTTCACCGTATCGGCATCGTGCATCCCGATCAACTTGCCAGGCGTGAGCCGATGGCCATATACCGTGAACTGTCAAAAGTCATGGGACATCGCCTCGACCCCTGTCTGCTCTATACCCTGCTCTCGGTAAGGCATTTTCTTGACTGCGGTGAGGCCCTGCCCTGGTGGAACTTCACCGCTGAAGGGAAGAAGCTTCTGAAATCGCATGAGAAGGGAATCCAGCCATAAAATCACGTATTCCAGTCATTCCCCTCGGCGACGTGCCAGAAAAACATACCCATAGATGATCAGATTTACTGTAATAAGCGCCATGCCAAGCAGGTAGCGCAGCTCGATGGTGAGGTTGTCGGGATAGAGAAGCAGGGTAACATAATGCTCGATGAATCCGCCTGCATAGCCCGCTTCGCCTCCTCTTTCCCGGAGCAATTTCTCCAGTGGAGTAAGCGGGCAGATCCAGTCCGCCCACTCGATCACCACCCCCCAGAACACAGCGGCAAGATGCACCCCGAGAAGGGAGGGGCGGCGGAGTACCAACAAGCCTCCCAGTATGGTAAAAAGGGTGAAGGAGAGATGGAGCAGGAGGATAGCATCGGCGGCTATGCGGTAGATCATTGTTTGTTTTTCATATTGCGTTGCTCATAACGCGAAGGCAAGCCGGGGATATCTATGGCTAGGGGATTGATAACCGCAAAAAAGGTTTGTGTTGAATGATGATTGTAAATGCTTTCGGGAGGTTAGAATTGGTCAATCCTGTTCCTGCAGTTTCCCGGTACGCTATACTTGATGCTGATCATGACAATTCTATCAGCCCGTTCATCTTCGTCGACTCTCTGAAGATGAACGTTTCTTTCTTCGGGCATACCGAGAACATCTTATTCCTGATGCTTTGGTAAGCGGATAATAAAGGTTGTTCCTGAACCGGGTTCTGCTTCAAAGGCAAGGGTACCATTATGTTTGCCGACAATAACATCATGGGCAATAGTCAGGCCCTGGCCAGTACCCTTGCCGACGTCCTTGGTGGTGAAAAAAGGATCGAAGACCTTGTTGTGGATATGTGCGGGTATGCCGCAGCCTGTATCGGTAATCCGAATCTCCACATGCTGGTCGTGCTGTTTGGTGCTGATAGTAATTCTACCTTTCTTACCCTCTGGATTATTGCCGAGCTGGTTTTCTATGGCATGGGTGGCATTGATCAGCAGGTTCAAAAAAACCTGACCCATCTCATTAGCCAGGCAAGGCAAGGATTGAAGCTCAGGATCAAGGTCGGTATCAACCGTTGCCACAGATTTCCATTCATTTCTTGAAATTGTAATAGTCGTCTCAATAACTTGATTGAGATTGGTATTGACTTTCTGCTTGCTCCCAGGATGTGAAAATTCTTTCATCGCCTGGACAATTGAGGTAACTCGTTGTAGTCCGTCATTTGATTGATCGATGGCGTGGGGAATCTCTTCTTGCAGATAATCCCAGTCAAGATGAACAACGATTTTATCATTTTCCTCAATTTGTGCCTCTGTTACGGTACCATTCTTAATGGATTCAAGAAGTTCCAATAAGCTGTTGATTAAGTGAGATGATTCTTTGAACGCCTCCTTGAGAAAGGCAATATTGCTGCTGATGAATTGGATGGGGGTATTTATTTCATGGGCGATACCGGCTGCCAATCGGCCAACAGACTCCAATTTCTGAGCTTGCAGGAGTTGGATATTAAGCTTCTCATGTTCTTGATCCGCTTGCTGTTTCTCTATCGCCCGTTTGATCTGAAGCAATAGCTGATCAATATTATACGGTTTCTGCAGATAGGAGAAGGCTCCCCGACTGGTGGCATCAATGGCCGATTCGAGTGTGGCGTTGCCGGTGAGGATGATAGCCGCTGTGGACGGATGACCAACCTTGATCAGGGAGAGTAGGTCCAGTCCTGAGATGTCCGGTAGTCCGAGGTCAATGAGGGCCAGATCGATGTCGTTTGCTTGCATAAGAGAAAGCGCCTCCGCTCCGTCTTTGGCTACAAGAGTTCCATACCCCTTGAACTCCATGATGTCGGCAAGGACTTGCCTCACTGCAGGATCGTCGTCGATGATCAAAATGACTGTTTTTTTCATGTGGGTTTTGTTCCTTCCGATCGCCCCGTAAGGCCGGTTTTATTTATTTCGAACTGCTTGTCACCTTTTCTCATTCGATAGGGAACCGTATTGTTAAGACCGTAGGTGAACACAGCTATCAGCAGAATTTGGGCCAAACCGTTCATTGCCTTGCGTCCACACATTTACTCTGTTCAGCCACAATATTTTCTAGATTGCTCACCACGTTGGCATCTTTTAGCCAAGTTCTATAATTTCCCTTCTATAAAAGGGGTCAGGTCTTGCAATCAAGCATCGACATCTTTTGCTTTTGTCTCACAGCCCGGCTTACAGTCGCATAATGAACGCTGAAACACGTCGCGATTTCCTGCATGGTATAATCGCCGGTGGCATACGCAGCGGCCATGGCACATTTTTTATCTGCTATGGTATCGCGGTAGTGTTCGATTGGCTTGGCTTGCGGTCGACGTTGGGTGCGAGGGACTTCGGTCATTGCAGATCGGTCCGCGACTAATGCTTGCATTCGCTCCACGAACTCCTCCGAGCCGAGAT
>JBDRQE010000052.1:0-151732 GCA_043826415.1 Pseudomonadota bacterium
ATGGTCTCGTAAAAAGTACAAATTACTATAATGTCATTTCGACCATCGGGAGAAATCTTAATGGTATCCACTGGTTGAGCAGCAAGATTTCTCATTGTCACTCGAAATGACAGACTTTTTTGAGTTTTTACGAGATTGTCAAAGTTTAAATTTTACATAAAAAGGGGTTGTCATGCAATACAAGGCGGTTTTTCATGTTGATCAGAATGATGAGCAGGTCTTTAATCTGGCCCTCAACAATGTCATCAATCTCCTGAATGCCATCCCGGGTCAGGAACACACTCTGATTGTGCTGTTGAATGGACCGGCAGTCAGTTTGATGGCGTGGGATGATGTGGCTACTTTTCTGGAGAGGATTCAGGGTCTTGTTTCTCAGGGGGTATGTTTTCAGGTCTGCGAAAATGCTTTGAATCGTTTCGAGGTCAGCCGTAATAACTTGATAGCGGAATGTCAGGTCATTCCTGCGGGTATCGTCGGGCTTATTGATCTGCAGAATCAGGGTTTTGCCTATATTAAACCCTGAGGGCCGACGTCTCCTTACGTTGGTAGGTGATGCGGGTATAGGGGGGCGGACCTGACACTGCAGTTCGTGTTGCTTCAGCAAATTCTTCTTCTGGAACAGGGGGGAAGAACGTGTCTCCTGCAACTTCCTGGTCGAGGACGCTGAGGATAATGGTGTCAGCCAAGGGAAGGGCTTGAACATATATCTGTGCACCACCGGCAATAAAGACCTTCTCGTATTCGGTGCACAGCTCCAAGGCCTGATTCAGGCTCTGGACTGTGGTACAACCTGGAAAACAGCGATGTCTGTCGCGGGTGATGACTATCGTGCGGCGACCGGGCAAGGGACGACCAATGGACTCATGGGTCTTGCGGCCCATAATCAGAGTATGGCCCATGGTTGTTTCCTTGAACCATTGCAGTTCCTCAGGGATGTGCCAGGGAATGGTGTTTTTCCTGCCGATAACCCGGTTGGCAGCCATTGCTGCGATAATAATTACCTCCACAATGACTGCTCTTTGCCTGGCATTCTTTACTCTTTAATCCTTTTTTTCCTGGCCGCTACTGATGCCGGGCTCATCTGGCCACGTCTCCGGGCGCGTCCCATGGCCTTTTCTCTTCTTTCAGTCTTCTCCTCAGTCTTTCGGATCACTTGTGCTGGTGGATTGTGGGCCTGGACCTTTGATTCATCCAGGCGGCTGATCCTGAGCTGCTTGTCAGCTACCTTGACTTTTTTGAGGAGGGTCAGGGTGTCCTGGGGTAAACCAGCCGGCAGGTCCACTGTGCTGTGATCCTCAAAGATCGAGATCCTGCCGATGTGTTTGCTGCTGAGATCGGCTTCATTGGCAATGGCCCCGACAATGTTCCCCGGTTTTACTCCCTGGTTAAGACCCACCTCTATACGGAAGCGCTCCATGCCTTGATCGGGTGCGGTTGAAGGTCTTGCCTCTTTCGTCTCCCGAGGTCCCCGGAATTTTTGTGGTTCACGGTATTCCTTAAACTCTCGGGCCTCCCGGAACTCTCTGGGTTCCTCCCGTTTGTCTCTGAAAGAAGGTCGTTCTGATTTGTCAAACCTCCGGCCTCCGCGGGTACTGCGATCAAAGGGTGCGGGCCGTTCCGTTCTGGGAGCGGGCAGATCCTTCAACAGCAGAGGCTTGTCGCCCTGGAGCAGACTGGCCAGAGCTGCGGCCACATCCTCGGCCGGGACGTCATGTTCTCCCAGATATTCTTCTATCAGCCGCTGATAAAAATCAAGATTGTCGGCGGTGAGGGTGTCGGAGATTCGCTGCTTGAACTCCATTATTCGTTTGTCGTTGATTGCCTCGGTGGATGGCAGCTTCATTAACTCGATCTTCTGGCGGGTGGCCCGTTCGATGGTACCCACCATCTGCCGCTCGCGGGTGGTGACAAAGAGAATGGCCTCGCCGCTGCGTCCGGCCCTGCCGGTGCGGCCGATGCGGTGGATGTACGATTCAGTGTCATAGGGGATGTCGAAGTTGAGCACATGGCTTATCCGCTCCACATCCAATCCCCGGGCAGCGACATCGGTGGCCACCAGGATGTCGAGTTTGCCTGATTTTAATTGTTCTACGGTGCGCTGCCGCTGATTCTGCGGAATGTCACCGTTAAGCGGGGCCACGGAATAACCGCGGGCAGCCAGTTTTTCGGCCAGCTCCACCGTCTGATTCTTGGTGCGGACAAAGATCAGCATGCCTTCGAAGGATTCAGCCTCAAGCACCCTGGTCAGGGAATCGAGTTTGTGAAAAACGCTGGTGACCAGAAAGCGCTGGTGGATGTTCTGGGCGGTGCTGGTCTTGCCCTTGATGGTGATCTCCTGCGGATTGTTGAGGTATTTCTGGGCGATGCGGCGGATGCTGACGGGCATGGTCGCCGAAAAGAGGGCGATCTGCCGGTTCTCCGGGGTCTGATCGAGGATCCATTCCACATCGTCAATGAAGCCCATGCGCAGCATCTCGTCGGCCTCATCAAGGACCAGACACTCAATCTCATCCAGCCTCAGGGTCTCGCGGCGGATATGATCCATGACCCGGCCCGGCGTTCCGACCACCACATGCACGCCGCGTTCCAGCTGGCGGAGCTGGATCTTGTAGTCCTGACCTCCGTAGATGGGCAGGACCTGGAATCCTGGCATATGGGCGGCGTAGCTGTGAAAGGCCTCGGCGACCTGGATGGCCAGCTCCCGGGTGGGGGTCAACACCAGTACCTGCGGTTTTCTTTTCTTCAGGTCAAGCCGGGTCAGGAGCGGCAGGGCAAAGGCGGCCGTCTTGCCGGTGCCGGTCTGGGCCTGCCCCACCACATCCTCTCCGGCCATGACATGGGGGATGATGGAGGACTGGATCGGAGTGGGGGATTCATATCCGGCATCCTTTAAGGCTTTGAGGATGGCGGGGATGAAAGCAAAATCTGAAAAGGTGGTCTGGGGCTGATCGTCAAAAGACATGGTGGATCCTTATGAGAAAAAAATGGGGGGGTAACCCCGGAAAAAGCAGGTATGCTGCAGATGGTTGTCTGTGGAGAAAAATAGAAAAAATGTGCCCTGCAGTCAGTAGAAACTGTTCAGCGTATCATAAAAAAAGGGTTGAGAGTGGTCTTCTCAACTTTTTGGATATGGAGAGTTTCTTCCAAGACAGGATACAATGTTTTTGCGGCAAAAACAAGGAGCTGGAAAACGGGTAAGGTTCAGGGTGTGTACTCTGAATCGTATGGCGATGCAGAATTAGGGTCTCGGCAATAATAAACAGTTCAGTATTGCGCCGGATTTTCGGCCATATTCGAGGAGTGGAAAGAGGCGCATAGCAGCGCTATGTAACTCTTTCCGTGACGAAGAAGATGGCTGAAAAGACAAGCAAGACGGGATGATTTATTCTTGCCGAGGCCTTTCGTACCGTAGAAATTCTTTTCTTGTTTTTTCAGGGAAGAATTTTGTGCCCGTACTTATCCCGTTTGTCGGGGTTAGGTTTCTTGTTGACTGGTTATTTGTAGAGACAGAGATATGCGGTTTCAACTGGCATCCGCACGCCGAATTTTACATTGGCAGCCACTTCAAATTGCTCACCGGCCTTGATCGTCTGCCACTCTGCGCTTCCTGGTAGTCTGACGTCCATAGTCCCGGAGATCACGGACATGATCTCGATAGAGCTGGTGCCGAATTCGTACTCTCCCGGTGCCATGACCCCTACTGTGGCGGGTCCTTCGGTGCTGGCAAAGGCGAGGGATTTTACCTTGCCGTCAAAATATTCATTTACTTTGAACATCTGTTTTTCCTTTCTTTTAATCTTGACAATCTCGCAAAAACTCAAAAAAATCTGTCATTTCGAGTGACAGCGAGAAATTTTATTCCTCAACCAATGGATACTATTAAGATTTCTCCCGCTGGTCGAAATGACATTATGGCAATTTGCACTTTTAACGAGTCCATCAATCTTGATATCAAGCGGGATAAAAATGAACGGTCGGATTATGCCATATATTGTCCAAATTTACGATACAATAAAAAAAGCCGGACCCTCAAGAGCCCGGCTTTTTTTTATTGTATGATGCTACTTTTTAAGCAGGAATGTACTTCGTCAGAGGACAATCTCCGCAGTCCTTCAGCGGTCGTTCCGGATTACTGTGAATCTCTTTGAAAATCGATTTGATTGCTGACTCCGTATCAGGAAAGACGAAATCCGTGCCAATCTTTTTAAGGAGTCCGGTCCGATCCATAACGGCTATGACCTGTCCTTTGATTCCGCACATGGCAAAACCAAGACCGGCACTGCGTACCCGGCTGACCAGCATTGCCAGGGCCTCCTCTCCGGAGGCATCCATATCATTAATCCCCTTGGCATCCAGGAGGATATAGCGCAGATCGGGTTGTTCGGTTCGGAATTTGATTACCTGCTCGTCCAGATAGCTGGCGTTGGCAAAGAAGAGGGCGCCGTCAAAACGGACCACCGAGATATGGCGACAACCCTTTAAACGATAATGCTCGGCATTCTTCAGGACATGATCCTCATGCATGGACAGCGAGGCCACAACCGGTCGCATCGATTTGTAAAGGAAGACCGCCATGGACAGAGCAACACCGACCATGATGCCTTTATCCAGATGTGGTGCGAAATACAGGGTCACCAGGAAGCTGCAGATCGAGATGGCTCCGTCATACCATTGGGCCTTCCAGGCGTGGGCAAAACCTTTGACATTGATCAGGCCGATTACTGCCATCATGATGACTGCGGCCAAGGTCGCCTGGGGCAGATGGTAGAGCAGCGGGGTGAAGAAAAGAAGGGTGGCGACAACCATCAGCGAGGTGACCACCGAAGAGATGCCGGAAACCGCCCCGGCCTGCAGGTTAACCGCAGAACGGGAGAACGAACCGGAAACCGCGTAACTGGAGCTCATGGATCCCAGCATGTTGGCCAGGCCCTGGCCGATCAGTTCCTGGTTAGGATCAAGCTTCTGGCCGGTCTTGGCTGCCATGGCCTTGGCAATGGCAATGGCCTCCATGAAACCGAGCAGGGAGATGATAATCGCCGTGGGCAGTAATTTCATGAAACTTTTGCCAGTCAATGCGGGGATAGCGAACTGCGGCAGGCCTTCGGGGATCTTGCCGACAATGGCGCCGCCGCCCATCATGGTCATCTTGTCCGCTTTCAGGGCGCTGTTTCCTACCTTGATCCTCCAGGTATTGCCATCCCCTTGCTGTCCGCTCGGAACTTCTCCCTTGAGATAGAAGGTTAACTGTTCTCCCTCTTTCACCATCTCAAACTTCATACGGCGGAGATCAAGGCGCAAGGTCTCGGCATGGGATTTGGCCGTTTCCATCTCAGCGCTCAGTATATTCACCGCATTCTGCATCTTGATCAGCTCAAGCGACGGACCATGTCCTCCGCTTGCTTGGGCCTTCAGGGCATCAATTTCCTTGCCCATATTGGCTCGTTCTTCACCTTTGTGTTTGATTGCATCGACTGCATGATTGAATTCAGTCACCTGCCCTTCAATGCCTGCGGCATGGAGAGCTGAGGTCGGTACAGAGGCGTCGTTGTTGAAATGGGTAAAATAAGAAAGCAGAGTGGTGATGACAACGGCAATCAGGACGTTGGGAATCCGGGGATTGATGCGTCGCAGAACAACCATAATAACCACTGCGCCGATGCCGTAAATAAGAGTTGGAATATGGGTGTAGTCCATGGCCGACTGAAATACCCGCACCATGGTCTGATAGTGATGGGGCGCCTTGTCGACATACACTCCGAAGAATTTAGAAAACTGGGAAGAGGCAATGATGATGGCTGCGGCATTGGTAAAGCCGTTGATCACCGGATGGGAAAGAAAATTAACCACCATGCCCAGGCGCAGCACGCCAAGAGAAAACTGGAAGATACCGACAACCAGGGCCAGGGCGATGGAGTAGGCGATAAATTCAGGGGATCCGGCCGTGGCCAGGGGTTCCAGGGACGCTGCCGACATCAATGAGACAACGGCCACCGGGCCGGTACCCAGTTGCCGGCTGGAGCCGAACAATGCAGCTATCATCGGTGGTAGAAATGCGGCATAGAGGCCGTAATAGGCAGGCAGGCCCGCCAGCTGGGCATAGGCCATGGACTGAGGAATCAACACCAGGGCCACGGTGATGCCAGCTACAAAGTCCAGTTTAAATTTACCGCCGTTATAGTCCTGAAACCAGGCTAAGAACGGAAAAATTTTTGTCAGCATTTTTTCTCCTTCTTTTTTATGAAAAATGGCTGGGCAAAAGAGCCCATGTACAATTAGTTACATCGTTCGTGGTGCATCGTTTTCTTCCGGCATAATAATGAATGTTTATTCACTTTTTTAAAATTTTGTTCGCATGTCATAGCGCTCTTGTGGAGAAAGTCAAGGAAAAGTTGATATTTTTTTTATGCCTTGGCCTGGAAAAGATGCGTGTGAAATGAGTTGTTATTTGTTGTCGTTTGTTGTACTTGGATTTGGATCGTTTTGCTAAAAAGAAATCATAGCGGTTTGTTTTCTTGATATTTGTATTGGAAGAAAACTATGTAATATTAAGATGTTATGTAGTTGTTGCTGCTGTTTTCTGTTGGGGCGGCGATTTATTGTGAGATTGGCAATGCGCAATCATCTTCTAAACTTCATGTAGCAGGCATTGATATTTATGGCACCGGCGTTGCTGGTGGTCATGCATTTTGGAAATTCATATCTCAACAGCTAAAGGAGGGAAAAATGGCAGACAGCAAGATTAGTGCTGGAGAAGTGGCTCTAGCTCAGGATGAATGGGGAGCAGGTATTGTGGCAATTGGGAAGGCTTTTCTGGATAAGGGTGATTATGTAAAGGCTGCAGAGAATCACCTTGATACCCTGTACAACTTTCAGGCAGGTGCGGTTCTTTTTAAACCGACAAAAGCAACAGATCCTCAGTTTCGTATGAACAGGGAAGGGGCTCTCTCTTATTTTGTTGGTGGCAACGCGAAATATGGAGAGGATCACGGATTTGCCATTCATCCGTGGACAAAGGTGCGTTTTGAAAATATGGCCACCTACCTCCATGGAGACTATGCCGTGGCCATGGGCAATTACTTTTTCACCCAGACGGATGGGTCAGAAGTGAAGGTTGAGTACAGCTTCGGTTATATTAAAGGGGCAGATGGAAGGTTGAGGATTAATCTTCACCATTCCTCCCTTCCTTTCAGTAAGAGCTGATATTCGATGCTCCACCGGGATCATAAAAAATCCCGGTGGAGCTTTCTATATCGATTACTTACTGGCAATCTGTTTGTGCCTCTGCTTATCGCAAATTTCCGATCTTCGTTTCCCCCACATAATCACGGCTTTCAAAGCCGGTCATGGTGGTCATCTTCCTGGTCAGGTCACCGATATTTTTCAGATTTCTGATGATTGTCTGGACGTCACTGATGAGTTCCGGTGACTCAACTTCTTCTTCCAGCAGTTGGGCCGTGCCCAGGGCGGCGAAAAGAGGGGTGTTGATTTCATGGGCGACGGTACCGGCCAGTTCCACGACCCCCTGCAGTTTGACCCGTTCCAGTTGTTCCTGTTCCAGTTGCCGTTTGGCGGTGATGTCGCGGATAACCTCGATCACAAATTCAACCTGACCTTTATCGTCCAGCATGGGTGAGGCGGTCCGTTCAACCCACTGGGTGCTGTCACCTTTAATCAGATGGTGTTCATAGCTTGCGGGCTGCCCGGTTGCCAGCACCTGTTCCACCGGGCAATTTTCCACCGAGCAGTCATGGTCCTGCCACAGGGAATGATAGTCGGCGCCCAGTACCTCAATTTCCTCCTTGCCCATGGCGCTCAGAAAGATGCGATTGGCCAGGACCAGATGCCGATCTTTGTCCACCACCAGCAGTTGCGGCCGGATGCAGTTGAGGATATTGGCGACGAAGCGTTCGCTTTCTTCCACCTGATTGAAGAGCAGGGTTATCTGCCGATACGTCCTGGCGTTCTGGATGGCGGTGCCGCCAATTTCGGCAATGGTGACGGCAAAGTTGATTTCGCTGCTGGTGAAGCAATGGTGGTTTTCGGACAGGATGCGGATAATGCCGATGACCTCTCCTTTGACCTTGAGGGGAACTGCCAGCAGTGATTTTATGCCCTCTTTGGCCATATTTTCTTTGTAAAGGACGCGTTCATCATGATTAACATTATAGATGGAGACCGGTTCTCCACTGAGGGCAAGAACGATATTTTTTTCTTCCTCAATCTCTCCCCGCTGCAGATATTCCTTTGAGATCCCGTGTGAGGCCACCAGTTCCAGTTGATTGGTCTGCGGTCGCAGCAGGCGGATGGTGCAGGCCTTGCACCCCATGCTGCGGGGCAGTCGTTCGACAATCGTATTTAATACCGTATCGAGGTCGAGGGTGGAATTGACCAGGGCCGAGATCTCCTGCACCTCTTTCATGAAGTCAATCTGGTTCTCCATCTCCGTGAACATGCGGCCATTGGAGATGGAAATTCCTACCTGTTCGGCCAGGGCCATGGAAAAAGAGATCTCTTCTGAAGTAAAGACTCGGTTATGTCGGGTCAGCAGGCGCAGGATACCGATGACCGAATCCTGGAAGAGGATGGGCAGGGTGAGGACGCTTTTGATACCCTCCTGCCGGACCAGATCGCGATCGCTGAAGTCGCTGTCCTGATCCACATCGCTTTTGGCCACTGGATATCCGGAATTGATCATGGCCATGGTCTCGGCCGTATCAATGTTGGTGCGGGAAAGATATTCCATGGACAGCCCGTGCGCGGCTCCCATGACAAAGGTGTTGGTTGAGGGGTCGAGCAGACGAATGGTGGCGGCATCGATATCCAGAAGGTTCGGCAGTTCCCTGACAATGGTATCCATCACCTGCTGGTGATCGAGTACCATGCTGATCAGTTTGGTCACCTTCTGAAAGACCTTCAGGTATTTGAGCTCATTGACCTGTTCCATGTCAGATAAATTACGAATTACGCATTATGAATTACGAATTACGAATTGTTGTTTACGAATGAAAACCGAGGGAGTTTTCCTCGGCAATCATTCGTAATTCATAATTCGTAATTCTTCCTTAAGCCTTCCTGATATTGGTCTTGATATACTTCAATGGCGGGGTGCCGGTCCATTTGCAGGCGACGTTGGGCGCGAGCAGGAAATTGGTGTTAAATCCTTTGAACTGTGGATATTTTGGGTCGCCTTCAAGTCCATATTTATGACCAAAACCACCGGCAGCAGCCAGAACTCCCTGGCTGATATCCCAAGTGACAAAGGCCTTCGCTTTCACCGAAGCCCAAGGTGATGTGATGATGACATCATCATCAGTGCTGATTCCTAATCTCTTGGCATCAACGAAGTTTATCCATACCGGATTAGTGCCGCACTGTTTCATCAGGGCGACATTCCAGAAGGTACTGGTGTGTTCATGTTCCAAAATTCGAAAAAAGCCGGTGATCATAGGGTACTCTTCATCGGGCCGCAGCTCTGGCCAGTCGGCCCAAGGTTCTTTGTAGTCGGGCAGTCCATCAACTCCTTTTTCTTCGGCCAGGGGATTGATAAAATTATATTTGCCGGTCTTGGTGTTGCCGGAAGCTCCATAACCGGCTGGTGGATTCATGGAGCCCCATGTCTTGTATTTGTAAAATTCCTGCTTGTTAGTGATGTAATAACCTACCTTGCGCAGTTCCTCGAGGCTGATAGGCTGGTTGCGCATCTGGTTTTCCATGTATTCATCTTCGCTTTTCCAAGGGAAGTATTCACCAAATCCCAGTCTTCTGGCCAGTTCCGAAAAGATGGAGACAATGGATCGTGCCTGGTACATGGGGTTGATGGCCTTCTGTCCCATGGAGAGAAATGACTCATACATCCAGTCGGGGACGACACGGCTCTGTTCCAGATAGGTGCAGTCCGGCAGTACGACATCACAGAGCTCGGTGGTGTTGGACATGAAGCAGTCGATGGAACAAGAGAATTCAAGCTTTTCAATGGCCCGTTTGATGGAGGGTTCACTGCCGCTGGACATGACAGGATTACCAAAATAACAGATCATGGCCTTAAGTTTCCCTTCATCTACATCCTTCTCAAAATAGCCGGGAATCCAGCCGCTCCAGAGATGACTCTTGTTCAGTTTGACCTTGGCAGCATTATTCGGAGGTTTCGGTTGATTATCTCCCCAGGCAGAGGCCAGTTTGAATTTGTTAATCAGGCCGGGGCCACCAGGCGCATCAAAGCAACCCATCAAGGCATTCAAGGCCATGAGGGCCTGAACGGCGTGCAGAGTGTTGTTGTTCTGGCATACTCCAGTCCAAGAGTTTGACCCGGCAGCAGGGGCGGCGGCAGCGAATTCATGAGCCAGCCGGCGGATGGTTCCGGCTGATATCCCGCAGATCTCAGCCGCCCATTCGGGAGTGCGCTCTACGCCATCCTCTTCGCCCAGCAGTCGTTTCTGGAAGGCGTCAAAACCATAGGTCCATTGATCAACGAATTCTTTATTATAGAGTTCTTCTTTGACGATGGTATGACACATGCCCATGGCCATGGCCCCGTCAGTGCCTGGTTTGATGGCGATCCATTCGGTGGCGATCCCGGCGGTATCACTCCGCCGTGGATCAACCACCACCAGTTTGGCTCCGTTCTTGACCGCCTGTTTGAGCAGGGTGACCTTGCGCTGTCCCGCCGATGTTGCCAGTTCGTTGATACCAAAGAGGAGAATGAACTTGGAGTTGGGATAGTCAATCCAAGGTCGTTTTTCACTGTAGTTACTTTCATTGGCCATACGCGCTTGATTGTCGCACATCTGGCGATGGGTGACCTTGTGGGGAGTTCCGTAGGCAGACATTACCGCTTCATGGCACCAGGCGTTAAAGTCATTGCCGCGATGGAAACCGACCTGCACCGGGTCGATCTTTTTCAGATTCTCGACCAGCGTATCCATGGCCTCATCCCAGCTTGCCTTGCGGAAGCGGCCACCTTCCTTGATCAGCGGGGTCTTGAGGCGATAGGCGCTGTAGGTGTTGTTGTGAGCGTTGGCCCCCTTGACACAGAGGCGACCGCCGCCTTTGGGATCGCCGGCAAGCCCCTTGCAGCCGGTGATGATATTATCCTTGACCTTGACTTCCTGGCCGCAGAGGCCCAGACAGATGTAGCAATGGGTGTTGACGCTGCGCATCTTCTCCGGCGCCTCAGCCCCTTCAGCGATGGTGGTGTACTCCTCACCCAGATCGAGAGTGGAGACCGCCGCTGCCATCTGTTCGAGGATGGTGATATAGGCATGGCTGGTGGCCTGGTCGGCAAGCATGGAAAAAGAGAACATGCGCTCGTTGAAGAGATAACTCATGGTCAATTCAGAGAGACCGCGGTAGAAATCACTTTTGGCGGCGGAAGCCAGCACCGCGCAGAATTCCACAGTCCAGCCCATGAGGTGGTTACGCAGAAAAGTGAACTGCTTTTCCTGGTCCTCGTCGTTATAGGCAGCGCACTCCGCCAGATAGCGCATAAATTCGAGTTCGACGGCGATATGGTCATCGAGATCAAAATAATCCGGATTCTTATGGACTCCGGCTGTATTCAAGGCGGCGCGCATGGCAACAACCGGTTCCTGCATGACGAGTGGTTCCCGAGTGGCGTAGCACGATTCATAAGGAAAGGCCGGATTATTGCCGGCGTTCAAGAAAAGAGCGGCATATTCGTAGCGCAGTTCACTGAAGACTTCTTGCGGTGTTCCTGACTGGAGACCTGATGTCATCTTGGTCAGGCCGGAACAGAAATCCTGGATGGTGCAGACCTCTTGCAGTGCATCGATCCGATCTGAAAAATCACGGTTTTTCATCTGATCTATGAGATGGAGGGGGATCTCGTCTCGATACATAGCTGAGAGAAAGTGATACATCTTGGCCCGGGCCAGGTTTATTGCTTTAATATCCATGGAAAAATATCCTCCAATTATGATGGGAAAGTGGTGAGAAGTGAGTATGGGTGGTGCATTTTATGCATCCTTTGCAAAGTACAGGACATCTTGTTCGTTATCTGTCAGACCGCTTTAAAGAAACAGCCCTAAAGGTGCTGTTTCTTTAAAGCGGCATAAGGTGCCGTAAGCCGAAAAAGCAAGAAAACGCCCTTGTTTTTTCGGCAACGGCACCTAAACATTGATACTGCTTTTCTTGTCTTTTCCTTTCAAAACCTTCTCTACTTTTTCTTCGAGTTCGTCCCGGTCAATGGGCTTGACACAGTATTCGTCTGCTCCCAGGCTGATGGCCTCGCGGGCTGTTTCCACGGTCGGATAGCCGGTGAGCATGATGGCCCGCATTTCAGGCGTTGAGGCCTTGAGTAATCCCAGGACCTCGACGCCGCTCATTTTTTTCAGTTTGATGTCGAGGATGGCCAGGTCGACCTTGTTGGCCTTGGCGTAGGCAATGGCCTCATCTTCTTCGGTAAAGGTGTGCACATTATGACCTTTTTTGGTCAAAATCTTTCCAATCAGTACGGTTGCATCCTGTACATCGTCCAATGCCAATATCTCAGCCATGATTTACCTCCAATAGGGTATTTTTATTTGACCATCTTTGTGATGACTTTCTCCAGATTCATCAACTTCTTGTTGTTTACAAATATTATTCGCGTACACTTGCTGCTTCAACCAGCACTGCTGGAAGTCTGATATGAAAGGCCGTTCCAGTGGAATTTTCTTCAGATTTTTCAGTTTTTACCGGGCTTTCCACCTCTATTCGTCCTCCATGATCCTGAATGATTCCGTAGGAAACCGAGAGGCCCAAGCCCGTTCCCTTACCCACTGATTTGGTGGTAAAGAATGGATCAAATATTCTGGCCCGGATCTTCTCCGGGATTCCATGGCCGGTATCCTGGACCGTGGCCACCACTTCCTGGGTGGCGGAATCATACCGGGTGATCATGGTAAGCTCTCCCGATCCCTGTTGTTCCATGGCATGGTGGGCATTGTTGACCAGATTGACGAAGACCTGCCGCAGCCGTTCGGTGTCGCCGACGACGGGTGGCAGATCCTGGGCAAAATCGTGATGAACACTGATGTGATCCATGTTCAGAGAGTGCTGAGTGACGGCAATGACATCCATGAGAATCTCATTGATGGAGACATCTTCACGGGCGCTTTCAGACTGACGGGAAAATTTGAGCAGATCGGCCACAATCTTCCGGCAGGCCTTGGTCTGTCGTTCAATAATGGCCAGATTCTGTCCCGGTTCACTGTCAGCTGAAAAATCATCCATCATCAGCTGGGCGTAGCCAAGGATAACGCCCAAGGGGGTGTTAATCTCATGGGCCACTCCGGCGGCCATCTGGCCCACCGAGGCCATTTTTTCACTGGCTGCCAGTTGTTCCATCATGGTTTTGATCCGGGTGAGATCTTTGACAATGGCATCACAGCCGCTAAACTTGTTGTTTTCATCGTAAATAGCGGTGGCCGACAACAGAACTGAAATGCCGGTTCCGTCCGCCTTGGCAAACTCTACCTCCAGATCTTCAACAAATCCCTGAGAACGCAGAACATTATGGTAGCTTTCCAGCTCATCCTCATTTTTGAAAATATCGACGAGATTCAGGTCCGGTGGGCCTTCGACGGGATAGCCAAGCATCTCAAAACCGGCGCTGTTCATGGTCAAAAGGTGATTTTTGGCATCGCTGAAAAAAACCATGTCTTTGGAGTTGTCGAAAAGATTACGGAATTTCTTTTCCGAGGCTGAGAGCTCAAGGGTTCTTTCTTCAACCATCTCTTCCAGGTGCAGATTCATCTTCTGCAACTGGTCGGCCGCGATTTCCAGTTGATCATAGGCCTCTTTCAGACTTTTGGCCTTGCGGTTAATGGCCTGGTATCCTTCAATCCCTTTATGGTAATAAATGGTGACGGCTGCCAGCGAGATCATGAACAGGGTGTTGGCACCCCCGGAGATGGGGCTGACAATACGCCAGGCCTCATGGTTGCCGGAAAATAAAAGGATATGCTTGAGTAAATGTCCCATGGCCCGGGAGATGGCAAAAGTGGCAAGGGTCAGACAAAAGTAAAAGAGAAAGCCCCAGAGGAAATTCTCCGGCTGTTTTCTGATCAGCAGCCAGGCATAGCGCAGAGAAAGAAATGATAAAAGAATGATACAGAGGGAACCTGCCATGTCAGTGAAAATGGCAGGGGAAAGGGGTAGGTTTGTCATTTTTCTTCCTCCTTGTCAATGCTCCGATACAGAGAACGTATGCAAAGAAAGAGGAAAAAGAGTGCGGGCACGCTGAGCAGATGGTCCAGGGTGGCACAGAAATATATGACTTTAATACTGGTAATGGGGCCTAAAATCTGTGATGAAAAATATCCGTTTGCCCGGAAGATGTCGGAATTATCAATGTGAAACCCCAGCCAGTGGCCGGAAAAGGCGACGATATTCCACAGGATCATCAGGATGCAGAAGATCTGCAGATAGCGCCATCCCTTGCCGGGAAAGGCGCTGCGTCTTACATCCCAGAAAAGATAGCTTAAGGAGGCTGCGAAAAAAAGATGGGCCAGCTGGTGGACATAGATCCCCTCCGGAGGGCCGTGCGATTGTAATGCCCATGCCTGGTCGGGGGCAAAAAGTAGAGCCAGGGGCAGGTACAGGGCAAGTATGTTGAATTTTCTTGTCATGTTCATATGGCTATAGAGCAGAGTGATTTTGCCGGGAAGTTAATGGATGGGCATCAGGTCAATATCATACTGCCATGCACATTGAGCGCCAGAAAGTGAAATGAAATGAGGAAAGAACGTATGTTTTGTTATATTAGTATGTTATGTGTGTGTTCCTTTAGGGGCTGTTATGGAGGATGTCGCGGTTCCATTTGAATCTATCTTCAAAGGCTGCAACAAAAAAGAGACAGTGAAACATTCAGGTGTCACCTGTTGCGCGGATGGTGATTGTTCTGACGGGAGCAGGAGGAGCGGGAAGGTGTTGAGGAAATTTCAGGCTGTTCTGAAGGTGTCGGCATCAATCTGATAACGGCGCATCAGGCGTTGAAAAGCCTGTCGCTCCATGCCGCTGGTCTTGGCCGCAGCCGAGACGTTGCCTTTGGAGCCTGTCAAGCAGTGGCGCAGGTACGAGCTGGTGAAGGGACCGATCACCTTTTCCTTGGCCTGTCGATAGGGAAGTTGATAGACGCAGGCGGGCACCTGACTCTGCGTTTCTCCGTTTTTGCCGTTATCTTCAAAACTTGTCAGCTCGTGGGGGGTGATTTTGCGGCTGTCCGAGAGAAGTACCGCCCGATTGATGATGTTCTGCAGTTGTCGGACATTTCCCTTCCATGGCCTGCGCATGAGACATTGCAAGGCCTCGGGAGTGAATTCCATTCCTTCCCGATCATATTCCTGGGAATACATGACCAGAAAATGTTGAGCCAGTAAGGGGATATCTTCTTTGATCTCTGCCAGGGTCGGTAGAGTGACTGTCATCACGTTCAGGCGGTAAAAAAGATCTTCCCGAAATTCCCCCTTCTCCATCTTGGCCTCAAGATCCTGATTGGTGGCGGCAAGTACCCGGACATCCACCTTGATGGTTTTGGTCTGTCCCAGAGGCTGGATCTCTTTTTCCTGCAGCACCCTCAGAAGTTTGGTCTGTAGTCCCAACGGGAGATCGGCAATTTCATCAAGGAAGATGGTGGAGCCGTCCGCCTCGAGAAAGAGGCCGGTTTTGTCATGATCGGCGCCGGTAAAGGCCCCCTTGCAATAGCCGAAGAGCTCACTCTCCAGGATATGCTCAGGAAGGGCCGGGCAGTTGATGGTGATCATCTTTTTATCTGCCCGTTTACTCATGGCATGGATGGTGCGGGCAGCAACCTCTTTGCCTGTGCCCGATTCTCCACGAATAAGCACGGTGGCGTCGCTATGACCCAGTCGTGACAAAAGATCAATGGTGCGTCGTAGTAGCGGTGAGTGGCCTATAAATCCGGTCTGCGCACTGGTGCTGGTCAGGCGCTGCTGGAGATGCAGATTTTCCCGTAAGAGGTATGTCCGCTCAAGGGCGCGTTTGACCACCTGGCTGATCTTGTTGTTGTCGAAGGGCTTTTCAAAAAAGTCATAGGCGCCGTCTTTCAGCGCCTGTACCGCTATCTCAATGGTTCCATAGCCGGTCATAATGATAGTGCTGATCGTGGAATCAATGGCAGTGATGGACTGCAAGAGCTGCAGTCCATCCATGTCCGGCATGATAATGTCGGTGAGGACCACATCAGGCTTCCAGCTCCTGACCAGTTCCAGAGCCTCGAGGCTGGATGTTGTCAGGGCGACTTCACAGCCGCATTTTTTGGACAGGACTTTCTTCAACAGGTTAAGAAGATCCATCTCATCGTCCACAATCAGCAGGCGGGTTGATTTGTGTTCCTGGGACATATATTTTTATCCTTGAGAATCCTTGATCATGGCCTGAAAATATTGTTGGACAAAGCGCCCTGAAACTGTGTCGAAAATTGTAAATCGCAGGCTGCCGGCGGGAGGAAATTCGCCGGTGAGGGCGAGAAAAATATCACGCGATGAGCTGCATATTGCCTCATTCAGCCTGTTTTGTGTCTCCATATCCAGGCCGGAGCGGCATCTTAAGGGTCTGTTAGCGTGCAGGATGCAGGCTTGATCCACCAGAAGAGGACAGGACAGGGGCTGGTTTGCTGCAAGCTGTCGGGCAGCTTCTTCCGCACTGCCGCCTTCTGCCTTCTGCTTTTTTTTGAGCCGGCAAGAGGTTTCGTCTGCCCGTTCCATGGCGGCCAGTCGCTGTTCCTGCTTTAGCTGTCGATTCATGGTGTGGCTGATATGGACGGCCTCTATTAATTCCATCTCAAAATAGGTATGACAGGTTTTTTCCGTATCCAGTTCCAGAGGGTCAACGTCTGCTGCCCGGGCCAGGGTTTCCGCCTCCTGCAGGATTGCCGCATATTCCTGCAGGAAGGGCAGCAGGTTAACGGTTTCTTTACCCTCAATGCTTGGCGGGCGTGCGATCAATTGGCCCTGTTGTTTACCATACTTGCGTAAGAGTTTCCACTGGCTGTAGTTGCCGGGAGTCACCCGGGCGGGCTTCAGAGTTTTTTCGGTGAGTTTCAGCCCCATGCCGCGCCTCAGCAGATAAGCAGAGACAAAGGTGCCGGTGCGGCCAAGTCCATGCCGGCAATGAATCAGGACTTTTTTCTTCAGGTAGAGGGCCTCGTCGAGCCATTGCAGTGCCTGCTCCATCAACTCCATATCCGGTGCGCACTCATCCGGAATGGGAAGATAGTAGACCTCAAAGCCTGATTCCTGTTCAATTTGATACAGATCACAGAATTCGCCGCACAGGTTGACAATGGCATCAATTCCTTGTCCCTTGATAGCGTCAAGATCATCATAGGACATGGGGGCGGAGCCGGCAGCCAGTTGGCTGGTAAGCCAGTTTATGGTATAAGGCATGATGCTGTTGTTTGCAAGGTTGAGGGTATTCTACACGTTATTGCAGAAAATGTATGTACGGCTCTTTATATCGTTTGGTTCATGGTTATTAACTGCCTAGGGCCTGACCCCAAATAACATGCACATCTTGCATCTCATCTTTGGGCCATCTTTGGCTGCGACTCAATCACAAAATCCTCGTCGTAGCCCTGCTACGACTGCGGTTTTGTTCATTCGCCGCAACCAAATCCAACCCAAATCTGAGCGTAATCTTGTTCATGTTATTTGGGGACAGGCCCTTAGGTCAATAGGCTGAAGGGGTTTAGTCTGTAGGTAACAACAAGCAGGCCAGGTAAGCGGAACGAAGTGGAGACTCCGAAGGCCCTAAGGCTTTTACCTTCAACCTTCCAGCTTTTGCACAAGCAAAAGCGCACGTCAGACTATCCACCTGAGCAGTTACCATTTTTATTACAAGGGCTTATCCCGTTTTTCGCTGGATTTTGTCTCTGCCAGAAAGTTCTGTACGTATTGTTCAACTTCCTGCCTGTCATGCAGGGCCATGTCCATAAGTCTTGTGGCTCCAAGCAATCGGCCCAGGGTGAGCAGATGCTCTTGCATCTCCGGAACAGGAAGACCAGAAATTCTGGCATCAAGAAGATCCCCCCGGGTCTCGATCTGAAACCCCGCCTGCTGAAGCAAAGTCTGGATAAAATCAAGACGCAGCAGACGGCCGGAAAAATCAGCCCCGCCACCGGCAAAGCGGAACTGGCAGTAGTTATTGGAGCTGTCCTTGCCACAGAGGGCATCGACCAGGGTAAAGTGATAGCCAAAACGCATGATCAGATTGATATAATCACCGCCAAGCACGGCATAGCTGGCAAAGTCCGCTGACTCTGAACTGGCGATTCCGTCGGCCATGGTCAGTTCGCCAAAGTGTTTCCAGTCAAAATGAGCCCTCTCCTGCCATTGTACCGAAGGGTGGGTCAGTCCTGTCCACAGGGCCTGAAAGGGTGCTGAGCAGATCTGATCCACGGCGATCCTCTCTTCTCCGACGGCTGCGGGCAGAAGGCCGCCACCGACATCGACAACAAAGATATCAAAAGGCAGATCTGAAAGCAATTTTTTTCGGTTACGGGAACGGTTCCCCAGGCGATCCCCCAGAGAAAACATTGACCTGACCGCCTGCTCATGGGCAAAACGGATAATGTCATGCAGGGAACGGCATGATTCGGGGGTAAAGCCTTGAGCCTTCGGGTCAATCAGATGCAGGGGGGTGATGGTTTCAAGGAGTTTGCGCAGTTTCCGAAAAAAGGGGAGCTGCTTTTGTGCTTCATGGAGAGGAACCGTTGCCAGAGTGGGCAGGAGATCGCCTTCATAAATGCTCCTCTTTTCTGCATGCATGGTGATGATCTTACCGTGATTAACTCTTTGAATTTCAGAACCCAGGCCGCAGATCAGGGGGACGCCGTATTCCCGGCAGACTGTGGAGAAATGGCCGGCAACACTCCCAAGTTCTGCCAGTACCCCTTTGACCCGGTCAAGAACCTGAACGTAAGAGGGGAGAGTCTCTCTGATGACAAGAATAGCGCCGGCAGGCGTCTGTTCAACGGGATGGCTTTTGCCCACACAGTAAGCCGGGCCGCAGGCCTGGCCGAGTGCGGCCATGGTTCCTCCCTGGAGCAGCGGTGTGTTCTCGATTTCGCTGATTACTGTCACTGGGTCCTGGATGTCTGTGTCGGGTGATGGTGCATGCGATTGCAGGGCACGACTCTGGAGATAGAGGATCTTTCCTTGGTCGGTCAACGTCCACTCGATATCCTGAGGGGTTTGGAAATGAGCCTCTATCTTCAGGGCATCAGTGGCCAGAGCTGTGATCTGTTCAGCGGTCATCACCTGAGTCAGGAAGTGCTTTGCAGCATCTTGTGTGCCTGGTATGTGACAGGTGGTGTCTGCTCTATCCACTGCCAGAACATCCGGGATCTTTCGCCCGCTGACCAGTGCTTCACCTTGTCCAGGAACGGCGTGGATGAACAGATGTGCTGTATCTCGGCTTGCCGGGTCAAGAGTGTACACGACACCGCTGGCCAGGGCATCTACCATCTCGATCACCAGGACTGCCATGGGTGTCTCTTCATCGCTGAGCCCGCTGTGAATCCGGTAGGCCAACGATTCAGGCGTATATTTACTGGCAAGAACGGTCAGATAGGCAGGGATGAGATTTTCTGATCGAACCTCAAGCAGGGTAGTGTACTGTCCGGCAAACGAGCATTCGCCATCTTCAGCCACGGCACTGCTGCGTACAGCCACTCGGAGATCATCGGCCTGATCTGTCCATACGCTTGCATGGGCGGCAAGGATCTCATCTTCAATGGCAGGAGGAACCTCGGCATTCTTGATCAGATCCGTCAGCTGTTGTGAAATTCGTACCAGGCTGTCAGAGTGGGCAAGATTGATCTCTGCCAGTAACTTATTGATTTTACTGCGCAGATCATTATATTCCAGCAGGTAATGAAAGCTGTTCACTGTAATGACAAAACCGGAGGGTACAGGCAGCTGCAAGGTGTTGGCCAATAGGGCCAAGGTGGCGCTCTTACCACCGGCAAGAGCAGGTGCTACCGCGGGGTCTGTCAGCGGCAGGACAAAGGGCGGACCAAAATGAAGAGTGGGCGGGGCCAGCAAGAATCGGCAGTAAAAATCAAACTTACGAAAATATTCAGGCAAGGTGACAAAAGAACCGGGGGCCATACGCTCAAGGCTCTCCACCATGCCGCCAACGCTGGCTGCAAGGGCATCGTACCTGGCGGTAATCCGGGAAAAATCTTCTTTTTTCCCTTGATAATAGAGGTCTTCCAGGTCGGCCATGAGTTCGTGACTGCGGCTGTCAAAGACCAGAAGCTCCCGAAAGGCATCATAGGTCCCCCGGAGAAGCATGCCGGGGGCAAAGAGGCGATAGGTCCAGTATTTGAAAAGGGTGTTGATAAGCATTGTTGACGGCCTTGAAGTCAAGGGGGACCACCAAAAGAAGAGACTCCTGGTGATTTGCTGTTGTGCTTTCCAGGGAGCATAAGCACATATTGCATCAATATTGATTATCGGTCAGAGGGAAAGCGTAAGTCAACTTGTTTTTGTGGTACTGCTCTTTCAGTGGGTGTCGAGGGGAAAAGGGACTCAATTTTCTGGTACTTTTTTTCTGCGCAAAAATTCATTAACAGCTTGATTATGTTCGGAAAGATGTTTTGAGAATTGGTGGGTTCCGTTATTTTTGGAGACAAAATAAAAAAAGTCAGTAGGCGCGGGATGCAGAACGGCTTCCATGGCCTTCTGGCCGGGATTGCAGATGGGACCGGCCGGCAATGCCGGGACGACATAGGTGTTATAAGGGTGCTCTGTCTTGAGGTCTGTCCTGGTCAGGTTCCCTGAAAAATTTCCCAGGCCATAGACAACTGTGGGGTCCGATTGTAGGCGCATCCCGGTTTTGAGCCGGTTGAGAAAGACGCCGGCAATAATGGGTCTTTCCGCCGCGTCACCGGTCTCCTTTTCCACAACCGAGGCCAGAGTGACAATTTCATGACGGCTCATCTGCATCTGCTGCTCGCTGTCATTGGGTAATACAGACCATATTTGAAAAAAACGGGCCACCTGCATGGCTAGCAGGCCTTCGGTGTCCAGCAGATCGTGGGTCAGATGGTAAGTGTCGGGGTAAAGATAGCCCTCCAGGCTTGCTACTGCTGGAAGTCCCAGAGAGTGAATAAATTCAGGATCACGGGCCAAGGCAAGAAACTGCTCCCGATCACACCAGGAGCCGGCGGCAAAGATGTCTGCCACCTCCTCTATCCGCAGTCCTTCCGGGACGGTCACGGCATATTGAACCGGTTTGGCCTTTGCCAGCTGACGCAAGACCTCACCTGGTTTTTTCCCCAGGCTTAATCTGAATTCTCCAGCCGGTAATCTTTGAGCCAGGCCAAGCACTTTGGCCAGCAAGAGAAAACGGATATCATCATTAACCAGTCCCGCTTCTGCCAGGACCTTTCTTATCTGCCTGAGCCCCGATCCGGAAGGGATGGTGACAATGGTGTATTCCGCCTCCTGCCGAGGTGCAGACTGCCAGGCATAAAGAGCGATCCAGCCGGCAAGGATCATCGGACAAAGCAATACCAAAAAGGCCGTCCGAACAACGGCCCTTTTTTTTAGAAAAGCAGGGACGTTGTTCGGACCTGCTTTATCCATTTCTGCAACGGGCGATACTGTTACATCTTCGGCCTGTGGACGATCAGGCTGTGCGGCACCGCTGGGTTTCAATCTTGTTTATTGTCCTGTTTCTGGACACGACCGAAGGCAATTTTGACCACGTCGTCCATTTCTTTGACCGGAAAAAACTGCATCTTGTCACGGATCTCTTTGGGGATATCGACCAGATCTTTTTGGTTCTGTTCGGGAATAATCACTTTGTTTATATCTGCACGCAGGGCAGCCAGGGCCTTCTCTTTCAGTCCGCCAATGGGCAGCACCCGACCACGCAAGGTTACCTCACCGGTCATGGCCAGGCCTTTGATCAGCGCTTGTTTGGTGACGGCGGAATAGATGGCCGTGGCCATGGTGATCCCGGCAGAGGGACCATCTTTGGGGATGGCACCGGCCGGGACATGGACATGGATATCAGTTTTTTCAAAAAAGCTGTCTTCCACGCCCATCTCCTGGGAGCGGCTGCGGCAATAGGTGAGCGCTGCCTGCACCGACTCTTTCATTACATCGCCAAGCTGGCCGGTAAGGGTCAGGGTACCTTTGCCGGGCATGAGGTTGACCTCGATGTGAAGGATCTCGCCACCGACCTCGGTCCATGCCAGCCCGGTGACCAGGCCTGGCTGTGATAAGGTGTCAAGCTCTGATTCTGGAATGTTTTTGGGCGGGCCAAGATAACGCTCAATGGTTTTGGGCGTGATACTGTAAGGTCCCTTGCCGCCTTCCGCGATCTTCCTGGCTACCTTGCGGCAAACCTTGCCGATCTCGCGCTCCAGATTTCGCAGACCGGCCTCGTAGGTATAATGGCTGATAATATATTGCAGGGTTTCATCCTGCAGACGTATATGGCTGGCCTTGATGCCATTTTCCTTGATCTGTCGGGGCAGCAGATAGCGTCTGGAAATGGCCAGCTTCTCCTCCTGAGTATAGCCGGAAAGGCGAATCACCTCCATGCGGTCCAGCAGGGGCCCTGGGATGGTGTCGGTCATATTGGCGGTGGTGATGAACATGACCTTGGAAAGATCAAAGGGCATGTTCATGTAGTGGTCGGTGAACTCAAAATTCTGCTCAGGATCAAGAACCTCAAGGAGGGCGGAAGATGGATCGCCGCGATAATCAGAACCGATCTTGTCAATCTCATCCATCATGAAAATAGGATTATTGGAGGCAACCAGTTTCAGGCCCTGGATAATTCGCCCCGGCATGGCCCCGATATAGGTGCGGCGATGGCCGCGGATCTCGGCCTCGTCACGCATCCCACCCAGTGACATGCGGTGAAACTTGCGTCCCATGGCCCGGGCAATGGACTTGCCGAGAGATGTCTTGCCCACCCCCGGGGGGCCCACGAAACAGAGAATGGGACCCTTGGTGGTGGTGTTCAGTTTGCGCACGGCCAGATATTCAAGGATACGTTCCTTGACCTTCTCCAGGCCGTGATGATCTTCATCGAGTACCTCTTTGGCGGCCACCAGGTCAAGACGATCCTGGGTGGATTTTCTCCAGGGGACATCAAGGATCCAATCAATGTAGGTCCTGATAATCGTGGCCTCTGAGGAATCAGGGTGCATCATCTCCATGCGGCTGATCTGCTTTTCCGCCTCTTTGCGCACGGTTTTGGGCATCTTCTTCTTTTTCAGGGCCTTGTAGAGATCCTCAATCTCCTGTACCCGTTCGTCCCCGTCTCCAAGTTCCTTCTGCAGGGCATGCAGTTGTTCGCGCAGATAATATTCACGCTGAGATTTGCCCATTTCTTCCTTGGCATCCGACTGGATCTTAGCCTGGACGGTGGTGACTTCCAGTTCTTTGGTCAACAGGATGTTGACCAGTTTCAGGCGGGCAACGCCATCGACCTCCTCCAGGATGGACTGGGATTCGGCAATTTTCAAGCGCAGGTTGGAGCCCACCAGGTCGGCCAGGCGTCCAGGTTCCTCGATGTTGTTGATGATGGTCATCAGGTCCGCAGAAAGAATACCACGCAGGGACATGATCTTTTCGGTCTGCTCGCGGACGGTGCGCATCAGGGCCTCAATCTTGACCGTGATTTTTTCAGGCTCAACCTCCTGCAGCACTTCAATCTTCACCTGGTAAAACGGATCCGTCTGGACGTACTCCTGGATCCTGGCCTTGGAAACGGCCTGTACCAGAACCTTGAGTCGGCCATCGGGCAGTTTCAGGGTGCGCATGACCATGCATACCATGCCCACCGAATAGAGATCATCAGCCTCGGGATTGTCTCTGCTTGAATCTTTCTGGGTGACAAGCATCAACAGTTTATCTTTCTTCAGTGCCTCGTTGACGGCCTCCACCGAACCGGGACGGCCGACAAAAAGGGGAATGATCATATAATTAAAAATAACGACATCCCGGACTGCCATCATGGGCAGAGTATCCGGGATCTTCATATTTTCACTGTCAGAAAAATCATCCATACCAATGGATAATGAATCATTGAATTCCACGTAAACCTCCTGATCCAGAGCAACTGGATAAGCGACTTTTATTGAGTCAGGGAGTAACTCCCGATAATTTCCCTGCACTTGAGGGGTGCATTAAGACAGGGAAGAACGTATGGTAGGTATTGATCATATAAATCCTCAAACCGGTTGAAAAGATTAAACATTGCGCTAGTCGAAGTCAAGACTGTAAAATTGTAGAATACTCAGGGAAATGAAGGAATACGCCGGAGAACGGGAGATGGTGTCCCTTTTTGCTTGAATTAAACCTTCCTTTCACGCATAATTGTTTGCCCTTAAGTAGTGAGAGTCCTGCACAATTTATCCATGGGATGGCTTTCTCTGCTGTTTTGAGATCGTAACGAAATACCCATAACATTTCTATTTATTTTGTTACTTTTCCGCCTGCCGTTCACATTATTTCAATGGTTGAGGGTACGTTTTTGATTTCTTATGGTTCCCGCAGGTTTATTTCTTTCGTGTTTATGGAGTCCAGTCATGCTGAGTTCGCATTCTTTTTTTGATCTTTCCTCGTTTTCCCATGCCCAGCTTTTTCATGAAAAGGAGTATGTGTGGACTGCTTTGACCCGGCTGAAAGAGTATATGGACGGTTATGTCTATCCGCACCTGGCAAGTCCGCTGCTTCCTCAAGGAGAGCCGCTGACCAGGACGGTTGTTCTGTATGAAGGAGAGATTCTTTCAGCCAGCGGATTGCATATAGTCTATGGTGATACCACGAAACAGCAATTGAGAGTCAGTGCGGATGGCCGTGAACTTACAGGTGCCAGTGTAATTATGGCCGGCGCTGTGCTCATGGGCAAGCAGATAGCCTTGGGGCGCGGGGTGCTGGTGGAAAGCGGGGCCTTGATCAAGTCGCCTGCCATTATCGGCGACTATACCGAGATCCGTCAGGGAGCGTACCTGCGTGGTTATTGCTTGACCGGATCCCATTGTGTCATTGGCCATACCACGGAGGTGAAGCACTCCATCTTCCTTGATCATGCCAAGGCCGGTCATTTTGCCTATCTCGGAGATTCTATCCTGGGCCGGGACGTCAATCTGGGGGCGGGCACTAAATTTGCCAATCTCAGATTTCTGCCGGGAAATGTCGCCATCCGTACCAGTGAAGAGATCATTGATACCGGTCGCAGAAAATTTGGTGCTATCCTTGGGGATCAGGCCCAGACCGGATGTAATTCAGTAACCAGTCCCGGTACCCTGATTGGTAAAGAAGGTATCCTGATGCCCAACAGCACTGCTCCTTCCGGTTATCATCCGCCCCGAACCATCCTCCGTTAAACCGCCCCGGGTAAGAAAAATATGAAAAAGGTTTCTGTCGTCGGAAACTTTTTTTCAGGGCAATCATTTTCTCTCTTGATTTCGTGTAATATCTCATTATATTTTTGTGCATAATCACGATATCGATTGGCGTGTTGAGGAAAGTTCTATCAAAATCTTTTTAAGAGAAATGGAGGGCATTATGAAAATTGTTGTTTCAGCCACAGGAATGAATCTGGATTCTCCAGTTGATCCTCGATTTGGCAGGGCGGCCTGTCTGCTTATTATTGACAGTGACACCGGTACACTCATGGAAGCCATAGACAATACCCAGGGCCGAGATGCTGCTCAGGGAGCCGGGATAAGTGCGGCAGCCCTGGTTGCGGATAAAGGTGTTAAGGCTATTCTCACCGGACGAGTTGGGCCCAAGGCCATGCCGGTGATTGAAAAAGCGGGCATTCAGGTTGTCTCTGATGTGAGTGGTACGGTACGTGAGGCGGTGGAAAAATTCCGGAGCGGTTCACCAATTGAGACCAGTTCGTCTTCTGCTGCTGCCAGTGGTGGTGTGAAAGGTGGAATGGGAGGAGGAGGCAGGTGTCAGAGGGGTGGCAGTGGCCGGAGACAAGGCGGTGCCGGCTGTGGTTCAGGTAAAGGTCAAGGGCGAAACAGGAAGGGGTAGGTGAGCAGATGCAGATAGCAGTTGCCAGCGGTAAGGGTGGAACCGGCAAGACCATTGTCTCAACAAGTCTGGCATTGTGTGCACCGGGCCCGGTTCAGTACCTTGATTGTGATGTAGAAGAGCCCAATGGCCATATTTTTCTCAAGCCGGATCTTACTGCCAGTGAACGGTGTGCGGTAATCATTCCGCAGATTCTGGAAGAAAAATGCACCTATTGCGGGAAATGCCGTGATATCTGCCGCTTTAATGCCATAACCCTTTTTGCCAATACCATCATGACCTTTCCGGAGATGTGTCACTCCTGTCTTGGCTGCTTCCGGGTCTGTCCGGAAGATGCCATTGCCCGGAGTGAGCGGGAGATCGGCATGCTGGAGTCCGGTATGGCAGGGAATATCAGCTTTGTCCATGGCAGGATGCGGGTGGGAGAGGCCATGGGGGTGCCATTGCTGAAGGCGGTGAAGAAAAAGGCGGAGCCGAAGGCGCTGGTTATTCTGGATGCACCGCCGGGTACTTCCTGTCCCTTTGTCGAGGCGATCTCTGATGCGGATTATGTTATTCTGGTCACCGAGCCTACTCCCTTCGGCCTTCATGACCTGAAACTTGCCGCGGAGGTCCTGGTCAATTTCTCCAAGCCCTGCGGGGTGATCATCAATCGGGCTGATCTGGGGGACGACCGGGTGGAAGAGTGGTGTCGGCAGGAACAGATCCCGGTGCTGCTTCAAATTCCCTTTGACCGCAAGATTGCCGAGGGGTATGCCCGGGGCCAGGCCCTGGTGGAGGCCCGCCCGGATCTGCGTCCTGCTCTGCAGGCCCTGATAGAGGAGATATGTGCATGAAAGAAATTGTTATCTTAAGCGGTAAGGGCGGGACCGGCAAGACCAGTCTGGTGGGATCGCTTGCTTTTCTGGCGGAAAATAAGGTCCTCGTGGATTGCGATGTCGATGCTGCAGACCTCCATCTATTGCTGGATCCGAAGCCTCGCAGTCGGCATGAATTCCGCTCCGGTGTCAAGGCCAGGGTCTTAAGCGATCAGTGCAGCGGCTGTGGAACCTGTGTAGATTTGTGCCAGTTTGAGGCTATTACGATGGACCCCGTTGGACCAACGGCTCTGATGAACCCTTTGAGTTGTGAAGGCTGTGGTGTCTGTGCCCATTTCTGCCCGGAACAGGCCATTGTGCTCGATGAAAATTACTGCGGCAACTGGTTTATCTCCGATACTGTCTATGGCCCCCTGGTGCATGCCCAGCTCTTTGCCGGTGAAGAAAATTCAGGCAAGCTGGTCGCCTTTGTCAAGAGGCAGGCCCGGGAGCTGGCAGAAGAGACTGGGGCCGACCTGATCCTGATTGATGGCGCGCCAGGAATTGGTTGTCCGGTGATTGCCTCCCTCTCCGGTGTCGATACGGTGCTGGCCGTGACCGAACCCACGCAATCGGGTTGGCATGATCTGGAACGAGTCCTTGACCTGGCACTGCATTTCAAGTTACAGTCCTTTGTCTGTATCAATAAATGGGATCTGCATCCGGAAATGACCGCGGCAATAGTTTCCGCCTGTGGTGAAAGGGGTGTTGAGGTCTTAGGCCATATTCCTTTTGATCCTCTGGTGGTTGAATCCCAGGTGCAGGGTCTGCCGGTGGTCTGCAATGCGCAGAGTCCTGCGGCTGTGGCCATCAGGAAAATCTGGCAGGCATGGTGTGTAAGACAACAACCCTCTGTGCATAAATAACTTCTCCATATTTCCAGCCAAACTCATCCCTTCAGCTATGACTATCATCAATCCGGAAGATTTTATCAGCTCCATCGCCGACAGCCTGCAGTCTATCTCTTATGCTCATCCCCGCGATTTTATCCAGGCCATGGCCCGCGCCTATGAAAAAGAGCAGAATCCGGCAGCCAAAGACGCCATGGCCCAGATCCTGATCAACTCCCGGATGGCAGCCATTGGCCGGCGTCCGATCTGTCAGGACACCGGTATTGTCACCGTCTTTCTCAAGGTTGGTATGCAGTGCCGTTTTGATACGGATCTGAGTCTTCAGGAGCTGGTGGATGAAGGAGTGCGCCGGGCCTGGCTTAATCCGGAAAATCCCCTGCGTGCCTCAGTGCTGGCCGATCCGGCGGGAAAAAGGAAAAATACCGGGGATAATACCCCGGCGGTCATTTACACTGAACTTGTTCCCGGCAGCATTGTCGATATCCGCATTGCGGCCAAGGGCGGCGGCTCGGAGAATAAGAGCAAGTTTGTGACTCTGAATCCCGGCGACTCCATCGTTGACTGGGTGGTGAAGACCGTACCGACCATGGGCGCCGGCTGGTGCCCACCGGGAATCCTGGGAATCGGTATTGGCGGGACGGTTGACCGGGCCATGGTGCTGGCCAAGGAATCGCTGATGGAACCCATTGACATCCAGGAGTTGATCGAACGCGGGCCGGTTGACCGGAGAGAAGAACTGCGCCTGGAGATTTATGAGGCAGTCAATAATTTAGGCATCGGCGCTCAGGGGCTGGGCGGACTGACCACGGCACTCGATGTCAAGATCAAGGATTGCCCCACCCATGCGGCCTCCCTGCCGGTGGCCATGATTCCCAACTGCGCTGCCACCCGTCACATCCACTTTATTCTCGACGGCAATGGTCCCGCTCATTTTGAGCCCCCTCATCTGGAGGACTGGCCGCAGATTAAATGGGAAATGGGTCCAGAGGTAAAACGAGTGCAGCTTGACACAATCAGCCGCAAAGAAATTGCCGACTGGCGGATTGGTGAGACCCTGCTGCTGAATGGAACCATCCTCACCGGACGGGACGCTGCCCATGGCCGTATCCGGCAGTTGCTGGCTAAAGGAGAACCTTTGCCTGCAGGCGTAGACTTTAAAGGAAAATTTATCTACTATGTCGGCCCGGTTGATCCGGTTGGTGACGAGGTCGTCGGTCCTGCCGGTCCCACTACCTCCACCCGTATGGATAAATATACCGAGATGATGCTGGCCCAGACCGGTCTGCTGGGCATGATCGGCAAGTCGGAACGGGGTGATGTCGCTATCGAGTCTATTAAAAAATATGGTGCGGTCTATCTGATGGCTGTCGGCGGTGCGGCCTATCTGGTCTCAAAGGCGATCAAAAAATCACGGGTGGTGGCCTTTGCTGATCTGGGCATGGAGGCCATCTATGAGTTTGAGGTGGAAGATATGCCGGTGACCGTTGCTGTGGACAGCAGGGGCGAGTCTGTGCACAAGAGTGGACCAGCGCAGTGGCAGCAGAAGATAAGGGATTACAGAAAAGGCGGAAGCTGATAGCTGACGAGGTGCAGAGCTCAGAGCAGATTCAATGCGGCCAGTATAGCGCAAAAGAAGAGCAGGATCAGGAGGAACAGAAAATCTGTCTTTGCCGGCTGCGGCTGGTGCAGTGGGATAAGCTGACCATTGAACCCCCGCAGGAGCATGGCCTGGTGGACCCGTCTGGCCCGGTTCCAGCTTTTGACCAGGGTCATGGCGAAAAGATGGCTGAAGGTCCTGTAGGTGTGCAGGTTGGTGCGCGCCACAAAACCCCGCATTCTGGCGGCACGCTGCAGTCGTTGATATTCCTGATGGATGACAAAGATATAACGATAGGTGGATAAAAGCATGAAGCAAAGCTTCGGGGGTATCGCCAGACCTTCCAGGCCATGTCCCAGATCGGCAATGCTTGAGGTGGAGAGCAGGGACAGAAGAGTAAGAATAATGGCGTTGGTCTTCAGGGTAATCAGTGCACAGAGATGGATGCCGGTGCTGCTCAAGGTGATCCCTCCTGGGGCAGTCATTGTGTCGCCGCCATAGGTGAGAGGAAGTGTCAGCCACAGAAAGAGAACGAACAGATTTGCGGTCAGTAAATGCCTCAGAACCTGACGTGGTTGCAGTCGACCGACAGCCAGGAGCAGGCCGGCACCGATGAAACCACTTGCCGCCACCACAAAGGATTCGGTCAGGGCCAGAATCAAGGTCAGTACACAGGCGGCTATTATCTTAACTCTGGCGTCACGCCTGTGCAGCAACGAATGGCCGATGGCAAAAGGCTCTTCCAGCATTGGAGTTATTCCGCCTGGGGAAAGGAGTCAAAGTAGAGCCAGAGCACAGCCCCGAGTTCCACCCCTTTTTCTCTCCCCTGTGGATCCTTGATAGTGAAATTGCCATCGTTTAAGGCGGCAAACCCCCACCAGCCGGCAATTGGACAACTGAAGGAAAAAACACCCCTGTCATCTGCCAGGATAACCTGGGTCACATGGGCATCGCTTGGTGCCTGCAGCACTTTCTGCCCCGATTTATCAGTATTCTGATTATAAAATTCGACCTCAACCATGGATCCGGGTACCGGTTTTCCATCCAGCAATACCTGGCCGACAAAGGTATTCCCTGCATAATTACCAAAGGGGCGGAGCAGGGGGACGATCTCGGTCTTCAGGCCCAGAGGTTCTGCCCAGCCCTCATCTCCATCAAAGGCGGAGATGGCTGTTTTGGTATAGTGAATAATGGAGAGATCTTCGGATGGCTCCCAGTAGGGTTGAGGCTCCATGACAAACCAGAATACTCCTGGCCGTTGCGGTGTGTAGTCAAGTGTCCATCCCTGGTGTCCCATGACTTTGGTCGCAGAGAGTTTTGCGGTCAGTTCTTCCTTCCGGCCTTCTTTGCTGCTGTAAAAAGCGGCAGGCCGATCCATGTCCATGCCCAGACCGGCAAAAGGGTGCGAAAAGGAGAGGTTGAGATGGACGGCGGGATGCTGCTGGTTTACATTATTCGTGGACGGGATGACCATGCCGAAATGGGCGTGGCCGGAAGGTGCAAGGAGTGAAAAAGCCAGGGCGCACAGGGGGGTCAGAAGTTTTTGGTTCATTATGTCCTCGATGGTAACTGTTTACTTGTTCGCATTATTTTTTGCTTTTCATCCAGGCGATAATCCCGGCAATGCCAATGAGATAGCCAATTCCTCCGAGAATATCGCTGAGCCCGGGTTGCTGATTTTCGGCCTGAGCCAGACTCCGGCGGATGGGTGCCAGCTTCTCTTCCAGGAGCTGATCCAGGATTCCGGTGAGCTCCTCCGTGCTGTTATGTCCTGAGCTGATTTTGTCCGGAGCGGGAGTTGATTCTTTCGTGTGACTGCTCTTTTGTTCGCTGTCATGTCGGGCAGATTCTGTCGGCAGCAGCCATTCATTGCGATGCCCTTCGCCGCCTGAGACAATAATCCGCAGCTCTGTACTTTTGTGTTGATCTGTTTCTGTCAGAGAAAAGGTGAAGATACCCTTTTCATTGGTTTTTCCCTGGAGCAGGGTGATGCCGGTGGCTGCATCCTGCACCTCAACCGTACCGTGGACCAGGGGGCGTCCTCCGGAAAAGCTGCTTTCAACAGTGACCGTGTCGCCGGCGGTCCAGGCAAAGACCCGGATCTTGTGGGCGTGAGACAGGGCAGGGAAGAGCCAGAGTGCTATCATGAAGAGTGGAAGAATGCGGAGAGCCTGCAGGTTCCTTTGCATCAGGCAGTGAGGGGCATTAAAGTTTTTTTTCATGATCTTGCTGGATAATGTCTATTTCTTCCTGTTGATTGATGATGGTAAAATCGAGTATTTCCGGTTGAACACGGGCGAGAAAGCCGATTATAAACAAAGTAATACATCCCTCGATCAGCATGACCGGCAGGTGGCTGGCAAGCAGTATCGCGGCAGCATGAGACAGGCCCTTGTCGGAGAACCAAAGGGCGCCTGCGGTGAGGAGTGCTGAAAACATGATGGAACAGAAACCTGCCAGAAACCCAGCAGTGAGCTGCCGGGTTTTCCCCTTGTGCAGCCATGGTTTAAGAACCAACCCGCAGAGTACGGCAGGGGCAGCCATGTTGAAGGTGTTGACACCTAGAACCAGCAGTCCGCCATATTGAAAGAAAAGGGCCTGGAGCAGCAGGGCTACCAGGATCGCCGGGAAAGCTGCCCAACCAAGAATGAGGCCCATCAGTCCTCCCAAAAGGAGGTGAACGGACCCTGGGCCTATGGGGATATGGATCAGTGAGGCCACAAAAAAAGTAGAGGCAAGCAGGGCCACGGTCATAATCCGTTCGTAGTGCAGTTTTCTGAAGCCGACTGCCGTGCCAAGAATGGTTAAGGCTCCACCGCCCAAAAGTACTGGCCCGGTAAGGATGCCTTCTGAGATATGCATTGAAGGTGAAAGATGAAGGTTAAGTAGATTAGGAGCCGTTACGAAATAACATGGCCATTTATATCTATTTCGTTACGGCTCCTTATGCCGCTCCGGGCGTTAAAATGGCCATGTTATTTTTTTACAGCGGCTTAGTGCAGGTGTTCACCTGTCGAGCTCATGGCCAGTTTGCCATTGCGGACTCCGCGCAGGGCAATGAGGCTGTCCGCCAGTTTCTGGACTTCGGCGGCCTTGCCCCGGATAATAATAACCTCCAGACAATTGTTATGATCCATGTGGATATGGGTGGTAGAAACAATCTGGTGATGATAGTCATGCTGCAGTTCGGTGATCTTCTCCTGCAGCTGTGGCCTGTGGTGGTCATATACCAGGGAGATCACCCCCATCACATTCTTGTCTGCAGCCCATTCGTTCCGGACAAAACGGGCACGAATCAGGTCGCGGATTGCTTCTGAGCGATTTTTATAATGATGCTGCTGCATATAGGTATCAAAGTCATCCAGCAGGTTTTCTTCTATGGAGATAGTAAATCGTTTGAGCATTTGTAATACCTTTTTAAATTTTGTATTACTTTATCTGAGGTCGATGCATGAGTCAATAAAAATATAGAGACATAATAAATTGGATAAATTGGGGACTGTCCCCGTCCGTATCGGGGGCTGTCCCCAATTTATCCAATTTATCGTGTTGGTGAACAATTCATGTTTGATTTGCTTTGTTTTTTATACTACAAGTTAATTGGTTATCTTTGTTGTGTGTGTATTATGTCGTGAACATACTTGAGTTGGAGGTTTAGATGAAAATGACTTGTCCCCATTGCGGGGTGGTAGGTTCCGCACATGGTTCCATGCCTGGAGAAAAAGTCCGCTGTCCGCAATGTGATAAGGTATTCAGGATCATGGAGTTGAAGATTACCTGTCCGCATTGTGGGGTCGCCGGTACTGCGGCGGATTCGGTGATTGGCATGAAGCTCAGGTGTCCGCGATGTGAAAAGGTCTTTCTTTTGACCCAGGAGAGGTTGACGGGGCCGCCGGTAGGTGAACTGGCCAGTGTCGCGGCTATATTGGCGACGGAAGGTGGAGGTGGTGTGTCTCCTGTCGGTGATGAGGGCATATCCCTTGAGCCCGCAGCAGAAATGGTGATGGAAACTGTTGCCGGACTGGAGTTAGAGCCGGAATTGGAAATAGTTCCTGAAGTTCCAGAACCGGAGCAGGCGCCGGAAGCAGCAACAGTTTTTGAGCCTGAAATAGAGCTTGTGGAAGAAGTGCCCACCGAGCCCCTGGAACCGGCAGCAGAGGAAGAAGCCGTTCCTGGGCCTGAAGCGGCGCATGAAGAAGAAGTGGTTCTCGCAGTTCCTCCGGCACCAGACAAAGAAGAAGTTTTTGAGCCGGTAGCAGATTCTGGAGTAGAATGGATCCCTGAGCGGGAAGCGGGGCTTGAGGAAGAGGGCGTTTCCACGCCGGAACTGGCTGCAGAGGAAGAGTCAGAGGTCGAAGTAGAAATAGTTCCCGAGCCTGCACCGGTGCCAGAGGAAGAAGCCGTTCCTGAGTCTGAAGCAGAGCAGGAAGAAGAAGTGGTTCCCGCTGCGGAACCGGCATTAGAGGAAGAAACAGTTCCTGAAGCAGAGCCTGAGGTCAGCTTGCCGGTTGAAGAAGGAACCGCAGCTGAAGAAACGAAAGTGGGAGAGGAGCCTGCATCAACAGCCATGCCCAGCCAAGTCTGTGCCGGTTGTGGGGAGTCTTTTCATCCGGAATTTATGCAGGAGATCGATTCAAAAATGTATTGCGGCGTCTGTCAGCTTCGCGCTGCCGCTCTGGATGCCAAGGAAAGAACATCGAAATTTGGGGGTGGAAAGTTACGGGGAATCATTGCCGCGATATTGCTTCTTGGCCTGCTGGTCATGGTGGTATTGCTGTTGAAGGGCTTGGGTATCATCTGATGCGAATCATATGATGTTAACGAATGACGATTGTGTATCATTGCCTGCTTTCCGGGCAGTAAACGATTGGAGAATACTATGTTGAAAAAAATAGTGCCACAGACCGTGAAGGCCAAATTGCTTTTTCTCATTGGTTTTGCTTTTTTCTTTCTGGTGGGAGGGATTGTCGCCAGCACCGCTATAGAGAAGAAGAAATCGACATTACAAGGAGAACAATTACAACTTAAGGCTCGATATGAACAGATGCAGAAGTTAATTTTGGATAATTCCAAAGAGGCATTGTCTATGGCCTTGCTTATTGCAGAAATGCCGGAGGCACAACGTCTCTTTGCCCAGGGAGACAGGGCTGGACTCTCCGCCCTTACTCTGCCGATGTACAACAAGGTGAAAAAAGAGATAAATATTAATCAGTTTCAATTTTTGACGCCGCCGGCGACCTCGTTTCTGCGACTGCATAAACCGGACAAATTCGGCGATGATCTTTCATCTGTGCGTCACACCATAGTCCAGGCCAATCAGCAGAAAAAAACCGTCACTGGCTTGGAAGCAGGTGTATTAGGTAGCGGAATGCGCGGTGTGGCCCCTGTCTTTTTTGAGGGTAAGCATGTCGGAGCGGTTGAGTTCGGTAAAGATCTGAATGATGCCATGGTGATTGAGTTAAAGGACAAATTTGGAATAAACTTGTCCGTCATTATTCCAGAAAAGAATGAATTCGTTTATCTTGCAAAAACACACTCCATGTCTATCCCTGAGGCGCGATATCCTTTTCTGCGTAAGGTCATGGAGCAAGAGGATGCGATTTATGACCAGGTTTTTAAAGATGGAAAACATTTGTTTACTATTTATGGGCCGCTAAAGGATTTTAATGGAAAAACCATTGGTGTTCTCGCGATTCCTCAGGATATAACCAGCACGGTGAATGCCATTTCAGCAACCGTCTATAAGCTGCTGGCCGGTGGCGTTGTTTTTCTTTTTCTGCTACTCATGGCGTTAAATTTTACCATTAATCTCCTGATTAAAAACCCCCTGCGGATGGTGATCGACAAGTTTGAGCAGGCTGGTCGTGGCGACCTGACCCAGCACCTCGTCACTAAGGGGCTGAAGTCGCTGAATTGCCCTGATGGCTTGCAGGAAGTGCATCTGGAATGTGGTTGCGATGATGAGAGCTCTAATTGCTGGGAGACATGTGGCTCATTTGCCTCGGTGGTTCGCTGCCCAAGGCTTCTGGCGAATCAGTTCAAGAGCTGTCGAGAATGTCCTGATGGCTATCAATCGGGGGTGCTGGATGAGTTTGGGGAACTGGGGACCTGTTTTAACGCCTTTCTGCGCAATGTGCGGGGCATTGTGCTGGAGCTGCAGGAGAGTGTGCAGTCAATGGCTGCCTCCTCAGGTGAGCTTTCGACGCTGGCGAGGGGTATGGAGGAAGGGGCAAATAGTTCATCTGAGCGGACTAACAGTGTGGCTGCCGCTGCCGAGGAGATGAGCGCCAACATGAACTCTGTGGCGGCAGCCAGTGAACAGGCCGCCACCAATGTCAATATGGTAGCCACAGCCACCGAGGAGATGAGTGCAACTATTTCCAGGATTGCCGACAATACGGAACAGGCCAGCTCCATTACCCGGGCGGCGGTGGAGCAGGCCCGCGGGGCTTCGGAGAAGGTGAATGTGCTTGGCAAGGCGGCAAGTGAGATCAGCAAGGTGACCGAGGTGATCAGCGAGATCTCGGAACAGACCAATCTGCTGGCCCTGAATGCCACCATTGAGGCGGCACGGGCCGGTGAGGCCGGTAAGGGTTTTGCCGTAGTCGCCAACGAGATCAAGGTTCTGGCCAAGCAGACATCGGATGCCACGCAGCAGATCAAACAGCAGATTGAAGGCATTCAGTCCTCGACCGGCGAGACCATCGAGGAGATTCGCGAAATCTCAGCGGTAATTGATCAGGTCAACGAGATTGTCACCACCATTGCTACGGCTATTGAAGAGCAGGCTGCGACCACGGGTGAGATTGGCGGTAATGTCGTGCAGGCGGCCCAAGGCATCACCGAGGTTAATGAAAACGTGGCCCAGACCTCAGCAGTTTCCGGTGATATCGCCGGTGATATCACCGGGGTCAGCGGGGTTATCCAGGAAATGAGCCGCAGTGCCGGTGAAGTCAATGGCCGGGCGGGTGATCTGGCCGCCCTGGCCGAAAAACTCCGGGAGCTGATCAGCAGATTCAAGGTCTGATTACTGGACGTACGGGAAGTTCTATCCGGGGGGCCTGCATCGTTATTCATTCCAGACTGTTCTGGCGAAAGGTTGCCCGGGTTGCTCTGGAATGAATCAGGAGTATCAATCTTTCTACAAAAAGAGGTGGTGGTATGAAAGCCTTGCTTCTTGTGTTGCTCTCTTTGGGGTTGATTCTTCAGCAGCAACCTGCGATGGCTGGTGTCACCTACCCTGTCCTGTATGTACTTGCAAATGGTTCTGCTGATCCCTATCCACTCGATTGTGGCACCAGCACATCTACTCCCTGTCGTAAGATAGCCTCGGCTGTAACTCTGGCCAAGGATTACGCGACAACGACCATCAAGGTCGCACAGGGAAACTATACGGAGAATATCCATATTACTGAGACTCTGCCTGTCTCCTTGTCAGCGCAACTTGCCATTGAAGGGGGGTGGAATGCGGATTTTACCGCCCAGAGCCATGATCCCTCCTTGACCCGAGTGACTTCTTCCACCGATAATCCGATACTCAACATGAGTATCGGCGGCCTGGGGAGTGTTGACCTGCGTCTGGCCTATTTCACCTTTCAGGGGCTAACAGATTCGCAGCGGCAGGGTTTTGCGGTGTCCGCTAATAGTAGCACGATAGGTCTCGTTGTTGACCATTGCCAACTGGTTTCATTTCGGGGACAGGCAATCTCCCTGTACGCTGATAATAATTCTGCGATGACCGTTACGGTAAATGATACCCTTATCGAGGGGAATTTTCAGTGGCCAATTGACACTCCCTGGCCTGGTGCTGGAGTTTCTGCGAACTCTTATGCATTATCAACTCTTAACCTTACTATGACTAAAAATAAGATTATGGGAAATCTGGGATCATCGGGGGGTGGCCTGAGTCTTAATGTGAGTGGGGCCGGGAGCAGCTTGAATGCTGTTCTGGAAAACAATATTCTGGCCGGGAATCAGGCAATAGTAGAAGGAGGGGCTATTCTGGCTACCACCGCTGACAGCGCTGAAATGGAGCTGCACATGACAATACTACCGTCAGCAATAATCAGGCGGCCACCAAGGCGAATGGCATCTCCTTATTCGCAGTTGGCGGCTCAACCCTCACCTCTTATTTGAAAAATACCATAGTCTGGGAAGAGGGTACTACTCTCTATATGGAACAAGCAGCCGCAACTATTTCAGTGATTGCCGACTATTCCATTATCGGTGAAGTGAATAATATAAATGGAACATACGAAAATAAGAGCAGCAATCTTCATGTCGATCCCCTTCTGAATGCGACGTATCATCTTTCAGGGGCCTCTCCGGCAAAGGACAAAGGAATTTGCGGATCAAATATGTTCATCTATTCACGTATCGCTCCCTATGATGACATCGATGGCGACCCGCGACCTGGATATGGAATCCTTTCCGGCTGTGATATCGGGGCCGATGAATACCGTTTTCCGTGGATTATGTTCAATCCGGCCTTCACCAAGCATTAACAGCTTTATTACTCCTTTGAAACCCTGAACACCTCTTCAATGGTGGTGATCCCCTGCAGGACCTTCATGGCGCCGTCCTGGCGCAGGGTGATCATTCCGTTTTTGATGGCCTGTTCCTTTATTTCTTCGGCGTTGGCAGTCGTCAGAATCATGTGTTTCATCTCCCGATCCATGAGCAGCAGCTCAAAAATACCGCATCTTCCCTTGTACCCGGTATGGTGGCATTTCGCGCATCCCTTTCCTCTGTATGCCGGCTGGCGGGGTTCATCCGGCTGGATCCCCAGTTTCAGCAGCGCTTCCTTCTCCGGTATATAAGCCTCTTTGCAGTGAGGGCAGATAATACGTACCAGACGCTGAGCGAGGATGGCATTGATTGATGATGAAAGAAGGAAGGGCTCGACGCCCATGTCGATGAGTCTGGTTATGGCGCTGGCGGCGTCATTGGTATGCAGGGTGGAAAAGACCAGATGACCGGTCAGGGCAGACTGGATGGCAATCTCTGCCGTCTCGGTGTCACGGATCTCACCGATCAGGATAACATCAGGATCCTGGCGGACAATGGAACGGAGGCCGGAGGCGAAGGTGAGGTCGATCTTGGGATTGACCTGCACCTGACCGATGCCGCTGATCCGGTATTCGATGGGGTCTTCTACGGTAATGATATTGATGTCGGTATTGTTAATCGAGGTTAAGGCCGCATAGAGGGTGGTGGTCTTGCCGCTGCCGGTAGGACCGGTGACCAGGACGATACCGTTGGCCGCCTTGATCTGTTGGGAAAAAGGCACAAACCGGTCATCAGGCATACCGAGCTCGGTCAGGGTGATCAATACCGAAGATTTGTCGAGCAGACGGAGCACGACCCGTTCGCCGAATGAGGTGGGCAGGGTTGAGACCCGGAGATCAATATCTTTATTGCCGATCTTCAACTCAATACGTCCATCCTGAGGCAGCCGCTTTTCGGCAATGTTCAGATTGGCCATGATCTTGATTCTCGAGATCAGCGCCGACTGGACATGTTTGGGCGGGCTGAGCATGTCGTAAAGGATGCCGTCCAGGCGCTGACGGATCTTCAGGCTGTTCTGGTAGGGCTCGATGTGGATATCGGAGGCGTTATCGCGCACGGCCTGGGCAAACATGAGGTTGACCAGACGGATGACCGGGGCATCGCTCGTGTCATCAAGCAGGTCACCGGTTTCCTCAATTTCGGAAAAGAGGGCCTCAGGATCTTCGCTGTCAATGTCCTGCATGACCTCTTCAGCTGAATCCTGGGTCATGTCATAGGAAAAATTGATGGCTGTGGTAATGGCAGCCAGGGGGCAGAGGACCGGGCGGACACCGCTCCAGCCCAGGATGGCGCGAAGATCGTCAAGGGCTTGAAAACTGAATGGATCATTGATGGCAATATAGGCATCGTCCTGAGTTGCCACAGGAACCATGCTGTTTTTTTTGAGAAAGGCGATGGCGATGCCGGCGGTAAAATCAGTCTGGATCTCGGGTGGAAGCGTGCGTACGACTTCCATATGTAACTGTCGCCCCAGAGTTTCCAGGAGGTCAATCTCGTCGAGGTTGTTTTGCTTGATCAGGATCCTGACTAATTGACCGCCCTTTTCCGCCTGGGTCTCCAGGGCCAGTTCTCCAGCCTCTGGTGGTAGGTTGAAGTGTTCGGTCAGGATGTTTTGTAACTGGTTCATGGATGCTTGCTGATACCGCGCTCTGTTCAGGATTACTTAATAATTCGTAACTATTCAGTTGGTCCACAAATTAAGATTGATCTCGCGCAGAGCCGCTGAGAAGGACAAGAAGGTTTTTCTCAGCGCCTCTGCGGCTCTGCGCGAAAATAAGTACAAAACAGCCAGTTACTCTTGTTTGTGCGGAATAATTACAATAATTCTAGTTTGTTGATTCCAGTGGGGGTGGCTGTATTTTCTGTAATCGCTTGAGATTCTCCCTGCATGTTTCAAGCAGAGCGCTATCCGCGTTGGGATTTCCGGAGTCGAGCAATGCTGCCTGCTTACTGTGATTGTCCAAGATCATCTGGTAGTACTTGATTGCTTGCTGAGGTTTATTTTCACGCTCACTGATGGTGGCCAGGTTGAACTGGGCGTAAGGGTTATAAGCATCCATACTCAGCGCCTTGTTGAACTGCTCTTTGGCTTCCTCATATTTCCCTTTTTGCATCAGCTCAAAACCTTGGTCTATCAGGGTCAGGACATGGGCGTTCGCCATTGGGTTGGCCAGGATTTGTTTTGCCTCAGGGATATCTTTTTCGATGGTGTCGGTCTTGAGAGCAGTGACACCGGCCATGTCGCCAGGATTTTTAATAATCCTGGGGGTGATGAAGATGAACATGTTGGTCTTCTTCCGGCTGGTGTTCTTCTCCTTGAAGAGCCAGCCGAGCACTGGAATGTCCCCTAAGAGCGGAATCTTGTACTCGCCTTCAGTGTCATCCTGGCCAATGATGCCGCCGATGACGATGGTATTGTTGTCTTTGACGAGGACGGTGGTCGTGGCGGTGCGCTTGAAGGTGGTGGGCTTATCAGCTGCAGAGCCTGCCTTGAGCTTGCTGACCTCGGTGGCGATTTCCAGGCGCAGGATATCGGCCTGATTGATCTGCGGGGTGATGGTCAGCTTGGTGGCAATATCCTTATATTCATAGTTCTGGTAACCGATGGAGCCTGTGTCTGTGCCTGTGCTGTCTATGGCGGCCTGTGTTCTGGTGAGATAAGGCGTATTCTCGCCGATACTGATTTCCGCTTTTTTGTTGTCGGTGGTCAGGATCTGGGGAGTGGCAATAACATTGACATTGCTATCTGTTTTGTAGGCCCTTAATACGGAACCGATATCTGGAAAGGTGATACCGCCGATCTTGATCCCCTGTTTTAACACGCCCAGGGAAAACCCCTGACCAATGGCGGCAGTAGCGGGAATAGCCGGCGTCGTGTCAGTAGCCGGAACAGCAGGCGTATAGCCGATGGTGTCAGCTAGTTTATAACCTGCGCTGCCGCCAAATCCGGAGAGCATCTGTCCTGTTCCATCGGCAAAGACACCGCCTGCCATCCAGTTGACCCCCACATCAAAGGTGGCATCAGCATCCACCTCCATGATCAGCGCCTCCAGATAGACCATCCGTCTGGGGATATCCAGCTTATTGATGACATCCTTCAGCTCTTTAAATTCGGTACGCGAGGCAGTGATGATCAGAGAGTTGGTTTCTGTATCAGGCATGATCTTGACATCTTTGGAAAGAGTCGGTGCCTCACCTTTTTTTGCCGGATCAGTACTCTGTTGACCGGGCAGAGCGGTTAATACCGTTGCCAGATCTTTCGCTGTTGCATGTTGCAGATAGACCACATGGATATTTCCCTCACTCTGCTTCATCTCGCTGTCTAGCAGGGTTATCAGGTGTTTTACCCGAGCGACATCGGTGGGCGAGGCGACCAGAATAAGACTGTTGATGGGTTCATAGGCTACGATTTTAAGAGCGGAAAGAGGCTTTCCCCCCTTGGGGCCGGGAGCTTGCTGGAAAATTGTATTGATGGCAGTGGCCGCCACAGTTGAAGAAGCATGGTTGAGTGGGATTACAGCAATCTCTTCATCGGTAAGCGGGACATCAATGGCTTCAATGATGGTCAAGAGCTTCTGGATATTGGAGAGGGTCTCGGTGATAATCAGCATTCCTGACTGGCTGTGGGCGATGACCACAGATGTTTTGGACACTAAAGGGGCCAGCACCTTTTTCATCTCGTCAGGAGTGGAATAGCGCAAGGGAATAATCTGGGTGACAATCTTGTCTTCGGGCCGGGATGGGTCTCCATGGCTGAGGGTGTTAATATTCTGGGAAAGAGCGCGCGAGGCCGGCATTATCTTGCTGATAGCCCCGGCCGGTACTGTTGTGAAGCCGTTCACCTCCAGGACTGACTCAAAGAGCTGATATGCTGCATCTTCTGATATCTTGGTGGGAGAGATAATGGTGACATTACCTTGTACCGCCTTATCAACTACAAAATTTTTTCCAGTCAGTTCGCTGATATATTTTATGAACAGTCGGATGTCAACATTATCAAAATCAATGGTGATAAATCGCTCGGAGGTTTTATCCTGTGCTTGTTTTGTCGCTGGCTCCTGGGCCACGCAGAGGTATGGAGTAAAGTGAAGCAGCAGGCCGGCAATCAGTGGCAGGCAAAGCGCCTTGCAGTTAAAAGAGATTCTTGGAAGATGAAGCAAACTCATGGCTTATCCTGATTTATTGTTCTTGTTGGCTGGTAAAAAGTTCTATGGGAGACGATTACGCAGTGTTTTTATAGGGGTTCCGTCATTGGGTTCCATTGTGGTATTGAGTATTGGCTCCGGGGGCTCTATGGGTTCTATGGGTTCTATGGGTTCTATGGGTTCTATCGGTTCCACGGGTTCTGGTTCTACTAACCCCTCTGGAAGGAGTTCCGTGGAGGGCTCTGGTGCCATCTCCGGTGGTGTCTGGGAGAAAAGAGCAGGGTTGGTCGGGGGGGTGGCGTTAGTTTTCGGAGTTTCAGGGACAAGAATCTCATCTTTACCGTCTCTGTTGAGAATGATTTTTCCGCGTTGGATCTCTTTGATAAGCGCTCCTTGTATCACATCACCCTGAAAATAGATATCCTGCGTCTTCTTTTTTTTGTCTAGGATGATGGCACGACGGTTCTTGGGTGAGCCGCTGATAGTGCCAAGAAGACCTAAATCAAGGGAGGTCGCTGCAAGTTGCTCAGCTGCAGTTTGTGCAGTCTTATCGGGTTTGTTTTCTTTTGGGGGAGGCCCAAAAAGATTACGTTTGAGAATCACCTGGTGGTCTGCTCGTTTATTCTTCCCTTCAGTGATTGGCGTGGCAATAGTTGTCGCTGCGTCTTGAACTCTGGGTTCAGGGCTTGTGGCCATGAGCCTGGTGAACGCAAATCTGTAAAAAATTTCAACCCCACCAGCGGCCACTATGGTTATGATGATAAATGGAATTATTTTTTTAAAGTACTTAGCCATTATATCAGTATGTTATGAGTCGAAAAGGAAGACGGGTTGAGCAATTGTCCCTTTCAGGTGAAAAGGAAGTGCGGCCTCGTTTTGTTGTAACTGAAGTAATAACGGTTGGGCCTTTCCGCTCTGTTTCACCAGAGCGGGCAAAGGCGTCAAGGAGCCTGTCAGGTCAAGCTGCATGGCGGCAAATGCTGCATTGAGTGAAGAGATTTTACCTGCAAATGTCCCCGAAAGTTCTCTGCCGTTAAATGTTCCCTTGCTCAGAAGTATCTTCCGGCTCACCAGTTTGACGAGGACCTCTCCTTTGTCGATATCGATGTTGTTGAGAGAAAGGATGGGGTAAAGCAGCTCAAAGGTGCCGTTTTTGATGTGGGCGGAACCCTCTCCTGTTCCCAGGGCGATATCCTGGCCTGTTTGCCCTGCATAATTCCCACGTGCTGTGAAAAGACCGGTAATGTTACGTCCGGTCTGAGTCTGCAGCCAAGGGAGTTTCTTCAGGTCAAGTTCATTAATCTCTATTTTCGGCAGGGTAAAGGTGTTGTGGCTCAGGTCGAGTGACAGGGATATCTGGTGTTTCCCGCCATAGGCGGTGATGCCGAGAGAGAAGTTCTTTCCGGGCACCTTCAGGTCAGGTTTAATGGTGAGTTGTTCTATGTCAAAGACTTTTTTTGCTGCTTTATCCTTGCTTTGCACTTGAATGTTTCTGGCCACAAGGGTGAGTGGGAATTGATAGTGCAAGGACTCAATGGTGTTTTCATAACCAGGAAATTGCTGGGTGATGAGGTGGGTACAGAAGCCTTTGAATTTTTGTGCCGGAAAGCGAACGTAGAGCAGGAGTGTGACCAAAAGCAGGCCATAGATGGTATAAAGAGACCAGCGCCGGAATGTATTTGGGGAAAAGGTCATGGTCAGGATTTTTTAGTAAATGTTATAATCTGCATCACCGCATCAAGCGCGCCTTCTTCTTTACTGTTTTCCTGAATCGAGATACGTTTGATCACCACAACATTGTCTGTTGACTCGACGTGCTCCAGGAAGTCCACCAGTTGCTGCAGTGAGATCCTTTCAAGTTTGAGGTCCACCCGAGATTCCTGCAGGGGGCCTTCGCCCTCTGAGGTTGAAGGGGTCATAGAGTTGATCTGCTGCTTGACCTTGGCTTTTGTGGCCTGCTCTTCAATGAATGAAAAAAGGGTGAATGCAAGGGGCCTTTTTTGCAATCTGTTCTGGATCTCCACCGCTTGGGCCTGAAGTTTGCGGTACTCTTCCTGGAGCCGATGTATCTTTATTATATCTTCTTTTTTGGTAATAACTGCTTTTTGTGTCTGCTGCCGGGCCTGGATCAGGGGTGAAACAGCAAAATGAAACAAGGCAAAACAAAAGAGAAAGAGGGCTCCGGCCAGCACAACACGTTTTTCCCGGCTCTCAAGTTTGTTCAGGCCAGTCTTGCCCAATACCCTCTGCATGGCGTTTGTAAAAATCAGAACGGTCATGGCTCAAACACCTCTCAGGGTCAGTTTCAGCTCGAAGCGAATCTTTGAGCTTTTGGGATCAAGATTTGCCGAACTGATCTCTACATTGCTGAACGCGGGAGATTGCTCCAGGCCTTTTTTGATTGCATCCACAGTGTTGAACGTGTCGGTGCTCCCTTTGAGTCGCAGTCCATTGTCATCCACCACAAAGCGGGCCAGCCGGGTTTCAAGTGATGCGGGGATGTTTGCGGATACTTCAGCCAGGATATCGAGGATGGTGACAGTGGGCAGACTCCCGTCTTTATCCATGGAGGTTTGTCTGGTTTCACGGATCTTGACCTCGAGTTGCTGGATGGGGTCTACAATTCTTGTTACTTCCGGCAGGGTTTCAGTAAATACCGCTCGGATCTGACTATTGAGGTTGTTTTGTTCTTTGAGGAGTTTGGTGTAATCAACCCACAGATAGATGATTGCAAACAGGGCTGCTGATATGAGAGGCAGAACAATGGCGAATGTCAGTGTTCTGTGGTCGGTAAAAGATTTCCTGGTGGCAAAGGCCTCTTTGCGGAAGTTGAAGCCCTTCCAGCTTTTTATGATCTGCCAGCCAAGGTCGACAGAATCTGCCATGATGTCAGGTAGCCACGTTTGGTCAACGGGAGGGACGAATTGCGGTGCGAATTGCTGCACGGGGTCAGTATCTGCCAGGGTGCAGTTCCGACAGAGGCTGCCCAGGCCTGCTTGTATCCGGCCTGTTGTCCCTGCCATACAGCCGACAGGCCCGCTCAGGTACACCGTAAGCGCTTCTGTTTGGAATACCGATTGCAATGTTTGCTGAATGGTGGTGCACAACGCATGGAAGGTTGCAGCACTGTTTTCAGGACGAAACACCTTGACAGTATTGCTGTCCGGATCGGTATGAAATCCGGACTGGAGTCCCGGGTCAAAGACAAGGGGGCGGATCAGAGTGATCTGACCAGAACGGACTAGGATGAATGTTGCCCGCTGCAGGCTGATATTCAGAAGAAGAAAATCTGCAGGGAGATCAGGGGTATGAGCCAGACGAAGGGTGGTCGGGATGCCCGAGATGGTCACAGTCTGCGGATCAATTCCCAGTGCCTGCATGGTTGCAAGCTGTGTGGCCAGGAGTTCCCGGTCAATCATGGCGGCAATGACTTGACTTTTCTGCTTATCTTCCAGGACAACCATGGAATCAATGAGCAGTCGTTCTATCTTGACCGGAGCATTTTCCTCCAGTTCCAGAGGCAGGATCTTGTCAATGGTTTTACGGTCGGTGAAGGGCAGGGAGAGATTACGATAAAAAAAAGAGTCGGCCGCCAGAGCGATATGGCATGAAGTGTCGTGAAGCTCAATCTTGCGGCTCAGTTCGCCCAACACCTCTTCCAAGGGCCGGTCGGCAACGGGCACCATTGCATAGCCTGCGATTTGCATGACTTTGGCTTCAATGGTGAAAACGATTGCCGTGATCAAATCGCTTTTAATGTCAATGGCTAGAAATTTGCTGCTCATTGGTTATTCAATTTTCCAGCTTAAAAGAGTGGTCTTCTGAGTATCTCGTTGCACAATTGCCACAATGTCTTTTTGGGTGGAATCCAGTTGGGCATGTGAGGAAATGGTAAAAGAATTACTTTTTACTATTATATTCTTTAACGTATTTTTTCCGGTAAAGGAAGGGAGGACCTCAGAAACCCAAGTTGCTGAGGCCAGTTTGTCCTTGTTGTTTTCATCATCCCTGTATGTTTGCATCTCCTCTGCCATTTCTTGTGTCATGTCTTCATGCAGGGCCTGGAGCAGCAGAGGGGAGGCCGTGTTGATATTGAGCTGCCCGTTGTTCCCCCGGGTGGTCAGCAACAGGGCCAGGCCAGGATGCTCATCTGTGCCAAAGAGAAGTTCCGGGGTGAATCCTTTTACCAGCAGTAATTCTTCGACGAACTCTACCCGACCGTTTTTGCAGGGGTATGGCGTGTCCAGAGACTGATAATAGCTGGATTCGGCGCCAAACTCCTGCTCCCAGTCGCCATCGTCTGCATCAATCCAGTCGATGAGTGAGTCGATGATCGTTCTGGCGGCACCGTCTTCCAGGTGAAAAGGCTCCTGACGGAGTAATCTCCACAGGATATTGCGGGCATCCTGTTCCTGTGCGGCTGCCTGTGCCGGGCTGGTGCCTGGTTGTGGCTGGCCTTTGCTCTGGACAACACTGTTGATCTGGAACTTGCCACTGTTGTCGGTGATTTCAACCTTCAGGGTCCCTTCCTCAAAGAGTGGCGACAGGTCTTCGTCTGCCAGCAGTGCCCATGAATCCTGAAAAGAATCATGCTCGTTCTCCTGGGCATCTTTGTCCAGGAGGGCCATGGCCAGATTTATTCCCGATCGGGCCATAGTTTCCAGCCTGATGTTATTACTTTGGGTTCCCGAGGTCAGAAGATGCCGGCGCATGTTTTTGTTGAATTGGATGGTGAGGGCCACAATCAGGCTGATGACGGTCAAGGCAATCAGCAGGGCCATGCCTCGGTTATTTCTTAAGGAAGAAAGCATCTTATGGTGTGTCTCCCTGGGGAGCAGTGCCGGGAAAAGTGACAGCGGTTGTAAAACGAATGGATTGAGCCTCCTCTGTGCCTGGGATCATAAAGAGAAGGCTGATCTCGATTCTGTCCGGGAGTTGGGGCGAATTACTATCGGCTTTCTCGATCTCTTGACTATCCCAGTTGTCCTGTTGCTCCCCCTGGCGCAGGTGGTAAATAATCTGCACCTCTTCCAAGCCGTCACAGAGGAGTAAACCTTTCTTTAGCTCTGGCTCATCGGACTCCATGGGTTGAAAAGCCCTGTCCAGGCGAAAGAGACGCAAGGTGTTGGTCTCGGGATCTTCCTCGACAGTATAGCTTATGGTTGCGTATCCGGCAGCTTGTTCGTTTTTGTTCAAGACAAGATGGGCTGTGGATGTGAACCGCATTGTGTCTGCCTCTTTGTTACCAAGTGTTTGCGTTTTCCCCTGCAGAAAACCACTTGTCCCCAGATAAAGGGAGCCAAGGTCGTTACTGAGACGATTCATGGCAATGCCGGCCTTGTTGTAAATCTCTGCCTGTGCTTCTGTGGTGTCAATAATGAGAAAGGTGGCCCGGTATGAGCCATAGGCCAGAGAGATGACAATGGCAAAAATAGAAATCGCCATCAGGATTTCAAGAAGGGTGAACCCACGGCACCTGTGCGTGCTTGTATTCATCAGAGTGTTGTCACTTTAAAGGGGGTTCATCTTGCTGGTAGCATCCTGGCACGTTTGAGAGAAGAATGGCTTTTGCCGGATGCTACAAAGACCTGTTTTTGGGCAAATAGCTTTGAATCTTATAGATATAGTGATTGTTGCCCCAGGAGACGGTCAGGGTTAGCAGTTGCAACGTGTCTGCAAGTGTGCTCAGCAGTTCCGATATCTCCAGGGTTACGTCTTCCGTTTCCATTTCCCATTGATATCCTGGGAATTCATCACCAAAATCTCCACTGTCAGAGGATGGACTTTCAGCATTGGTGGAAAATTCAGCCAGTTTCATTTGGGCCAGAAGTGGTGCCAGGGTGTTGAACTTGACCGTTCCGCCCAGAGAAACGCTTTGTGATTGCGAGCCAAACAAGGTGGTCAGGGCAATAGCGAGCAGGGAGATGGCGATCATCACCTCAAGAAGGGTGAACCCGTCTTTTCCGTTTGGCTGATGCCTTGGCGCAAGCCGCGGCGAGAAAGAAAGGTGGTTTTTATTCCAGGTTGATATAGGTGTCATGGGCTTGTATGGTACTGAAAAAGGGAGAAAGTACAAGGCTTATGATATTATCCTGGTCATCGGCCAGATGGAGGATGGTTTGATCCATATATCCCTGTTTGTTGATCCATAGCGTGACTTTTCCGGAGGTTTTCTTGCCCTCGGTTCCGGACTGGATATCCTGGAGGCGAACGGATGGGGGGATCTGAATGCCCGGCTGAGGCTGCATTAGCTCCTCTCCTTCTTTGGATTCGGCTAAATCCTGCTGATACCAAATCTTTTTCCGCTCAAGGTCAAAGTGTATCAGGTAGGGGTGTTGCTCTTGTGCTGCCAGGGCTCGTGCTTCTCTAATCACGGCGATGATCTTTCTGGAACTGGCCGCAAGCTGATCAATGACCAGAGCTTGTCGAAGATTTGGTATGCTGAATGCCAGGCTGACAGTGATCAGCAGGCAGACAATGATCAGTTCCAGCAGGGTGAATCCCTGCTGTTTTTTGAATCGGCCAGAACAAAGAGGGGGAGATGAAAGCTGGAGCATGTCATGAGGGGATAGCTTCAAAGAGGATTCTTTCTGTTGAAGATGAATCGCTTGCAAAAGACCATTCCTGTCTGTAGTCCCGTCGATGATCTCTATTGTGTAAGCTTGCGTGTCTGGTTGCAATGAGAGAGCAGGAATGAACTGCAATATTGCAGAGTCCTGACGCCCTTACTGGTCAATCGTCCAGTTAGTGATGTCCACGTCGTCGCCCTCACCTCCTGCCTGACCATCGCCACCATAGGAAATAATGTCAAAATCACTGTGGCTTCCCGGGCAGAGATAAATATAGTCGTTACCCCAAGGGTCTTTGGGAACTTTGCCTTTGGCCAGATAGCCGCCGGGGCGCCATTTTTGAGCAAGTCTGCCGCTGGCCGGGGCTTCAACCAGGGCTTGCAGGCCTTGTTCTGTGGAAGGATAAATTCCGTTGTCCAGTTTATAAGATTGAACAGCTGTCTCCAGGCTGGTGATTTGAACCGCAGCCATGGTGCGTTTGGCCTCTTCCGGGTGTCCCATGATCTTTGGGCCGACGTATCCAGCCAGAATACCAATGATGATAAGAACGACCAGGAGCTCAATAAGGGTGAAGCCGCCCTCTGAATGAGCGCGGTGGGCAGGGTTTGGGAAGGGGCTGTGTTTTTTTGGCATTAAGGAGAAATTCATAATGATGACATAGGTGGAATGAATGGTAAAAGACTCATGTATTTCTATTAAAATACACACTTTTAAGAGAATTTGGTATCTAAAAAAGCCACAGGGGGAAAGCTGCCACCCTTTTTCTGAACACAGTAGAAAAGTTAACACCCGATGACAGTTGGATGTAATCGAAATATTCGACGTGGCAATATTAACGTCCAGATGAATATCAGTAAGTATCCACCGGTAAAACCGGTGGTTTTAAGTTATGAACCGCTCAAAGCGGTATGTTAAAAAGATTTACTGATCAGAATGGCGCTAGTTTAAGCATTTTTTACAACCGCAGGGAGTAAAGTTGGGACTGTCCCCGGCCTTATCGGGGGCTGTCCCAACTTTACGGGTTTGAGGCAACCATGGTGCCCAGCACCGCAAAACTCTGATCTTCAGGTTTTTTGCAACTGCTGTTGCTGCAACTCGCAAAAGCCTGGGACAGCCCCCGATGGGGCCGGGGACAGTCCCGGTTTTACTCGCTTAAACTAGCGCCATTCTTTACTGACCACCATTCGGTGGTCGCCTATTTAAATAACGACAGTTGTTCTGCTAGACTATCTTCATTTTCTTGTTCACGGTTATACGTGCGAACAACACCTTCATCGGTACCAACAGTTGAGACCAAATAACCTCGTACACAAAAACTCTTTCCACCGAGGCTCTTCTTTTGACCAAGGTACGTGGGAGCTCGGTGAATTGCACTTTTCCCGCTTTATGCGTGACTTTGAGCGGCCCACAAGTCTGGGGCTTCTTCATTTTGCAGGAATCGTCAAACTCTTATTGTCCCCCGGCAAAGCCGGGGGTTTACTTAGAAGAAATTAAATTGTTATTTTGTTGATATTCATACTGGCAATAAGCAGGCAACCTGCTCCAGATAAACTTAAACAAATTGCTTGCTGCTCGTTACTAATTGTGCTGCGTGGGTAATATTGCTGGCAGGAACAAGTGCCAAGGAAAGGATTTGGTATAGCTTGGCGTGGTATAGTTAGCCGTCACGGTCTTTGCCCCGGTCATCGTGACCGAGCAACTGGTTCCCGAGGTCGAGGTGCAGCCGGTCCAGCTACTGAAGTTAGCGACGCCTGAGCTCGCAGGAGCGGTGAGGGTCAGGCTCGTGCCGGAAGGTATTCCTGTCTTGCTATAGTTGGTCGTTCCAGTATAGGTGGTTGGACTGCCCGTGATTGCGACACCGGTCGCGCCGGTAGAGTTCGCCGTCAGGGTATAGCTTGGCGTGGTATAGTTAGCCGTCACGGTCTTTGCCCCGGTCATCGTGACCGAGCAACTGGTTCCCGAGGTCGAGGTGCAGCCGGTCCAGCTGCTGAAGTTGGCGACGCCTGAGCTCGCAGGAGCGGTGAGGGTCAGGCTCGTGCCGGAAGGGATGCCTGTCTTGCTATAGTTGGTCGTTCCAGTATAGGTGGTTGGACTACCCGTGATTGCGACACTGGTCGCGCCGGAGGAATTGACGGTAAGGGTATAGGATATGGGCGTCACATCTTCAACTTTAATAGAATAATTTGATGTCCCGGAAGCATAGCCGTACACCGCCGCATAATAGCTTCCAGATGTTCCAGCTGTAAAATTTATGATATCTGGATCGGTTCCACCACTCGTAGATGAATAGGTATAAGTTGTATTCGAAACTGCACTTGTATTGTGAAGATAAAGATCAGGATCGCCGGAAGACGGTGTCACCGTCACCTTATATTGCCGGCCAGAAACTATGCTGAAACTGTATTGCTGGTAATATCCGTTACATATGCTGTCAGCGTAGGCGGAGGAACCTACGGTTAAGCCAACCATCGGGCCGTAACACGATGTCGTGTAATTTGCTGTTACCGTTTTGGAGGATGTCATAGAGACTGTGCAGGTATTACCCGAGGTGCTGTTGCAGCCAGTCCAGGAAGAAAAGGTGGTAGTGCCTGAAGTAGATGGCGCGGTAAGCGTCAGACTCGTCCCTGATGCTATGCCAGTCTTGATATAATTCGTCGTTCCCGAATAGGTTGCTGGACTGCCGGTGATGGCGACGTTAGAGGCCCCATTAGAGTTGACATTCAGTGTATAGGTAGAAATGTTCCGATAGGCTGCGATTACGTGTTTTATCTCAAGGATATTTCGGGTGTTGTCTCCATTTTCAGTATCCCCCGTTGCAACGCCCATGTAGGAGATAGTCGGGCTTGAAAAATATGCTACTCGAGTATGCGTCAGTCCGTCGGAGAAATAGGTTCCGTTTTCGTAGGTCATTGCATCACAGTAGCGATTGCTGTCGGTGCCGGTCCATCGCCATCCTGCTGAATAGGAATAGAGGCCTGGGCCGGGTTGGACAAGTTGTTCCTTATGATGATGGAGGCCCATGTTGTGCCCCATCTCGTGGATTTGCGTATATGTCCACCCGACCTGTTGTACACGGTTGATGCAAAAGGCATATGCAGGTGAGCCTGAGGTGGAGTTCAGAAGCCAGCCAAGTCCTCCGGTGTCCTCAATGTAGGTAAACAGGGCGACGAGGTCAGCGCCATATGTGTCGCGCCAACCATGAATTACATCCATATATCCATCACTGGTACTTGTTAAGCGAGTTAAATCCGTGCTGCTGGTACCGCTTTCTGTATAGGATACTTCTTGGGCTAGTGCCAATTGCATGGTGACGAGGGTGTTGCTGTTGTCCAATACGAGCTGGGCCTTGGCCATTGACTGGGCGATGACATTATTAATTCCGCCGCCACTTGTGTCGGCCCATGTTTTTGCCGCTGGTGTGTAAATAATCATCACGTTGATGGTTGCTGGGTCATTGGTTCCCTCATTTATTGTCAGGGGATCATTGAGCAGTTCCGTTTGAGTTTTTTTTGGTGTTGTAGGCGGTGTTAGCGATGGTCCCCCTTCTAACTTATCGGTTTTGGAAGGATCTATTTCCATAAGGTAGTGAGCTTGAGTCGCACTATCAAATTGAATAGCATACTGCTTGCCCAGTTCTGGGATAGAGATTGTGGCCAAGCTCTGCCCTTTATGGCTGGAGATAAGAACATATCCTAATGGAAAGCCATTTACTCTGCCGCGAACGGTTACCGTCCCGTTCACATCGGTTGTTATTCGATCGATAGTAGCCGTATAGTCAGCATTTGAAAAAAGAGGCAGTAGAAGGGTATCGTTTTTGGCAAGTCCATCTGGTTGTGCTATCAATGGCAATAGATTCACTTTTCGTGTGCGAGTTGCGGCTTTGTAAAGGCCCTGTTTTTCAGGTGGAGGCAGCATGGCGCCATCGTTGACCGTCTCTGCAGTAAACATGCGGTGTTGAGCCGCATTGACCGTAAATGGCAAAAATAAAAAAATGAACAGTAGGGACAAGAGGATATTTATTATTCTTCTCGGTTGCATGGAGATCTGTCCTTGTGAAGAGTTTTGCTGAATAAAGTTGGTGGGCGTATTTTGAAAATGTTCAGCGGTTCCCGAACCGGGCCGGTTCGGGAACCGCTGATAAAATATACACTTTTAAGGGAATTTGGTATCTGAAAAAGCCACATGTCTGTTATTTTTCCTGCTGTGTTCGTCATTTTTGGGGCATTGCGTGATAGAGGATAAGTATGCGGAGTGATTGTGTTGGCCTGATTTTGTCAGTGCGGTGTTGTTTTTCAGGGTGAAAATGAGATTGTTGGTGATGTGAGACTTGAGAACATTGCCAAGACAGTATATATAATATGGAAACTGTTTGTTGGTTGTCGTGTTGTGTAAATGTAATCCGGCAAGATCCGTCGGTTTGATTCACCGATGTTTTGATATAATCCCGTGTAAGGAGTTTAATAATGAGTATTCGAGAAGACGCGCTAAATGGTGTCGTCACCCCTTTGTTTGAAGCATGCGCGCGCTATGAGTCCTTACCCGTTGACCAGTTGATGGCTGGCGTGGCGTTGGGAACCATTGCTATAACTAAAAATCGGCATCATGATTTTGAGAAAATTATCGGCATCGGAAAGAATACCTTTACCAAGGTGAATGCCAATATCGGTTCTTCAAGGGATATCGCCAGTCTTGAGGAAGAACTGGAAAAATTGCGGGTTGCGGTCAAGGCTGGTGCGGATACGGTCATGGATCTATCCATGGGTGGTGATCTGGATGCGGTGCGACGGGGAATCCTGGCCAACTGCCCTGTGCCGCTGGGTACCGTGCCCATTTACCAGGCGGTGGCTGAAGCGGTGGAGCGGGACAAAAAAGAGATCGTCGATGTGACCGTTGACCAGATGTTCAAGGTCATTGAAAAACAGGCAATGGATGGGGTTGATTTCATGACCATTCATTGCGGTATCAATCGTGACCTGCAGAAACGATTGAGTAAGCAGAAACGGATCATGGGGGTTGTCAGTCGTGGTGGTTCCTTTACCCTTGAGTGGATGAGTCATCATAAGAAGGAAAATCCCATGTTTGAGTATTTTGATGATCTGCTGGCCATCCTCAAGGAGCATGAGGTTACCTTGAGTCTAGGTGATGGAATCCGTCCCGGTTGTCTGGCCGATGCCACCGACCGCAATCAGATCCAGGAGCTTATACATCTGGGGGAATTGACCGAGCGGGCCTGGGATGCAGGGGTTCAGGTGATCATCGAGGGGCCGGGACATATGCCCATGGATCAGATCACCGCCAATGTCCTGCTGCAGAAAAAGATGTGTAAAAATGCACCGTTTTATGTCCTGGGGCCGCTTGTTACCGATATTGCGCCAGGGTATGATCATATTACCGGTGCCATTGGCGGGGCTATTGCAGCGGCGGCCGGTGCTGATTATCTTTGTTATGTGACCCCGGCTGAGCATCTGAAGCTGCCTAATGTTGAAGATGTGCATGAAGGGGTTATCGCCTCCAAGATTGCGGCTCATGCTGCTGATCTGGTAAAGGGTGTTCCCGGAGCCATGGAGCGTGACCGGATGATGGCTGAGTGCCGGAATAAATTGGATTGGAAGGGACAGATTGAGTTGTCACTGGATCCTGAAAAGGCAGCCCGCTTCCGGCATGAGGGCGGCAGTGATAAGACCCCTGCCTGCTCCATGTGCGGATCGTATTGTGCCATCCAGGTCTTCAATCGTTCCCAGGTGAATGTGGTGAAGGCGGAACAGGCGCAGAAAGGGTGTAAGTCAAATGGGTGATTTTTTGAATGGTATACTGGCCTGGATTGAATCCACTCATCTCCAGCAGCAGATCAAGGACGTGGATTATGTGGGGTTGTTTACCAACCCCTGGTTTCTGGTTCCTTTTGTCGCCCTGGTTTTGTATCTTTTGTACAAACAGGCCTTTCGTGATCTGATCTTGGTCTCTCTCTTTGTCGCGGTATGGTGGGTCAGTGGCCTTGACTACATGCAGAATCTGGTCGTGGGCGACCAGCTGCAGATGAACAAAATACTGCCGGTGCTCTTTGGGGGTGCTGCCGTACTGGGTTTTGTCATTTATTTATTGTTTGGCCGCTCTGATTAATGTTGCCATTTTCCGGCTGATGGCGATTCTTTCTTTATCTGGAGTAAGATGCAATTTCGTAACGGTGTTTTTGCTATTATAGAAGAACAACATTGTCCTCTCTATAATGTGGGAGAGGAAATCACTGTCGACAGTGGGGTGATGCGCTTACCGGCTGGTAAGTCAACCTGTCTGACTCTGGCCCGGGATATTCTTCATCTGGTATGTGAAGATGTGGCCTATGAACGCTATCAGCAGGGAGCGAAAAAAAAGAGCAGGTTTGAGTGTGGTGGCTGTGGCGGACATATCTGCTTTGAATTTAAACAGGAAAAAGAATTTGCCACCGTCCAGATGAAGTTATTGGCGGCAGCCCAAAGGAAGGAAAAATTAAAAGATATCTCGCAGTTTGCCGGTCTGCTTCGCGGCATTCAAATCTTTCAGCCCCTGAGTGATGAGGATCTGCTTGATCTGGCGACTCTGCTGAAGCTGGAAAAATGTCCCTGGGGCTTTCCTGTTTTGCAGAAAGGTGATCCGGGTGATCATCTTTATATTATCCTTTCCGGTCGGATAGAGGTCATGGACGAAGATGGGGTCACGCTCGCGGAGATGGGTAAGGGTGATGTCTTTGGTGAAATGAGCCTGTTGTCGGGAGAAGCCGTGACGACTACGATTATGGCGGTGGAACCCACGGAGCTGGCGACTCTGAGTAAAAAGAACTTTCGCCATATGCAGGTGAGATTTCCTGCTTTGCAGGTCTTCTTTTATAAATTACTGGTAAGCAGGATTACGACGATTAATCAACAGCGGGCAGAGGAGCTTTCCTCCGGTATGGTGGGACAGCTGGTAGATATTCCCCCGGTTGAGTTGGTGCAGATGATTAATTCAAATCAGAAAACCGGTTATTTGAGGATCGAGACAGGTAAGAGCAAGGGTCAGTTATTATTTAATGAGGGAGAACTGGTCTACGCCGTCTTTGACGGCAAGGATTCCCAGGAGGCTTTTTATGCAGTGCTTGCCCTCAAGGAAGGTCGTTTCAGTTTTGTGCAAGGATTGACTCCTCAGGATATGCAGTATGAGCCTATCGGTGGCTTTATGGGGATGTTGATGGAAGGGATGAAACGCTTGGATGATCTGGAGGAGTAATCACGGCAAAAATCTGATTCGTCCTTGATGGCATCGGAAAAAGTCGCCCTTGCAGCCTTGTCGCACATTGTCTCGTCAATACAGAATTTTCTGTTCCAGATCTAACCAGAGAGCAAGTCCCTCCCTTGCTTCCTGGTCCATAATTTGTTGCATCTGCATGCTTCTTTTATCCTTGGTCAGTCCCAGTTCTTCGTAAATAAAGGCGTCTGCAAAACCGATGGCTGCGGCATCGTTATGATCCGCACCGTAAATGATCCGCTCTAATCTGGCCCAGTAGGCAGCCGCCAGACACATGGGGCAAGGCTCGCAATTAACAAAGAGTTCATAGCCGCTCAAGTCGAAGCTTTGCAGGGTGGCGCAGGCATTACGAATACAGACTATTTCGGCATGGGCTGTGGGGTCGTTGCTGGAGGTGACCTGATTCCAGCCTTGGGCGATAATAATACCGTTACGGGCAATGATTGCGCCAAACGGCCCACCTTCACCAGCAAGCATTTTCTCTTTTGCCAGCTGGATTGTTTTTGCCATTAATTCCAGGTCTGTCATTTTTTTCTTATTCTCGTGCGTTGCCATTGTTTGAACCGGTATTATTCTGTGGTCAATACATTGAGGGATTTTGAATCTGCCTCACTTAACAAGAAACTATCATATTTTTCAAGGAGACTGAATGATGAAAAAGGAAATGGAAAAAGCTTTTAACAAGCAGGTGAATGCGGAGATGTATTCCAGTTATCTGTATCTGTCCATGGAATCCTATTTTCAATCCATCAGTCTCTCCGGCTTTGCCGCCTGGATGCGTGCCCAGGTTCAGGAGGAGCTGTTTCATGGGATGAAGATGTATGATTATATTCATGAGCGTGGGGGAAAGGCGAGGCTTGAGGCCATTGCCAAACCTGAAGAAAAGTGGGAAACTCCCTTGGTTGCCTTTGAACATATCCTGGCCCACGAACAGCATGTGACCAGTTTGATCAATAATCTTATCGACGTGGCCCTTGATGTTCGTGATCATGCTGCCAAGGCCTTTCTAGACTGGTTTATCACGGAACAGGTTGAGGAAGAGGCGACCGTGGGACAGATTGTTGATCGTCTCCGTCTCATCGGTAAGGATTCCAGTGGCCTGTTTTTGCTTGATACCGAGCTTGCCAAGCGAGTTTTTGTCATGCCGGTTAAAAAGTAACGATTTCCTGCAGGGATGAGCAGTAGAAAAATCAAACAAGACGTGCTTGCTCTTCTGGCCTTGCCGGATCTTGAACGTATCAGCAGCGAGATGAGACAGTACGTGGAAAAAGAGCTGGTCAATCCGCTTTTTTCCGCCTTGTCTCGTCCGGACGAGATGGTGCGCTGGCACGCTGTCAGTATTTTTGGGCAAGTCGTACCGCGCCTGGCTGATCAGGATATGGAAGCGGCGAGGATTGTCATGCGCCGTTTTCTCTGGAGTCTCAATGATGAGTCGGGGGGGATTGGCTGGGGCGCTCCTGAAGCAATGGCCGAGATCATGCTCCATCATGATCGTCTGGCCGAAGAGTATCTGCATATGCTTCTTTCCTATCTCCATCCTGATGGCCCCCTTGAACATCAGGATGGCAATTTTCTTGAATTGCCGGCATTGCAGTGCGGTGTGTTGTGGGGGGTTGGCAGATTGGCCTCGAGGCTGGCACCAAAACTTATCTCACTGGGTGTAGTGACAGATCTGCTTCCCTATCTGCAATCAGACGATGGGAGCGTACGCGGTCTAAGTGTGTGGTCGCTCGGAGTCTTGCTTGCAACTCAATCTTGGCCGGTGACTGCTCGGGACTCTTTGCTGACACTGGCAACGGATAGCAGTCAGCTTCGTTTGTACCAGCAAGGGCAGGTTCGGGTTGTTACCGTGGCAGAGCTTGTGGCAGACGCCCTGTCTCCGATCAACAGGTCCGCCTGAATTTTGAGGAGTATCTCTTGGCTTTCGAACTTCCCTCCTTTGTGTCTGCTGGTTTTTTTCAGTTTGCCATCACTCCTGGTGAGCCGGTCGTTAACCTTGAGCGGTTGCGGGCGGCATTACATAAAGATCCGCCTGTACCAGGAACCCTTCTGGTCTTGCCTGAACTCTGGGCAACCGGCTTTGTCTACCCGCAACTGGCCGAACTGAGCCGGCAAACTCCCTGGCTTCTGCAACAAGTAACCGAACTTGCGGCCCGGTATCATATTGTGCTGGCTGGTTCGCTGGTGGAAAGGGTTGATGATGAGCGGGGAGTTCTGCTCTATAATACCCTGTTTTTCATTGGCAGTGACGGTCAGACCGGCAAGATACGCAAACAGCATCTTTTCTCCTATTGGCGTGAAGATGAGTGGTTGACGGCAGGCGAGGCACCACGACCTGTGGCCACTGCGTCAGGTTGGGTGGGGGGATTGGTTTGTTATGACCTGCGTTTTCCCGAGACAGCGAAAACGCAATGCCGGCAGGGTGCCTCTCTTCTGGTGGTCTCTGCCCAATGGCCTTTGATGCGGATTGAGCAATGGCGGATTTTACTTCAAGCGCGGGCCATAGAAAATCAGACCTTTATTATTGCCGGCAATGGATGCGGTATGTGTAATGATATTGAACTGGGAGGCCACTCACTGCTCATTGGCCCTGGTGGAGAAATTCTGCTGGAAGCCGGAGAAGAAGAGCAATTGGCCACGATAGCCCTTGACTGGCAGAACCTGCAGCAATTACGGGAACGTTTTAATACTGTAGCCCCGGCCCCCTATTCTGTTGATGATCAGGAGAAGATCCTCAGCCTTGCGGAGTGTGCTCAGGAGGTGGAACTCAGGAAAAAGCAGGGGCAGCGGATTGTCTTTACAAATGGCTGTTTTGATATCCTCCATGCAGGGCATGTGGAGTATCTGCAACAGGCCAGGAAGCAGGGTGATTTTCTGGTGTTGGGCTTGAACAGTGATTCTTCCATTCAGGCCATCAAGGGCAGTAATCGGCCGATCAATGAGGAGTCCCGGCGGGCTCGGGTCCTGGCGGCCCTTGGCTGCGTGGATGCTATTGTTATCTTCAGTGATGAGACGCCCTTGGGCTTGATCACTGCACTTATGCCCCATATCATGGTAAAAGGGGCAGATTGGCAGGAGGATGCTATTGTCGGAGCCCTGGAGGTTAAGGCAAATGGCGGCAAGGTAATTAGGATTCCCTTTACAACTGAGACTTCGACCACCACCATCATTGAGAGAATCAGGGGGGCCCAATGATGTCCCCCTGATTCTGTTGTTAGGTTGAAGTAATTCGTAACTGCTCAGGTGGATAGTCTGAAGTGCTCTTTTGCCTGCGCAAAAGATCGAAGGCTGAAGGTAAAAACCTTCGGGCCTTCGGAGTCTCCACTTCGTTCCGCTTACCTGGCCTACTTGTTGTTACCTGCAGACTAAACCCCTTCAGCCTATTGACTTGAGTAGTTAGTAATTCGCTGAAAGAATAGAGATGTGTTGTTGCGGATTTTGTCGCTATTGAATGGTGTCTGTGACCAACGGCTAAACGTCAAGTTCGTCGACAATGGTCAGGCATTTTGTGATTCTTTCTTTTTGAACCCCACCGGCGATATTCTTGGCCTCCGCCTCGTTACCTGAAAGGATGGCCGTTGTCAGTTCATTTTCCCGTGTTTGCTTGAAGGCGTTCCAGTTCTCAACCATTTCATTGAACTGCGCTTCCTTCCCGGTCGGAGCTGTCATCTTTGCAAGGTGCGCACTCACTGCATTTGCCGTATCTATTACCAGTTTTTGCTGCTCCGGCCCCCGCATGTCACTGCGCATCAGCATGGTGAGAAGTGATGCCCGTGCCGCCTCCATTTCTGTCTTGAGATCACCGAACTCACCGGCATTGGCGGCAGGAGCCGATGCGATCAGTACCAACGTTGCGACCACGATCATCAGATAATTTCTTACAGGTAAAAATAGCTTTTGCATGGTCGTGTTCTCCTTTCTGTGTTTGTTATTTTCTCTCTAAGCCCCTGTCTGATCATTCCTTGGTCGTGTCCCTTTGTATAGTGTCGGATGTCCAATGAATGCACAGGCGCGCGGTAAAACTCCGGTATATTTTAGGAGCCGTTACGAAATAACATGGCCATGTTATTTTTTTACAGCGGCTTAGCCACCTATATTTTGTAGCGTCCCACCAGCTCTTTCAGGTTGACGGCCAGATTGGCCAGGTCCTCAGCACTGCTGTTGACCTTGGTGCCATTGGCGGAGATCTCTTCGGAGATCCGGCTGACCTCGGCGATATCCCGCGCCGTTTCCCCGGCCACAGTTGAGCTCTGGGCCACGTTTTCATTGACCTCGGCCATGCCTATGGAGGCCTGAGAGATATTGGAGGCGACTTCCTGGGTGGTTGCCTTCTGCTCCTCCATGGCGGTGGCAATGGAGGTGACGATGATATCGACTTCGCCGATAACAGTTGCCACCTCTTTGATTTCATTGACGGTCTCACCGGTTGACTTCTGGATGGTCTCAATGCGTTGCTTGATCTCGTTGGTGGCGGCAGATGTCTGTTTGGCCAGCTCCTTGATCTCATTAGCCACCACCGCAAACCCCTTCCCGGCCTCTCCTGCCCTGGCCGCTTCAATGGTGGCATTCAAGGCCAGGAGGTTGGTCTGTTCCGAGATGTCATTGATGGCCTCTGTGACCTTGCTGATCTCAAGGGTGTCACGACCGAGCTGGTCGATTTTCTCCGAGGACTTGGCAGCCTGGATGGATGCGTTATGGGCAATGGACTGCCCGCGCATGGTGTTTTCAGAGATCCCCTGGGCGGTAACATTCATCTCTTCAACGGCGGCGGCCATCATGTTGACATTTTCCGTGGCGGCCTCACTGGCCATGGTGACAGAGGCCATATTGGAGCTCATCTCTTCGGCGGCGGCAGCGACGCTGACCGCCTTCTGGGATGAAAGGTCGGCGCCCTGCGACATCTCGCCGGCGATGGTGGTCAGCTCGGCCGAAGAGGAGGAAAGTTGGACGATATCATCGGCCAGCTGCTGAAACATGGAACGGATCTCGGAGCCCATGGTATTCAGCGATTGCGTCAAAATTCCAATTTCGTCCCGGCGATCGACGGCCAGGGTGGTGGTGAGGTCGCCCCGGGCCATGGTCTCGGCAAACTGGACCCCCTTGTTTAAGGCGCTGACAATGGCACGAACGGTAAAGAAGGAAAGGAGCCAGCTGCTGATAACTACGATCATGCCGATGGAGATGGCAAGCATGCCCATCTTTTTTGCCATTTGAATGGTATTCTCAAGTTGGCTTTCTTTGCGTTCAGAGGCTTGTTTGACGATATCTTTTACCAGAGGTTCGACCTTCATCGCCGCGTCATTCATGACTTGCAGATCTTGCTGAATCTGTTTGTCTGTTGCTACCAGCCTGGTAAAGGTGCTGTTGTAGGCCTCCAGGTCTTTATTGATGAGCTCTGTATATTTGGGGTCGACAAAGGTGGCATCGAAAAATTGAGCCTGCATTTTCAGGCATTGCTCTTTGGTGGCCTCGGCATATTTATCCAGCCGGGTGAGGATGTAGTTTTTCTCCGTCAGGCGTAAAATCAGCAGATTGTCACGGACGTTCGGCACATAGAGCGTCATGAGGGCGGCCTCAACCTGAACCGCACTGTCCTGCATCTCGATGAGGGAATTCTCGTCACCGTTGTTGATATATTTCTGGACGGAATTTTTGTAAGCGGCCAGGGCGGCGAGTTGCTCCTGGTAGATGCTTCCCTGGTCATCAAGGGTCTCCAGGGACTCTTCATATTTTTTGATAGCCCTGGTCAGTTTATCTTTATGGGCGGACGATTTTGTTCGCACAAATTCTTTTTCAAAACGCCTTGCCTGGAGCAGGGCCAGATAGGCATCGCCTACCTGGTGTTTTTTCAGATTCTCGGCAACACGCAGGGCAATGGCCTTGAACTCACCCTGCAGGCCGGAGTTGTTGTCCAGACCATTAAGCTGTTCTGCTGCGACAACATTCTGGAAGGTCTTTTCATAGAGTGCTGCCTGCTCAAGGATTGAGGAGGCCAGTGTCGCCGTTTCCTTGTTTGCCTCTCCTGCCAGTTCGGTGATTGCTTTGGCATGATCTGTTAGTCGCTTGATCGCAGAATTTAACAGAGGCTGATAGGCGATCTCTTTGGTCATGAGAAAATTCTTTTCATGTCTCCTGGCCAGTAGTAACTCAACATTGGCCATGGTTGCGTGCTCAGCAATGGCAACATCTGTTTTGATAAGTTTATTAAAGGAGCCGGTTGTATTGCTGACTGTCCATTGATAGAGGCTGAGCACCAGAATAAATGATACAAAGGTGATACCGAAGATTACACCAAATTTTGTTGATAGCTTCAGATGAGACCATTTTACATTACTCATTAAATACTCGCCCCCAGAGTTCTTTTTAATGAAAGGTAGAAAATCGTTATTTGTCTGTCGTGAACAGGATTGATTCTTTTATTCCTGTCCTTCTACTTTCTGCACAATGTCCGTAGGAAGCCCATATCCCATTCTGACTTTTTTGTCAATATCAGTAAACATCTCGGGATGATCGGCCAGAAATTTCTTGGCATTCTCCCGGCCCTGGCCGATGCGTTCATCCTGATAAGAGTACCAGGAGCCACTTTTGTTGACAATGTCATTCTCGACCGCCAGGTCCAGAAGATCTCCGGTTTTGGAGATCCCTTCGCCATAGATAATATCAAATTCTGCGGTCTTGAAGGGAGGGGCAACCTTGTTTTTGACCACCTTCACTTTGGTGCGATTGCCGATGACATTGTCTGTCCCTTCTTTGATGGCGGCAATTCTTCTGATATCAAGACGAAGACTGGAGTAGAATTTCAGGGCGTTGCCGCCGGTGGTGGTCTCGGGGTTGCCGAACATGACCCCGATTTTCATCCTGATCTGATTGATAAAGATAAGAATGGTGTTGCTGCGATTGATCACAGCGGTAAATTTTCGCATGGCCTGGGACATGAGCCGTGCCTGCAGGCCCATATGGGAGTCGCCTACATTACCGTCAATCTCGGCCTTGGGCACCAGGGCGGCCACGGAGTCAATGACGATTACATCAATACCGCCTGAGCGGATCAGGATTTCGGCAATCTCCAGGGCCTGTTCTCCAAAATCGGGCTGGGCAACCAATAAATTATCAATGTCGACTCCCAGACGGGCGGCGTAAGCTGTGTCAAGCGCATGTTCCGCGTCAATGAAGGCGGCGTTGCCGCCACGTTTCTGGGCTTCGGCGACAACATGCAGGGCCAGGGTTGTTTTACCGGAAGATTCAGGGCCATAGATCTCCGAGATTCGTCCTTTGGGGAAACCACCGACACCAAGGGCGATATCCAGACTCAAGACACCGGTGGGGACAACAGGAATGGGTTCGGTCTCATGGCTTCCAAGCCGCATAATGGACCCTTTACCGAATTGGCGTTGAATCTGGCTGATGGCATTATCTACGCTGTCTGCTCTGTTTTTTGTTACATCTGGTGCCGCCATAAAGGTTCTCCTGGATTCTGTGTTGTTGGAACAAGGTGAGAGATGGAGTTTGTTAGTGTGCTTGCTGAATATCGTTTTGTTGTAGCAGGTAATGCCTGACAAGGTCAAGAGCTGTTTTGGCAGTGATCTCTTGAATCTGTTGTCGATTGCCCGAAAAGTGAAAGTGATGAGTGTCAATAGTGTTTTTTGTGGCCATGCTGATATAGACGGTACCTGCAGGTTTTTCTGTCGTCCCGCCATCAGGGCCGGCAATGCCGGTGACCGCAAGGGTGATATCGGCATTACTTCTGCCCTTGATACCAGCGGCCATCGCCTCTGCCACTTCCCTGCTGACGGCGCCATGGCTTGCCAGCAGCTCTTCGTCTACATCCAGATATTCCATTTTCATGCTGTTGGCGTAGGCGACCACTCCCCCCAGAAAATAGCGGGAGCTGCCGGCGACACGGGTCAGCAGGTGAGCAATCAGCCCTCCTGTACATGATTCCGCCGTGGCCAGACACAGGTTTGAAGCATGGAGCAGCTGGCCGGTGACTGAGGCTATGCTGTCATTGTCGCTGCCGTAGATTACCTGACCTAGCTTCTTTTCTATTGTCCGGCATGCTGCTTCAAAGAGGGGGATCGGATCGCGGCCTTGGTGCGTGCGTATGGTAAGACTCAGATGCACCTCGGGAAAAACCGGGTAGTAGCCGATATGGATGCTGTGGTCCAAGGCCAGCTTGACGATCTTCCGGTTGATTTCCGCCTCAGTCATGCCAAAGATCTTGTAGATCCGCTGACAGGTTGCAAGCTGTCGCCCATGATTCAAGGCGGCAAGCCGGGGAATGACCTGTTCCAAAAGCAGGGTCTGCATCTGGTAGGGCACACCGGGGAGGAAGAAAATCGGTTTGTTGTCATGGATCAGCAGGTAGCCGGACATCTGTGACTGGAGAGTCAGGGCCTCGGCGCCTTGCGGCAGCCAGGCCAGTTTTTCCAGGGGGCTTATGGGAGAGGCGGAGATGGTATCAAGGTGATTGCGGATCTGGGAGAGAAGTTCCAGGTTAGGGATGGTCGGTCTGTCCAGTGCCTTGGAGACCGCCTCGGTTGTAAGATCGTCGTCGGTTGAGCCTAAGCCCCCGGTGACCAGAACAAAATCCACCCGACTGATGGCACGTTTCAAGGCCTCGCCAATCAGGCCGGCAGAGTCTCCGATGGTATGCATGGCATAGATCTCATAGCCGGCCTCATAGAGATGTCGGGCCGCAAAGCCGCTGGTGGTGTTGGTAATGCGGCCTGACGTCAGTTCGTTACCAATGGCTATTATTTCACCCTGCATGGTCATCCTCTCTCTTCCTGCCACGCACCTGGCTTTCGGTGACGTTTTCAAGTGTTATCGATGCGATGGTGTTCATCAGCGAGCGGTGACCTGGGAAGCTGATCGGGATGTAGTTGTCGCTAAAGCCCCTGAGCTTGCCATCGGGGTCACGTTTGTGTTCAACCAGTACCGGCCGTGTAGATCCCAGATATCTCTTGTAGAAGTGTTCTTTCTTTTCTGCATCCAGCTCTCGCAACCGTGCCACCCGTTTGTCCTTGACTGCCTGTGGAATCTGCTGGTCAAAGGTGGCAGCCAGGGTGCCCGGCCTCTGGGAATAGGGAAAAACATGGAGATAGCTACAGTCAAGTTCCTGGAGCAGCGAAAAAGTATTGGCAAAGTGCTGCTCCGTCTCCCCGGGAAAGCCGACGAGAATATCGATACCGATGGCCGCATCCGGCAGTTTCTTTCTGCACAAGAGGAGCGTTTCCTTAAATTCCTGAGTGGTATAGCCACGGTTCATCCGGGTGAGGATGGTATCATCCCCGCTTTGCAGCGGGATATGGAGATGGGGCATGAAATTGTGCTGTTCCGCCATGAGGGAGAGCAGTTCCTCGTTGATCTCCATGGGTTCGATGGAGCTGAGGCGAAAGCGGATCTCCGGGTGAGCAAGACAAAGTCTGCGCATCAGTTCGACACAGTTGGTTCCTTCCTGCAGATCTTGACCATAGAGTCCCACATGGATGCCGGTGACCACAATCTCCTTATGTCCCTCTGAGCTGAAGATGGCGGCCTGCTCCAGGACCTCTTCCAGAGGCAGGCTGCGGCTGGGACCGCGGGTGTAGGGGACAATGCAGTAGGTGCAGAAATTGTGACACCCATCCTGGACGCGGAGGCAGGCGCGGGTACGACTGCCAAAGTGGCGTACGGGCAGTCGGCAGATCTCTTTTTTCTGGGAGATTCTCCCCATCAGCATGGTCAGGTCGCAGGGAGTTTCACTGAGTGCCGCCTCTACCAGGCGATCCTTGTTGCCATTGCCCACGATACAGAGGGGCTTATTGATACTGTTTACAAGCTCCTGGGCATCCATCTGGGCGTAGCAGCCGGTGATGACGATTTTGGCATCCGGATGCTTCCGCATCAGTTGACGTACCGTCTGCCGCGACTGGGTTCCGGCCTTGGCGGTTACGGCACAGGTGTTGATGACGATGATATCTGCCGTCTCTTTGGGTCCGGCCATACAGCAGCCGGCAGCCTCAAAACCGCTTTGGAAGGCAGCAGACTCATATTGATTGACCTTGCAGCCAAGGGTGGTAATGGCGATTTTTTTCATTGTGTCTTGATGCTTAGGGCCTGTCCGTAAATAATATGGATAAGATTGCGCTCAGATTTGGGTTGGATTTGGTTGCGGCGATTGAACAAAACCGAAGTCGTAGCAGGCCTACGACGAGGATTTTGTGATTGAGTCGTAGCCAAAGATGACCCAAAGATGAGATGCAAGATGTTCATGTTATTTGGGGTCAGGCCCTTAAATGAGTGACTGCGTTCATGCGATCTCCCCGCAGCCCAGTACCCTGTCATGATCGTAAATTACGGCAAACTGGCCGGGGGTAACGGCTCGTTGCGGGGTGTCAAAGTGGATTTCCCAGCGCTGGTCATCGATTTTTTTGATACCGGCATCGGCCCCCTGATGCCGGTAACGAATCTTGACCTGGCAGATCTGTCCCGCATCTGGAGCCTGATGCCAATGGGGCTGGTGGATCAGCAGTGTGTCACGGTAGAGCTCCTCCTCTTTGCCGATGATCACGCTATTGTGTTCCGGGTCAAGGGCGGTGACATACCAGGGGCTGATATCGGCGATGCCCAACCCCCGGCGCTGGCCAATGGTATAATGGAAGAGCCCTTGATGTGTGCCCAGATCCTGCCCGTCACTGGTAATAATTCTTCCTGCCTGCTCGGCCTGAGGGATACGTTCGCTGAGGAACTGCCCAACCGGTGTTGATCCCAGAAAGCAGATGTCCTGGCTTTCCTGACCTCGGAAATCGCTAAAACCATGCTCTTCAACAAGCTGATAGGCCTCTTCTTTCTGCCGCTCACCCAGGGGGAAAAGAGCCCGGCTCAGCTGGTACTGATCAAGGCGGGCGAGAAAATAGGATTGATCTTTGGCCTTATCGCTTCCCTTGCAAAGATGGTATGTGTCACCATTTTTTTCGATTCGCGCATAATGCCCTGTTGCCATGGCGTCCATGCCGCTTGCCAGGATGGCATCCATGAAGAGGCCGAATTTTATGGTATGGTTACAGATCATGCAGGGATTTGGGGTCAGCCCTTGCTGGTACGTTGTCGTGAAGTAGTGAAGGATGGTGGTGCTGAACGCACGGCTGAGGTCGATTACCTGCAGGTCAATCCCCAGTTGATCGGCAACGGCGTGTGCCCGCTGTTCCTGTTTGTCCGGATCGGGTCCAGCCAGGCGCATGAAGAACCCATGGACATCATGGTGTTGCAGGAGTTGCAGGGCGCAGGCGGTGGAATCTACTCCGCCGCTCATGGCGATGCCAATCTTTTTTGTGTTCACCGAAATCTTTGTATCCTTTATTGCCTGCTTGGTAATCCAGGAATCATGTGGTATGATTCTTTTTTCCTGCTACGCTTGATTCTCCCGTATCCGCAGGCCACGGATGGCCCAGTGTCGCGGGCACCATGGACGGTGCAGGAGCGACCGCAGGCCATAGATGGATAGCGCGCGCTCTGTTTCCTGACATTCTGACCTCTGAATATATACCTTACCATGGACAAAAAAGAAAGCGGCAATGGGGCAGGCCCACTCCTGCCGGAGCTGCTGGCCCCGGCAGGAACCTTCGAAAAACTGGTGACCGCCATTCATTATGGTGCCGATGCCGTCTATCTCGGCGGCAGGCAGTTCAGCCTGCGGGCCAAGGCCGGAAATTTCAGCCCCGAGGCCATGGCCGAGGCAGTCAGCTACGCCCATGCCCGGGGCGTCAAGGTTTACGTGACCATCAATGTCCTGGCCCATAATCAGGACCTGATTGACCTGGATACCTATCTCCTCTCCCTGGGCGCGATGGCGGTCGACGGGCTGATTATCGCCGATCCCGGCATCTTCATGCGGTCCCGTACCGTGGTTCCGCAAATTCCCATCCACCTTTCCACTCAGGCTAATGTGACTAATCACGCCGCCGCCGCCTTCTGGTTTTCCCAGGGGGCCTCCCGGCTTAACCTGGCCCGGGAGCTGTCACTGGTGGAGATTGCCGAGATCCGGAAACAGGTGCGGGGCGAGCTGGAGATCTTTGTCCATGGCGCCCTTTGTATCTCCTATTCCGGCCGCTGCATGCTGTCCAACTATATGACCGGTCGTGATGCCAATCAGGGCAACTGCGCCCATCCCTGCCGTTACAGTTACGCTCTCACCGAAGAGAAACGGCCCGGCCAGTATTTTCCGGTGGAAGAGGATGAACGAGGCACCTATATCTTCAACTCCAAGGATCTCTGCCTGCTCGAGCGGCTGCCGGAGCTGGTGGCGGCTGGTGTCAACTCCCTGAAAATTGAAGGGAGGATGAAATCTATCTTTTATGTGGGTGGAGTCGTCCGCATCTATCGGGCGGCCCTCGATTATCTGGCCACCCTCCCGGCTGAGGCCTGGCAGCAACCTGAAGCTATTGTGCTGCCGGAGATCTTCAGGGAGGAGATTGCCAAGACCGGCACCCGCGGCACCACCGAGAACTTTATTGATCAGCGTCCCGGCAGCGGTGAGATGGTTTATCATACCTCGCGTGAGGTGCAGACCGTTCATCCGGTGGCGGTAATCAGAGAGGAAGGTGACCATCCCCTGGTTGAGGCCAGGAACGTGCTACAGGCGGGTGACATGATTGAGTATATGTTGCCGGGCATTGAGCTGATGCCACTTGAGGTCGTGGCCATGCGCACCGAGAAAGGGGAAGAGATCAGCCGGGCTAATCCCGGCAACCGGGTTTTCTTGACCACTAAGCCGTTACTGTCTTGCGGGGTGAAGAATGGAATTCTGCGTCGCCAGGATGTGGTGGAGCATGAAGGCTCCTGCAACGTTCCCTGATACAGCCCGTCCTCAATGGGTAAAGAAGGTTTTTTTATGTCGGTATTGCTGAATAAATTACGTACCCCCGGGGATTTATGGGGCGGATTGGCGTCCATGCTGGTGGCCTTGCCGGCGGCGGTGGCTTTCGGGGTCACGGTCTATGCGGCGATTGGTCCGCATTATGTGGCGCTTGGCGCCGTGGCGGGGATGCTGGGGGCTGCCGCCCTCGGCCTGATTGCCCCGGTTTTTGGTGGTACGGACCGCTTGATCAGTGCTCCTTGCGCTCCTGCGGCTGCAGTATTGTCAGCCTTTGCCATTGAGCTGGTGAATCAGGGTGTTGCTCCTGAGAGTATTGTTCTGTTGTTGACTGTGCTTGCCGCATTAACCGGTCTGGTGCAGCTCCTTTTTGGCTTTCTCGGGATTGGCCGTATCATTAAATACATCCCTTATACGGTGGTAAGTGGCTATTTAAGCGGAGTCGGCATACTCATCATCACCAGCCAGATCCATAGTTTTGTGGGGGTTGGTGCTGATACGCCGTGGTGGCAGGTTGTTATGAACCCGGGGCTCTGGGATCTGCGCAGCATTTGTGTTGGTGCGGCAACGGTGCTTGTAGCCCTGCTGGGACCAAAGCTGACCAAGGCGATTCCCGGCACGATCCTTGGCATCTGTGCCGGGTTGTTGACCTATTTCGGGCTTGCTGCAACTGATCCGTCGATGATGACACTTACCGATAACAGCTTGGTGCTTGGTCCCTTGGGTGCCGTGGAAAAAGGGTATTTCAGCACCTTTGTCGCCCGCTGGCATGATCTGGGTGAATTGAAGCTTTCTCAGGTCGGTGCCCTTGTCGGCAGTGCCCTGACCCTGGCTGCCCTGCTCTCCATTGACACCTTGAAAACCTGTGTGGTGATTGATCAGAAGACGCGGGCCCGCCACGAGCCGAATCGGGAACTGTGCGCCCAGGGGCTGGCCAATATTACCTCATCAATGATTGGTGGTCTGCCAGGATCCGGAACCATGGGGCCCTCCATGGTGAACCTCAACAGTGGCGCGCAGACACGTGTCTCCGGCATCATGGAAGGGGCTATGGTGCTGGTGGCGGCGCTGGCATTGAGTCCTGTCCTGGCCTGGATTCCCCTTGCCACCCTGGCTGGTATCCTGATTGTTATAGGTTTACGCATGATTGATACGGAACCCCTGCGTTTCCTTGAGTCGCGGGGGACGGTTCTGGATTTTGCGGTGGTGCTGGCGGTGGTCACCATTGCCCTGACTGTGGGTCTTATTGCTGCCTCCGTCTCCGGTGTCGCCATGTCCATCCTCCTGTTTGTCCGTGAGCAGGTCGGCGGCTCGGTGGTCCGGCACAAGACCTTTGTCCATCAGCGTTCATCCACCTGGTCCCGTTCAGAGGCCGAGCGCCGTATGATCGGGCATAAGGGTGATAAGGCGATCATCTTTGAATTACAGGGCAGTCTTTTTTTCGGCACCACCTACGAGCTCTATTCTACTCTGGAGTCGGAGCTCAAGAGTCGGGATTATGTCATCCTCGATCTGCGCCTGGTGCAGTCGGTGGATATTACGGCGGTCCATATGCTTATTCAGGTGCGGGACATGCTGGCGGAACGCGGCGCATTTCTGCTGCTCAGTAATGTGCATGAGCGACTCCCCAATGGCCGTAATCTCCGGGAATTCTTTGAACAGGCTGGTCTTACTGGTGACGGTGTTACCGTTCATATCTTTCCGGTTCTTGAGTCTGCGATTGAATGGGTGGAGGAACGTCTGATCGGGGAAGCAAAGGCTCCGGTGGATGATGAGGTGCTGCTGCGATTACAGGAGATGGAACTCTTTAAGGGGCGCAAGGATGAGACGCTTGTCGATCTGGAGGAGCGTATGGAGCAGCGATCATTCAAGGCTGGAGAAATTGTTTATGCCATAGGAGATCAGGGGCATGCAATTTATTTGATCCGGCGTGGTGAAATCAGGATTACGGCACCTATCGGTGGCAGCAGGCAGCTGCACCATGTGGCAACGATCGGGCGGGGAGATTTTTTCGGCGGCCTGGCCTTTCTCGATGGCCGTCCCCGCAGCGATAATGCCATCGCTCATACGGATACTGATCTCTATATGCTGACCCTGGAAAATTTTAATCAATTAGCCGAGGAGCATAAACGGCTGGCCTTGGTATTAATCTCGGCAATTTCCCGGACCCTTGCCCATCGTCTGCGCCATGCCAATGGCGAACGAACATTGCTGCACGCATAAATACGTGAACAAAATTAAGGAACAAGTCAATATGAGCGACCATGCAAAACGATTCAAGATGACCCTGGAGTTTGACGGCAGTCATTACAGCGGTTGGCAGAAACAGGATGACGCCAGAACCATTCAGGGTTCTCTGCTCAAGGCAGCGACGGAACTTTTTGGGGATCAGGTGGATGTGCAGGGCTGTGGCCGCACTGATGCCGGGGTGCATGGGCTGCATTTTGTCGCTCATCTGGAAGCCCGGACTGACTTGAATCCCCAGGAGATCAAAGAGCGATTGAATGGTTCATTGCCTCGGGATATTTCCATCCTGGCATGCAAACGGGCCGGAGCTCGCTTTCATGCCCGTCATAATTGTATCGGTCGCAGTTATTGCTATCAAATTGCCAGACGAAAGATGGCGCTGGGCAGGGATCATGTCTGGCAGATTTTAGTGCCGCTGGATGTGGAGCAGATGCAGGAGGCGGCTGCAGTGCTGGTGGGGATGCACGATTTTACCTCATTCACAGACCGGCAGGTGGTGAAGAAAAAATCTCCTATGGTCATGGTCAATCAATGTCAAGTCGTGGCAACAGGGGATCTGATTCTCTTCCGGATTGTGGGGTCGCATTTTCTGTGGAAGATGGTGCGCCGGATTGTCGGGGTCCTGGTTGCAGTCGGCAAGGGGGAGTTGGCAGTGGTGGATGTCCATCGTTTTTTGCAGCAGCCGCTGGTTTTGAAACAGTATACGGCCCCGGCCCAGGGGCTTTTCTTCGAGCGGGCGTTTTATGACCAGGAAGAGCTGGATGGCTTTCTGGAGACAGAGCTGTTCCGCCCCGGATCCTTTGCAGCTCGAGGGAAACAGGGCCTTGCTTTTTCCTCCTGCTCTATTGCTATACCTGCTGATGATGTCAATTGATGACGATCATTGCGTAGTTTTTACTCTGATAACCAATCAAGGAATGAAAGACATTGGCCACCAGATTGACCTCGGGGATAAGTCCCGCCGGGTCGACCTTGAAGATGCGCATGGCCACACCACAAGCCTCAAAGCGCACACCTTTCTTTTTTAATAGCCGGAACAGGTGGAGTGCCTCCTCGTCGAGTTCGGCGGACGTCAAAAGTTGGACCGTTGGCCCACGGAAAACAACGATCATCTCCGGCTTCACGTCTTGGGCGGCTATCCCCGTCCAGGTCTCATCCAAGAGCTTCAGGTTGAATATCAGCGAGTCAAGAGTGGCCAGGCGCACATCAAAAATGACTTTGGCGGTTTCCAACCCGGCCAGGGCTTCGTTCACGGCCGGTTTCTGGGCGGCGTGCAGAGGTGAACAACAGATGAGCATGAACAGTAGTATCGGTATCAAGTAGCGAACAAGCATGGTGTCATCTCCTTTTTTGTCAGGTTTGTACAAGAAAACAAACAAAGTCCCCTTTCCCTGCTTCTATTCCACTCTGTTACGAAACCTTCCCAGTGATCCCGGATGGTGCATCTCTTCTTCCATCTCCACCGTATGGCAGACGGCGCAACCCCGGTCGGCCCCAAGGGGATAGGGACTGTTCTGGTATTGCAGCGGCTGCAGATTTCCTATCTCTTTACTGTAGGCATTGTCAGCCGGGTAGAGTGAGTGCTGTGAACCATGACAGGAGGTACAGAGCAGAGTGCCTTCCTCGCCATACCGGTGGACATACAGGCCCTTTGTATCAGCACTCCAGGCATTAAAGGCGCTGCCGGTCTCGGGCGGTTGAAATCCCACGTGACAGGTAAGGCAGTCGGGCTGCATGCTCCACGGCATCCGGCCTTTGATGGTCTCCTGGGCCACTTCTCCCTTGTCGGCAAGTATGGCCAGCAGTTTGATGCTTCCGGGATTTTGTGCCTGTCCTTTTTCTTTCAGCAGACTCATGGCGTGATCGGCAAGAGTGCCGTGGCAGTTAGTGCATTCAAGGCCCAGATTGCTGTGCAGATCCTCCATGTTGCCGGTGGCGCCCTCGCTGCTGTTGGCGTGACAGAAGGCGCAACTGTTGTTCTCTTTATAAAGGTAACCGGCATGAAAACCATGCATGGCTGCCGAGAGATTGAGCAGTCCCGTCTGGCCCGCTGCCCCTCGGCTGCTGTCGGCATGACATTCCAGGCAGGTCACGATCTTGCCGGCACGAAAGTCCTGGCTGAGTTTTGTGCCGCTGCGTTTGTCGTGGACGGCCAGGATGTCTGCGGCTGTCTCCCGCGACAGGCCGGTGCGGCCTTGTTGTCGCCATGGTCCCCCGTGACAGTTGCGGCAGCCGATCTCGTTGGAGATACCAATTTTCAGACGGGTGGCGGCAATCACTTTTCCCTCTTTAATCGCCTCGATTTCGGCCAGGAGATAGGGACGGAAATCTCTGGCGATGGAAGGAATCTTGGAAAGAGTCGCTGTAAAAGTCCCCTCCGCCGCTATCATGTTACCGAGAAGAGGCTCCGGGGCGCTGTCAATTCTGTAGCTCACCTGGATATTCTCGGTCAGGACGTTGGGAGCCTCTCCCCGCTGGATGACCTGAGCCCGCAGAGTGGGTGGGGCAAAAGAAAAGTCAATACCGGATTGCTCCGGTTCGGAAGAAAGAAGCATGCCCTTGTCACTGCCGGCGAGGATCAGGTATTCGGCGGTTTCCTGGTCAAAAGGTGGTGGTTTGATCTTCTCTTTGCTGATGTTCACCCCAGTGTTCACTATTCCGGGAACCAGACGGGTGGTGAGATAATCGGCAAGCACACTGGCTTCCTCCCCAGTTCCGGCAAAAGGCGGCATGTAAGGATTAGCGGTACCCATGGTGGCCAGAAAGGAGCGCATTCCGGCCGGAGAAAATCGTCGGGCCAATGGCAGGATATCATTTAAAGGACCACCGACGGAGTGACAGGGCAGGCAGAGCAGGGTGAAAAGCTCCTTGCCGGCAGCCATCCGGTTGTCCGGGTTTATCTGTTTGTTCTTGACCCAACGGGCAGAGGCCAGCACTCCTGTTTTCTGGATCTGCTCCATGTCTGCCTTTTTGATGGAGGTGGAGTACATGTAATCGTGGATGATATAGGGTCTGCGTCCACCTTCGCGGATGAACTCGAAGGAACCCAGATAGAGGAAGCCAAGAAGCAGGAGCAGCCAGGCCAGGGGTCTGCATACGCTCTGGGGGCGGAGGACGGCCATGGCCAGACCGCCGGCAAAGATGAGTGGTGACAGCCAGATAAAAAGGGTCAGGAATGGTTTCATCTCCGGCGCTCTACTGAAAATCATCTCCTGCTGCGGCAGCGGCAGTGCCGTCTTGTACCAGAGGGCGGATCCCAGAAGCAGCACCAGGGGCAGCAGCAGCCACAGTCCGCAGTAGCGCACCATGGTGTGGCGCATGCTTTCTTCCTTGATATTGACACTTGTGAGGAAACCGAAGAGTCCGGCAATCATCAGGGCCATAAAGGTGCGGAAGAAGAGGGCCGGCCAGAAGGTTGGGTTGAAAAATCCCGACCAGAAGTTGTTGTCGGTCAGCCAGCTCCCCGGAGTGAGCATGAAGTCGATGATGCCGTTGATGAGAAACAGCGACATCCAGGCGCAGGCAAAATAGATCCAGCCCAGAATCAGGTGCTTCTTGGGTTCCAGTCGGTCAAAGGTGTAGTAGTAGAAGAGCAGGGAGACGATCTCGGCCAGAAAAAAGACCCACTCCATGGCCCAACCAAAGACAAAGGTGTGAATCAAAGACGAGGTTGCAGCCGGGCTGAGCAGGGCGATGGTGAACCAGATTCCCACGCCGGTCATGCCGCCGAAGACCATGGTCAGCAGCAGAAAGAATTTGGTGTGTCTGCGCGTATAGGCCAGGATCGCGGGGGAGTTCTCGCGCAGCCCTTTCATCTCGGTGAAAACCAGGAACAGTCCGCCGCCTACGGCAAAATGCGAGACATAGACATGGACAATGGCGATGAGGGCGATGAGCAGGCCGCCGCCAAAGGTGTCCAACTGCCAGACAGGATAGTTCATGAGCGCACCTCCTTGTCAGCAGGCAGGACAAGCTTGATCATCCACCAGACCAGATAGAGTCCGGCGGCAAAGAGCAGCAGAAAGAGAATCAGAGGTGAGTATTGGGGGACCACCTCCAGGTCTGAAGTGGAAAACCAGGGGGCCAGGGTCTGTCTGCGGACCAGTTCCCGAACCGCAACCATGCAGATGATGGCCACCAGAACGGCGCCGGCGGCATGGCGAACGCGATAGCGCAGGCCATAAATGACGGACAGGATGGCAGCAATTATGCCGGCCAGGAGAAAGCAGAGGGAAAACGCGCTGCTAGCGCCGGTGACGGTACGTATGGATGCGGGCAGGCTGCCGTAGTACCAGGTGCCGAAACCGAAATTGGCGATGGTGGCATAGGAAAACCAGTGCATGGCCGGGGGGATCCGGTCTGCCGCGGTCGTGTCACCACGTCGTTTCTGCCGGTCATGGTAGAGGCCAAGGACGAGTCCGCCAACAGCTACCGAGGCCAGGACTGAATGCAGGTAGCGGGGCATAAGGGTCGAATCTGCAAAGTTCAGCAGCATTCCGCCCGGGTGATCAAAATAGCGGATCCAGCTCTCAGGGTTGACCATCAGGCTCATGTTATTGGTGAAGAAAAAGGCGATGAGCAGGAAGAAGAGGGCAATCATGCCGCTGATCAGGGTGTGCAGCCCGGAGATCTTTGTAAATTGGAGCTTGTAGATATAGGCTGCATAGTAGGCAAGAATGAGCAGGGCGACGATGGAAAGCCAGAGCACGGCCATGAGCACTGAGCTCGTGTACATGAAATGGCCATAGAGAACCTGGAGAAAAAGCAGGGGGGCGACACCGAAATTGACGGTAAAGGCTATGGTGAAAGGGATCTTCTGGGAGATCAGCCGGTTATCGTGCGGAGTTGCCTCCTTAAATACATGATTGCAGAAGGCGATGATGGCCCAGCCCAGCATGATATTCATCACCAGTAGATGGAGGAGAAAGGTGATCGACAACAGGATCTGGAACCAGCCCCAGGGGACCTGCAGGGGGTCTGGGGTGGGAATTAAGTGGGCAGGAATCATGATACCTCCATGTGTTGATGCTGGATATGGATTGTCGATTTTCTCCCTTGTCTCCTTTTTATAGGGGATATGAGAAAAAAAAGCAAAATAAAGATAAATGAGAAAGATTCTTGTTGACGAAGAGAGATATATTATTTACAAGACCTTTAATGTCTTATTAATCTTGTTTGTGGGGTGCTATGCGATTAACGCGAGCTGGGGAATACGCCGTCAGGTGTATGGTTTATCTGGCCTACAAGGGCCAGGGGGTTCTGGTTGTCAAGCAGGAGATCGCTGCTCAGGCGGATATTCCCGGACCCTTTCTGGCCAAGATTGTTCAGAGTCTGGCCCGGGCACATCTGATTGAGATCCGTCAGGGGCCAAAAGGTGGCTACATCCTGATAAAGGATCCTGCCGAGATCAGCCTGCTCGAAGTTGTTGAAGTGATGATTGGTAAGATTCAATTGAATGATTGTGTCGGTAGGCCCGGGAGCTGCGCGGCCAGTGGACGCTGTCTCGTGCACAGGGTTTGGGAAGATGCCACTGTCCAGTTGCGGCAGCAACTCTCCGGCGTCACCTTTGCTGAGTTATCCAGGGATGAATCTTGTCTTCCTGTTTTTTCTGTGCATAATAAAAAGACTGAAGAGTGTTTCTTGAAATGACTGGTAAGCCGCTGAAAAAAATATCATGGCTATTGAAGTAACCGGAGCGGCATAAGGAGCCGTAACGAAATTGATATGAATGGCCATGTTATTTCGTAACGGCTCCTAAATGTATCCGTAGCGGGAAAGGAGAGAGTATGTTGCAGCCATTGACAAGAGTCTATAGCTTTTACCTGAACGGATTCAGAAGCATGACTGTGGGCAGGACCCTGTGGAAGATCATCTTCATCAAGCTTTTTGTAATGTTTGCTGTGCTGAAGCTCTTTTTTTTCCCCAATTATCTCAAGACGAATTTTCAAACCGATGAACAACGGGCCGATCATGTCCTGGAGCAGCTTTCCAGGCCTGCGGCTCAAAACCATGAATAGAAAGGAGGGATGATCAATGGTTGATGTAGATCTGAGTTTGGTGAACTGGTCCAGGGCGCAATTTGCCCTGACGGCCATGTATCACTGGATTTTTGTGCCCCTGACCCTGGGGCTGTCTTTTTTGTGCGCCATGTTTGAGTCCATTTATGTGCGCACCGGTGACGAAAAGTGGAAGGCAATCACCAGGTTCTGGATGACTCTGTTCGGCATCAATTTTGCCATCGGGGTGGCCACCGGTATTATTCTGGAGTTTGAATTCGGGACCAACTGGTCCAACTATTCGTGGATGGTGGGCGATATCTTCGGGGCGCCGCTGGCCGTGGAAGGGATCTTTGCCTTCTTCCTTGAGGCAACCTTTTTTGCCGTGATGTTTTTCGGCTGGAACCGGGTCTCCAAGGGTTTTCATCTCTTCTCCACCTGGATGGTGGCCATTGGCTCCAACCTTTCAGCCCTGTGGATTCTCGTGGCCAATGCCTGGATGCAGAATCCGGTGGGTATGGCCTTTAATCCGGAGACGGCCCGTTTTGAGATGGAGAATTTCTGGGCGGTGCTCTTTTCTCCTGTTGCCATGTCCAAGTTCACCCATGCCACCAGCTCCGGTTTCCTTTTGGGTTCCCTGTTTGTGGTGACCGTCTCTTCCTGGTATCTGTTGAAGGGCAGGCATGTGGAGATGGCCAAGAAATCCATTGTTGTGGCCTCGGTCTTTGGCCTGCTCGCCTCGGCCTATGTGGGACTTACCGGCGATGAGGCTGCCTATGAGGTGGCGCAGAAGCAGCCGATGAAACTGGCTGCCTTTGAGGGGCTCTACAAAGGAGAGCAGAGTGCCGGTCTTGTTGCCGCAGGTATCATCAATGGTGATAAAAAACCGGGTGACGCTCAAGCCCCCTTCCTCTTTGAGGTGAAGATTCCCGGCCTTCTCTCCCTGCTGGCCAATCGTTCAGGCGGCTCTTTTGTGCCCGGCATTGACGACCTTGTTTACGGTAATTCCGAGCAGAAGGTGATGGGTGTGGCTGAGAAGATGAAGCTGGGACAGCTGGCGGTGGCGGATCTTGCCGCCTTCAAGCAGGCTCGTAAAGAGAAAAACGATGGGGCGGCAAGTGAGGCCCTGGCTCGATTTACCGTCAATAAGGAGTTCCTGGGCTACGGCTATCTGGATACCCCGGAAGAGGCGGTGCCGCCGGTAAGTACGGCCTTTTATTCCTTTCATATCATGGTCATCCTGGGCTCGATTTTTCCTGTCCTCTTTCTGGCCTTCCTTTTCTATACGGTGAAGGGCAAGATCAGTGAGACGCGCTGGCTGCTGCCTCTTGGTTTTATCTCTTTCTTTCTGGGGCTTGTGGCCCAGCAGATGGGCTGGGTGGTGGCCGAGGTAGGCCGTCAGCCCTGGGCGATTCAGGGCCTGATGCCGGTGAAGGTGGCCACCACCAATCTGGCGGTTGGTCATGTGCAGGCGACCTTCTTCATGTTTCTGGGAGTCTTCACCCTGCTGTTGATTGCCGAGATAAAAATTATGTTGAAGCAGATTTCCATCGGACCGGAGGGTATGTAAAATGATAGCAAATCTTGAGTATGCAACCTTACAGCAGCTGTGGTGGATCCTCTGCAGTGTGGTCGGCTCCCTGTTTCTGTTTCTCACCTTTGTTCAGGGCGGCAATACCCTGCTCTGGCAGGTGGCGAAGAATGATGTGGAAAACTCGCTGGTGATTAATTCTCTGGGGCGTAAGTGGGAGTTGACCTTTACCACTCTTGTTCTGTTTGGCGGCGCGCTCTTTGCCGCCTTCCCCAAGTTTTATGCCACCAGCTTCGGCGGCGCCTACTGGGTGTGGATGTTGATTCTTTTTACCTTTATCATTCAGGCCGTCAGTTTTGAATATCGGAAAAAACCCAATAACTTTCTTGGCGCCAAGACGTATGAACTCTTTCTTTTTATTAACGGGACGGTTGGCGTGTTGTTGATCGGTGCGGCAGTCGGCACCTTTTTTACCGGTTCGAACTTTACCCTCAATCTCTACAATCAGGTAGCCTGGACCCACCCTCTGCGCGGACTGGAGGCGGCATTTTCACTTTTCAATCTCTCCTTGGGTCTCTTTCTGGTCTTTAATGCCAGGGTGCTGGGTGCTATGTATTTGTTGAATAATATTAATTTTTCAGCTCTGGATGAATTGGAGGCTCGGTTGCGTAAGGCCGTGTGGATTAATTTTCTCTGCGCCCTGCCCTTTCTTCTCTATGTGCTGGTTTCCCTGTTGTTGATGCAGGGATTCGGTGTTGACGAGGCCGGGGTTGTTTCCATGGTTGCCAACAAATATCTGATGAATCTGCTGGCCATGCCCTTGGTCCTTGGCCTTCTACTGGTGGGTCTGGTGCTGGTGATCCTGGCGGTGCTGACCACTGCCTTCAAGGGAAGCAGCAAAGGGATCTGGCTGGCCGGACTGGGTACGGTACTGGTAGGTCTGGCAGTCTTTTTTACCGCAGGATTCAACAACACTGCATTTTATCCCTCCAAGGCGGATCTGCAGTCCAGTCTGACGATCTTCAATGCCTCATCAAGTCTGTACACCTTAACCGCCATGACCTACGTGGCCCTGGGAATTCCTTTTGTCCTGGCCTATGTGGCCTATGTGTGGAGACAGATGGATTCCAAGAAACTGGCGGCCCATGAAGTGATGGATCATGAGGCCTATTGATCAGAGCACAGAGTCGCGGGCAGAGAAAATTTGCACTCTCGACTTATTAAGCAAATGTTATAGCGGAGGTAACAGATATGACTGCAGTACTTATTTTTTCATGGATCGCCCTGATTTTTGTTTCCTATAAAGGCGCGGTTATGGCCTTGGACAAGGCGGGTTTGCTGTAAGCGGCAGGCTGAAGAATAATGAAAGAGGAAGGATCTTTCCTTCCTCTTTCATTTAATGCTGTTTTCTTTATTATGTGTAGAGGCTGTTATGGACGGACTATCGCAAAAAATCACCCTGCTGGGTTCTAATGTTAAGATCCGCAATCTTCCCATCAAGCAGGTCAGTCTTATGGAAGAGGGGAGTCTGCCGGCCTATGGCTATAATCCGGGTGATCATATTGAGCTTATGGCAGGCGATGTCTCCATTGAGTATGGCCGTCTGGAACAGTGTCTGACCTGGCTGGCCGCCTACATCGCCGAGTCTGACCTCAATCCGCGAATCCACTCGGTGTCCTACGGGGAGCAGAAGGATATCTTCCAGATATTCCGGAAATATTCGGGAGCGGAGATGGAGCGGGAGGATCATGGCTGGTTCATGGTCAATCAGTATCTGCCGGCCGGTGGTCGGGCCAAGATTGCAGAGCCCTTTCGCATCGATGATGACAATCGGGAGATTTTCAGTAACAATAATGGTCTGGTAGTGATCGATGATTCCGGCTGCCCTCCGCATCTGACCGAGGAGGACTTTGCCAGGAATCCGGATGCCTGGGTTCTGGCCATGGGCATCAGTGTCGCCCACTGGCGGCGGTGGGCGGAGATGTGCGGGCCGCGGATCACGCTGTTGTGTCGCTTAGCGGATTTGGAGACCACCCGCATGGAGATGGACTGCTCGGTAAACTGGGAGACCATTGTTGCCATGTGTCTGCGGGCTCTGCGTACGGAGGAAGTGGGACTCTGGGACAGTACGGCCAGAAAATTCCGCTGTCATATCATTGTTGAGATGTTCCCGCATGGCATCCTCTATATCGGGCCGGATGCTATTTTCTTCCGTCACCGTAAAGGCTGTCTGCCCGAGAAGAGCTCGCCGCGGCAACGTGGGTCCGTGCCCTGTTATGATACCTTGATTTTGGCCATGCTGGCAATGGATGCCCTTCGTTTTGGTGGCTTTGGCTTCAGTCGCAATTATTTTTATGATTTATCGCAGAGGGTGATGCATAACTGGGCGAGTCTCTATCAGCACGGCTATTATTTTAAGGATAGCCTGGAATTTCCCAATCTTGATTTTGTGAAAAGTTACCCCGGTGGCTACGCCTGTTCCTATGTCGATAACGGGCCGGATCCTGCTTTCTTCGAGCTTCCTGCTCTATCAACGGATTTTGAGACCGTGCTCGATCTGGTCTCCAGCCAGATCTGGTCAACGCAAAAAAAAGCGGCCTTGCGTAAATTTTTCTATCTGGGAAAACCTTCACCCATGGCCCAGAAAACACCCCTTGCCGGAGCCTATGGATATCTTGATGAAATTGTGGCTGTGCTTCATGATCTCAAAGAAGAGGTAAATCGGAAGACAGGATTTCATAATCTGCCGATCTTCAATGTTGGTCATCTGCGTACCACTGATCCGGCGGAAATCGATCCGGTAATTACCCTGCAGAATGTCATGGATTCCTATGTTTCCAAGGAAAGTGTGCAACGGCCTCTCTGTATCGGGGTTTTTGGACCTCCGGGATCGGGAAAATCCTTTGCCGTCCGCCAAGTGGCCAGTGTCATTGCCAAAAAATTTCAGGGAGATCCCTTTGACCTTTTTGAATTCAATCTGACTCAGTTTTCCTCGCCCGATGAGATCAACTCGGCCATTGAACCGGTGCGGGCGGCGGTGGCCCGGGGCAAAGTACCTATTGTCTTCTGGGATGAATTTGATTGCCGTTATGAAGGTAATGAATTCGGCTATCTCCGCTATTTCCTGCCGTCGATGCAGGATGGGGTCACCTATGTTAACGGTATTCCCCATTATATCGGTCGGGCCATCTTTGTCTTTGCCGGTGGAGTCAAGGCCAGCTGGGAGGGGATGGAAAGGCTGCTTGATGCGGATCAGCCGGAGATGCTGGAAAAAATGAAGACCCTGAAGATTCCTGATTTCATGAGCCGTCTGCGGGTGGTGCTCGATATCGACGGAATTGAGGTTTCCGACAACCTGCTGCGTGATTCAGCCAGTGCGGCTGAGCTGGAAGAACTGCGGCGGGTATTGCTCAAGCGGGCCTTTATCATTGCCCATCAGATGGATACCCACTGGAAGAAGGCCGCACGCAAGACCTCCGGTCTGCTGCTTCGTCTGCTCCTTGGTCAGTACAAGTTTGGTGCCCGTTCCATCGAGGCGGTGATCGAGGCCAGTCGGGCCTCAGATCGGATTGTCTACGGCCTGCCGGAGCTTATTGCCCCCTCGGCTGCCCGGATCCATGCCGAGTGGCGGGTGGAGCTTGAGCGTCGTATTGATCAACTCAGGAAAAATAAGGGAATGCGGGCGGTGTGGTAGGAGCAGAATGGGCGTGGCAACGGGAGGACTTTGCTTTCTTTTGTTCCAGTTTCCTGATTTCTTTCACTGACAGCGCAGGAAAACTGCCTGGATCATGAGGCTGAAATCATAACGCCCTTCCTGGTCATCCCAGTTATTGTGGCCGAAACCGATCAGGGGACCGGCTTTTTCCCATTCCTCAATGCCGAATTTCCAGCCCATCCAGCCTTGGGGGTATGGATAGGGATATTCCGGGCCAAAATAGTCAAAGCGGAATATATCCTCTTTGTTGCCAACTTTTTCGCGTGACATACCGATCAGGACGTGATTTCCTCCTTTCTCCCGAGCCTCTTTGATGAGAGCATCCTGAATTTCCCTGCCGGATATTGGAGCAGCGGTGGATGCAACGAGGTGGGCAAATCCCTGACATGATTTTGGTACAGCATTCTCCTGAAAGCTGACCCCAACGCTCTCTGTCGGTGGAAAACGGAGCCCTGTGTAGGTTGTTGTGCTGGACAAGCAGCCTGTAAGAGACAAGGGCAGGAGAAAGAAGAAAAATCCAGACAGGAATTGGGTTGTTCGAGGTGTTGTCATGGGCATTATACCGGGAAGCAGTGAATGAAGGTCGGGATATTTTTGTTTTCCCTTGATGTTCATTTTGTACTGAAACGTTCTTGTTGCGGCGAATAGATTCTGGGGGCGACTCAGGACCTTGGCGGATCAGCCCGAGATGGATCAACTCTCTTCACCGATGAACAGTGACTTTTTTTACCGCATTGTTCTTCGTAAGGCAAAATATTTCTGTTCTGTTCCTCCTGATGGTCGTTTTTGTCAGAAAATAAGCTCGTCAAAGGTGACGATGGACGGGAATTCATCTGAATAACGTACCGGCAGACGAGAACTGGGACGGGCCACAAAGATGAGAAATCCCATCTCGTAAACACTGGCAGAGCGCAGGACTTTGGCGGTGTCATCGGCCAGCAGAGTCCGTCTGCGGTCATAGTTCAGTACCCCTTCCAGTTTATTCCAGAAAGCAGGCTGTTCTTTGGCCTCTCCAATCTCTTCTGCACAGACAATCCGGTCAAACCATTCTCCGAGCGCGGTCTTGCGCAGCTTGATTTCCAGGGTTTTGGAGTGGGCATTGGTAACGAGATGAACCTGTTTGCCGAGTTTCTTCATATGTTGCAGAAAATCAATGACGAAAGGATGTACCTGAATCAGGTGATCCACCTTGCATTTCAGTTCCGGGATGTCGAGCTGGAGCTGTTCCGACCAGTAGTCAAGATCAGTCCATTGCAGGGTGGACTCCACTCGTTGATACCTCTTCAACAGTTCTTTCCGGGCCTGTTCGTTGCTCATCCGGTTCTGTTCGGCGAAGATTTTTGGGACATATTCTTCCCAGAAAAAATCATCGAAGTATTTGTCGAGGAGGGTGCCGTCCATATCAAGAAGGACGGTGTCAACCTGTACCCATGAAAAATCAGGCTGGATCTGGATTGTGTCGTTGTGCATCAGGACTCCTTTGGTGTTGGCACAAGCCGACTTAGATCGGCAAGGGCTTTTCGAATGGCGTTAAACAGGCTCTTCGGAGATGTGAACTCGGCAGGTATCAAGAGTCTGCCATCGGGTGTGAGTGTAGGGCCGGGCCGTCCTGGAATTGTGCGAGTCTGAGTCTTTGTTTTGTTTCGTTGTCCGGGCGAAAGTGGGACCTGTGTTGCCGGCGTCTTTTTGTCTTGCGGACGATTTGTTTCAAGGTATTGCAGCAGCAGGGCGGGGTCAATGGGTGTGGTCTTGAGAAAGGAGAAGACCAGGGTGTCCTTGCCCTTTTCCAGTTTACTTATCTTCAGGCCGGCCAGCTCTTTTTTCAGGCTGACGACCTGCAGAAGATTAATGGTCTCAGCCGGCAGGGTGCCATAGCGGTCAACCAGCTCATCCTGCAGATCGGCGCGCTGGGCATCGTCGCTCATAGCAAGAGAAGAGATCCGCCGGTAAGCGATATAGCGCTGGCTTACATCAGGGATGTAGGACTCAGGGATGTAGGCCGAGATCTGAAGATTGATCTCAGGGTCAAGGTCTTCAACAACCTCGCCCTCAAGTGTATCCGGCTGCGCAGCCCTGGCCTTGAGGTCGGTCACTGTCTTTTGCAGCAGGTCAAGGTAGAGTTCATAACCGATGGCGGCGATATGGCCGCTCTGAGAGACGCCGAGCAGGTTGCCGCCGCCACGGATCTGCAGGTCGCTCATGGCCAGCTTGAAACCTCCGCCCAGCTCATTGCAGTCAATAAGGGCTCGCAGACGATCTTTGGCGTCGCGGCTCAGGTCGTCAAGGGACGGCACCAGCAGATAGGCATAGGATTGGGTGCTCGATCTCCCGACCCGACCACGCAGCTGGTAGATCTCCGCCAGCCCCAGGGTGTCGGCCCGGTTGATGATAATGGTATTGGCAGAGGGGATGTCAAGGCCTGATTCGATGATGGTGGTGCAGATGAGTACATCGATTTTACCGCTCACAAAGTCCACCATGATCGACTCAAGATCCTTGCCGGCCATCTGGCCGTGGGCCACAGCGATGCGGGCCTCGGGTACCAGCTCCTGAACGGTTGCAGCCATGCGGTGAATAGATTTTACCCGGTTGTGGACAAAAAAGACCTGACCCTGGCGGAGCATCTCTTTACTCACCGCCTCTTTGATTACCAGTTCGTCGTAGCGGGCGACAAAGGTCTTGACTGGTCGGCGGTGTTCCGGCGGACTGGAGATGACCGAGAGGTCCCTGATTCCCAGGAGTGACATCTCCAGTGTTCGGGGAATGGGGGTGGCGGTCAGGGTAAGGATGTCCACTTCGGCCTTGATCTGTTTGATCTTCTCCTTATGGCTGACCCCGAAACGATGTTCTTCATCAACAATGAGCATCCCGAGGTTGTTATAGACCACATCTTTTGAAAGCAGGCGATGGGTGCCGATAATAATATCAATCTTGCCCATGGCCAGATCTTTAATGATTCGCTTCTGGTCTGCACTGCTGCGAAAGCGGTTGATACAGTCAATGGTCACGGGAAAGCCCGACATCCGTTCCTTAAAGGTTTTAGCATGCTGTTCGGCCAGGACCGTGGTCGGCACCAGGATGGCCACCTGACAGCCATCTTCCACCACCTTGAAGGCGGCCCGTATCGCCACCTCGGTCTTGCCGTAGCCCACATCGCCGCAGACCAACCGGTCCATGGGCTGATCCGAGGTGAGATCGTCAATGGTCTCGGTAATGGCCTTGTCCTGGCCTGCGGTTTCATCAAAGGGGAATGATTCTTCCAGCTCCTGAAAAAGTTCACCGGGCGGGGAGAAGCGTCTGCCCTGGCGCATTTCGCGGCGGGCATAGATCTTCAGGAGTTCCTGAGCGACCTTCCACACCTCCTCCTTTACCTTCGACTTGGCACTCTGCCAGGACTGGGTTCCAAGTTTATCGATCTTGGGCTCACGATCAGAGAGGCCTTCATAGCGGCTGATCAGGTTGAGCCGGTCAACCGGCAAATACAGTCGGTCACCGCCCTTATACTCAATGAGCATGAAGTCGTTTTTGATCCCCTGAATTTCGATTGTGACCAGTCCGTGGTAGATTCCAAGGCCATGGTCACGATGGACTACTACATCCAGCATCTTGAGATCAGCGAAACGAAGAGGATCGCCTGTTTGCTGTCCGGCATGTTTCCTTGAGCCTTTACCTCCCCTGCTCCCTAAGCGCATCTCGCCAAATAATTCACTCTCGGAGAGCAGGTGCACCTTGTGCTCAACCAGGCTGAACCCTTCATTCAACGGATGCGCGCAGATAAAAATTGATTTTCCCGGGTTGGGAGGAGAGGATGCCAGAGGAGTAAGGGGAGCAGGTAAATATTGAATATGATGCTGATGCTTGTCCAGAAGGTCTGCCAGAGTTCTGGCGTGACGATTTGACCGACAGCAGAGAATTACCTGATCGTCTTGTTCCTGCCAGATACGGATCTGGTCGTTGAGTGGTGCCAGCAGTCCCCGCCTTTTTCGCTGGAGTCCGATATCCTGTTTGAGCAGTTGATGGTTCGTTGTGGTGAAGGCAAGAACTTCCTCCCCTTTGCGGTTGAAATCGGTACAAAAAAGTTGAGGGAAGCCTGCCATTGCCCCTTCCAGTTGCTCAGGAGTCAGGAAGAGTTGTGAAGGTAATAAAGCAGGGGTGTTTTTTTGCTGGGCACTGGCGAAGTTGGTCAGAATCCTTTCGTGGACCAGTTCTGTGGACTTCTTACCTGCCTCAGGGTCTAAAAAAATGAGCCGGGTGTCAGGGGGAAGAAAGTCAAGGACTGTTGAGTTTGCCTGATGTAAGTGCTGATAAAAAAGAGGGAGAAAAAATTCTATCCCGGAAAAATGATGTCTTTGCTCTATCTGTTCACTAAGTTGAGCCGTCTGTTCACTGTCCCATTGCAGGTTTGCCGCAGTCTCCGCAAGTTCTTGCAGAATCTTGCTCTCTGTTTCAGCAGCGACTTGGGGGAAAAGGATATCCCTGACTGGCAGCAGAATTGCCTCCTGCAGCTCCTGTTGAGAACGTTGGCTCAGGGGATCAAAGATCCGCAGGGATTCGACAGTGTCGCCAAAAAAATCCAGACGGATGGGGCCATCCTGAGGCATTCTACTGATCCCTCCTGCTCCGGTCTTGACGCTTTCGACATTTTGCCATCCCTGGCGTGCATGTATGGTAAAAGGAGGAGGATAAATGTCAATGATTCCACCTCGCACTGAAAAATCTCCCACTGTCTGCACCAGGGACACCTGTTCATATCCCAGGTGAATCAGGCTGGTGATCAGTTCGTCCTGTGCGTAGTCTTCACCTGTCATGATCAGTTCGGCAGAGCGTGCCAGAATCTCTTTGGGCATGACTCGCCGCATCAGGGCCTCAGCAGAGACAATCAGGATAAAACGGGTTCCCGGGTCAAGTAACTGGTAGAGAGTTGACAGGCGAGCTGCGATTGTTGCTTGGTCAGGAGACAGAGGGGTGTAGGGAGGAATTTCATAGCCGGGATAGGTGAGGATCTGAACGTTGCTGAAGAGGCTCAGATCATCTTCCAGGGCGCTAAGCTGATGTTCATCAGCGACTATACAACAGCAGTTCTCGGTGCTTGCCAGTATGCTGACCAGCAAGGCAGGGCTGCTGCCACGTAATCCGCAAACGGTGAGTCTGTCATTGATCTGTGCGCTTAGGTTTTGGTAATCTGTAAGTTGAGTAGACATCTTGTGGTGCTATAAACCGCTGTTCAAAGGTCTCTGCTGCATTAAAAAAAAGAGCCGGCTGCACAAGTGCAGCCGGCAAAAGAACAATCAATGATTAACAGGTAGAGAAAAGAGAATGCCTAAAATCCACCGCCAATGGAGAAATCCCAGACAGAGGTGTCTTCATCATCCTTTGGATCCAGATTATATCCCCAGACCAGTCGTAATGGTCCCATCGGAGAAATCCATCGGATCTCTAACCCTGTAGATTTGTTATAATCTTCAATGGTCCAGTCTATGTCTTCGGCCATATTTTTGCCGATGTCAAAGAAGACGACACCATTAAGTCCGGCCTCTTTCATGAGCGGAAAGATGTATTCGAAATTACCATACCACATCTTGTCACCGCCAATTCGTTCACCTGTCAAAGGATCGATGGGGCTGGCCTTACCATACTCAAAACCACGAATCGAGTTCATACCGCCCAGATAAAAGCGCTCATATACGGGAAGTTTGTTGGTCTCGTTTTCCCAGACCTGGCCGACAGCGCCTTTCATATGAAAGACAGTCTCCCATGGCAGGGGAAAGAACCAGCCTGATGATGCCTCCACTTTGGTAAACTCTGCATCTCCTGAAAAAGGGCCACCGGCATATTTAACACTGACCTGGTTTTGTGAGCCCTTGCTCGGCGCGGTTATCCTGTCCCGGGTGTCACGCACCAGGGCAAATTTTACGGCACTGGTGATATTGATATCCATGGATTGGAGGATAATGGAGGAGGCAAATGGAGACACATTGGTCAGTGTGGTGTCCTCATAACTATAGGCTCCAAAGGCCTTCCATTTTTCCCAGACAGGATACCCCAGACGGAGGGCGCCACCGGTCGAATCCTTGTCGTAATCATCGTATTCGCGGGTCATATTATAGAGATCCGTGCCCCAGGACAGTTTTGAATCACGAAGGTGAGGATCTGTATAGCTCAGATTAAACTGGGTGCTCGTGCCGCTGACATTTCCTGAGAGCGAGACCTTATCGCCACGGCCAAGGAAATTGTTTTCGGCAATCTCCGCCATGAACATCAGGCTGTCAACAGAGCTGTAACCCATACCTACCGAGAACTGTCCGGTATTTTTTTCCTTCACGTCTACGAGCACGGTCATCTTGGTGGGGTCAAGAGATGGTTCTGGATGGATATTGACTTCCTCAAAGAATTCAAGCCGTTGCAGTTGTTCGCTGCTTTCGCGCAGGGCCTTGGAATTAAAAACGCCACCTTCCTGAACCTCTATTTCTCGGCGGATAACATTATCGCGGGTACGGGTGTTGCCGCTGATGTCAATCCGGTCGATATAAACCAGCTCTCCCTTGTCGATATCGATTGAGATATCGACGCGGGCGCCGGTTTTTGATTTGCCCATATTGGGCCGGACATCGGCAAAGGCATAGCCATGCTCGGCGTAATAATCGGTTATTTTGAGGATATCGTCGCGTAATATCTTTCTGTTGATGAACTTTTCGTTCTGGACGGTGAGCAGGTTGCGCAGCTCTTGTTTGTCGGAGATCAAATCGCCGTTAATGTCAATGGTACCTACTAAATAGCGTGGACCCTCTTCTACATTAAAGGTGATGTAAAGCCACTCACCCTCTTGTTTGACCACTGGGTCGCTCACTTTGACTTCGAGAAAACCATTATTATTGTAAAAAGATCCAATGGCGGCTGCATCCTGATTCAACTGTTCTGTTTTCACCAGGCCTGAATCAGTAAGCCAGGACAGAAATCCTTTTTCTGAGGTCTGAATGACATCAAGGAGTTCGTCACTGTCAAAGCTCTTATTGCCGGCAAAGGTGATTTCCTTGATGTAAATTTTAGCCCCTTCCTCAATGACGTATCTGACCACTGCCTGATCTTTGCCAGGGTAGCTGATCTGAGTTGTTACCTTGGTGTCGTAGTAGCCCTTGGATTTGTACAGGGCCTTGATGGCCTCGCCGCTTTTGTTGATGGTGACGGGATTGACGATGGTGTTGACGTTGACGTTGGCCGCCTCTTTCACCTCGGTTTCATCGATCTCGCTGATCCCTGAAAACTCTACCTTGCTGATCAGAGGTTTCTCGCTGATCAGAAAAATGATTTTCTTGCCCTCAGCGTTCTCTTCGACCTTGACGTTGACATCATCAAAATAGCCCATGGCAAAGACAGCTTTAAGGTCATTGCGGAGGGCGGCTGGAGAATAAAGATCGCCGACTTTTGTCTGGATCTTGCGGGCGATGGCCCCTGAGTCAATACGTCTGTTCCCTTCTGGTCCGATGGAGGTGATGACCTGCTCACGGTTGGTGAAGCGGATAATATCCTTGCTTATCTCTTCCATAATGGTGCCGAGATTCTTCAGAGATTCTCCATGCCGGTAATAGGACTGGGGTGCGGATGAGGCAAGCAGGTCGTAGACTTTGTAATCGACACTGATCTGCTCACCAATAGCCGTGACACTGCCAACGGCCACATAGTCCTGACCGGTTTTCTGGGCGATATCGTGAATATCATTGATTGCGGGGGGCCAGGCACCGTTGTAATTCAGCATCTCCTGGGCCTGGTCGCGTTCGATCATGGTAAAGCCTTGGATGGCCAGGGCTGCGACAAGGCTCTTGTCTGCTTCAGTCCTCAGGGCATCGATGCTGCCGGAAGTGTTGATTTTAGCAGGTAGAAAGGTGGTGTTCTGTTCAATTGCCCTGGCTGGTGTCACTATTACGGCACACAGTATGAGCTGCAGGAGAAGCAGGGACAGTCTGGAGATGGCAGCAAAGGATGGACGGGCCGGAGGCATCGATCTTCGTAGGCAGTTCATAAAATTTGTCCTTTCTGAGAAACGGAATGCTTGAGACTATGAGTAAAGTAAATGGTTCTTTGAGGATATTGCTTCTGAGAAAGATGCGTGCATCTTTGATGCTCGGAAGCCTCCTGCGTCGACCCTCTTATTTGTGGTGGTCAACATCGGTTTATAATTCGGTGTCGCTCTGGCAAGACTGTCGGATGTATTTCCCGTCCTTTTTGTCGGTTTTGTTTAGGTATAATAGGCCTTACACTTGAACAACATGGGAAGCAAGTGAAAAAATGTAAAAGGCGTCTTCCTGAAGAAAGAATCGGATTATTATGCCATGTTTAAAATAATTTGCAAAGAGGGCAAATGGTTCTCGCGAAAAAAATTGATTTCAACAGGATTCTTTCAGGAGTTCAGCTATTTTGTCATGGATTATAATGGCCAGATCTTGTTTGTTCCTATTGCTGTAGCCGGTAACTACGACGGGATCACCGATTCTGATCGTGATGGTGCCGGAACGGGTTAAGAACGTCCCTTTCGGCAAGACGGAATAGGATCCTATAAAGGCAACAGGAACGATGGGGACTCCTGCTGTGATGGCAAGAAGCATGGCCCCGCCCTTGAAGGGTTGAAGTGTTCCGTCAACGGATCTGGTTCCTTCTGGAAAGATCAGGATAGAGGTGCCTGCTTTTATGTGTTCAGCGGCTTGTTGCAGACTTTTTAAGGCTTCTCTGCCGTGACTGCGATTAATGGAGACGGCCCCTGCATTGCTCATGGCGCGGCCAAGAAAAGGGACTTTGAACAGTTCTTCTTTGGCCAGCCAGCGGAAACTGAGCGGGAAATAGCCTTGGAAGCTGAAGATGTCAAACTGGCTGAGATGGTTGGCGCAGTAAATATATCCGGCCTGAGGGTGGAGCTTGTCCGCCCCTTCTATGATTACCCGTACTCCGGCAAGCCGGCAAAACCACTTGGCCCATTGCCGGGGATAGTGTTGCAGTTTGTCTTCAGGAAGACGAAAGAGAAAGATCGCAATGAGAATGGCCAGGCTATAGTAAATGGTTATCAAAGGGGCGAGGAGCAGGAGTGCTCCACCACGGATGAAGGAGAAGGGTGTCATGACGAAAGATCGCGCAGTTCGGCAAATGGGCTGATGGAGTCCTGATGGATGCTGTTTAAGAGGGCCTGCGGATTCTGTTGAAAATCGGAGTCCATGACAGTTGACTGGATCATGGAATCACTGAAAGTGGAGATGAGATTTTGATGGCTCCAGCGAGTCAGGTAGTAGATCACCAGGGCCGGGAGTTTGGTATAGATGGTTTCCTCGGGCATCGGGTCATGGAAGCTTGACTGGCGCAGTTTTTCCGATGATAGCGTCTGGGTCTTGTAGAAACTTTCAAGAAACATCAATTCAGCGGGCAGGCTGGCCTTCATACCGATCTTGGAGAAGAGCTTGAGCAGGACCTCCATGGTTTTTTTGCCGATCGTTGCCACAGGGTAAGGAATATAGATCTCGCGCGGTGTTTTCAGCTCAAGGTAGGACTTGATGGTGAGAATGAGGTTGGCCAGTTCCACTGGATCTTTGTCCACAAAATGATAGGTCTCCCCAGAAAACTCCTGGCGATTAAGGAGGGCATGGTGGACAAAATAGGGAAGTTTGTTGGCATTGGAATACGAATGCATCACCTTTTTTTTGGTGAACAGAGCCGGCATGGCCTCGTCGGCAATGGAAAAGAACAGGCGATGGAAGCCCTGGATCTTATGATCGTGCTCACCATACACAACTGCCAGGCGGATACAGGTGTAGTCAAGTCCGACGGTCTTGTGCATGTGGCGCAGGGTCTCTTCAGCCATCAATTTGGATTTTGCATAATTGCTCAAATGTGCCGTAAGGGGGATGTGGGCTTCTTCTTTGAGGTCTTCGCCGTTTGGCAGGGTGGCGGCCGAGCTGATGTGGATATAGGGGATGTGCAGGGCGGCGGCGGCCCGAGCCAGGTTCAGGGTGCCAAGATAGTTGACTTCAAAGGCAAGTTGGGAATCGGAACCAATGTTGGCGATAGCGGTATTGATAATAAAATCCGGACGTACCCGTTTGAGATAATCACGGATGTCGCCGGCATTTCTGATGGAAAGTTTTTTGCTGCTTGGGGCCCGGAGATCAATGGAGTCCGGAGTGATGGTTTTGAAATAGTTGGCAATGGTACCGCCGATGAGACCGGAGCCGCCGATGAGAATACCCAGCTTTTTGTTAGGCGATACAGGTGTTGGCACGACAGCTTACTCCACAATCTCTGGACAGGTCATGATGAGGGGAAGCTCATGAAAATGTCTTTTCTCCCAGGGGGAGGGTCACGTCGACCCATTGAGCGAAAATCCTGATTTTACAAGATACCCTTATGATAAATGAAGATTACGGTATCATGAATTTGCAGAAAAAACACCTTTTATGAACTGTTTTTATATTTTTCATTTCCAACCAGAAGCCGATGCCTGGATAAACATTTGATCGAGCCGTTTGTCATGACGGCATAGTACTGCTGGTGTTGCTTTCGTCATGGGCATTAAAAAAATCTCCATTTTTCCGAGGGAAAATGTAAGATATGAAGAATGAAGGGGCCACTTATTCATTGAACAAAAGGAGTATCCTATTGCATCTTGTTTTATTGTATCTTTCCTTATCTTTCCTATGATTCCGTGGAGAGAATGGAGCAGGGGCTGTGTGGAGCTGATCTACCCCTCCCGCTGCCAGTGCTGTCAGAGTGTGCTTACCCGTAAGGGGCAGGTGGTCTGTGCCGACTGCCTGGCGAAAGTGCATTATCTGCAATCACCACTTTGTTCCTGCTGTGGTCGGGAGTTTCCAGACAGTAGTGGCCGGGATCATCTTTGCGGCCTATGCCTGCAGCAGCTTCCGGTATATGGCAGGGCGCAGGGCGTCGTTCGTTATGAAGATCCGGTTAGTCACCTGCTCCATCGTCTGAAATATACGGCAGACACTTCAACCCTTCCGGCCCTGGCGAAAGTCATTGAATCGTTTGTTCATGACCTTGCGCAAGAGTTTCAGCCGGAAAATGATCGGATTGTTCCGGTACCGCTCTTTCCGGCCCGTCTGAAAAAAAGGGGTCTCAATCAATCACTCTTGTTGGCCAGGATTTTTTTCCCACAGGCGGGAGCTGCGCTTCTGGTCGATGCCATGGTCCGGACGCGCGATACCCCGCCGCAAACCACGCTTGATGGTGATGCTCGCAGGAAGAACCTCAAGGCTGCCTTTGCGGTCAGGAATCCGTCTGCGGTTCAAGGCCGGCGGATTTTTCTGGTTGATGACGTCCTTACCACCGGTACTACCGTGAGTGAGTGCGCTCGAGTCCTGCTTGCTGCTGGTGCTGTGGAGGTTTACGTGGTGACGCTTGCCCGGGTGGCCGGATAACAGTGCAGGAGTGATTTCTCTCCGGTTAGTTGTTTGGCGAGGCGATGGGCAGGTGTGGAGGGGTATGTTGGGAAATACCAAAAGAGAAAAGAAGGTTCACGGTTGAGATTTCTTTTCTCTTTCCTTCTCCTGGTAATAGGTGCCAAAGGCCAGGTCCAGCCCCAGGACATGATTTTTTATCCAGACGCTCAGCTCATTCTGGATCGTGTGAACAACGTTTGGGCTTAGACCTTTTTGGGAGAACTCTTCCTGGATCTCGGCAAAGCGCTGTTTGAAAGAGTGATGGGCCTCAAGCTGTTCAGGAAGGCCGGGATAGGAGGATTGCTCCATGTATTGTTCTTCCATGGTAAAATGTCTGGTAACGTAGAATCCCAGTTGGGTGAGAAACGTGTTAATAGCAGAAGGTCTCAGGCCTTTGCTGAGGGCTTCGCTGAGTTCATTGTCGCAGAGGAAGAGTTGCTTATGCTGGGCGTCAATTACGGGGATGCCAATTTTGAATTCATCTTGCCACTGCATGGTGTGATCCTTAGTCTAGGGAGTTGTTCAAGGGAGATGAACCTCTGTATCTTGCCAGTTCCTCCAGGAGATCGAGGGCCAGCGCTGCACCCGGGAGATTGATCCCCAGATCCTGCTGCAGGCGCAGGGTGATCTGGATGCGTTTGATTTCAATGGCGCCAAAACGCCAGCTTTGCGGATTGTCTCCGGTGGGAGAGATGAGTCCTTCGTCGATCATCTCCTGGATCATCTGGGCACTGACCCTGCACAGGGTGCAGCATTGGCGCAGGGAAAAAAAGGTGTTTTCGTCAAGGGGGGTGCAGGTTACTATGGTGTCGGTCATGATTATACTCCTAACCCTTTGCGCGGGTTTGTCGGCATGAGTCGGGCCATCTCTTCGTAGACTTTTTTCTGGGCCTCTGTTACGGGTGCCGGGGTGACGATCGCCAAGGTGACATATTGATGGCCGCTGTGCGAGGAGGACGAGAGGCCGCGCCCTTTCAGGCGCAGTTTCTTGCCGGACTGGGAACCGGGTGGAATCTTCAGTTCCACGGTTCCACCCAGGGTCGGCACCGAAACCGTCGCTCCCAGCGCCGCCTCCCAAGGGGTGACCGGCAGGGAGAGGTGGATGTCTCGTTTGTCCATGGTGAAGATCCGATGGGGGGCAAAGGCAATTTCCAGGAAAAGATCCCCCGCTCCCGCTTGACCCGTGCCGTGACCGCCCTGGCCTTCAAGCCTGATCTGCTGTCCTTCGATGATCCCTTTGGGGATGGAGAGGGTAATGGTGTGAGGGGAGGTGGATACATGACCCGTTTGATCCATAACCGGACGGTTCAGGGTGATGGTTTTATGGGCACCCTGATAGCTGTCTTCCAGGTTGATGACGATCTTGGCATGGACATCCTGACCTCGGGCATGAAAGGTTCCGTGGGGGTGAAAACCAGGTTGGGCACGGGAGAAACCACCCCTTTTTCCAAAGAGCGATTCGAAAAAGTCACTGAATTGAGAGGCATCAGCCCGGGTAAAGCCACCTCCGCTGAATTCAAAGCCTGCATCCCAGTTGGGTGGTGGCTCGAAGTCCTGGCCAGCCTGCCAGTTACTGCCGAATTTGTCATAGGCTGCCCGTTTTTCCGGGTCCTGAAGGACTTCATAGGCCTCGCCAATTTCCTTGAACTTTTCTTCCGCATCATGGCTTTTGTTGACATCGGGATGGAACTTTCTGGCCAGTTTTCGGTATGCGCGTTTGATCTCGTCCTGGGAGGCATCTTTTTTCAGCTCCAGGGTCTGGTAATAATCCTTGAATTTCATTATGCTTTCCTTGCCTGGCTTCCAGAGGAGTGGCGGTGACAAGAGGGTGGAATCCCATCTCCTCTCAATTGTATCTTCACTTGACACAACTTTATGTTACCGCATACTATACTTTAAATTAAAGGGAAAAAAACAGGATGAAAGAGATAATTTTTCTTATCGGTTTTCGGGCCGTGGGAAAAACAACAATTGGCAGGGCATTGGCGGATTGTCTCGGTTTTGCCTTTCTGGATACTGATCTTCTTATCTGTGAAAAGAAAGGGGCAACGGTGCAGGCCATTGTTCAGGCTGAGGGCTGGGATGGGTTTCGCCGCTGTGAGCAGGAGATACTACGCGGGCTTGTTGGTCTGAGACGATGTGTGATTGCCACCGGCGGCGGCGCGGTCCTGCATCAGCCTCTGTGGCCGCTCTTAAAGGAACATGGCCATGTGGTCTGGCTGACTGCGGAACCTGATATTCTTTGTCAGCGGATACAGGCGGACAGTGCCAGTGACACCCTTCGTCCTTCACTGTCTGGAAAAGAAGTGTGCGCTGAGGTGCGGGAAATACTTGCCCTCAGGGAGCCTTTGTACCGCGAGACCGCTGATCTTATTGTTGATACGGGTAAATTAAGCGTGCCGGAGATTCTGGAGAAAATAATCACGGATTATGAATTCGTGATTCGTAATTCATAATTGTTGCAAGTTGAGAGGGAAGGAGAATGGCAGGAAATACCTTTGGTAAAGCGTTCCGGGTGACCACCTGGGGGGAGTCGCACGGTACGGCAGTGGGGGCGGTGATAGATGGATGTCCGCCAGGAATTATTCTGGACCCCAGGGAGCTGCAGCTGGAAATGGATCGACGGCGGCCGGGACAGGGCGGGGCGTCGAGTCCGCGCAAGGAGCCGGACAGGGTAGAGATCCTTTCCGGGGTGTTTATCCCTGCGGGCGAGGAGCTGCCGCGCACGACGGGTACACCCATCTCTCTTGCCATCTACAATAAGGATGCTCATTCAAAGTCCTATGACGGGCTGCGCGATATTTTCAGACCGGGCCATGGCGATGTGACCTATCTTGCCAAGTATGGCATTCGGGATCACCGTGGCGGCGGTCGGGCCTCGGCCCGGGAAACGGCGGCCCGTGTGGCGGCAGGAGCAGTTGCCAAACAGCTTCTGCTCCAATACAAGATCCAGGTTTGTGCTTATACCGTGGCCTTGGGTGGAGTCCATGTTCAGCAGCGAGATCTTTCCCTGATCCCGGACAACAGTTACTATTGTCCGGATGCAGAGGCGGCCCTGAAGATGGAGCAGCGGGTTCAGGAGGTCCGCAGTCAGGGGGATACCGTGGGCGGGATTGTTGAAATCGTCGCTTGCTGTCCGGCAGGACTGGGCGAGCCGGTCTTTGACAAGCTCGAGGCCGAACTCGCCCATGGGCTCATGTCCATTGGTGCAGTAAAGGGGGTGGAGATCGGGGCCGGTTTTGCTGTGGCTGATATGCTTGGCTCGGAGAATAATGATCCCATTGGTCCCTCTGGTTTTCTTTCCAATAATGCCGGGGGGATTCTGGCAGGTATTTCCAGTGGGGCCTCTCTGGTGATCCGGGTGGCGGTCAAACCGATTCCCTCCATCTCCAGGGAACAGCAGACTGTCAATCTGGCCAATGAACCGGTGACGATCAAGGTCGGGGGGCGTCATGATATCTCAGCCATTCCCAGAATTATCCCTGTCTGTGAGGCCATGGTTCGCCTTACCTTGGCCGATCATCTTTTGCGGCAGATGGCGGTGGATTGTCGTGAGGTTTAAGTTGCTATGATTAAAAAACCTGAAGTCGCTCTCCCTCCCAAGCGGGTGCCCGGCCGTGAACCTATTCGCACCATCTGGATGGTGACCAGGGAATATGGCAATCTGGCAGGGGCCGGTGGGGTCAGGGATGTGGCCCAACAATTGGCCAAGACCCTGGCCGGTTGGTCCGGTCGTTCGGTAAGTGTGGTCATGCCTCGTTATGGATTTATGGATCCGGCCTCTCTTGGTTTTATTCCTTTTGCTGATCCCAGGTTCACTGAACGTTCATTGCAGTATGACGTGGATCTGAATTACGCTCATGTGGAGCGTCGGGAAACGATGCGGGTCTGGGTCGCCAGGATAGACCGGGTAAGCCTGTATCTTCTGGAAGCCGATCGTTTCGCCGAAAAAACTGCGGTGTATGCCTATACCTCCGCAGATGAGGCTGTCAATCCTGCCCATAAGGCGGGGGAGGGCCATGAAGATTATTTTGCCATGAATATCCTGCTCCAGAAGGGGGCGCTGGATCTCATGCTGCTGCTCGGTATCTGTCCTGATATCATCCACTGTCATGATGCTCATACTGCGGTGTTGCCGGCAATGATCCGTGAAAACAGCGGCCTCCGTCATTTTTTCCGGGGCACGGGCACGGTGGTGACAATCCACAATGCGGGTAAAGGGTATCATCAGGAGGTGGCCGATCTTTCCTTTGCCCGTGCCATCACCGGTTTACCCTGGAAGGTTATTATGGGCAATCGTCTGGCTGATTGCTTTGATCCCTTTCTGGTGGCGGCCCCGTATGCGGTGATGAATACGGTCAGTGAACAGTATGCCCGAGAACTGCAGGAGACGGATGACGATCGGTTGACCGGCTGGCTTGGTCATACCCTGCTGGAGCGGGGGGTGATATTGAAAGGTGTGACCAATGGTATAGATCCGGCAGAGTTTGATCCGGCGGATCCAGGAAAAAGCGGGATTGATGCCCCTTTCCTTCCTGTGGAAGATGGAGTGTTGCAGGGAAAGCGGATCTGCAAGGAGGCTCTGTTGCTGGAACTTTCCCGTAATTCGAGCATTGGGGACATTCCCCTTGTCGGTTCCCTTGCTTTCCGGCCTGACCTGCCCCTTTTTACCTTTATTGGTCGCCTCAATGAGCAGAAGGGAGTAGGTGTTCTGCTCACGGCATTGCGGGCGATGTTAAAAAAGAATACAGCCTTTCAGTTTCTTTTGCTGGGCAGTGGCGGCCATGATGAAGAATGGGAGTTGGCCCGTCTGGCGGAAAAGGAGGAGCATCGGGGCCGGGTCTGTATCCTCAAGGGTTTTCATCCAGCCCTGGCCAATCGGATTTATGCGGCGGGAGATTTCTTTCTGATTCCATCCCGTTATGAACCCTGCGGCTTGACTGATTTTATCGCTCAGATTTTTGCTAATCTCCCCATTGTCCATCATGTGGGTGGTCTGGTCAAGGTCCAGGATGGGGAGACCGGTTTCTCCTATATTCAACATACCCCTGCGGCATTGATTGAGGCGATGCAGCGGGCTATGGTCCTTTATTATGAGGACCCCGCAAAAATCAGGGAGATGCAGCGGCAGGCGGTGGTGCGGATACATGCGAGGCATACCTGGAAGATGGTGATGAAACAGTATCTGCAACTGTATAAAGAGGCGAAAGATGGCAATGAACAAGTGTTCATTGATAACTGACAGTTGAGTCAAGGAGGCTGGATATGACGGTAAAAATAGGTATTAATGGTTTTGGGCGTATTGGCAGAAATATCTTTCGGGCGATCAGTAAAGATCCTGACTTTGCCGATATCGAGGTGGTGGCCATCAATGACCTCACCGATAATGCCACACTCGGCCATCTTCTTCAGTACGATTCGGTCATGGGAATCTATGAAAAGAAGGTGGAGAGTGATGAGAACGGTATCATCGTTGATGGTCGTCATATTGCCGTCTCCAGTCACCGCAACCCGGCCGATATCCCCTGGGGAAAGCTGGGAGTTGAATATGTCGCTGAATGTACAGGGATCTTTCGTGACAGCGATGCGCTTCAACGCCATATTGATGCCGGGGCCAAAAAGGTGCTCCTCTCCGCTCCCGCCAAGGGTGATGTCAAGACCTTTGTCATGGGGGTCAATGAGGATGAATATGATCCTACCCTGCATCATGTGGTGTCCAATGCCTCCTGTACCACCAACTGCCTGGCGCCTCTGGCTCAGGTCATCTTGGATAATTTTGGGATCAAACGGGGCCTGATGACCACGATCCATGCCTATACCGGTGATCAGCGCCTCCTTGATTTTCCCCATTCGGATCTGCGCCGGGCCCGTGCCGCCGGCCTGTCCATGATTCCTACCAAGACCGGTGCTGCTGCTGCCGTGGCCTTGGTTATCCCGGCGTTGAAGGGTAAATTTGACGGTCTGGCAGTACGGGTACCCACCCCCAATGTGTCCTTGGTCGACGTGGTGATGGAAGTGGAAAAGGAGACCACGGTTGAAGAGGTGAATCAGGCCTTAAAGCAGGCGGCCAACAAGTATCTGGGATATACGGAACTGCCCCTGGTTTCCATCGATTTCCAGGGCGACTCTCATTCGTCCATCATTGATGCTCAGTCCACCAAGGTGATCGGTACCACGGTCAAGGTCATGAGCTGGTATGATAATGAATGGGGCTATTCCAACCGGATGCTGGATCTCATCCTCCATATGGAGGCCAATAAGCCGTTGTGATAAAAGGCTGGTTTCCCGCAGAGACACAGAGGCGCAGAGAAGGATAAAAAAGTTTTTCTCTGCGCCTCTGCGTCTCTGCGGGAGAAAAGAAAATGCAACCGGGCCACCTCTCTTTAACGAACAGGTAACTCTAGAAAGATGAACAAAATTCCAACCCCCGCAGAGATAGAGTCCGATGCCCTGAAGGCCAATCTGGCAGAGACAGCGGCCGCCGCCGGTGAGGTGATCATTGATCCTGAACTCAGGCTGCTGCTCGATATCGTCTCCGGCTACAAGGGGATTTCTTCCACCCTCGAGCACCTGCTCTATGAGATCTGTCATCCCTACCGGAACTGGTCCCTGCTCATTCCCCAACTGCGAAGCTTCTGCCTGAAAAACAGCAGCTACTATCAGCGGCACGCGCAGGGGCCGGAGGCCTTTTCTCTGTTCACAGGGCTTTTTCTTCAGGCCATGACCGATTCAGGAAAAAAGGGTACCCTGCTTATCCAGATTATCGAGGCCCAGCTGGCCTGGGTAGAGAAATTACTCTCACTCTTTTCCGCCTCTGATCTGCAGCGTTTCGGGCCGTCTCTGAATGCTTATTTTCATCGTCTGGCCGCCTTTGATGCGACTGATCCTGCGATCATGATGTATATCACCCAGGGTCAGCATCCCATGAAAAAACTAGCCCTGCGTCTCCTTGCCTTTTCCCGGGATAAAGAGTTGTGTTTTGATTATCGTCCCGTCTCTGAACTCATGCGCGTCATTCTGAACCGGAATTATGGCTACTGGTTGCAGGAAGATGATCCCCTCCCCTGGTTTCTCGGCCGCTGTGGAGTCCTCTGCGATGATTTTCATTCCGGTCAGCTTTTTGCTGCGATTTCTCACGATGCCATGCGTGGCCATAAGGAGAGGCTTGCAGTTATTGATATTGAGACTGATCCCGGCAAGGGTCTCGAGGAGATTCTCAGCCTGCCGGCCCATGTCGATATCGTCCGGCTCTATAAAGAAATCCCGGCCCGTCTCGCCAAGGTTGAAGAGGGAGAGGTGGAAACTGTTCCCTGTCATACTCTGCCCCTCAGCCGCTTTGCCGAGAATCAGAAGCTGCTCTTTCTTTTCCGGATCATGGACACCAAGGGGCTCTACCTGATCCATGAGGAGACGTTGCGTGAGATCAACCGCAGTCTGGTGCAGTTGATCCGCCAGCAGAGCTTTGAAGAGATCGAGCAGTTTCTGCTTACCACCTTTCAGCTCCTGCGGGCCAATGTTCGTAAATATCCCCATACCTCACTGCAGTGCATCCAGGTGCTGGGCGGCGAGGTCTTTGATCGGGGCAAGAGCAAGATGGTGGAGGCCTTTCTCTGGGAGGTGGTGCGCTTCGGCTTCCAGTATGCCAACGTCATGGGGGTGGATGAAGACTGGCAGCCCCTGACGAACCCGGCCCATCTGGCCAATATCCGGGTCTGGCTGCATCTGATCATGCAGGAGCCGAAATGGTGTTCCACCCTTTTTTCAGCCTTGATCATTAATCTGAAACTGACCGGTACCTGCGTCAAGGATACCGACCTTTTCCAGCGCGATATTACCCAGCTGCTCAATCATCCCATTGAGCCCATCTATAACCTGGCCAAGCAGTTTACCAAACTGATGCCGGTCTTTTTCAATGAGATCGGGGCGGAAGGCGAACTGCGTGATGTCTCTACCGAGCTTGATGAGATCCACAAGCGGCATGATGTATTGATTCATTTTCTGCGTAAGCAGAGCCATGTGGAGAGCTCCAACCTGATTGTCGGCTTTATCCAGGCCATCTTCCTTTTCTGGAAGACAAAGGATAAAGAGTCGTTGCTCCCCTTTCTGCCGGAAGAGGTCTATGCCGAGGTCACCGAAACCGGTCCCTTTATTGATGACCTGCATCTTCTCTCTCAGCGTATCTGTGAGCAGCTTCAGTTCCAGTCCATGAACGACCTGCTTTCCTGGAAGCGTGAGGAGAGGCTGCAGTATCTGGAGGCACAGGCCGATCTGCCGGCAGCCGAGAGGCGGCGCTTTGATCTGCTGGTGCAGATGTTTAAATTGCTGCATCAGAAATATAATCTCGGATTTCAGGAGCTCCGTTCAGAACTGCAGCAGGCGGTTCAGGAGGGATTTCCGGAGATGGAAAAACTGCTCGCCGACCTGGAAAGCTGTGATACCGAAGGTTGTCTGGCGTCCTTGCTCAATACCCTGGAGGGGTTGAAGGAGACCATCCTGTCCAAGGAGCGTTTTGCGGCCAAGGAAGATATCTATTATAAGCGCCATATCGCAGTCGACATCCCTTCGGTCTACGGGCGTTATCGTGAGCGCAAGTTTGACAGTCTGAGCCTGACCTTCCGTCTGGAGAATCTGGCCAATATCTATCTGGAAAAATTGCCTGAGACCGTCAACCTCTCCTTTATTACCGAGGTTACCTTTTACCGCATTGCCAAGTGTCTCAAGCTCTATATGCAGGCCCTGCGGGTTGACGGCATCTCCTCCCGCCGCCTTGACACCTATATGCTGCTGCTGCGCAGCTCGCTGCGGATCAAACGCTTTTCCTATACCCAGTACCTGGATATCTTTCGCGGACTCTCCGAGGGGGTCAAAGATATCATTTACTCTTTTTATACCAATATCCATCAGAACAATCTGTCGATCATCATCCCCCAGATCGGGGAAAAAAATCTGCTCACCAAGTATCGATCGCAGTGGGATGAGCAGGAGATGGTGAACACGGTGCATCGTCTGTCCGAATCCTTTCTCCGCGACCTGATCGCCTCCACCTTCGGCCTGCAGCATCTCGATAATTTTATCACCCGGATTATCGGTACCCTGGAGATCCAGAAAAACATGCTGGATCAGCGGTCGCTCGATCTGCTCATGACCTATAACCCGGAAAAGGCGATCTCCCTCCTCCATCGGGTGACCCCTTATACCCATGATCTGATCCATCTCGGCAACAAGGGCTTTAATCTGGTCACCCTCCATGAAGATAATAAGCCGGTGCCGCCTGCTTTTATCATCACCACCGAGGTCTTTCGCTGCCGGGAGGTGATCTATGGTTTTGCCAAGGCCAGGGATGAGTTCATGCAGCGGATCCGCACCGCCCTTGATGAGATTGAGGAGAAGACCGGCAAGGTCTTTGGTTCCTCTGAGCGCCCCCTGCTGCTGTCGATCCGCAGCGGGGCCGCGGTCTCCATGCCGGGGATGATGGCCACGATCCATAATGTGGGGCTCAATGAGGAGATTATTGAGGAATATGTGCGGGAGCATGGAAATGCCTATCTGGTCTGGGACAATTACCGGCGCTTTCTCCAGTCCTGGGCCATGACCTCCGGCATGCAGCGGGAGGATTTTCAGGAGCTGATGAACCGGGCCAAGGCCAGACACGGGGTCAGTCTGAAGCGGGAGTTCAAACCGGAACAGATGCGGGAGCTGGCCCTTGAGTATCAGCAGCGGGTGCGCCGGCAGGGGTTGGGGATACCCGAAGATCCCTGGTTGCAGCTGGTCAATGCCGTGGCCATGGTCCTGGATTCCTGGCAGACAGTCAAAGCAGCCGATTACCGGCGGATCATGGATGTCTCCGATGCCTGGGGAACGGCGGTCATCGTTCAGGCCATGGTTTTCGGCAATCGCTCGGATAATGCGGGATCCGGAGTGCTGTTCACCTCGCATCCCTATCGCAAGGTGCAGCGGGTGGCCCTGTGGGGTGATTATGCCTACGGAGATCAGGGCGAGGATATTGTCTCCGGTCTGGTTACCAGTCTTCCGGTGTCGGTGGAGCAGGCTGAGCTTGACGGCCGGTCAGTGGAGGAGACCCTGGAACGGCGTTTTCCGGCGATCTATGAGCGGTTGCTCGCTATCTCCCGCGATCTTGTTTATGAGAAACGCTGGGATCCGCAGGAGATTGAATTTACCTTTGAGGGACCGGAGCCGGAACAGCTTTATCTGCTGCAGACGCGCGACATGATCACCATCAAGAAGAAGGAACATTTCAACGTCTTTGCAGAGACCCCGGAGCTGGAGCATGCACTGCTCGGTATGGGGATCGGGGTTTCCGGATCCGCCCTGGCGGGACGTGCGGTCTTTACCGAAGAGAATATCCTGGAATTGCGGGCCTCCGATCCGCAGACGCCGCTGATCCTGATCCGTCAGGACACGGTGCCCGAGGATATCAAGGTGATCGATATGGCGGAAGGGCTTCTCACGTCCCGCGGCGGCCAGACCTCACATGCCTCGGTGGTGGCCGTCCGCCTGGAGAAGACCTGTGTGGTCGGATGCAAGCAGCTGAAGGTCTATGAGGCTGGAGAGTACTGTGAGATCGGCAGCCAGGTGATTCGTTTTGGTGATCCGGTCTCTATTGACGGCCGCAAGGGCCTGCTGCTGACCGGGATGCACCCCATTCATGAGGAAATGCATATTCTGCCGTTGTAGGCGAAATTTAGGGGGAGGGGTAATGATGAGAATGAAGGGTTATTTCCTGTTGGCTGTTTTGCTGGCGTCGGTGAACTGTTTCTTGGCTTCTTCGGCATTCTGTGCGTCAGGCTCATGGAGCACAGATGCTGTTGGTCCGGATATGTCCCTTGCAGGACGCACGTATTCTGTGACGTTCTCTCCATATGGCAATATCCCGGCCGGGGCCACCATCGTTGCGATAAGCTGGCGCTGGTCGGTTGGCAATTATCGATCTGATCTCAAGGTGTCTATCGGCAGTTCAAATCTTGGCTTTACTGATATTTCGAATCTGGGAAGTGGGATCACATACGCGTTTGTCGGGGGAAATCCCAATCAAAATATATTCCTAAATTTTAATGTTCCTGGCACGGGCACCATTAACCCGCCTATAATCGGTCAATCGTGTACGGTTACGGTGTCATGGGAAGACAGCACGCCTCCACCCACGGAGATCTCCGGTCCGTCGGCAGTGGAATGTGGCCAGACTATTGAGCTTGACGGCACTGTTCAATACGCCACCATCTATACTTGGACAACGGATGGCGGTTGCTCACTGACAGGCGCTGCCGATACGCCAACAGTCACTATCCAGGGAAATCAGAACGGACTCTGTACAGTGACCAGGGTTGCCTGTAGTAACCAGGGCGCATGCACAACCGATACCCATAACATCACCGTGTCCGGGCAAGTGCTTCTGCTGCCGATGCTGCAACTGCTCTTGTTAAAGTAGAGAAAAGAGTCGGCGGATTGCTTCCCCGGCTGGAAAAACTAAGCCTTGATGCTGATGCCCTGCAATTGATTGAAGTCGGCCAGCATCATTTTTATATAGCGGCTATCCATATCCAGTCTCCCGGCATCGGCCCCGTCAGCAATGGTGCCTAATAGATTGCGATCGATCTCGGGAATTTGTTTGCCTTCTATTTTGGCAAAAAATTTTTCAGCTCCAATTGCCGATTTTATATCATTCAGTTCACTCTCAGGGATGCCATTTTGCTTGGCATAGCTATCCATGGCGGCGATGGTGCGTTTGTCGCTGTCGGAAAGCAAGCTTTCAAAGGAAGTCACTTCCAGGTCATAAACAGGAGTGTTTTTGTCGATTCCCGCTGCCTTTGGCGCTGTAGCCTGGTACGCTGCTTGAACACTGTTTGGGTTAATGATCATGGTTCATTCCCTCTTTATGTATTGATTTTTTTGGTGGACTGTCAGAGAATTCTTTTTTTTAGTATCGGCTGTTTTGCTGGAAAGATTTAGTTCTTTGCTGATCGTCCGGCCCAGTCGCTGAGGGGAGTTATTGAGGTGTTGCGAAAGGGTTGCTCTTGGTGGGGTGGAGCGGCTGGAAAAACTAAGCCTTGATGCTGATGCCCTGTAATTGATTGAAGTCGGCCAGCATCATTTTTATATAGCGGCTGTCCATGTCATATCTTCCGCATCGATTCCAGCAACGATCCCGTTCATGAGATTGCGATCAATGTCGGGAATTGGGTTGCCATTGTCTTTGGCCGCTAGCTTTTCACCAAAAATTGCCGATTTTATGTCATCCAGTTCACTCTCAGGGATGCCATTTTGCTTGGCATAGCTATCCATGGCGGCGATGGTGCGTTTGTCGCTGTCGGAAAGCAAGCTTTCAAAGGAAGTCACTTCCAGGTCATAAACAGGAGTGTTCTTGTCGATTCTCGCTGCCTTTGGCGCTGTGGTCTGGTACGCTGCCTGAACACTGCTTGGGTTTATGATCATGATCCGCTCCTTTTTTGTTCTTGATTTTCTTGGTGAAACATCAGAGAATTCCTGTTGAATTGTATCGACTTTTATGCTGGAAAGATTTAGCTGGTTGCGCAAAAGCCCAGCCGTATGATCAAACGGCTGACAAAGAGCAACGGTGTTCGCGGCAAAGTGAGTGATCGCTGCAGCTTATCAATAGGGGAGGGATAGAGTATGCTATTCAAGGTTTTTCCAGTGTCTGAGCTGGCTCGTCTCTATGCGATCCTGTCGGTAAACAGGATCGTCGGGCCGGTCTGGAAGGGGGAAGGGCAGAACGGTCGTTCACTCTATGATTTTGATGTGGTGCATGATTTTACGGATCTGCAGCTTGACTACACACAGACTCTCCATTCGGCCAAGAATTGGTTTCTTCCCTATCGTGAGAATCTTTGCACCTTTACCTTCCGGCATGAGGAGGGGGGTGGCGACAGCGGTGACTGGCACAAGGAGGTCGATTACGGGGTCTATGCACCGCTGGTTCTTTTTGGTCTGCATCCCTGTGATATCAATGCCTTGAATAAACTGGACAAGGTTCTGCTCGGAGGCCGCTATCCCAACCCATTTTATGGGGAGAAGAGGGCCAATATGTTTATTGTCGGTCATTCCTGCAGCCCTCAGCCCTTCTGCTTCTGTAAGTCCATGGGAACGGACTCGGCCATTCGAGGCTTTGATCTCTTTCTCACCCGCATGGATGATCTTTATTTTGCTGAGATCCTCTCTCCCCGAGCCTTTCACCTGCTTGCGCAGATTGATTGCCATGACCCCGACAGCAGTGAGCATCGTCACTATATGGAGATGATGGAGATAAGGGAATCTCTGTTTGTTGCCCATGTCGACACCTCAGATTTGACCAAGATCCTTGACTTGGAGTTTCAGGCCTCAGTCTGGCAGGAGTGGGGGGAGAAATGTCTCTCCTGCGGGACCTGCGCTCAGGTCTGTCCCACCTGCTACTGTTATGGGGTGGAAGAACGGGTGGATATGGATTTTACCCGTGCCTATAAGGAGAAACAGCTCTATTCCTGCAACCTTCTCGATTTCGCTTCAGTTGCCGGCGGCCATAATTTCCGGCCCCAGAGTCATACCCGGATAAAGTATCGTTACTACCATAAACATCGGGGTTTTGTAGAGGCCTTTGAGGAGTCCTTGTGTGTGGGTTGCGGTCGTTGCGGTCAGGCCTGTCTGGCGGGTATCACGGTGCCGGAGGTGATTGCCAGTGTCCGGGCCTCTAAGGAGTAACATGATGAATACGAACCTTGAGTGTGTCCAGCCTGTTTCCAGTGAGCGCTTTGAATATTCCTATAAGGCCGAGATTACCAATGTCTATCCTCTGACCAGGATGGAAAAACTCTATCAGATCCAGCTTGTTGACCCCATTGAGCGTGAGCGGTTCATCTTCAGGCCGGGGCAGTTTGTTATGCTGGAGCTGCCTGGCATCGGTGAGGCCCCATTTTCCATCACCTCCTCTCCTGTCCGTCACGGTGATCTTGAACTATGCATCAGGGCGGTCGGCAATATGACCATGTTTCTTGATCGGGTGGGACGGGGAACCAGGGTCGGGATCAGCGGCCCTTTCGGTACTCATTTCCCGGTGGAGAAGATGGAGGGGGAGGATCTTCTCCTTATTGGCGGCGGCCTGGGGATTGCACCCCTGCGCTCTCCCATCCATGCGGTACTGGAAACACGCAGTCGCTATGGTCAGGTGGACATCATCTATGGAGCTCGCCGGCCTTCAGAGCTGCTTTTTGGCTATGAGTATGCCATGTGGCGGCAGTTCGATGTGGGGCTTGATATTATTGTTGACCAGGCCGAGGAGGGGTGGCAGGGGCCGGTGGGGTTGATTACCGAGATCCTGAAAGAGCGGATTGCCCGGAGTGTGTCTGACGCCTTGCGTCAGCGAACCAGCGCCATCGTCTGCGGCCCGCCGGTCATGTTTCGTTTTGTCTGTGACCTGCTGATTCAGGCCGGGGTGCCGGTGGAAAAGATCTTTGTCTCCCTGGAACGGCGGATGCACTGTGGCCGAGGAAAATGTTGCCGGTGCAATATCGGCTCCACCTATACCTGCCTTGATGGTCCGGTCTTTGATTACTGGTCGGTGTTGAATCTGAAGGAGGCCATCTGAGATGACGGTAAAGAAGACGTTCCTGGGGGTTCCGGTGGCCCTGCCGAAGGTTGCTTTCTTTGAGTTAAGCTCCTGTGAGGGCTGTCAACTGCAGCTCCTGAATAATGAGGCAACCCTGCTTGATTTTCTCTCTCTGGTGGAGATTGTCCGCTTCCGCGAGGGAATGAAGGAGGCGGCTGATGACTATGAGATCGCCTTTGTCGAGGGTTCCGTTACCCGCAAAGACGAGGAGGAGCGGCTCAAGGTCATCCGCAAACAGGCCAGGGTGGTGGTGGCCTTGGGCAGTTGCGCCTGTTTTGGCGGGGTCAATCAGTTGAAAAACCGCTTCAATGATCTGGATTGGGTAAAAAAAGAGGTTTATGGTTCTTTTCCTATCGAGACCCAGGAGGTTAAACCTCTTTCCGCGTTCATTAAGGTGGATCTGGAGATCTATGGCTGCCCGATCAAGAAAGAAGAGGTGGAACGCATTGTCACCGCACTGGTGCTTGGCGAACAGATCCATCATCCGCAATATCCGGTGTGCATGGAGTGCAAGGCCCGCGAGAATATCTGTCTCTTTGATCTGGGCGAACCCTGTCTCGGTCCGGTGACCAGGGCCGGCTGTGATGCCTGGTGTCCCTCCAACCGCCTTGGCTGCTGGGGCTGCCGGGGGCCGGCACCCGAGGCGAATCTGGCCCGGTTGCAGATCATCATGGAGGAAAGGGGTATTTCCCGGGAACGGATGATCGATCGACTGGAATGTTTTGGCGGCTTTGCTGGTTTTGTCGCTGAGGTCAAGGGAAAGAAAGGTGAGCCAAGATGAAGATCTCCTGTGATATTGATATCAAACATCTGACCAGGGTGGAAGGGCACGGTAATATCCGTATTGTTATTAAAGACGGAATGGTGAGGGAGGCCCGCTGGGAGGTGGTGGAGACCCCCCGTTTTTTTGAGGCCATACTGGTTGGGAAACATTTTGAGAATGCGCCGTACCTCTGTGGGCGGATCTGCGGGATTTGTTCCATTGGTCATACTCTGGCCTCGATCCGGGCCGTGGAAAACAGCTTTGGGATCAGGCCGAGCCTGCAAACACAACGATTGCGGCTGCTGCTCAAACACATGGAGACCCTGCAAAGCCATATTCTCCATATCTATTTTCTGGCGGCCCCTGATTATCTGGGCGTCGGCAGCGTTCTTCCTCTGGTCCGGAGCCATCCGGAGGTGGTACAGCAGGCCCTCCGTCTCAAACTCCTGGCCAACGATATCTGTGACGAGGTGGGCGGTCGCAGGTTGCACCCCACCCGCACTGTGGTCGGTGGTTTTACGATGCTGCCGGATCGGTATCGGCTGGGGCAGTTCCGGCAGCGGTTGCAGGTATCCCTTACTGATCTAACGGCCAGCGTTGATCTCTTTGCCACTTTCACCATTCCTGATTTCCAGCGGGAGACCGAGTTTGTGTCCTTACGGGGTGATGGTGATTATCCTTTCATCGGTGGTAATCTCATCTCGACCGATGGAGTGGTGAAATCGGAGCAGGAGTATGCAGCCATGACCAATGAATATATGGCCGATTATTCCACCTCAAAATTGAGCCGTCTGTCACGAAAATCGTTTGCCGTGGGCGCGCTTGCCCGGATCAACAATAACTTCACCGGCTTGCTGCCTCAGGCCAGGGACATTGCCGAGGAGCTTGGCCTTGTGCCGGTGCTTCATAATCCCTATATGAATGTCATTGCGCAACTGGTGGAATGTGTGCAGGTGGTGCTGGAATCAAGGCAGTTGATCGATGACCTGTTGGCCGATCCCTGGCAGGAGCCGCGGCAGTCGGTTGAGCCTCGGGAAGGGATTGGAGTGGCGGCGGTAGAGGTTCCCAGGGGCATTCTCTATCACTGTCTGCATTTTGATGGGGCAGGCAGGATTGTCAAGGCTGATTGTGTGATCCCCACCAGCCAGAATCACGCCAATATCCTCCATGACCTTGAGGAACTGGCCCTCTTTTGTGCGATGCAGGGAAAAAGCGACAAAGAGATTGAGTTGCTGGCGGAGATGCTGGTACGAGCGTATGACCCCTGTATCTCGTGCTCAGTACACTGATGCCGGCTGGCAGAGGAGATGTTCGTGTGGAAAAGCAATATTCCACACGAACATTGGAGGTGAAAATTATTTTGCAGAACAGCAGCCGCGTGTCTCGGCGACTCCCAGGGCTTTCAGGATCATGGCCAGAGGGCAGAACTTGGTGAAGCCGAACTGGAAGAGATTGGCCCCGACAAAAGCAGTGAAAAAGAGCCAGTAGGGATGGTGAAAGAGGGGGCTGGCCTCAACTCCCAGGGCTAACGAGAGGAGGATGAAAAATCCGGCGATGCTATGAACCCAGTCTGTGATGATCATGTTGTTTTCCTTTATGACTATTTATTAAAAAAAAAAAGAGCTATTTCGGGTTGCGTGCTTTTTCAGAGATATTATGTGTGATGGTCTCGTAAAAACTCGAAAAAATCTGTCATCCTATGCTTGCCGACTGTCATCTCGACTGCAGGGAGAGATCTTTATTCATATCGTTAAAGATTCCTCACATGCGTTCGGAATGACAAAGGGAAGAGCAGATGTTCATTTCGAGTGACAGTGAGAAATCTTACTACTCAACTAATGAGTACTGTTAAGACCATCTCCCGATGGTCGAAATGAGATTATAGCAATTTGTACTTTTTGCGAGACCATCATGTATTTTTTTCAAAAAATATTACCTCTGTAGAGGATTGTCCACCAGCTATATTTGACAATCTTGTAAAAACTCGAAAAAAGTCTGTCATTTCGAGTGACAGCGAGAAATCTTATTCCTCAACCAATGGATACTGTTAAGATTTATCCCGCTGGTCGAAATGACATTATGGCACTTTGTACTTTCTACGAGACTCATAATATGTCGTTCCACTCTTTTCTCTTGCTATTTACTTCCCAGTACTTCCCGTACCTTGATGGCCAAGTCGTTTGTGGCAAACGGTTTCTGGATGAAGTTCGCTTTTTCATCTAATATGCCATTGTGGGCAATGATATCGGCCGTATATCCGGACATGAACAGAACCTTGAGTTCCGGGGAGAGGCCCAGCAGCTTTGCGGCCAGATCCCGGCCGTTCATCTCGGGCATGACCACGTCGGTCATGAGCAGGCGGATTTCCCCGGTATGCTCTCGGGCCAGACGGATGGCATCGGCCGGTCTGTTTGCGGCCAGTACGGTATAGCCAAGGCCTTCGATCATCGTGGTGATCATTTGCAGAATGGCTGGTTCGTCTTCCACCACCAGGATGGTCTCCTGGCAGCCCAGGGCCGTCTCCATCGTACTTTTTGGCAGTGGCTGCTCGGCTTGCCCTACATGCCGGGGTAGATAAATTGTGAACGTTGTCCCTTGTCCCGGTTCGCTGTAAGCATGAATGAAACCATTGTTCTGATGAACAATGCCGTCTACCGTGGCCAGGCCGAGGCCGGTTCCCTTGCCGATCTCCTTGGTCGTGAAGAAGGGTTCGAAAATGTGAGACAGCATTTCCTTGTCCATACCGCAGCCGCTATCACTTACAGTGAGCAGCACATATTCTCCGGGGCTGGTGCCATGGTGGCTGGTGCAGTAGGCCTCGTCGATGGTGCGGTTTCCTGTCTCGATGCTGAGGGTGCCAATGCCCTCAATGGCATCACGGGCATTGACGCACAGATTGGCCAGGATCTGGTCAATCTGTGACGGGTCCATCTTGACCGGCCACAGATTCGTCCCCGGCTGCCAGTTGAGAGCGATGTCCTCTCCGATGAGACGGCGGAGCATGGTAAGCATCCCTGCCACGGTCTCGTTGAGGTCCAGCACCTTGGGTGAGACTGTCTGCTTGCGGGCAAAGGCAAGCAATTGGCGTGTGAGATCCGCAGAGCGCTGGGCCGCCTTGAGGATCTCCACAAGGGAGGCATGGAGTGGCTGGGCCGGGTCCACCATGTCCATGGCAATCTCGGAGTGACCGATGATGACGCCCAGCATGTTGTTGAAATCGTGCGCCACGCCACCTGCCAGGCGACCCACCGACTCCATCTTCTGGGCCTGTTGCAGTTGTCTTTCCAGATTTATCTTTTCCCCCGTCTCTTGCCTGGCACTGCTGAGGTCATGGAGAGTCATGAGTATGCTTATCGGGCGCTGTTCGCGGTCACGGACTATTTTCACCGTAATGTCCAGTGGTCGACCCATAGGATTGTCGGGATCATCCGCTTCCATGACAATCTGCAGGTCGCGTTGTTCTTCCTGCGCACGGCATACGGGGCAAGGGGTGGACTCTCCCCGGGGATGGATGAACTTGACAATATGGTGGCCGATGGTGGCTTCCGGAGTGGTGCCTGTGGCCAGATAAAAGGCCTTGTTTGCCCGGATAAGATGGCGTTGAAGGTCCAGCAGATAGATGACATCATCGGAAGCGTCCATGGCGGCCGACCACTCTCGGGCCGCCTGTTCCAGTCTCTGCTCTGCCTCTTTCCGCTCAGTGATGACAAGTTCAATACCATTCCAGCAGATTGAACCATCTTCCATTCTTGTGGGAGTCGATACCAGGGAAGACCAGCGTGTTTGTCCTGAGGGGTCCTTTATGCGGACTTCAGCCGTAAATGTAGAAAATGTTCTTCCTGCCTCATTTTCGGCTTCTGTCACTGAGTTGATATCCTCTTCATCTACCCGGCTGTAGATGAGCGATGCATCGGCCATAACTTCTTCGGGAGATGCGCCATAGAGTTGTTTCACTGAATCACTTACATAGGAGAATGTCCTCGTGCCATCGGGCCTGATGATAACCTGATAGATCATTCCGGCCGTAAAATTACTACTGATGGATTGTATACGGGATTCGCTTGCCTTCAGAGCCTCCTCGGCGCGCATGCGTTCGACAAGCTTCCACACTGCATCCATCAGCAGGGTCAGTTGGGTGATATCGTCCTGATTGTAGTTTCCTTTTTTGTTGGCCACGCCCAGCACGGCAATGATCTGCTCCTCATGGAAAATCGGGATGGTCAGGTAGTTGTGAAGTGGGGCGTGTCCCTGGGGGTAGCCTTTTTTCAAGGGATTTTCGGCCTGGAAATCATTGACGAGAATTGCTTTCCGCTGCCGTACCGCCTCTCCCCACAGGCCGCATCTGTCAAGTTGATAGCAGGTTTTCGGTTCGACAATGGTACACTCCTGCATGACCTCCCGGGACCAGCTGTTAAGGGTAAAGTCTCGTTTAGCCTCATCGTAATAATAGATATAGCCGAACTTGCTGTTTGAGAGGTGGATCGCCTGTTCCATGGCATAGTCCAGTAGCTCCTGTTGACTTTCGGCCTGGAACTGGAAGATCTCGGCGAGACTTTCCAGCCGATGCTGATTGAGCAGAATGAGATCTTCGTTGGCAGCGAGGGCGTCCATCATGCTGTTGAAGCCCTCTCCAAGGAGCGCGATCTCGTCATGGCCGGAGATCTTCATCCGTTGATCCCGACGGCCGCTCCTGATCTGCCGGGAGATCAGGAGCAGCTTGTTGAGACCTGAGGTCAAACGGTTGCCGAGCAGCAGGGCAAAAAGAGAACCTATGGCCAGGGCCAGCAGGGTGTAGATGATGCCGTTGCGGGAAATGATTCCCAGATTGGCAGTTATCTTCTCCTGGCCCTGGGCTATTCTGGCCCAGCCGATATTTTTTCCGGTGCCTGCCAGGATAGGGGAGGCAATGTCGAGGAGATCCTGATCGCTATGGAGGATCTTGTTTTTTGATTCGGCATCGTGGAGAGTATGGCTTGTCTCATCGACCAGATATTGGCCGATATGGGATTCATCGGTGTGGGCCAATATCTTGCCGTCAGTGGTGATGACCATGGCATAGCGTAATCCTGGATACTGGTTGATGGCAAGAATGATCTCCTGCAGCCCTGTCACATCATTGGCCAGAACCCAGGAGCTGCTGTTGATAGCCAGGGTTTCGACCAGACTGGTGGTCTGTTCCAGGCTCTGCTGTCGCAGAAACTCACGTTGCCGTGATACCAGATCAAAGACAAAGACGGTCATCAGCAGCAGGTGAACAAGGGCTACCCCGCAGATCAACTGGGAACGTATGGTAGCGGGCCAGAGTCCTTTTGTGATATTGAACAGTGATGTCATCAGGTGTCTTGTGTCAGTGGACTGACTCGGTATATTTTTTCATGAAGTCACGGACCGGTTGATAGGTTGCATCTGTTGCGCTCTCGAAACGCATGAGAGGGAGGGCGCTCAGTAATTGACGGCCTTCTTCGTGGGTGTGCAAGTGAAGCAAAAGGGCTTGTACCTTGTCAACCATTTCCGGCGCAAGATCATCTCGGGCCACCAGGCCATTATTGACCAGTGGTGGAGATTCCCATTTTACCTCAAGCTCGGCGGCAATTTTGGGATTGCGTGCAGCAAAGGATTGCCAGGGAGGAGGCCAGGTGGCGCCGGCAGCACTTTTCCGCAGATAGACATTCATGATCGACGATTCCTGGGAGCCGGAGAAGAGGCGCCTGATATCCTGGTTCACATTGAGTCCATGGGTGTGGAGAAAGTACAGGGGCATCATGGTGGCGGCCAGGGCGGTGGGGGCGGGAAAGCTGACGACCTTGCCTTTCAGGTCGGCAACCGTGTTGATGTTGCTGTCCTTTCTGACAATGATGATCCCGCGGAACTGTTCATCGTCGCCCATTTTGGCAAAGATATGGTAGCCGTGTTCCAGTGACTTGAGGGTCTGATAGGGGTTGGGCAGGGCGAAGTGAAAGTGGCGGCTGTAGAGTTTTCGGTCAAATTCTTCATAGGAGCGTGAAGCCTCAAGCTGGATGGTGATTTCAGGGAAATTGCGGTTCAGATATTCAACCAGGGGACCGTAGATTTCATTGAGGCGCTGGGGGTTATGGAGCGGATGTACTCCGAAGATCAGGACGGCCTGGGCGTTGGTCGGAGTGCTGGTATAAACAGGGCTGTAACTCTCATTTTTCCGGGAGTCACAGGCGATGAGGAAAAAAGGAAGCAGAAAGGAAATAAGCAGGGAGATCAGGAAAAAGCGTCTTTTGGGGGAGATTGGGCCTGATTTTCTGGAGTACCCTGTTTTCATATTGAGTCTCTTTGGGATGCAGGTTCGGTGTGGTCTTGTTTCTGAATCTGTTGCTCTTGTCACAGAATGCAATACTTCTTGAGACTATGTCAAGGGAAATGGCAGCGGCCGGACTCATTTGGGGGGGGAAGACGCAGGTGGAGTCCTGCTTGCTTGAATAGATATGGGTGCATATCTTTGCCTGAAACCAGAGTGACGTTCAGCATGGGGAGGACAGTGAATACACCCGTTTTGAGAACGTGGCAGGTGTGGATTGAATCTTGTACCATTGTGTTACGCGTGGTATAGAGGCTTGCTGTTTTTTTGTCAGAAAACATCGATGAAATATTTGATTTTCTGTGTACTTTTGTATAATGGCTGATTGTTATGCCTGATGGATCTTTTTGCTTTGCTGCCGGTAAGAGGAGATAGAAGTGAATAGGTCGTATAATTTAAAACGTGTTTTCCTTGAGGTTGGATAGATGAAATTTCGCTTTCCCGTCGTCATTATCGACGAAGATTTTCGCTCCGAAAACGCATCTGGTTCCGGAGTCCGGGCCTTGGCCGAGGCCATTGAGAGTGAAGGGATGGAGACCATCGGTATCACCAGTTTCAGTGATACCGCCATGATTGCCCAGCAGCAGAACCGGGCCTCCTGTTTTATCCTCTCTATTGATGATGACGAATTTTCCGATGAAGATCAGAAGGATGAGGCTATCGGCAAGCTGCGTCTGTTTGTGGCGGAGATCCGGCGGCGCAATGAGGATATCCCCATCTTTCTCTATGGTGAAACCCGGACCTCAAGCCATATCCCCAATGATGTGCTGAAGGAGCTGCACGGATTTATCCACATGTTTGAGGATACCCCGGAATTTGTGGCCCGCCACATTATCCGTGAGGCCCGGATTTACCTGGATTCCCTGGCACCGCCGTTTTTCCGTGCTCTGACCGGATACGCGGCCGATGGCTCCTATTCCTGGCATTGTCCCGGCCATTCCGGTGGTGTCGCTTTTCTGAAAAGCCCGGTGGGGCAGATGTTTCATCAGTTTTTTGGCGAGAACATGCTGCGTGCTGATGTGTGCAACGCCGTCGATGAGCTGGGACAGCTGTTAGACCACACCGGTGCGGTGGCGGCCTCGGAGCAGAACGCGGCCCGTATTTTCGGGGCGGATCATCTCTTTTTTGTCACCAACGGTACGTCAACTTCCAACAAGATCGTCTGGCATGCCAACGTTGCCGATAACGATGTGGTGGTGGTGGATCGCAACTGTCATAAGTCAGTCCTGCATGCGATCATCATGACGGGCGCGGTGCCCGTTTTTCTCATGCCTACCCGCAATCATTATGGGATCATCGGACCGATCCCCAAATCCGAATTCCTGCCGGAGACCATTGCCGCCAAGATTGCCGCCCACCCTTTTGCCAAGGATCTGTGTGCCAAACCGCGGATGTTGACTATTACCCAGTCAACCTATGACGGGATTCTTTATAATGTTGATACCATCAAGCAGATCCTGGGTGACAGCGTGGTGAATCTCCACTTTGATGAGGCCTGGCTGCCGCACGCCACATTTCATGAATTTTATAAAGGTATGCATGCCATTGGCCGTGATACCTGTCGATCTGAAGGGCCCATGGTTTACGCCTGTCAGTCGACCCATAAGCTGCTGGCCGGCTTGAGTCAGGCCAGTCAGATTCTGGTGCAGGAATCGCCAACCTCTCATCTGGACCGGGATCGTTTTAACGAGGCCTACCTGATGCATGTCTCCACCAGCCCTCAGTACGCGATTATTGCCAGTTGTGACGTGGCCGCGGCCATGATGGAGCCGCCGGGGGGAACCTCGCTGGTTGAGGAATCCATTCTTGAGGCCATGGATTTCAGGCGTGCCATGCGCAAGGTGGATGACGAGTTCGGGGATTCCTGGTGGTTCAAGGTCTGGGGCCCGGAGGAACTGGCTGAAGAGGGCATGGGCGAGCGTGAAGACTGGATTCTGCGGGCAGACGAGCCCTGGCATGGTTTCGGCAATCTGGCCGATGGCTTCAATATGCTGGATCCGATCAAGGCCACGATCATTACGCCGGGGCTGGCCGTCAGCGGTGATTTTGCAGCGACCGGGATTCCGGCGGCCATCGTCACCCGCTATTTGTCAGAGCATGGCGTTATTGTCGAAAAGACAGGTCTCTATTCGTTTTTCATCATGTTCACCATCGGTATTACCAAGGGACGCTGGAACACCCTGGTGGCGGCGTTGCAACAGTTCAAGGATGACTATGACCGCAATGCACCCTTGTGGCGGGCACTGCCAAGCTTTCTTAAGAAATTTCCCTGCTATGATCGTATCGGCTTAAAAGATCTCTGTGATTCGATTCACGACATGTATAAAGAGAATGATGTCGCGCGCTTGACCACCGAGATGTATGTGTCGCACATGGAACCGGCAATGAAGCCGGCTGATGCCTATGCGATGATGGTGCATAATGATATTGAACGGGTTGAGATTGATGATCTTGAAGGCCGCATCACCGGTATTCTCCTCACCCCTTATCCTCCGGGGATTCCCCTGCTGATTCCAGGTGAGCGGGTGAACCGGACTATCCTGGAGTATTTGAAATTCGCCCGCACCTTCAATGAAAGATTTCCTGGATTCGAGACCGATATCCACGGCCTGGTGAAAGAAGTGAAGAACGGTAAGGTTGTTTACTCAATGGATTGCGTCAAGGCCTGATGGCGTAGCGCAAAGGGCCGAATACTTCGGTCGCTCTTTATCCTTCCCTGGAGTGAGCGACACTGGGCCATCCCTGGCCGGCGTTGTCCTGCATCTTTCGTCATTGCGGCGTACCCAACACTACGCCGCATTCCTCAGGCTTGGTACGCCTCGTCTTTGCCCCTTTGCACTTAGCCATCGCAGCCGGGTCCCTCTGGTTGCAATTATCTGTAGTGGTGCCCAAAAGACAGAGAGGGGCGGCGAGCCTGCCCCTCTCTCTTGGGGAATCACTTGATTGTTCCCGGTGTTTATTCCTGGTTGACCTCGGTCAGTGGAATTCCCAGGGCCTCCGCCACCCCTTTGCCATAGGCAGGATCGGCCTTGAGGCAGTTACTGATGTGACGAATTTTGATCTCTTTTGGTGCATCGCCCATTCCGCGGGCGGTGTTGCCAAAGAGGGCCTGTTGCTGCTCGGAACTCATCAGGCGGAAGAGCATGCCGGGCTGGCTGTAATAATCTTCGTCCTCCCGGTGATTCCAGTGGTCCGCCGCACCTTCGAGACTGAGAGGCGGCTCGGCAAAGTTCGGCTGTTGCTGCCATTCCCCGTAGCTGTTGGGCTCGTAAGCAAGGGTACTGCCATGGTTGCCGTCCACCCGCATGGCCCCGTCACGGTGATAGCTGTGCATAGGGCAGCGGGGGGCGTTGACCGGGATCAGATGGTGGTTTACTCCCAGTCGGTAACGCTGGGCATCACCGTAGGAGAAGAGACGACCCTGCAGCATCTTGTCCGGTGAGAAGCTGATGCCCGGCACGACATTGGCGGGATTGAAGGCGGCCTGCTCGACCTCGGCGAAATAGTTCTCCGGGTTACGGTTCAATTCCATGATCCCCACCTCCATAAGCGGGTAGTCCTTGTGGAGCCATACCTTGGTCAGGTCGAATGGATTGTAGGGACAGGTGGCCGCGTCTTTTTCCGGCATCACCTGAATGCAGAGCTTCCAGCGGGGAAAATCACCTTTTTCAATGCTTTCATAGAGGTCGCGCTGGTGACTTTCCCGGCATTTTCCTACCATGGCCTCGGCCTCGGCATCAGTCAGATTCTTGATCCCCTGCTGGCAGACAAAATGAAACTTGACCCAGAACCGTTCGTTGGCGCCGCTGATCAGACTGAAGGTGTGGCTGCCGAATCCGTGCATATGCCGGTAGCTGGCCGGGATGCCGCGGTCGCTCATGACGACGGTTACCTGATGCAGGGCCTCGGGCAACGAGGTCCAGAAATCCCAGTTGTTCTTGGCGCTGCGCATATTGGTGCGGGGATCACGCTTGACGGCGTGGTTGAGATCGGGGAATTTCAAGGGGTCGCGCAGGAAGAACACAGGGGTGTTATTGCCCACCATATCCCAGTTGCCCTCCTCGGTGTAGAACTTCACCGCAAAGCCGCGGATGTCGCGCTCGGCGTCAGCAGCGCCGCGCTCACCTGCCACAGTTGAGAAACGGGTAAAGAGCTCGGTCTTTTTGCCGATTTCGGAAAAAATCCTGGCCCTGGTGTACCGGCTGATGTCATGGGTGACGGTAAAGGTGCCATAGGCCCCGGATCCCTTGGCGTGCATCCTGCGCTCGGGGATGACCTCCCGGTCAAAGTGGGCCAGCTTCTCCATGAACCAGACATCCTGCAACAGTTGCGGACCCCGTGGTCCGGCGGTCATGACATTCTGGTTGTCAGGTACCGGTGCTCCGGCATTGGTAGTCAGTTTCTTCTTTTCATTTTGCATTGTCGTTCTCCTTTCACTTCGTGGTTTCATTCAGGGACAGAGAGGTGATCTCTTCCCCTCTGTCGACTCGTGCGGAAATCACCAGTTCTCGGCCAGCAGTTCAAAATGGGCCTGGGCGTGATCGCAGGCCGGACATTTTTCCGGGGCCTTGTTGCCTTCATGGAGATAACCGCAATTCTGGCAGCGCCAGGTGACCTTCTCCTCACGCTGGAAGACGCGTCCTGCCTCAATGTTGGCCTTCAAGTTCAGGTACCGCTTTTCGTGCTGCTTTTCAGCCACGGCAATGGCCTCAAAGATGGCGGCGATTGCCTGGAATCCTTCCTCTCTGGCAACCTTGGCAAAGCCCGGATACATGATGGTGTGCTCGTAGTTCTCGCCGCCGGCCGCCTCCATGAGATTCTCGACGGTGGTGCCGATGACGCCAGCCGGGAAGGTGGCGCTGATCTCGACCTCGCCACCCTCAAGCAGTTTGAACAGCCGTTTGGCGTGCTCTTTTTCCTGGTTGGCGGTCTCTTCAAAGATCTGTGAGATCTGTACGTAGCCTTCTTTTTTCGCCTGGGCGGAAAAATAGGTGTAACGGTTTCGGGCTTGTGACTCGCCGCAGAAGGCGGTCAGAATATTCTTTTCGGTTTGGGTTCCTTTCAGAGTGGCCATGTGATGTTCTCCTTTTGTTGATGGTTGATGAGATGTCGGAAAAAGACGTTCTTCCCGAGAGATGTTTACATTCTTTTTATGGGTATATCGCATTTTCGACCCGAAACCAAGGGGCTGGCGAAAAAGTTTATAGTAAAGAAAAGTATCTTGTATTTTTAACTATATCGTAATTATTACTATCAAAAGTCCAAAAAAAATTCGGTTTATGTTGCGTTTGCTCCCTCCTGCAGTGCCTGGCATCTTCGGCAGGTACCGTGGATGGTCACATTCTTGTTTTTTATGGCCCCCCATTCCCGGATATCTTCCGGTACAGAGGAGGCGTCAAAAGAGCTCCAGTAAAAATCCTTGATCTCTTTGCAACGGTCACAGATGATATGATGATGCTGGATCATCCGGGCCTCAAAACGGGCCTGGCTGTCCACGGTCTCCACCTTTCTAATCAGCTGGTGCTGTTCCAGGGTGGTCAGGGTACGGTATACCGTATCCAGGGAAAGGGTGGGCATGGACCTCTGCAGCCGTTTGTGCAGGATCTCGGCCGTCGGGTGATCAGTTGCCCCGGCAAGTTCCCGATAGATCTCCAGCCGCTGATGGGTCAATTTGAGGTCGGCTGCCCGGCAGGCCTCCTCAAAGGTATCCATCTGCAATGCTAACGATCTGTTGAGATCATGGTTATCAGACATCGCCTTCCCTGTTAATAATTATTCTTATCTCCACAATATACTTATTGGCGAGATTGTCAATGAGTATTTTAAACATGACTATTTTGGGATTCTTGCCGGATTCAGGTTCATTCTGGCCGCTCAATTTTGATATCTGTCTTTTCTGTAGTATACTTTTCTTGTAATCAAGAGATCGTTCCCTTTGCAGATCACTGATTGTTAGGAGCGCATGGCCATGTTCAAGAAGATTGTTGACCGCCTCTATCAGGCAAGACATCTGGCCTTCACTGTGATGCTGGTCATGGCCGGCATTGTCCTGCTCTTTCATTTTGACCTGGATAAGCCGGCCTTGCGTTTTCTTGAATGGCTGGCGGCCCAGGGGGCCTGGGCGCCGCTGTTTTTTATCCTGGCGGATGCCCTGGTCGTTGTCCTGGTCCTGCCGGGAGTCCTGCTCACCCTTGGCGCCGGTTTCATGTTCGGCCTTGTGTTCGGCGGGATCTATGTAATTGTGGCCACCACCATTGGCGGCTCCCTTGCCTTTCTGCTGGCCCGCCGTTTTCTGGCCAGGACGAAACTTGCCGCATCCTGTCTCGCGCATCCTCGTTTCCAGCTCATTGCCAATCTGCCACGGCAGCGGGGAATGGGGGTTGTTTTTATCACCCGTCTCATCCCTTTTTTTCCCTTCAAGCTCTCCAATTACTATTTCGGCCTTGCCGGTTTTTCTCTGCGCGATTTCTGCCTGGGCACCTTCTTTGGTATCATGCCTATCACCTTTTTTAATGTCTATCTGGGCTCGCTGGCCGCCGACCTGACCATGCTGCGCTCCCAACGGCTGGAGAGGACACCGCTCCAGTGGTTCCTCTATGGCCTTGGTTTTCTGTTGGTTTTGGTTCTACTCATGTACGGCACCCGTCTGGCGCGCAGGAAGCTGGCCCGCTACCTGTCAGGAGGAAAGCAATGATGTGGCTGAACTGGTTCCCCTGGAGATATCTGGTGCGTCGTCTTGCCAGGAGCCATGGTTTTCTCGACCCTATCGCCCTGCTAGCCCGTCTGCATGGCTTTGCCCAGCCCTCCGAGGTGGGAGAGCCCATTGAACTGCTGCGCGCCGGTGTGGTCCTCCACGCGCGCGGTCTCATCAACAGCAGGATCATTCAGCACAACCTGGACTGGTTGTGGCCCTACTGGGTGGAGCGGCAGTTTGATCCCGGTGATGATGCCTTTATCCCCCGCGCCTTCTCCATTACCCATATCAATCTCAGCAATAGGAACTGGACCGCTGTCGGCGTTCCTGATTGTGCCGAGCTGCCCCTGGTTGATCCCCGGGGGCTGGTCACCCCATTCTGGGACGGCTGGTCGCTGGATTGCTGGATTGTCACCGACGATCAGCGGCAGCTCCTGCCCTCTCGCATGAAGGCGGTGAACCAACGTCTCGATTATGGCCAGGGGCTGGCGGTGCGGACCGAGATGGGACGAGACGATCTGGCCCTCCGCTCAAGGGTCGAGGTGCAGATTCGCTCAGAAATTCCCCAGTGCCTGCTGGAGATACGGGCGGAGGCCGGGACTCCTGCCTGGCTGGTAGTCTCGCTGCGTCCCTATAATCCGGAAGGGATCAGTTTTGTCCATGAGCTGACCCTGGCCGAGGATAGAAGGGGCTGGACCGTGAACAGGGAGCAGCAGATCCTCTTCAGTGATCCTGTTGAACGCCAGCAGAGATCAAGCTATCGCCGGGGGGATGTCCTGCTCCATCTTCAGGCCGAGAAAGAAGAGAGGGAAGAGGAGCGGGCGGGCAGGTGTCATGTGGGGATGCTGACCGGTGCCGCCCTCTTCCGGATAGAGCCGGGTCGGCCGAGGATGCTTTCTGTCTCTGTGCCTCTGGATCATCTCCGGGCCAAGAAGTCTATCCCGGCAATTTCCTGGGAGAAGAGCCTGGGTGGGCACTGTGCGCTGCACATTGCGGATCAGCGTATGCAGTTCCTCTATGATGCGGCACTGCGGACCCTGATTCTGCACTCCCCGGATGAGGTGTACCCCGGGCCCTTTACCTACAAACGGTTCTGGTTCCGTGATGCCGCCTTTATCATCCATGGCCTGCTCTGCAGCGGGATGATTGGCCGGGCGGAGCGGGCTCTGCATCTCTTTTCCCAGCGTCAGACGCGAAGCGGTTATTTTCGTTCTCAGGAGGGTGAGTGGGATTCCAACGGTCAGGTCCTGTGGATTTTCTGCCGTTTTTGTGAGATGACCGGCAGGCCGCCTCATCCAGACTGGCTCGATTCGATCCGCCGTGGCGCCCGCTGGATTGTCCATAAACGGACGGATGAAAAAAAGGAGTCTCTGCATGCTGGGCTCCTGCCTGCCGGTTTCAGTGCCGAACATCTGGGGCCCAATGACTACTATTACTGGGATGATTTCTGGGGTATGGCCGGATTGCAGGCTGCCGGCCGACTCATGCAGCGGATCGGCGACAGCAGGGAGGCCGCTGAATTTGCTGGAGAAGCCGATCTCTTCCTGCAGGCCATCGAGCGCAGTTTGTGCAAGGTTGATTTGCGCCTGCTGCGACCGGCCCTGCCCGCCTCTCCCTACCGTCGTCTTGATGCCGGCGCCATCGGCTCGCTTGCGATCGGCTATCCTTTGCAGCTCTGTGATCCGCACGATCCCCGTCTGCTCAATACCCTGGAGTTCCTTCTGAACAACTGCATGGTCCAGGGGGGATTCTTTCAGGATATGATCCATTCCGGGATCAATGCCTACCTGACCCTGCATATGGCCCAGGTGCTGCTGCGGGCAGGTGACCCCCGTTATCTAGAGTTGATGGAAACGGTGGCAGGGTTGGCCTCTCCCACCGGCCAGTGGCCTGAGGCCATTCATCCCCGTACCCTGGGCGGCTGCATGGGGGATGGCCAGCACAGCTGGGCTGCGGCTGAATGGATCCTGATGATCAGAAACTGCTTTGTGCGTGAAGAGGGGAATGGCCTTATTCTCGGGGCAGGAGTTATGCCGCAGTGGCTTGAAGGCCAGGAGGCCATTTCTTTTGGCCCTGCCCCCACTTCTTTTGGCACCATTGCGATGACCATGGAGAGTACTCAAGAAGGGGCGGAAACGAAGGTGCATCTGGCATGGCAGGCCCAATGGCATGCGGATCCCCCGCCAATTGAGGTACGCCTGCCCGGATTTGTCGCCTGTTCAGTCAGGGCAGGAGAGCAATCCGTTGAAATGGCAAGGGAGCCATCTGCATGAATATCATGATGATGACCAATACCTTTACCCCGCATGTAGGCGGGGTGGCCCGTTCAGTGGAAACGTTTACTGCCGCCTATCGACGGCAGGGACACAGGGTCATGGTGGTGGCCCCTGAATTTGAAAAAATGGACGAGAATGAACAGGATGTTGTCCGTATCCCGGCCATCCAGCATTTCAACGGCAGCGATTTTTCTGTGGTCCTGCCGCTCCATGCTAATCTTGCCTTGGCCGTTGACAGTTTTCACCCGGATATCATCCATGCGCATCATCCCTTTCTTCTCGGCGGCACAGCCCTGCGCCTGGCCCGCCGACATGAACTGCCGCTGATCTTTACCCATCATACCATGTATGAGCAGTACACCCATTATGTGCCCGGTGATTCCCAGGCCATGAAGCAGTTTGTCATTCAGCTTTCAACGAGTTATGCCAATCTCTGTGATCTGGTCTTTGCTCCCAGTCAGAGTGTTGCCCAGCTGCTCCGGAAGCGGGGAGTACGTACTCCCATTGAGGTGGTTGCCACCGGTGTAGACGTTCAGGCCTTTGCTCAGGGTTCAGGTCCTGGCTTCCGGGCGGCAATGGCCATTCCAGACGATGCCTTTGTTCTCGGCCACCTCGGCAGGCTGGCCCCGGAAAAGAATCTGGAGTTTCTGGTCACGGCTGTTGCCGCCTATCTGCAGACGGACAGCCGGGCCCATTTCCTGCTGATCGGCAGCGGTCCATCGGCAAAGATCATTCAGCAGATCTTTGCCAGGGAGAACCTGACTCCCCGTCTGCATCATGCCACCATGCTGGAGCAGCCTCTGCTGGCCAGCGCCTATCAGGCCATGGATCTCTTTGTCTTTGCTTCCAGAAGTGAAACCCAGGGTATGGTGCTGACTGAGGCCATGGCCGCCGGGGTCCCGGTGGTGGCGCTTGATGCCTCCGGGGTGCGTGAAGTGGTGGCCGATGGCGTCAACGGTACGCTGCTTCACGACGAATCGATTACTGCCTTTGTCGAGGCCCTGCGCTCCATCGCCCAGCTTTCGCACGAACAGATTGCTCTGCTGCAGGAAGGGGCCCGGCGCACTGCCCGTAATTTTTCTCAGGAATCGACCGCAGCCAAGGCGCTGGCCCTTTATAGTGGAGTTATCGGCGAGAGATGCAAGGGAGAGCGCCACTCTCTCAAGGGGCAGGAGGAGTATGGGGTATGGGAGGGGCTGCTGCGCCGGGTCAGCATCGAGTGGAATATCTTCAAAAATGTCCTTGATGCCGCTGATGCCGCACTCCATAGCGGAGATCCTCTAGACAAGAAACAGCCATGATCTTGCGTTTTGAGCTCTTTTTTAGAAAAATTCGCCGCCTGATAAGCCGCAGTGAACGAGCCATCCGCCTTTTATCTCTGCCGAAATCAGAGGAAGAGCGTCTCTCACCCGGCATTGTCATGATTCAGGTGGATGGTCTGTCCTGTAGTCAGCTCAAGCAGGCCCTGAAAAAGAAAAAAATGCCCTTTATTAACCGCTTAGTGAAGAAAGAGCGGTATTGTCTCCATTCTCTTTATTCGGGCCTTCCTTCCAGTACCCCGGCGGTGCAGGCGGAACTTTTTTATGGGGTGCGGGGAGCAGTGCCCGCCTTCAGCTTTTTTGATAAGCAGTCAGGGCGCATTGTGCGGATGTTTGATCCCGATCCGGCGGCCGATATCGAAGGTCAACTGGAAAAAAAGGGTATTCCCCTGCTCATCGGCGGCAGCGCCTATTCCGACATCTTCACCGGAGGGGCCGACGAGTCGCATTTCTGCTCATCATCAATGGGGTGGGGAGATCTGATACGCGCCGCCAATCCTTTTTCCCTTCTTCTCCTCCTGCTCTCCAATATCTATAGCCTTGTGCGGGTCTTCATCCTTTTGATTGTTGAGTTCTTTCTGGCCCTCGTTGATTGTCTTGCCGGTCTTATTGACGGTCATAATCTGGGTATGGAGCTCAAATTTGTGCCGACCAGGGTGGGGATCTGCATTCTTCTCCGGGAATTGATCACCATCGGCGCCAAGATCGATGTTGCCAGGGGGCTGCCGATAATCCACCTCAATTTTATCGGTTATGATGAACAGGCGCATCGTCGCGGCCCGTCCTCTCTTTTTGCCCATTGGGGGCTCAAGGGGATAGATGACTCCATTGCCCGTATCTGGCGGGCGGCGAAACGCTCCACTCGTCGCAGTTATGAGATCTGGATCTATTCCGATCATGGCCAGGAGAGGTCCCGCTCCTATAGCAAGGAATATGGGAGGACAATAGAGGAGGCGGTCTCTGATCTCTTTGCCCGGCATGCGGATGAATGGCGTGTTCAGGCTGGAGGCAATCATCGTGGTATTCAGTCGCGGCGGGTGCGATTGCTCGGAGGCAGACGGATTCAAAAACTGTTTCAGGTCTCCCAGGAGGAGGAAGAGGAGGTTGGGAGCCAAAGCGTGGTGGTGACCGCCATGGGTCCCCTGGCCTTTGTCTATACGCCCTACGAACTGGATACTTCCCGTCGCGATAGTATGGCTGCCGAGTTGGTGATAAGCGGCCATGTCCCGCTGGTGCTGGTGTGTAACGTGCCTGGCCGGGTCAGGGCCTGGACCAGTGACGGCAGTTATCTCCTGCCCGACGAGCAGGAAAAGGTCTTCGGTCCTGATCATCCTTTTCTTCCTGAGCTGTGTGCTGATATGATCACCCTCTGTCAGCATCAGGATGCCGGTGATTTTGTCCTTTGTGGCTGGTGCGCCGGTGCGCCTTCGATCACTTTTGCCCTTGAAAACGGCTCTCATTGCGGGGCCGGGCCGGAAGAGACCGGCGCCTTCGCCCTGTTACCTGGTGATGTTGTCCTGCCGAAGAGGGGAAATGCATATCTGCGTCCTCATGATCTGCGTTACGCCGCCTGCAGGGTTCTTGACCATCCCGAGAGAAGAATGGCGCCCCGCCCCCTGAGGCCGGCCGGCCAGGAAACCCTGCGGATCATGTCCTATAATATTCACAGCTGTCTCGGTATGGATGGCGTGGTCGCCCCGGAACGCATTGCCAGGGTCATCGCCCAGCACCATCCCGATATCGTGGCCCTGCAGGAAGTGGATGTGGGTAAAGGCAGGACGGGTGGTGTTGACCAGGCCCGGATTATTGCAGAATGTCTGCAGATGGACCATCAATTTTATCCCACTGTGCGGCTGGAAGATGAACTCTATGGCGATGCCATTCTGACCCATCTCCCCATGCGGCTGGTCAAGGCCGGGCCGCTGCCCGGTCTGCCTGGAAGGCCGCATCTCGAGCCACGGGGTGCGCTGTGGGTAGTCATTACGGTGGGTGACCGGGAGATTCAGTGTATTAATACCCATCTGGGACTCTTCCCCAACGAACGTCTGCTCCAGGCTGAGGCCCTGCTCTCCAGTGAGTGGCTGGCCCATCCCGAGTGTCGGGCTCCGGTGCTTTTGTGTGGTGATTTCAATGCCACGCCCGGTTCTCCTGTCAGCCGGCTGATACAGACCCGCCTTGTGGATGTCCAGTCCCAGTTGAAGTTGGACCTCGATAAACGGCCGATGAACACCTTTTGCAGCCGTTATCCTGTGGCCCGGATCGATCACGTCTTCCTCAGCTCGGGGATAGAAGTGGTTGAGTGTGAGGTGCCGTCCAATGAACTGGCCCAGGTTGCCTCTGACCATCTGCCGTTGGTCGTAAGCTTCCGTCTGAAGTGAGACTCTCATAGAGAGCACTTGCGGAAGATGAGCTGAGCAGGTAAAAAGAGTTGCCGGAAAAATGAATCCGGCGCTGAGTGCTGAGTGGCTGGACCCTCTCTCGGGGTGCCTGGAAAAAAGAAAACGGGAAAGAGCATGATGACAACAGAAATTCCTTTGCAGGATCGTATTATTGTGGCCCTTGATGTGGAGCGGCCCGAGCAGGCCAAAGAACTGGTCAGGCGCTGCGAGTCCCATGTCGGCTTCTACAAGGTCGGGCTGCAGCTCTTTATGGCCAGCTGGTTTGAGGTGGTGGACTGGATCATCGAGCGCGGCCACAAGGTGATGCTTGATCTGAAATTTTTTGATATCCCGGAGACGGTGAAGCTGGCGGTGGAGCAGGTCAATAACCGCGGGGTCACCTTTGCCACCATCCATGGCAATGATCCCATTATCAGGGCGGCGGTGGCGGCGCGCGGCGATATGAAACTGCTGGCGGTGACCGTACTCACCAGTTTCGGCGAGGAGGATCTGCGGGCCATGGGTATGACCCAGTCCATCGAGGATCTGGTTTATTTCCGGGCCAGACGGGCACTTGAGCTTGGCTGCGACGGGGTGGTCTCTTCAGGTCTGGAGGCAGGGAGGTTGCGGGATGGTCTAGGGGATAAACTGCTCATTGTCACTCCGGGAATTCGGCCTGGCGCCAATGTCAGTGATTCTGCCGATGACCAGAAGAGAATTGTGACCGCAGGGAGAGCCCTTGCCGCCGGGGCCAATCATGTGGTGGTCGGACGGCCGATCACCAGGGCCGATGACCCGATTCGGGTGATTGAGGCCATGCAGCAGGAGATTGTTCGCTTGGGGTGATGATACCAGCAGATTCCCCCTGATCATCAGTTCCAGAACATGCCCCGGATAAACCAGATGAGCTGCAGGCCGGTCAGGGCATAGATCCCGGCGATGACGTCATCCATCATGATGCCGATGCCGCCGTGGATGCGCTCATCAAACCAGGAGCAGGGAAAGGGTTTGATGATGTCAAAGATGCGGAACAAGACAAAGCCCAGAAGCCAGGCCGCCGGATGATCGGGGGCACAGGCGAGGGTGATGAACATGCCCAGGATCTCATCGATGACAATGGGGCCGGCATCTTGCTGATCCAGCAGTTTTTCGGCAGAGCCGGAGACGAAAAAACCGAGCACGAAGACCAGAACCAGCATGAGCAGGTAGGCCGGCAGGGTCAGGTTACGCAGAAAAAACCAGGGGATGATGGCAACGAGTGAGCCCCAGGTTCCCGGACAGACGGGCAGTCTGCCTGCATAGAGTCCCGTTGCCAGGGCGATAATCACACGATCCATATTCATCCCTTCTCTACTTTTTTTATTTCTTTTCCCATATACACTTCGCGGTAGACCTGCTGCAGCGGGACCTGCGCGATTTCTGCAATATCCCTGCAGGCCTCATATTCCGGATAGATTACCGTGCCGGCCGGGGTCTGCACCTTCTTGGCCATAACCTCTCCCCAAGAGGTCTTAACCGTCACTCCTTCACGCGCCAGGGTCAGCCGAGACTCGGTGCGGAAACGCAGGCCGATGGCCGTGGTCTCTGAGAGGATGGTCTGTTTCAGCTGCATGCTCTGGGCTGGATGGCAGATGACCCGCAGCTGCTGTCCTGGCCGCCCCTTTTTCATCAGCATCGGGGTCAGGCTGACATCGAGCGCTCCCTGTGTGAACAGAAGCTCGCAGAGATAGGGGAAGCCTTCACTGTTCCAGTCGTCCAGGTGGGTCTCGATGATTTCAACGATCTCGGATTTTTGTGTCTCCCGGCCGATAATCAGGCGCAGCAGGTTGGGCTGGCCATTGGTCAGCGTCTGGCTGCCGGACCCATAGCCGGTGACGTCGATGGTCATGTCAGGAAGCGGCCCAAAACCCTGAGCGAGGCTGGTGACCAGAGCGGCCCCGGTGGGGGTTACCAGTTCCTGGGCAAGGTCTACGGCGTATACGGGGACTTTTGTCAGCAGTTCACAGACGGCCGGTGCGGGCAGGGGCAGGCGGCCATGGGCGCACTCCACAAAGCCATGGACCCAGGGCAGCGGTGAACTGATCAGGCGTTCTATACCCAGATGATGCAGACCCAAAATGACGCCCACCACATCCAGGATGGTATCGATGGCCCCCACTTCATGAAAATGGATGGTGTCCACGGGCTGGCCATGCACTTTGGCCTCGGCCCGGGCTAGATTCCGAAATACCTCGCCAGCCCGCTCGATGATGATCGGCGAAAGATCGCTGGCCTTGAGGATGTCGAGGATGGTGGCCAGATTGCGAAACTGCTGGTTGGCCCTGCTGCTGATCTCGACCTTGGTGGCCTTGATCCCCGAGGGTCTGGTAGTGGTGATGGCGAGATCGAAGGGGCCAATGTCCAGTGTGGCCAGTTCCCGGCGCAGGAGCCCTTCGTCCAGTCCCGCATCGAGCAGGGCGGCAAGAAACATGTCACCGCTGATTCCCGAGAAACAGTCGAGGTAGGCAATCTTCAGGGTCTGAGTGGGCATGATGGCAGGGGTGCCGGAATCTTGCCGGCGGCAGAGGGGCTTATTGTCCAGTGAGCAGCAGGCCAGGCTTCAGGGGGTGGCCGCACAGGTATGACTCAACCGTCATCCGCTTTTTCCCTTCCGGCTGGATCTCTTTAATCAGCAGGCATCCTTTGGCCGTGGAGATGAGCAGTCCCTGGTTGTCGGCCAGGAGCAGGGTGCCGGGGAGCTGGCTGGACTCTTTGTACACTCTTTCAGGGGCAAAAAAACGGAAGCGCCGGCCATCTATAAAGCTGTAGGCGCCGGGCCAGGGGTCAAGGCCGCGGACCAGGCAGTGCAGTTCAGCCGCCGGTCGGTTCCAGTCAAGGCGGCCGTCTTCCTTGGTCAGCGGCGGGGCCTCGGTGGCCAGGCTGTGATCCTGAATGATGGGCGTGAGTTTGTCCTGCCGCAGCAGGTCGAGGGCCTTGAGGAGGGTATTGCCACCCAGTTCCGCCAGTTTGTTAAAAAGACTGCCCGCAGTTTCGTCTTCGGCCACCGGGATTGCTGCCGGCAGCAGGATGTTTCCGGTGTCCATGCCCACGTCCATTTGCATGATGGTGACACCAGCCTGGCTGTCGCCTTTGATGATTGCCCACTGGATGGGGGCGGCACCACGGTGTCTGGGCAGCAGCGAACCATGGATGTTGATGCAGCCCAGTCTGGGGAGATCCAGGATGGAGGCGGGCAGGATGCGGCCGTAGGCTGCTACGATGATCAGATCCGGCTGGTAACTCTTCAGGGTAGCCGCAAACTCTTCAGTACGGATCTTGGTGGGCTGCAACACCGGGATGCCTGCTGCTTCTGCCGCCACTTTGACCGGAGGGGGGGTAAGTTTTTTGCCGCGGCCCTTGGGGCGGTCAGGCTGGGTGACTACGGCCACCACATGGTCCGGCCCGTTCAGCAGTTTGTGCAGGGCAGGAACGGCAAAGTCCGGGGTTCCCATGAAAATGATACGGAAGCTGGTATCTGCCATCGTTGACGTCCTTTCTAAGCCTTCTTTTCAGCCAGCATCTTCTGGACCTTTTTCTTGTACAGGGTACGCTTCAAGGCACTCAGGTGGTCAAGGAAGAGGATCCCGTACAGATGATCAATCTCATGCTGGAGGACCACGGCAAAGCGATCTTCGGCGGTGATCTCCCGGGGGGTCCCTTCCATATCCTGGAAGGCGACCGTGACCTTTTTGAACCGTTTGACGTTGGCGGTCAGCTCAATGACGCTGAGGCAGCCCTCCTCGTCGATCTGATGTCCTTCATGGCCGATAATCCGGGGGTTGATCATGACCAGGACTTCCTGCTCCTCCTCAAGTTTAGCCACATCGACGATGACCAGCTGGATGGATTCACCGACCTGGGGCGCAGCCAGACCGATGCCGGGGGCGTCATACATGGTCTCGGTCATGTCTTCGACCAGTTTTTTCAGTCCTTCATTAAAATCTGTGATCGGCCTTGCCTTCTGACGGAGGATAGGGTTCGGAAATTCTAAAATTGTGCGTATAGTCATGGAAGAGAAAGTATGGGTTGAGGATCCAGGGGAACTGCCTTCACCATGGGGTGAGGTGTCCGTTCCTTTTCTGCTGTCTTCTTGTCTCCTTGTACTATAACACAGAGATCGGCTTTGTCCATTGGTGAAAAGCGCTAAGGATTGCCGATAGGCGTCTCGTCATTCCCCAGAGGCAGTATTCAGGGACTTCTCCTGGGGCGGCCTCTGCCAGCGCTCCGAAGAACATGGGGTCAGTATTCCCAGCCCCCTATTCTCTTATGGTCGCAATAAAAGGAAGTTGGCAGGTACAACATTGACGGATTTCGCAGAGGGGGCAGCGACACTGAACTGGACGGGGTAATCGCTGGTATTGCTGTTGTTGGCCGCGTCCTTGCATCTGATGAAATAGCTGTAGCTTTGGCTGTTCTGGAGATTGCTCAAGGGGTGTTGATGCGATAGTCCGCCTGTGGTGGCAAAGGTGCTGGTCATGGCGGTATAGCTGATTCCGGCCACAGTACTGAAGCGGCAGGTGGCAGTTTCGTTGCTGGTCACCAAGAGGGTTGTCTGTTGGGTGCCGGCCGGCAGCGCTCCTGCTGGCGCGCCATTGCTCAAAACCGGCGGAGTGATGTCGCTGGAGCCGGTCCATCCGGCAATCCTGGCCAGGAGCCACCAGAAGGCGCGGGCCTTGAGATTGCAGTTGAGTGATTGAGAATGGGCGCAATCAGCCACCGGCGCACAGAGTTCATGGCCTGGATGACCGGCGCACCAGTCTGTCGCCCAGTTATGGCCGCCGTCATAATCGCAGTTATCATCGGCATTCTGGTCGAGATAATAATATCCACTTGGATCGTAGCTTTCGATATCGGCAAAATCAAAAAGGATTTTGTTATTGGTCCGGCAGTAAGCCCGGATTCGTTCGTTCATAAGATTCAGGGTGCCGTTGCTGCCGGTTCCATCCAGATGACCGGTCATATAGACAAAGGTCACATTGGGATAGTCCTGTTCCAGCTGGTTCATGGTATTCAGATAGGTGTCAATGCCCTGTGGTGTGTTGTCGCTCACTCCGCCGCACCAGGACCAGATAACCACATTGCGGGTGGGGCCGGTGCCACTTCCTGCATTGAGGTATGTACGGGTTGCAGTCGCCCAGGTGGTATCGCCATTATGCCCCAGATCTCCAACTGGAGTATAGTCGTGTAATGACAGGGTGCCGGGGGCTGTGGCTCCATCTGAGTTAAAGGAATAAAGACTGCCAAAGTTCTGGAACAGCACATCCATGCCGCTGATTGGCTGTGAACCGTGGGAAGTATGGCCATAGGAGAGGCGAAGATTGCTTTTCGCCGTATTGATCCATGTATCAGGGATAGCGCTGCGATTGGTGGTGGTATGATCGGCAACGATGGCGGAGAGCGCCGGAAGGGCATTGGTCAGGAGGAGGGCGGATACAAGCATAAGTATTTTTTTGAACATGAGACATTCCTTATGGCACAGGTTTTGGTGTTGTGCGATTGCGCATCAGGTCACGAATCAGCGGGATGATGGAGAACAAGGCGATCAACAATACCATTCCCGCCGGGATAAATTGCAGCGCCGGCGCGGTGTACGAATGGATGTCAATGGTGGCAAGGCACAGATGGTTCAGTCGTCGGAGCGGAATCTGATCGTTTTCATTGATGGCCGAATAATCTTCTTGAGAGATTCTGCTGACGCCGGAACATTCGCGCCGCAGATCCTGAAACTCGATAAAATAGTGGCGCTTGATTCCTCCGCGGCTCAAACCCACGCCTTTGGAGAATTTTCGCGTCACCTGGCCCTGGACCAGTTGGGTGTTCTTCGGGTCCAGGGTCATGCGGAGAAACGGCAGGTCGTCCTTTACGAGCCAGCCGGCTGCCATGAGAAAAAGCAGCGTGTAGATGATCCTTTTTTTCATGACGGAATCATAGCTCAATTTCCAGTAAAACGCCAGCCTCCACGGTCAGTTCATCGGCCAGAGTGCTGCGCTTGCTGCCGTGTTGGCTGTCCTGCCAGTCAAGACGGTAGCGGCCGGATGGCAGGGGCAGGGTATCCCAGTTCTCCATGACAACGATTTCTTTTTTGCCGGCCAGGTCAACCAGAAAAAAACGGTAGGGCGCTCTGGCTTCCTGGGAGTGGATAAAGCGAATACCGGAGTTGATGGGGACGGCGACCATACCGTGGTCGGCAATGGTAATTTCCTGCCAGATAATATCCTGATGTCCATGTTCAGTCGGGCGAAAAACCAGGGTGTATTTTCCCGGCGCCGTCACTTGCGGGCCATAGACATTCCAGCGGGCAACCTGTTTGCCCTGGGCATCAAGCAGGGCGTAGAAATAGGGCTGTTGGGTTACCCAGTCGGCGGGTTGCAGGACAAGGCCGCTGTCCACCGCGATTTCGTTAAGACGGCCGCTTTCAATGGTGACAAGGCCCAGGTTCTGGGTGGGGAAATATTCACTCTGCCGCCAGAGGAGATGATAGCTTCCGGCGGGAACCACCTGCGGCGCCAGGGTATCGCGGAAACGAATGCAGTCGGGATATTTGATTTCAGGCTGCAAGGTCTCTTCCGCCGGCATCAGGCCCCACCAGTGGGGCGGCTGCATACCTGACGGAGTCACCGGTTTGAGGCCGGTATTGATGGCCAGATGCGTTGTCTTCCCGCTTTGCACCTGGACCGTCTCGGTGAGCATGACTTCGGTATGATCGTGTTCGGACTGTTTCCACGATACCTGATATTCACCGGCCTTGACGCTGGACTCCAGGCCGGAGCCTTCGGTGCCCCGTTCCCCGGATTCAGCTTCGACCAGAGACCAGCGCTGGGGCGGCATTTTCACCCAGGAGGCTGGTTCCAGAATGACCTTACCGGGGCCGGCGATGCGTATGCGGGTGGAGCTGCTGGTCTGGGCCGCGGGTACGGCTGCGGCCTGTATGGCCGGTTCCGGTTGCGGGACAGGGGGCTTGTGTTCCACCACGGCGGCGCTGACTGATTGCAGGGCCTGCTGTAAGGCGCTGGTGTCATCGGCCTGGAAATAGCTGCCACCGCCGGCGCGGGCAATGCATTTGAGCTGGTCAACCGCTTCACCGCGCACATCAAAGCCAATGACATGCACCACCAGCTTGATTCCCTTTTCCTTCATGGCGGCGACGATGGCGCAGGGATCACCGCCGCAGGTCTCAATCCCGTCGCTGACCAGCAGGATGGTGGATTCGCCTTCACGGCCGGCAAGCAGATCTCCGGCCTGGGTCAGCGAGCTGGCCAGAGGGGTCTTCCCTTTGGCGTTGACTCCGTCAAGCCGGGCGAGAATAGCCGCGTGGCCAGCGCCTACCGGGGCAGCCAGCTCAATGTCCCGACAGTCTCCCTTGCGCCGGTGTCCATAGAGGATGAGACCGGCGCTGATGGTGTCCGGGAGGGCGGAAATGGTGGTGGATGCCGCTTTTTTAGCGATGCCGATTTTGGGTTGTCCGTCTATTTTCCCCCACATGGAGCCGGAGGCATCAAGGATCATGAGCAGGCCGGGGGATTCGGCGGCCCCCCCTGTTCCTGGTATCATCATGGATACACAAAAAACAACAGACAACAGGAAGGATACAATCTTGATGGTCTCGTAAAAAGTACAGATTGCCATAATGTCATTTCGACCATCGGGAGAAATCTTAATAGTATCCACTGGTTGAGGAATAAGATTTCTCGCTTTGCGTCGAAATGACAGACTTTTTTGAGTTTTTACGAGATTGTCAATCTTCATTCTTTTCTCCTTGGGGTTATTCATGTTTCTGGGTTGGCCCGCATACCTGGGCAAGAGCTTGTTGTAATTCATCTAAAAAATAAAGGATTTGGGTAGAAAAATGGGGTTTAGCCCCTATTCTCCCTATTCTCGCGTCCGGGTGGCTGCAGATATTTTTCACGATATTTTGTTTCCAGATCCGAAGATGGTTGGATTCCGGGTTTATCCCTTGCCTTTTACAGAGAGGGGCCAAAGAAAAGAATGATCGCCATCGTGACGATGGCGATGATCAATGTCCGCAGACCGGACCAGAGCCAGAAGGTGCGGCTGATCTTTCCCAGAAAGACTCCCAGGGAAAAAATAGCAATCAGGGCGACGGTAATGGCATTGATGAAAGGTGGGGTCGGCAATCCCTGAAGCTGTTCGGCAAAAAATAAGGGCAGGAGGATCAGCAGAGAGAGGACCAGGGGCGAGAGCCCATTGGCGAGTGCCACCAGCAGCGGCAGATAGCGGCTTGCCTCCCCGTAATCACTCTCTGTCAGGTCGTCCACCAGTGCCTGTTCCAACTCTCGCAGTTCATTTTCACGCTCTGCTTTTTCACTCAGGTAGGCACTGCTCAGGCCGCTGATAAAGAGGGCGAGTGCCGCGCCCAGGCAGGCACTGATGGCCACCGGCAGTTCTGTCATTCCACTTGCATGAAAACCGGTCACCATGCCCAGCATGGTCAGGGCCCCGTCAAAACCGTTGGTAACCAGATAGCGTCGGGCAATACTCCAGGCCCGGAGTGAATGTAACAGCAGGTGTTTATTTTGAGTGAAGATCATAGGCAAGACTCCGCCGCACAAGGTTCAACACTAATAAGGAGAAGTGGTTGTGTATGTTTGTCGATAGCCTGGGAACATAGAAATGCTCTGCCAAGGGCCGGAAAATTTATGCCGGTCCAGTCCCATATACTTCAACTTCATCAATACTGTGAACCGATCCACCCATTTTTTCTATGATGGCCTTAATATTGTCAAAATGGATATCAGCACCTTCAATGGTCACCATGGTGCTTTCTGTCTTTTTATCAACCTCGGTGACCGTTAAGATTACATGGTAATCTGATCCTATATCAGCCAAGGCAGAGGCAAAGTCCAAGGCATTGGGTTGATGTGGTTTAAGAACATCCAGTACCAGTCTTCGTATTTTTGTCATGGGTTATTTGTGCAGTTAGATAAGTTTGGTTATTTGTTGTGAGAAAAAGATGGTGGACAGGTTTCCTGCTCGCCACCTTTTCAGATACTGACGAGATATGTGCTTTATTCGCTGAGCCCCAGGGCCTTTCGTTTTTCTCTGATCCGTTTATCAATGAGTTCGGCTGCCTTGAAGGGATCCGGTTCAATGCCGAAGCAGGCGTCGAGGAGTTTGTCGAGTCCTTCCAGAGCCAGATTGGTCACCAGCTCGGAGCCGGTTATGTTGGGAGGGTGACCGAGGTGGGTGAATATCGCCTGAGGCGACACAGTACGTGCCAATGGCTGCGGCTTTTTCCGAATACCATTCCGGGGATGAACCGGCCAGTGGCAGGTCGGAAATATCCACACCCCGTTCATTGGCAAGGAGTGCTGCCAGCTGCAGGACGCACGCATTATCAACACAACTGCCCATATGGAGGACCGGCGGAATTCCTAAAGCACCACAGATCTCCTTGAGACCCGGTCCCGCCATCTCAATGGCCTCCGGCACCAGAAGTCCTGCCTTGCCGGCGGCCCCTTTTCCCCTGGCCAGGGCAATGAGTCCCGGGTCGTTGACCGCCTCGACAATTTTCTCCGAGGCAATGGGGGTATGGCCATGCACCAGAATATTGACCTGATCCTCTTTGATAACGCCGAGGCTCACCATCGATTTTCTGGGGCTGGGCGTACCGAAGAGAATATCGGAAATCTCAGTGGCGATCATTGAACCGGCCCAGCCATCGGCCAGACAGGTGCGGGCGCTGCGCAGCATCTGTCCGGTATCATCCCAGATCGATTTCTCTTCAATGTTTTTTTTTGCTATTGCCACTTTCTTCTCCTTTCGTTGTGGTGAGTAATTTCAAAAAAGATCAAGATCACTTCATTGAGGACTTCAGGGAACTTACACTACCGGTCCCGCCGACCTTTCCGGTGTCACGTGAAACGTTTGGTTTGGCGATATGAGTCTCTGCATTTAATTCCTCTGCCATTTGTTCAAGGATCTTGAGGCGCTCCCGGTCTTCCGCGATTTCATCTTTGATGCGTTGCTTCTCTTCTTCTGGAGCCTCTTTGAGAGCTGCCTCCAGTTCCTGCATGTCGTTTATCAGCTTCTGTTTCTCATCTTCTGTCTGTTCTGCCTGCTCTGCCTTATCAAAGACAATATCCTCTGCCATCACAGGCTGGGTGGATACATCTTCTTGCCCGATGGTGGGAATGATTTTTCCCGCATCATCCACCCGGCGCTGGTTCATATAGGTGGGTGACATGATTTCGATGTCTTGGCCGTGCAAGATGTCCAGGACTTTTCGGCAAAGATTTGAGCGGGCGGTAATGAGCCATTTTACCTCAGGCAGAAATCCGGAGATGCGGTAGGTGACCGCAAAATTACCAAGCTCAAGGATATGAACAAAGGGTTCCGCAAGACCGCTTTCCTCCGCTGCCCGCAGAAGAAGGGGCTCAACCTGCGAATGATGAACGTCATATCCTAAAGAGAGAGTGGTTGAAATGATGGTTCCTGAGCTGCGGATTGTGGTGACAGGATGGCTGACCAGGTAGGTATTCGGAATCGCGATGAGCTCCCGGCTCTCTGATTGGATTTCGGTATCAAACAGCCCTCGTTCTGAAACGCGGCCGAAATGGTCGCCAACGTGGATAAAATCGCCAATTCGAAACGGTTTTGTAAGACGAAGGAGGATTCCGGCCATAAGACTCGCAACGACGTTTGTTGATGAGAAGGCAACGACCCCTGAAGCCAAAAGCCCAATGATGCCAATCAGTCGGTTGCGTGAGTCCTCGCTTATGGGGAGGACCAGAACCATTGCCACAAGAGTGACCAGCGTCAATCCGAGCATGACGATCTGACGAGGAAACTTGCGCTCGTTGCCCAGGTCTGCGTGGCGCCCGATAAGAAACCAATGTGCTGCCAGGAGAGCAAGGCCCAGGGCAATGGCTACGCAGAGTAAAGGGAGATAAGGAAGGGAAATCTCTAATATCCTATTCCAGATTTCCATGATTGGTACCCTTCAATGAAGTTTGGCCCTCCTGCACCTAAGCGAGATGGGAATTGACGAAATCCCAATTGATAAGATGGTCAATGAAGGCATCCAGATAGGTGCCGCGCGCATTCTGATAGTCCAGGTAATAGGCATGCTCCCAGACGTCCACCGTCAATAAGGGTAGCAGGCCATAGGCTATAGGGGTGTCGGCATTAGAGGTCTTCATGATCTCCAGCCTGTGATCCTTGACTACCAGCCATACCCAGCCGCTGCCGAACTGTGTAAGGCCGGCGTTCTTCAACTGCTCGATGAAGTTGTTATAGCCTTTGAAATCGGTCTCAATCTTGGCTGCAATGGCACCCGTTGGTAATCCTCCGCCATTGGGCATCATGGATTGCCAGTAAAAGGTATGGTTCCAGACCTGCGCCGCATTGTTGAAGATGCCGGCCTTGAGGGTATCGTTTGCTGTCTTTTTGATGACCTCCTCAAGAGTCGCTTTGGCCAGATCTGTCCCCTCGATCAGATTGTTGAGGTTGGTCACATAGGCATGATGATGTTTTCCATGATGAAAATCTACAGTTCTGGCACTGATATGTGGCGCCAGTGCATCTTTTGCGTAAGGAAGGTCAATCAGGGTGATTGTCATATTCGTCTCCTGTTTTGGTACTGATTGATTTTTTTTTTTGTCCAATCTTGGACAAGAGAGAGGCCTCGTTAATCTCCTCTTTATTTTTTTATATCATATTGTCTACGAATGTGTCCATGTCGGTTAATATTGGCATCAAGACTGAAAATATATGGGATTTTTTTTTGATAGATTCAGTTGATTGTGCCGTGCAGGAGTCATTAGTCCTGCACTACAGCCTGGCGAAGTTTATAGGCGGCTGCTTCCGGGCTGATGGTATTGATAAAAAGACCGGAGCCCAGTTCGAAGCCGGAAGGGATGCTGGTTCGTGGACAGATTTCAATGTGCCAGTGAAAGCTGTGGGCAAAGTCACTGCTGTTTTCCACATGGGGCACGGTATGGATAAAGTAGTTGTATTGCACATCTCCGACAACTGCCTTCAGACGAGTCATGGTGCGCTGGAGAACCCCGGCCAGATCATCAAGCTCTTCGCTGGTGACCTGGAGAAAATTGCTTTGGTGTCCTGTCGGCAGGATATGGACCTCCCATTCGTAGCGGCTGGCAAAGGGTTTTATTGCCACAAAATGTCTGCCCCGTTCAACAACATATTTTCCGCTTACATAGTTTTGACGCGTTTCACCGGAGCTGCGGTCGTAGGCAGTTGTCTGAAGGGACATTGCCTCGTCAATCAGGGTGCAGAAGATACAGCTTCCGTTTTTGTGATAAAAATTTTGACTGTATTCCACCTCATCATGAACATTATGCGGCACAATGGGCATGGCAATGAGCTGACTGTGGGTATGGGGCATGCTGCCGCCGGCAGCCTTGCCAAAATTCTTAAAGACCAGGACGTATCTGATTCGAGGATCGGTGTTGTATAAAAAACGCATGCGGTCCCGATAAAAAGCAAAGAGCAGGGCCAGATGCTGTTCGCTCATCTGATCGAGGGCAATGCCGTGGTTGGGGTGGTCGATGATGACCTCATGGTGGCCATATCCTTCGATCGCCTGTTGTATCCCCTGTGTCACCCCGGGAGGAAGAGGCACGTCGCTTAAGATTGGATACGGATTCTCGACTGCCCTGATCTCCCATTCTTCAGTCGCAGGTACCTGGAAGGCTGCCGGTGGCGTAAGGTGTTCGTTGCCGCGGCAGAAAGGACAGCTTTCCACGTATTCACGCACATCTCGTGCAGGAGGCAGTTCTTCCTTGTGCGGTCGGTTTCCGCGTGCTGTGGAAATCAGCACGGACTGGGTGGGGACGATGGGGTCGATACGGATTTCCCGAATATTTTCATGGTCCATGACATGTGTCCTCTGATGGGGACCCTGTAATCTTACGGGTTTGAGTGATTCAGGGAGACTTTTCTCTTGTCTTTAATGGGGCTGCACGATTACACCTTCTTCAGGGAGATCTCCTGGTGAAACTCCCCTTCCACCTCTTTGATCACTGCCTGGCCGGCAATCACTCTTTTGCCGTCAAAGGTCAGGCTGGGACTGCCGTAAAGCTGCCAGCCGTTGTTCAATCTTTCCGCAACTCTTTTGCAGAAGGCCTCGTCATCCGGGCCGGTGAGAAATGAGTAAAGTTTCATAAGCGGGGTTTCCTTAATCCTTTGGATTATAATAGAGTAGATGATCCTTGAGCGTTCCCCTCCTTTCTGGGTTGCATCAAGAAATGACAGTTATGGGCAAAGTCGCTACCGTTTTCAGCTTGGAGAGCCATGTGCCCGTCGTATGGCCAGGCGGGTAAATACAGGCCCGATAATCTCAAAAAACACAGTTGAACCGATAACAATGGATAACAGCAGCTGGCGATATTCAGGGAACTGGTTGGATGCCACCAGCGCCATGCCGATGTTGACACCTGCCTGGGGTAACAGGGCCACACCGATCCACCTTTTCGTTGCCTGGTCAGCCCTGCTGATTTGACTGCCGATCTTGGCGCCGAAGTATTTACCGGTGGCGCGGCAAAGGATATAGGTTGCACCGATTACTCCGATATCCTTGAGGATACTTAACTCAAGAGATGCTCCTGCCAACACAAAAAAGATGACCATAAACGGCCATTCGATTCCTTCAATGGCGTGAAAGGGATAGTCGTGATGCCTGGCGACGTTGGCGATGACTGTGCCCATAACCATTGACGCGATCAAAAAAGAGACGCCAAACCATATGGCCAGGCCGCCGCAGACAAAGACCATCCCCAGCGCCTCGGTTAATATCGGCTGCCCTTTCTTCACCCTGCCGGTCAGATACGCTGCTGGCAGTCCAATCAAGACACCCAGGAGTACCGCACCGCCAATTTCTTTGCTTATCATCAGTAAAAATGACAGCTCTCCCCCAAGACCATTGAATGATGTCACCACGGCCATGCCAACAGCAAAGAGGACTAAGGCCCAGATATCATCAAGGGCAACAATTGAAAGCAGTAAGTTGGTGAATTTTCCTTTGATGTTGGCCTCGGCAGTAACATCCAAAACGGCAGCAGGCGCCGTTGCTGAGGCAATACAGCCCAATAAGATGGCAATATCTTGAGGCACTCCGACCCATGTCAGGCCGAAGCTTACTGTGAGAGTGGCTGCCACTGTGGCGCAGAGGGAAATCCAGAAGACTTTCCCCGCTGATTGCCTCAATGAGGCCTTGGTGAGTTTGCCGCCCAGCAGAAATCCGACCATGACCAGTGTCATATCGGCAATAATCTCGAAGTGGTCTGAAAAGAGTGGCGGAATAATATCCAGCGCTTCCTTGCCGATGACTATTCCAAAGATCAGCAACAGGGTGACTCGGGGCAGAAAAGTACGGCGTGCCAGTGTGGATGTCAGCAGGCCCAGCAGAAGAATTCCGCCAATGGTTAAAAGAAACTGAGAGGATGCTGCCATCGAAAATCCTATGCTTTCCTTTTTACGACTTTCTCCAATTGATTTCCATATATTAGGATGTTAGGTGATGGGGTATGGGAAGTCAAATCAAAACTGGAACGAAATCTCCCCTGAACTCCGGTCTCATCAAATCCGAGCTTGCGGTGCAGGTTGTTAAACGCATTCAGCCCTTCCAGAGAAATTTGACCCTTTGCTGCAGTGTATGGTGTGAATGGCCCCGGCCTTGAGGGTGAGATGAAGAAGACGAGTATCGGGGCAGATAGCTGAATCAGAGATCAATGGTCGTTATCTTGGGCTCCCGGCGTTTCTTGCCGGGGAGGATCAGGTTGAGAAAAACGCCGAGGATGCCGGCCAGACCGATGCCTTTAATGGCAAAACCACCGCCGGAAAAGCTCATGCCGCCGATACCCATGACCAGGATCAGGGAGACGATGGCCAGGTTGCGGGCATCGGTCAGGTCTTCCCCTTTTTTGACCAGGGTGTTGAGGCCGACCACGGTGATGGCCCCGAAGAGCAGGAGCATGATGCCGCCCATGACCGGCGAGGGAATGGTCTGGAGCAGGGCGCCGAGCTTGCCGACAAAGGCCAGAACAATGGCAAAAAGGGCGGCCCAGGTCATGATTGCCGGATTGAAGACCCGGGTGAGGGTGACGGCGCCGGTGACCTCGGAGTAGGTGGTGTTGGGCGGGCCGCCCAGCAAGGAGGCGAAGCTGGTGGCAAGACCGTCGCCGAGCATGGTGCGGTGGATGCCGGGGGTTTTGACGTAATCCTTGCCGGTGACCGAACCGATGGCCAGGATGTCGCCGAAGTGTTCAATGGCTGGAGCAATGGCCACGGGAACGATGAAGATAATCGCCTGCCAGTTCCATGTCGGCAGGGTGAAGGCAGGTATGGCAAACCAGGCGGCCTCGCGGACCGGGGCAAAGTTGACCAGTCCCAGGGGGATGGAGATGAGGTAGCCGGCAATGATGCCGCAGAGAATGGGAATCAGGCGGAGCATGCCATGGCCCAGGAGCGAGACCAGCAGGGTGACACCCAGTGAAATCAGGGAGACAGTCATGGCGGTGGCTCGAGGGACGAGGACGGCCGAACCGTCGCCGGTCATGCCGGTGGCCATGAATACCGCCACCGGAGCCAGGATCAGGCCGATGACCATGATCACCGGACCGGTGACCACCGGGGGCAGCAGGGTGTGGAGAAAATCGCTGCCGCGCAGGGAGATCACGCCGCTGAGCAGGACATAGAAGAGACCGGAGACCATAAGGCCGCCCATGGTCGCCGGGATCCCCCAGGTCTGAACGCCGTAGATGATCGGGGCGATAAAGGCAAAGGATGAGGCGAGAAAGACCGGGACCTGGCCGCGGGTGATGACCTGAAAGAGCAGGGTGCCGGCACCGGCGGTGAACAGGGCGACATTGGTGTTCAGGCCCGTGAGCAGCGGCACCAGGACCAGGGCGCCGAGGGCGACAAAGAGCATCTGGGCCCCAATGATGCAGTCGCGGAAACGAAAGGTGTAGTCGGTATTACTGGTGCTGTTGTTCATGGCTCTGGGTTCTCCCTGTTATTTGGTGCCGAAGAGTTTGTCGCCGGCGTCGCCCAGGCCGGGCAGGATATAGCCGTCCTTGTTGAGACGCTCGTCAATGGAGGCGGTGTAGATATCCACGTCCGGATGGGCGTCGGTGATGCGCTTGATGCCTTCCGGGGCGGAGACCAGAAACAGTCCTTTGATCGTGGGGCATCCCGCTTCCTTGAGCAGGTTGATGGTGGCCAGCAGGGTGCCGCCGGTGGCCAGCATCGGATCGAGGATCAGGGCGGTGCGTTCGGTGATCTGTTTGGCCAGCTTGACATAATACTGCACCGGTTGCAGGGTCTCTTCGTTACGGTAGAAACCGACCACCGAGACCTTGGCCGAGGGGATCAGGTCGAGGACCCCGTCCATCATCCCCAGACCGGCGCGGAGGATCGGGACCACGGTAATCTTCTTGCCCAGAATCGATTCCACGGTGATCGGTCCGGCCCAGCTCTCAATCTCTTTTGTCTCGGTGGGCAGATCCTTGGTCGCCTCATAGGTGAGCAGTCTGGTGATCTCGCCGGCGATATCCCGGAAATCCTTGGTTGAGATGTCTTTCTCGCGCAGGAGTCCGACCTTGTGACGTACCAGGGGGTGATTGATTAAATGAACGGCCATGAATTGCTCCTTTGTGTGGGCGGCAGCTAAATGTGAAAGAGGTTGCCTTGAGATACAAAAAAAACCAATGAATGACAACTGGAATATAGAAGAGAGGAATTGGAGGAACAAAGGAGGTGTAAACAGGGCCAGGTTAGACCTCTGTTTACTTTGCCGCCTATTTCAAACAAGGGACTGAGATTTTCGATATCTCTGGAGCAGATATTGGACGGGAAACGGATGCCCCCTATTTCCCGAAAACGGGAAACTTCAGCACAAACTATTTTACACCCTCGTTTTTTTTTTGTAAGGAATTAAAAAATAGGTAAAGGATTTTGGAAGTTTGACTTACGGCTCTGATCGCTGTTTCTTCTGAAAGCGAGTGCGCCGCATCTCAACTAAGATGACGTTTTGCATCTTTGTAATTTTATCCGGAAAGGTGGTTGATAATGAATAAAATTTTTATAACGCTATTTTTTCTTTTTGCAGGTATCGCCCCTTACGCTTTTGCCCAGGGAACAATTGAAGATCCAATAATTGTGAGCTCCTGTTCGGAGCTGGATCAAATACGATCAAATCTCACGGCCTATTATGCTCTGGGAAACGACATTGATTGCTCAGATACTTCAACGTGGAATGCTGGTGCCGGATGGGATCCGATAGGGACTGTTGCCGCTCCGTTTATGGGTTCTCTGGACGGAAAAGGATATGAAATATCTGATCTATTTATCAATAGAGGGGCAGTCGATAACATAGGATTATTCGGCGTAACCGGTGCGGGATCAGAGGTCAAGGAGCTCGGGGTAGTATCAGTCTCCATTGCCGGAGATGATATTGTCGGCGCAATTGCAGGAGACAATAAGGGGACAATCTCCGATTCCTACTCAACAGGGACATTTACCTCTACCTACAGCGAGGCAGGTGGCCTGGTAGGTCATAACAACGGTGTCATCCATAATTGTTATTCGGAAATTGCCATCAGTGTGCCAAGTGGCGGCGAAGGTGGAGGGCTTGCAGGTTTCAACTTTGGAACAATTACCCATTCCCATGCGACCGGCGCAGTCGGCGGATATGAATATCTCGGTGGTCTTGTGGGAAGAAATCATGTGTTAGGGTCAATCTCCGATTCCTACGCAACTGGAAATGTCGGCAGCCCCAACGATTATGTCGGAGGTCTCGTTGGAGAGAACAATGGTACGGTAGCCGAGTGCTATGCAACCGGCTCTGTGGGTGGAGATGATAATATTGGGGGATTTGTTGGCAAAAACGATGGCGGCCCCATACGCGATTCCTATGCGACCGGTAATGTCAACGCTACTGCAGGATATGTGGGCGGGTTTGTCGGGGGAAACGATTATGATGCCCCGGTAGACAATTGCTATTCCGTAGGGCATGTCACCGGTTCCAGCCCTGTGGGTGGTTTTGCCGGATACATATGGGGTACACCAATCACCGATTCATTTTATGATTCGGAAACATCTGGACAATCGGATACGGGCAAAGGAGAACCAAAGACCACTGCGGAAATGCTAACTGTAGCTACCTTTACAAGTGCAGGGTGGGACTTCCAGGCTACGTGGGGAATGAATGTTTCTGAAAATAACGGCTATCCCTTCCTGCTTTGGACCTATACAGTGGGTGGTACGGTCAGCGGTCTGCAGCTGGCTGACAGTATCGTATTGCAAAACAATCTGGGGGATAATCTGACCGTCACTGCCGACGGTACTTTTGAATTTCTCACCGCCCTTGCTGACGGCAGTGCCTATGCCGTCAGGGTATTGACGCAACCGGCCGACTCCACTCAGTTCTGTATGGTTACAAATGGAACGGGTACAATCTCCGGCAAGGATGTGAATGAGGTTGCCGTCGTCTGTGGCTATAAATTTGAGGCGGGCGATGGCTCGGCGGCCGATCCCTTCCAAATCAAAAATCCGGAAGAACTTCATGCCGTGCGTGATTACCTTGATGCCCATTTCATCCTGACCGCGGATATCAATCTTGATGTCGCGCCGTACAACGAAGGCGAAGGCTGGGAGCCGATCGGGACCTATGTTGGTTGGGATGATCCGGCAAATGTTCCGTTTACCGGCAGTTTTGACGGCAACGGTTACTCCATTGCCAACCTGGTGATCAATCGTTCCGATCAGGACCATATCGGTCTGTTTGGTCATGCAAGAAACGCCCAGTTTTCCGACTTGAGCCTTCAGGTAAACATCACTGGTAGATCCCAGGTGGGTGGTCTGGTGGGCATATTGCTATCCAGCACGATCTCCGGGGTTCAGGTAACGGGCACAGTACAGGGCATGTATACCGAGGTCGGTGGCCTGGCCGGATATATAAGGGAAACAGATATTGCCCAGTCCAGTGCGGCCGTTGAAGTTTCCGCCGGCACAGCCCACATCGGCGGCCTGGTAGGTAATGTCCAGAATGGTTCTTCCATTGATGATTGTCATGCCACGGGTTCGGTGAGCAGCCCGACCAACTATGCTGTTGGCGGCCTGGCCGGGACCTTCTGGGGTTCCACCTTGGAGGATTCGTATGCTATCGGCAATGTTTCCGGTAAGGACTCTGTGGGCGGGCTGGCAGGAGTCCACGGCATGGGAGCGATCACCCGCTGCTACGCGACAGGCGACGTAACTGCCACTGAGGGCGGCACCGTCAACTTCGGTGGTCTGGCCGGCAGGGCAGAAAGCGGTGCCCTCATCACCGATTCTTTTGCTGTCGGCGATGTGAGCGGTGTCGATAAGGTCGGCGGACTTGTTGGCTATCACTCCTCGATCAATGCCATCACCAATAGTTATGCGATCGGCAGGGTTTCAGGGACGACGGGGGATCTTGGCGGCTTGGTTGGCAGTAATGTCAGCGCCACCATCACCGCCTCCTACTACAACAGCGAGACCAGCGGCCAGTCCGATACCGGCAAGGGCGAGCCGCGCACCACTGCCCAGATGCGCGCGGGCATGGCTTATGTCACTGCCGAGACCTATGACGCCTGGTTCGAGGCTGGTACCCCCTGGGGTATCAGCAAGGACTTCAATGGCGGCTATCCTTACCTTTTGGCCCTGCCCCGTTTTGAAGTGGCGGCGACGATCACCGGCAACGGCACTGTGTCCTGGACCGGCGAGTATCCTCATGGGGCTGCTGCTGAATTGCTGCTGACTCCCGACACGAATTGGAGAATCGCTAGTGTCACCGGCTGCGGCGGTTCGTTGAGTGGAAATCTCTATACTGCTACCTCGTTAAGAGATGACTGCACGGTACTTGTCAGCTTTGATAAAAAGTTTCCTTGGGTGCTGTTTATGCCGGCAGTGCTCTCTGCAAGTAGCGAGAAATGAAAACACGCAGTAAAAAATGGATGCCCCCTGTTTACAGACTGTCGGCCGGAGGAAAGAAGGGTAGTTCAACGGACATAGTGTTCAATAAAAAGCCTTTCCGCCTCAACGGTGCCGATCAGCACCAGCTCGTCATTCTCTACAAGAGGGGTGAAGGGGTCAGGATTGAGAATCAGCCTGCCCGCTCTGGTCACTGAGACCACACTGCAGCCGGTTACCTCCCTGATCCTGCTTTCGGCGAGGGATTTTTCGGCCAGGGAATCCTTCGCTGTGGCGCGGAAGATGCTGAGACCCTCCACAACCATGAGCACCTGCTCCGGCTTGAGAAGGTTGACGATGGTATTTGAGGCCATGGAGGCAAAGGACATGACCAGATCCGCGCCCGCCCGGTGCAGTTTGGCCACTGTCCTTTCATTGTTGGCCCTGCTGATGATCTGGACATCAGGCCGTAACTGACGACAGTAAATGGTGAGATAGATATTCATATCGTCGTTATGGGTGGTGACGATGACAGAACGGGCGTTCATGATTCCTGCCTGGTGCAATATGTCGATGTCCGCCGCGTTGCCCTGGATATAATCCGCCCTGTTTCTGGCCAGGGTCTGACTTTTCTCCACGATCTTATAGGGAATTTTCTGTTCCTCCAAGGTCTCGGCCGCCGCATTCCCCACTCTGCCGCCACCAAGGATCAAGGCCCGTGAATCAGCGGTGAAATTTTCGCAGATAAAGGAAAAATGCGCATCGAACTCTGCCAGCTGTGCCGCTGACCCCGCCAGCACCAGGACCGTGGATGCGCCGATCCTGGTCTGCGGATGGGCGCTTTGAAATTTGCCCCTCTCCCACACCCCCACCACCGTGGCCCCTGTTTTCTCCCGCAACCGGGCCTCAACAAGGGTCTTTCCCTCCAGGGCCGTTCTCATTGCCGGTGCCTCGGCGATGAGCAGCTCCTCGTGCCGCCACAGGACATTGGCACCCATATTCACCCCAAGCGTCCTTCTTGCCAGCGACCTTCCCAGCATCCTGGTAAATTGAAAGACATGGGTCGTGCCGGCAAATTTGAGGATATCAAGGGAATGGTCCTCGTTGGCATTGGAGACGATGACCACCGTCTTGCACACCTCACGGATGGTAAAGGCGACACTGGTGTTGATCATGTCGTCACTGGTGGCCACCACCAGGGCCGCCTTGTCTATGCGCAGCCGGACATAGGTCTCAGGATCTCCGTAATCACCAACCACAACGCGATACCCCAGGTCATAGAGCTCGAGGGCCTTCTGCAGTTCATCCACCAGAATGACATACTCATAGTGATAGGAATCAAGTTTTTTGATGAGACTGGTGGTGATGGGGTCCAGGGAGGTTAGAATAATATGGCCTCTGGTCTCCACCGGCAGTTCACTGGGCGTACGAGCCTTTGACTGCGCATCCAGCCAGGGGGCGTAAAAAAACTGGATAAAGGTGAAGGGCAGCATGACCAGCAGGTAGACAATGCCGGTCAAGAGCACAATGATGGAAAAAATCAGGCCGATATCAGTGGTAAAGGTGATATCGCCGAAGCCAAGGGTGGACATGACGGTAAGGGTCCAGTAGAAGCCGGTAATCCAGCTGAACTCCTTGCCCTCCAACAGCATCAGGATATGAAAGAGAATGCTGTAAGTGGTGATGATGAGCGCCAGGATCAGAAAAAACCTGAGGAGCAGAAAGACATTTCTCCTCCTCGTCTTGTCACGGAAAAAAAAGCTGAGCTGGGAGCTTATATATTTCATGGTCAGATGCCGTATGGATAATGGTAAGGGATGAAAAGTATGTGCTTACTTTCCCCAGGGGAAAAATGGATGCCCCCTGTTTTCCTCCCTGTTTTGGTGGGCTAACGCAAAGCAAAGACGCGCTCTTAGCCGAGGTTGAGTCAGTTCGGGTTGCAGTTAAGTGACCGAAGCCTGGATGTTTTATTCTTGCCGCGGCCCTAGAGCTATTCCCAAGGGTTTAGAAGGGCGACACCGCTAACTTCCATATCTGTCGTGTTTCTGGTTGCAACGGTAAGGTTGTAAGAAATTCCTGTAGCCGCAATTTGCCCATCGATTGCGGGCAATGCTTTGCCTGATATTTCAGAATGAGCTTGGATTTGACCCCAAACAGTAGCCGTTTGAAGGTCGAAATCAATAATTCTGTTTTTGAAGCGTTCTTGAAGGTCTGAATTTACCCAGTGGTGAAGTTTATCTTTCTTTTTGCTTGTGGGTAATTTTTCAATTCCTTTGTGGATTTCTCCGATAGTTAAAACACTGATAAACAGGGTGGTTTCTTCAATTGCTGAAACCCATTGAACGACTTTTGGGCTGGGAGATTTTTTAATGAGTTCTGAGATTACACAGGTGTCTAGCAGGTAATTCATAACTCAATATTCCTTGGCGTTTCCTTGCTTCTAGTTAGGTCTAGATCTTCTTTTGCGAGAGGAGATGCCTGGAAAAATTTAACCAAGTTCGTTTTTGGTTTTATTAATTTTTGATAGTCGTCGATTGAGAGCACAACAACGGCATCTTTGCCGTGTTTGGTTACGACCTGTGGACCATTATGTTGTGCTTTATCCACGAGATTGCTGAATTTGTTTTTAGCATCCTGAAGTTGCCAATGGTTTTCTAGCATAACGACACACCTTGTGTTAGTATCTGTTCTGTCCAGTCTGTCTAGAATATATGCCTTGGGTTGAGTGGTGTCAATTTGTTTTTTTGAAGGCTAACGGCCGGCATTACCGGTTTATCCGGTGCATTTTCTCGTTGGGGAAAAGGTGCAAATAGGTCATATAGACGACTGGGTTTCTTGAAAATGAGGACTTTTGTTTGAGGTCAAGGCATGCGGGAAATTTTACCGCAGACATGTAGTTGATAAGTTGATATTCCGATGATACAATTTTGTCCATAACGCCGAGATTGAGCAAAAAAATATTTTTCAAGAAACCCCTTTATAGAAAGGCAAAAAGCAGTGACGAGTCATTGTTTTTTTTGCTCAGTTCTGACTCTGCGGCCAGTCGTTTCTGAATTTCTTCACTGATCAATTGTTCAATTTTGGCTCTCTGCTCAGGGGGCAATGCGGCCAGATCCTCTTCCGTTAACCCTCGCTGTTTGAGAAGCTCTTCTCGCATTTTCTCCTTTCTATTTTCAATAGCATACTTCACGAGCCCCTTTTTCTTGAGAGCAACCATATCAACAGAGTTTGAGGCTGACTTGCCGCTCTGTTTCTTCGAACCCATACTCTGAGTAAAATATTCTGAAAAATTGCTTTTATTCTTTGCAGGTGAAGAATAAGCCATTGAAGAATTTGCCGAGATATTGTCTATCTTCATTCCTTCGCTCCTCGTTCATGTTGGTTTTGCATAATCAAACTGACATGTTCGCTTATCGACAGACAAAGAGAGAACCTTAACCCCAGCAACGGCTGGCAACGGCTGGGTCAACGGCTGGGGTCAGGTCTTGCAATCAAGCATCGACATCTTTTGCTTTTGTCTCACAGCCCGGCTTACAGTCGCATAATGAACGCAGAAACAGGTAGCGATTTCCTGCATGGTATAATCGCCGGTGGCATACGCAGCGACCATGGCAGATTTTTTATCTGCTATGGTATCGCGGTAGTGTTCGATTGGCTTGGCTTGCGGTCGACGTTGGGTGCGAGGGACTTCGGTCATTGCAGATCGGTCCGCGACTAATGCTTGCATTCGCTCCACGAACTCCTCCGAGCCGAGAT
>JBDRQE010000053.1:0-12868 GCA_043826415.1 Pseudomonadota bacterium
CTCCGAGTCCCACCTGGGGATGTAATAGCCGTACTTGTCGGGGATATTGAATACGAGCAGCTTGCGGCTGACTGACTAATTGTAAAGGAAGAACCTGCTATGGTTATTGTTCCGGTGCGAGGCGAACCGGTTGTATTTGAGGCCACTGTTACCGACACAGTGCCGTTACCGCTCCCACTGCTCGGAGAAACACTCGCCCAGCTTAAACTGCTACTCGCTGTCCACGCACAGCCGGTCGCCGCCGTAACACTCACACTCCGAGTCCCACCTGTGGATGTAATAGCCGTGCTCGTCGGGGATATTGAATACGAGCATGTGGGTGCCGTGATCTTAATAAAGTTTATGCCACTTATGCCACTTCCAGCTTCAAGGCTTGTCGCTCTCACCCGCCAATAGAGTGTTTTGCCACTCGACAACAAGGCTGAATCACTAATCGAACCAGAAGATGTTGCGGTACCGGTAGTTGCGGTTTTACACACTGAAGTGCCCAAATTATTACAGTCGGTGTCCCAGGTTGCACTATCAACCAGAAGATTTTGAATAAAGCTTTGATTTGAACTAATAATGTAACGATATCCGGTCGCGCCTACTGATGTCCATGACAAGGTCACAGGGCCACCAGGAGGAAAATAGGTATTACTTGCCGGCAAACTTAAAGCTACTGTAGGGCGGACAGAAAAAGTACTTATTGCACTTAGGGCAGTAAAACCCGGTTTTGCCACCCGCATCCTCCAGTAAAATTTCTTTCCCGGAGTAAGCAAGGCAGATCTATTCACCGTTAAATTATGAGCCGTAGAAGTATATGCATCAGTATAACAAGTTGATACACCATCACAATTCGTACTCCAGTCATTATCAGTAGTCAAATTATTGATATAAATCGAACTTGTAGATATAGCAAAACGATACGCTGTTGGGTCTCCGGTAGTTGTCCACGCTAAAGGGATAGAACCAACAGTTGAAGAGGCGTAACCTGGGGTAGGCGAGGTGAGAGTGACTGAAAGGCCAAGATTTCTATGTGTGTTAATGAAATCCGTTGGATTGTAATAGTTAGAGGAAACATAAGCAGATGTCTCGCCACATGGAAAATAGTTAGTAGAGAGGTTTGTTTTTCTTATCTCAAAATGTAAATGAGCAGACATGCCGGCATTGGGATCTCCCTTGCCAACTGTTCCTATCTGATCACCTTTAGTAACAACCGTCCCACTCGAAACTGACCTTTCTTCAAGATGGCCATATTGAGACCAAACCGTAGAACCGTCCGGCAAAACATGCTTAATGAGAATTACATTACCCCATGTTGTATACCAGCTTGATCCAACTACCTCCCCATTTGAAACGGCATATACAGGTTCATACCTATCGGCATCACCAGAACCCTTGTTGAAATCTCTACCTGGATGATAAACATTTCCACAAGTTGATCCGTAATTATATAGATCAAGCCATTGTAAACCCGTGTTATTAGTGAGCCAATCAGTTCCATCCGGCTTTCCAACAGGATAATCAAACCCATTTGAAACAGCCGCAAAAGCAGGGGGTGAAGTTAACAGAAGAATTAGTAAAGCAAAGAAAGAAACTTTTAATATGAATCCTTGACGCAAAAATTTCTGGTTTTCCTGGAGATCCTTTTCTATCCTCTTTACCGAGACTTCACACCCATCGCCACACGGCTTCAAATCACCAGCAAAGCCCCCCCCCTTGAACATCTTTCTCACCCAAAATTCCCCGCATTTCCCTCTCCTTTCCTCTTCATTTTTCAACAACCCCTTCCATTGGTTTCCATGTGATCGCATGGAAACCAGTGGGCTTATTTATCGAGGGAGTCGCTAACAGGCATTGGCTGAGTACACTGATACCAACGAGCGCACCGCACCCGGATGTAATCAGAGTAATGTTTTTTAACCTCATCAAATGGCTCCGCCCCTGCATATCCCCATCCCGCACATCTTTTTTCTGCAACCTGCAATCCCTGTTTTTCATCCAACAGGGGGACTTCATAGGACTGAAACGGATAAAGCAACATCTCTTTTTCAGAGGCTTGGGCCTCAGTTCCCTTCAAACCAGACGCTGCATCACCAACAAGTTCCCTTATGACGTCATCTATCAGATTCAGAACAAAAGATAGAGCCCGACGCCTTCAGTATTTCTCACATAGCCCGATATGGTTGCTGCGAACGCTGCATCAACCCAGAGAGCTGATAAAAGGCTCAATGCTATGCAAAATGAAACAAGTTTTTCTTTTGCATAGTTGCCACCACACGCCCGGAAATATCGCGCCTCCGCCATATTCCAGCGGCCACAGAATAACGGGGCAAAGGGAAAACAGACAGCATTCTGCTGTTAACTCCAAATGGAGGCAGAATACAACCCGAGGTTTTCCTGAGTCCTGTTCGACCTCGCGACCTTGCCTCCTCGTTCTTATTCTGGCTATCGGTCTCATATTTTCATTTGGTCATATCATCAAAATCAATCTTGATGTATCAGCTTTTCTACTGACGGCCTGATCAACGGCAGTCGCTCTTTGGCCACCTTCCAAACCGTTAGCAGATCAACACCCATGTAATCGTGAATCAGGACATCACGCATGCCAGCCATCTTACTCCAGGGAATGTCCGGGTGACTGACGCGGAAAGACGCCGGAATATGCTTTGCGGCTTCACCAAGTACCTCAAGGCTTCTGATAACCGCGTTGATGGTTTTTCGATCGTGTTCGAACTCGGCAAAGTGCATATCGCGGGTAAACTCATCTACCTCAGCGATGGCATTGAGGATATCCGCAAGATAATCCCCCAATTCCCGACCTTTAGACATATTCGACCTCAGCCAGTATGCGCTTGCCGATGCCGGGCTTCAAGGCCGACTCCATCACCAGGTCGACCTTGTTGTGTAAACGGGCTTCGAGATATTCCCGCAACTCGACAAAATCAAAAAGATCAATATCACGGTTGAATGACACCAAGATATCAATATCACTCTGTTTGTGTTGCTGACCTCGCACATAGGAGCCAAAGACCCCCACATTCTTGACGCCGTACAGGGACGCTAATTCCGGTTTCGTGTCTCTGATAATATTGAGGATTTTCTGTTTTCCCATGACATTCTCACTCCTAAAAAAGAAAGCTGACTGTAATCCCAATGAGGAAATCAAACGAATCTGTCTTCTTGTTCAATCCGCAAGCCATCCCGTCGGATCTTGGTAAAAAAAAGAGGTGGATCGGTCTCGATCTCAGCCAAAGCAAAAGGGTGAATTTCCAGATGCAAATCCACTTGTCTTCTCCATTTGCTGATTTTTTGCATGTCATAGAACGGGATACCCTGAAAATCCTTCGACACTATAGCGACATCAATATCACTTTCTTTATCCGACATCCCATTGACAACCGAACCAAAGAGGTACGCCTCCGACACATCAACTCCATGTTGCCGCAAAAGATTGACAAATAATATCACTTTTTTCAGGCATTGATTCTGCTCAGTAACCATTCTCGAACCTCCTTGATGCGCGTGAATTGTAGAGCCGTGAAATCTCTGGTGCATAATGTATAGAACTTGAATTTTTCGTCTGGATATCTGGTTGAAATATTGAAAGTATTAACCATGTCAAGAAACTCAAGCATCCTTTCTTCCATATCTATTCCAGCCATGTCCGCTAATCTAACCAAATCATGGGTACGAGGAGGAAATTCATTTTTGTGCTTCACATACCAAGCCTTGAGTATCTTTTCCAACACAAGATGGGCGAGAAAAAGACACCAGTCATACTTGGCGTTTTGAAACAGCGATTCCGCGACATCAAGATCATGATCTGAAGAATCAAGCCAGTATGTTACGTGATTTTTCATTTTACCCCTGAAAGTTCTCGACCACCAATACGGCGACAGTGAAACCAAGAATGCGAAATTTATCAGATATTCAGCGCAAACCGGCGATAAACGGCCCCACAGCCTCCGCTCCCTTTTCGTCCACCAGGCGGATGGTCTGGGAGCCGATCACAGCCATGTCCGCCTTGCCGACAAGGGCGCGTACGTCGTGGCGATCCTGGATACCGAAACCAACGGCCAGCGGCAGTCTGGTCGCCTGGCGACAGCGTCCGAGATAATCGAGCACCTCCTGCCCGATCACCGATTTGACGCCGGTGACTCCACGCCTGGCCACGCAGTAGATAAAGCCACTGCCGTAAGAGGCCAGCTGACGCATGCGCTCATCGCTCGAGGTGGGGGCGAAGATGAGGATGGGGGCGATCTCAAATTCTACGGCCAACTTGAGAAAGCTCTCACCTTCCTCCGGAGGCAGATCGGGAACGATAAAGCCCTTGATCCCGCACTCCCTGGCCTTCTCAAAAAAAGCCTGCTCACCGTACTTGAAGATGATGTTGTAATAGGTCATGAAGAGAAAGGGAATATCATGGCTGGCGGTCATCTCGGCAGCAAAGGCCAGACAATCGGCTACCCTGGTCCCGTTCTTAATGGCCTCCTGATTGGCGCGGACAATGACCGGGCCATCGGCCATAGGCTCGGAAAAAGGGATCTGCATCTCAATACAGTCAACCCCGTTGGCCACCATCTGGCGGATAACTTCTCTGTTCGTATCAAAAGATGGATATCCAAGCACGATATGAGTCATAAGCAGGATATCCTTGTTCTCAAGTCTATCGCGTAATTGTTGTTCCAGCTGCATTCTCGATTCCTCGCGGTCTGATTGTTATCTGCTCTGACTGTATTCCTGGCCCCGCTTGATGATGAAGTCCTTCCAGGACGGGTCGTCAAAGGCATGGGCAATGGTGAAGATATCCTTGTCACCGCGGCCGGACATGTTAATGATAATCGCATCGTCCGGCGTCAGCTGCGGCGCCTCCTTGAAGGCCTGGACAAAGGCATGGGAAGACTCCAGGGCCGGAATGATCCCCTCCTTTTTCATGGTCAGGTCGAGGGCGGCCATGACCTCGGTATCGGTGGCCGCCTCAAAGCGTACCCGGCCCTTCTCCCAGAGATCGGAGAGGATCGGTGAGACTCCAACGTAGTCAAGACCCGCGGCCACGGAGTGAGTCTCCTTCATCTGCCCGTCCTCATCCTGCAGGAACATAGTCTTGTAGCCCTGAGCCACTCCAGCCGAGGCGTCCGTGCCGCTGAGCCTGGCCGCGTGCAGGCCGGTGGCAATACCATGGCCGCCAGCCTCCACCCCCACCAGTTCCACATTCTCTTCCGGGATAAAACGCTTGAAAATCCCCATGGCATTGGAACCGCCGCCCACACAGGCAAAGATCCTGGCCGGCATCCGGCCGTGGTATTTCACAATCTGCTCGGCGGCCTCCAGGCCGATAATGGACTGAAACCAGGCAACCATCTCGGGAAAGGGATGTGGCCCGCAGACGGTGCCAAAGACATAATGGGTCTCATCGACATTGGTGACCCAGTCGCGGAAGGCCTCGTTGATGGCATCCTTGAGGGTGCGGGAGCCATTGGTCACCGGGACCACGGTCGCCCCCATCTTCTCCATCCAGAAGACATTGGGACGCTGACGCCGCACATCGTCCTCGCCCATATAGATAGTACACGCAAGCCCGAACTTGGCAGCCATGGTGGCGGTGGCCATGCCATGCTGGCCGGCCCCGGTCTCGGCAATAACCCGTTTCTTGCCCATCCGTTTGACCAGCAATCCCTGCCCCATAACATTATTGGCCTTGTGGGCACCGGTATGGTTCAGGTCTTCCCGCTTGATGTAGATCTGGGCCCCGCCGAAGTGGCGGGACAGATTCTCGGCATGGGTCAAAGGTGTAGGCCGGCAGGAATAGGTAGACATCAATTCCACGTACTCCTGCCAGAAGGCAGGATCATTCTTGCATTTTGTGAACTCGGCATTAAGCTCCTGAAAGGTCTGATATAACACCTCCGGGATATATGCACCGCCCCACTTCCCAAAAAAACCTTGTTTATCCTTTGTATCCATTCATGTCACCCTATGTCTGTATATCAAAAATATTCTAATAAGCAGTATTTGACCTATAGATTTAATCCCTGCCGTCGATAAGAAGAGAGAAAAGATAAATCGTTACGATATGTGCCTGTTGTTCAATCCCTAAAGCAGATTGAGCGACATCCTTTCTACCCCTCTCAACTATAAGGAGTTGCATATGAGCATGCACAGCCCAGTCACAGGACAACCCAGGATCGACAATGAAAAGATCTTCACTTTTCCCCAGGGAATCCCCGGATTTGAAGAATACACTACTTTCAAGATATTTCACAAGGATGATGATGCGGTCTCCGCCTATTGGCTGGAATCGTGCGACAGCCCGGCAATCACTTTCACTCTTGTAGACCCGACTGAATATGACCTGAACTATGACCTCTATCTCAGCGACAGTGAACAGGAAACCATCAAGGCAACAGACCCCATGGATATCGGTATTTTTTTGATGCTGGTCAGATCTGAGGATGAAGCCCGGCAGGCAGCGATTGGTGCCCATATCGGCGGCCCTTTAGTCTTGAATGTTCCGCAACAACTGGGACTGCAAAAGGTTCTGGGAAGAACGAAAGTTAATGTGAATATTGTTGCCCATTAAATTAGATTTCTTCAAGCTTGGCAAGTTGCTGCCGGCAGACAGCAGCAAAATCTTCAGGATAGTGACCGTTGATAAATCGGAGCTGAGCCTCACTGAAAGCACCAGGTGAGTGAGGAAGACGAGGCAGAAAGGCGTAGAGCAGATGTTGACCTGATTCTCCCTTTCTGCCGATTCGTTTCGGGTATTCAATGGAGGTCACCATTCTCGCCCCCAGTCCAGACAGGGCCTTCTGCGCCAGCAGGATTCCTTTATCCAATGAAGCCCGCATGCACGGATTTGCCTCCAGGATATTACCAACTGCCTTTCCATCCTCATCATTCAAAGCCATCAGCTGTAATTCCCACTGGGAGGTCTGTGCCTTTGGCACAAAAAGCATAACCTGCTCATCCTTCCATACCACCAAGCTGCTTTCCCGATCCCTGCGGCCATCCATCCGGCTGTTATTTTTGATGCAGCCGATATAATCATCAAAAAAGTCACTACCATAGTGCTCTTGATAGTGCTGGATCACCTCAGCCACCATGTCGCCACAACCAAAGGCCGGCAACTCACCGCAGGAATTCTCAGAATCCTCACCTGAATAGGCGGCAACCGTCTCGGGGATCATCGCATATTGCTGATGAATCTGTTGATGGGAGGCATGCAGCCGATAGCCGCTGGAGGCAAAATCAAAACCGAAATTCCAGCCCCACAATGTCGCCATGGAAGAAATGTCCTGCTCGCCTATTGCCTGCAGAATTTTCTTCCGCAGGCACTCCAGTTGATCAGGAGTGCATCCCTGTTGTTCTGGGGGCAACTCAAGGCCCAACAACTCTGTCAGCCGAATATAGGTCCGCTGATAGTAGAGATGCCGCAAGCCCTGCATATCTGCCATTGAGAGCTCCTTTATTGCATAGCGGATGGCATCATCCGCCATGTTGGCTGCATAATGACCGCCGGCAATATAGGAATTTCGACGCAGGTACTCAAAGACGTGGGTATCACCATTACCGGGCCATTCTCCCACAATCTCACTACCTCCTTGGGCACCCGGCCTGACCACCATAACTATTTTATAGCTGTCAGGCAGGCAAGGATTATTAGCCACGGCTTCGAACAGGGCGTGATTATGAATAATGGGACGGATCCTGCCATGCTTGGTCCTCCGGTAGTTCAACCCAAGAGGAACCCCTTTTGGATCTTTGTCCAGCTGACAACAGAGTTCCGCAAGCTGGATGAGGTCCCGGGGATCTGTCGAGCAGGTTGCCAGAGCAAGGAGCAGGGCTGGGGGGAGCTGGCTGATCAGAGTTGCTTGCCCCCCCGCTGCTTTCAGGGTTTCCGTCAACGATATCTGTTCATTCGGCGGAAGGGAGATCTGTCGGTAATCAGCGGCGCTGGCATCCGCCCATTCCTGGTCGATAAAGGTCGTGCCCCGGAAGGGAAAAGGATTGGGAATTTCAAAGATCCAGTCGGCCCTGGGGATTGAAAGGGTACCGTCAGGGAAATTGGCCCGATTATCTTGCACGGATTCACCATCGATAACGCCTAAACGCTCAATTTTCTTCCCGCCCCTGAGGTTACAAACAGTATAGGATGGTTTATGAATACCATAAAGAAAGCACTGATCCGGGCAGATGCAGGTGCGAAGTTTAATCATGATTCTTCCTTAGTCGCGGCCCAGAGTTCCAGGGCCATTTGATAGACATTGGAACGGGAAATTCCCAGATCCTTGGCAATACGACAACTCACGTCCTTTAAAGAGAGTTCAGTATTTTCCTTATACCAGAGCAGGATTTCCTCCACTTTTTCACCTGTAACCTTTTGTTGACTAGAGGCTGGGTGAACAATGAGCACAAATTCTCCACGATTTTTCTTGCCGCTGGCAAGTTCAAGCAACTGGCTGATCGATCCTGTCTGCAGATCTTCGTAAACCTTGCTCAACTCCCTTCCCCAAAACGCCTGGCGGTCTCCCAATGTGGCCAGTACATCAGCCAGAAGGGCCTGAATCCGATGGGGAGATTCATAAAACACCAGAGCCCACGGAGCTTCCACAAAAGTGGAAAGGAGTTTTTGACGTTGCCCTTTTTTTGCAGGGGGAAAACCTAAGAAAAGAAAAGTGCCATCGGTGATACCGGCGGCAGAAAGAGCTGCAGTAAGCGCTGAAGGGCCAGGCAAAGGAATAATGGGGATCCCGGCAGTCCTGGCCTTTTTTACTAGAACTGCCCCTGGATCGGATATTCCTGGAGTCCCGGCGTCACTGACCAGGGCGATAGTTTCACCACAAAGCATTTTCTGCACCAACTCTTCCGAACGTTCAGTTTCTTTTTCCCGATAATAACTGATCAAAGGGGTGTGGATGTCAAAGTGGGTCAGCAGATGTTTTGTATGCCGGGTATCTTCTGCAGCAATCAGATCAACCTCCTTCAGAATACGCAAGGCACGCAGGGTAATATCTTCAAGATTCCCGATGGGAGTGGCAACCACATAAAGAATACCGACGTTATCAAGATTTGTTTGCATCATAAAGGATCAAGGGAAAGACTTTGAATAAGGCTACGAAGCAGATAAAAAATATTATGAACAATCCTGGCAGAAAATGCATCTGCTTTCTTGATATGCCTGCCATCCTGACTTAGTATTCTCAAATTATATACAAAATAACAACATCTATAGAAAAGAGGACGCATGTTTCATCTCATCGGTGCAGTGTTCGAGGCATCATGGTCACTGCTGCTTGATTCATCGATATATATCCTATTCGGGATTCTTGTTGCTGGAATGCTCAAAGTATTCCTGAATCCGGAAACAGTGGTGAAGCACCTCGGGTCAGGGCGATTCAGCTCGGTTATAAAGGCGGCACTCCTCGGGGTCCCGCTACCTCTCTGTTCCTGCGGAGTCCTGCCGGCAGCAGTCTCCCTGAAAAAGCAGGGTGCCAACAAGGGAGCAACAACTGCCTTTCTCATCTCAACTCCGGAATCAGGTGTAGACTCCATCGCCATCAGCTATGCCCTGCTTGACCCGATCATGACAGTGACCAGACCGCTTGCAGCCTTTATAACCGCGATAGCTGCTGGATGTATTGAAAATATCCTTAACTGGACGCCCCTTTTGACTCCCATTTCACCGAAGATCAGTGATCATGGAGGTGATCAATATGGACCAGCAAAGACATCTGCTCACGATATCCTTGCTGGTAATGGAAAATGGAGCAGGATAATGGATGGTTTCAGGTATGCCCTGCTGGATGTCTGGGGGGACATTGCCCACTGGTTTTTCGCAGGATTACTCATTGCCGGGCTGATCATGGTCGTAATTCCCGATGAGCTTCTAACCAGATGGCTGGATGGAGGGTTTTCTTCCATGCTGGTCATGCTGATTATTGGTATTCCGTTATACATCTGTGCAACAGCCTCTACTCCGGTGGCTGCGGCTCTAATCCTGAAGGGGGTAAGTCCTGGTACTGCTCTGGTGTTTCTGCTCGTTGGTCCTGCCACCAATATTACTTCGCTTTCGGTTTTAATCGGTATTCTGGGAAAGAAGGGAACTGTTCGCTACCTGCTTATTCTGTCAACATGTGCCGTACTCTTTGGATTAGCTGTTGATCAGCTCTACGCAATGATAGGAATTTCACCGCAAGCTGTAATCGGTGAAGCATCAGAACTCGTTCCATACAGTTTGAAACTAGGGGGAGCATTCTTACTCCTTTTCATTTCCATACGACCATTAACAAGCTGGATAAAAAGAAGGTTAGCCAGGAGGGCACCAGTCACGTTCCACAGTGGATTTCCCGATACTGGTGCCTACAGGAAAAAAGGTGCTGATAGACAATAACCTTCAACTCCTCTTTTTCTTTGATATCGCCAGACGCAGAAAAGCCCCAATCAGAGAACTGATTGGGGCTTAATATATAAAAGATTCGGCGGCGTCCTACTCTCCCACATAGTCACCCATGCAGTACCATCGGCGCAGAAGAGCTTAACGACCGTGTTCGGAATGGGAACGGGTGGATCCTCTTCGCTATGACCACCGAAAAAAGTGGAAATACTTCAGGTGAATAACCTGTAGTTTGTGAGTCTGTTAGCTACAGGACTCATACACTTCAGCCTAAACAACCTTTATAAAAATCGATAATCGAATAGTAGAGTATTCAGTAAGATTCTAATCAAAAAAATTGGATAAGCCGCACGGCTTATTAGTATCGGTTAGCTCCATGCATTACTGCACTTCCACACCCGACCTATCAACGTTGTAGTCTTCAACGAGCCTTCAGGTGGCTTAAGCCACGGGATATCTAATCTTGGAGTGGGCTTCCCGCTTAGATGCTTTCAGCGGTTATCCCTGCCGAACTTAGCTACCCAGCAATGCCCCTGGCGGAACAACTGGAACACCATAGGTTCGTCCATTCCGGTCCTCTCGTACTAGGAAAAGATCTCCTCAAATATCCTCCGCCCGCAACAGATAAGGACCAAACTGTCTCACGACGTTTTAAACCCAGCTCACGTACCACTTTAATTGGCGAACAGCCAAACCCTTGGGACCTGCTCCAGCCCCAGGATGTGATGAGCCGACATCGAGGTGCCAAACCTCCCCGTCGATATGGACTCTTGGGGGAGATAAGCCTGTTATCCCCGGCGTACCTTTTATCCGTTGAGCGACGGCCCTTCCATTCGGGACCGCCGGATCACTAAGACCTACTTTCGTACCTGCTCGAGATGTCTCTCTCGCAGTCAAGCTCCCTTATGCCTTTACACTCTTCGGTTGGTTTCCAATCAACCTGAGGGAACCTTCGCGCGCCTCCGTTACACTTTGGGAGGCGACCGCCCCAGCCAAACTACCCACCAGACACTGTTCCCGACCCGGATTACGGGTCTGGGTTAGTAGCCTAAGATAGCAAGGGTGGTATTTCAAGATTGACTCCACGACCACTAGCGTGACCGCTTCAAAGTCTCCCACCTATCCTACACATGATAGCCCAAGCTACAATGCCAAGCTATAGTAAAGGTGCACGGGGTCTTTCTGTCTTGTTGCGGGTAACCGGCATCTTCACCGGTATTACAGTTTCGCTGAGTCCCTGGTTGAGACAGTGGGGAAATCGTTACGCCATTCGTGCAGGTCGGAACTTACCCGACAAGGAATTTCGCTACCTTAGGACCGTTATAGTTACGGCCGCCGTTTACCGGGGCTTCGGTTCATTGCTTTGCTTGCGCTAACAAGTCCCCTTAACCTTCCGGCACCGGGCAGGCGTCAGACCCTATACATCGTCTTTCGACTTAGCAGAGTCCTGTGTTTTTAGTAAACAGTCGCTCCCCCCATTTCACTGCAACCCCCTTCGGCTCGACGTGCGAATCGTTTCACCTAATGGGGGCACACCTTCTCCCGAAGTTACGGTGCAATTTTGCCGAGTTCCTTAACCAGAGTTCTCTCAAGCGCCTTGGAATATTCTTCCTGCCTACCTGTGTCGGTTTACGGTACGGTCACCTTGCTGATTAAATACGAGGCTTTTCCTGGAAGCATGGGATCAATCACTTTATTTCCAAAAAGGAATCGTCATAACGCCTCAGCGTTGAATGAGAACCCGGATTTGCCAAAGTTCTCCGCCTACACGCTTGAACCGGGACGTCCAACACCCGGATGACCTACCCTTCTCCGTCCCCCCGTATCAGTAACACCAGCAGGGTGGTACAGGAATATTAACCTGTTTCCCATCGACTACGCTTTTCAGCCTCGTCTTAGGGGCCGACTAACCCTGAGCAGATTAACTTTACTACAGGAAACCTTAGGCTTTCGGCGACAAGGTTTCTCACCTTGTTTTTCGCTACTCGTGTCAACATAAGCTCTTGTGGAACCTCCAGCACTCCTTACGGTGTACCTTCTCAGGCGGCCACAATGTTCTCCTACCATCATAAAAATCCGAAGATCCTTACAATCCGCAGCTTCGGTATCATGCTTAGCCCCGATGAATTTTCGGCGCAGCCCCACTCGACCAGTGAGCTATTACGCTTTCTTTAAAGGATTGCTGCTTCTAAGCCAACCTCCTGGTTGTCTGGGCAGTTCCACCTCCTTTTCCACTTAGCATGAATTTAGGGACCTTAGCTGGCGGTCTGGGCTCTTTCCCTTTCGACCACGGAACTTATCTCCCGTAGTCTGACTCCCGTACTATAACTTGATGGCATTCGGAGTTTGAATGGGTTTGGTAATCTGGTGAGACCCCTAGTCCAATCAGTGCTCTACCTCCATCAGTAAACATACGAGGCTATACCTAAATATATTTCGGAGAAAACCAGCTATCACCGAGTTTGATTAGCCTTTCACTCCTATCCACAG